>VEMX01000006.1 GCA_009711805.1 Balneolaceae bacterium | reverse complement strand
TAGATTTTTGAACGGCGTAGACACTGGTAAGCTACGAGTTCAAGTCGATAAAAATTTTAATAGCACTTATTCCATTGTACAACAATAAGTTACAAGAATTTATAATTTGCTTAACCGGACACTACTGAAGGCGGTTAATTTATTTCCAGCCTGTCTTAACCCGGATGATGGTAAGCCCCGTGGTTGTTTCTCGACCTCCTCCATCTCCACCTCACCTTGTCGAAGGCACCCCTTATGGGGAAATCCTTTCCTGGTGGAGACGACTTGCCGCGCAATCAAGAAATTGTTCACTTACTACTGAGGTTTTTTGGAGCTATTGAAAAGCCCGCTTCTTGCAGAAAAAGAGGGTTTTCCGTAAGGGATCCTTTCGGGAGGGAGTACCCTTAATGACCCTTAAAGAGGAATTGCGTCTGTATGAGAATACTGGTGTGTTGAATACGCCCCCCACCAGAGAACCATAAATTCGCACCCCAAATATGGGTTAAATCTATAGAAATTAAAAGGGCATACAATGTGTTGACTATTTGATTCAACCAAATGGTTGAATCGTATGGTTGAAATTTGTAGCTTTGTGTCAGAATCAATCAAACGGTAGAAATGACGAACGGGCAGAAGGAAACAGAAGACCAAATTTTTGAGGCAGCTACAAAGGTATTTCAAGAAAAGGGGTATGCAGGTGCCCGCATGCAGGAAATAGCAGATGAGGCTGAGATCAACAAATCAATGCTTCACTATTATTTCAGAAGTAAAGAAAAATTATTTCGCCAGGTTTTACAGAAACAGATAGGAAAAATATTTCCAACATTGTTTAATGTACTGAGTTCAGAAAACCCCCTGGATGAAAAGGTCCGGGAGATGATCGAAGTCTACTACAGCTATTTAAAGGACAATCCCAGCCTGCCACAATTTGTGGTTATGGAAATGAACAATCACCCAGACGAGTTTAGAAAGTTTCTACAGGAAGAAGGGATTTCTCCTCCTCAAGGTTTTATCAAACAGATTCAGGTTCATGCTGTGAAGGGTGAAATAACCCCTATTGATCCACGGCAATTCATCATTAGTATAGTCGGTCTTATTCTGTTTCCTTTTTTGGCTCAAACGATGATTAAGACGGTATTTAACCTGGATGAAGCGGGATATATGCAATTCTTAAAAGAGCGAAAGGACTTTTTAGCCGACTTCATTTTAAACGCTATAAAATTTGAAGCACCATGACTATGTTAACCACCTTTGTGTTAGGTTTACTGATGCAACAACCTTCACCCGATTCTCTCTATCTTAATTATTGCTATTCCAAAGCAAGGGCAAACTATCCTTTTGCAGAGGTGATCGAATTGCAGCATCAGATAACCGAATTAAGTACACGTATTGCCCATACCGCTTACTATCCAAGGGTAGAAGTGAATGGGCGGGCGAGTTATCAATCGGAGGTGACGGAATTTGGGATTCCGGGTGCCGGATCTCCTCCAGCTGTAAGTAAAGATCAATATGAGGCTTCTCTAAACATCCGGCAAAATATATACAGTGGTGGAACAGTAGGGATTCGCAAAAAACTGGAGCAGATGAAAGGCAGGCAAGCGGTACAATCTGCACAGGTTGAATTGCATAAAATACGTTCTCAAATAGATCAGCTGTATTTTGGTATTCTGCTGTCTAAACGCCAGGCAGAGAATGTACAATTGGTGGGAGAAAGTGTTCGGGAGCGGCTTGGTAACGTCCGAGTTAAGGTGGAGAATGGAGTATTGCTTCCCAGCCAGCAGCGCATCCTGGAGGCTGAGCTTATTAAGGTAAGTCAGGATTCAGCGGATATTCAGTCGAATATCAGGGCTGGATACAGTATGCTGAGTCAGATTATAGGAGAAACAATAGAGACAGGAACACCGCTCATACTCCCTCAGATTCCACAGAAGTTGGAACGGTTTAATGCCCGCCGTCCCGAAATGGAGGTGTTTGATACTCAGCGGAACGTTTTGGGACATCAGAAAGAACTGGCAGCCACGAAAAAACGTCCCAATATATCGGCTTTTGCCAAGGCATCGTACGGCCGGCCTGGTCTGAATTTTCTGAATGATGATTTCCACGATTATTATATGATTGGGTTAAATGTAAAGTGGGATTTCCTGAATTTTTTGAATGCAGATGATGAACAACAGCGCATTCGTATTCAGCAACAGCAAGTAGACGAGCATAAACGGGCATTTTCGGTTCAGTTGGATGTTGCTTTGAACAACATTCAGGAGCGGATATATGCTATAAAAGAAAATATTAAGCGAGATAAAGAAATTATAGCGCTTCGGGATAAAATTGTTAAAGAAAGTGCCAGTCAGCTGGAAAATGGAGCTATTACAGCTACAGAATACCTTACCGAGTTAAACCGATTTAACCAGGCACGATTATCCCTTTCTACCAATAAACTGAAGCTGGTGCAAACACAAATTGAATACCTGACTACACTTGGTGCAGATACTGATGAAGCATCATTTAGCTACAAATAAAAGAGTTCATATAATGATCAATCCAAACAAAATGATAAAGCAAAGATCACTACAACAAAATAGAAACAGGGTGAGCCCCACGTCTTTAAAGGCACTGGCGGCCGGCATATGCATGCTCGTTGTATTTGTGGGATGCTCGGGCGGGGAAAAGTCGGACGCTTATGGGCAGTTTGAAGCGGAAGAGGTTACTATTTCTGCCGAAGGATCTGGTGTACTGAAGGAATTTATTGTTGAAGAAGGAGAGCACATAAGCCAGGGTCAGAGAGTAGGAATCATTGATACGGTGCAATTGAATTTAAAGAAGAAAGAGCTGGAGGCTGCTATACAATCCGTGCATACCAACATTGACAAGCTCAATGCGCAGGCTGCGGTATATAAAGAACAGCTGGAAACGGCGAAAACAAACCTGGAACGTCTACAGGCACTTAGGAAAGGTAAAGCCGCTACACAACAGCAAATGGATAAGGCGGAAGGGCAGGTTAAGGTTCTGCAAAAACAGGTTCATTCAGTTGAAGTACAAAAACGTTCGGTGTATGCTGAGCTGGAAACGATGAAAATCCGTATTGACCAGGTTGAGGAGCAGATCTCAAGAGCTACAATAACAAACCCCATAGATGGCATTGTCCTTTCTTCTTTTGCTGAACCTAATGAGTTAGTTTCTGTAGGAAAGCCACTGTATCAGATTGCTCAATTAAACGAATTGATTTTGAGGGTATATATTTCCGGAGCACAGTTGGCCGAGCTTTCGCTGGGGGAAGAAGTAGAAGTACTCATCGACAAAGACGCTGTGGCAAATGAATCTTTAAAAGGCACGGTAAGTTGGATTGCTTCTGAAGCGGAGTTTACTCCTCAAATGATACAAACCAAGGAAGAAAGAGTAACCCAGGTATATGCAGTTAAAGTCCGGGTGTCTAATCCCGAAGGGAAATTGAAAATAGGCATGCCGGGCGAAATCAATTTTATGGCATCCGGGCAAATTCAATAGGCAGAGCAAATGACAAGCAATCAATCCAGTTCGTATTCTGGCACAGGTCATTCATCTGTGGTGGAATTTCTTCAGCATTTGGATCAAGCAATAGAGAGAAAGGTGCAAAATATTATCGATGAAATTGAGCAGGCATATCAGGCAAAGGGCGGTCATCACTCCAAACGTACACAGCCAGAAAACTAAATGAAGCAAGTCATAACCATATCAAATATTAATAAGGGATTTGGAGCGGTGCAGGCTTTGGACAAGGTTTCTTTTAATGTAGGCAAAGGAGAGCTGTTTGGAATCATTGGCCCGGATGGGGCTGGTAAAACAACGCTTTTCAGGATTTTGAATACCCTTCTGATTGCTGACTCTGGTGAAGCATCGGTCCTGGGGATGGATCCTGTAAATGATTACCGGGACATTCGGCCCCAATTGGGATATATGCCCGGTAAGTTTTCGCTATACCAGGATCTAACGGTTGAAGAGAATATGAACTTCTTTGCTTCGGTGTTTGGTACTACGCTAAAGCAAAATTATGAGTTGGTTAAGCCCATTTACAGTCAGCTTGAACCTTTTAAAGATCGCCTGGCTGGGGCCCTGTCGGGTGGAATGAAGCAAAAACTGGCTTTAAGTTGTGCTTTGATTCATAAACCTAAACTCTTACTGCTGGATGAACCAACCACAGGAGTAGATGCTGTATCCAGAAAGGAATTTTGGGGGATGCTAAAAAGGCTTAAAGAACTGGGCATTTCAATTGTTGTTTCCACCCCCTATATGGATGAAGCTGATTTATGCGACCGTGTAGCTCTTATACAAGAAGGTAAAATTCTACAGGTGGATACCCCGGCAGGTATAGTGGAGGCATTTTCCAAGCCGCTTCTGGGAATTAAAGCAGATAACACCTATCAATTGCTTGGGGCTCTTAAAGACTATGCGAAGTCAGATTCGGTTCACCCTTTTGGTGAATACGTTCATTATACCGAAAAAGGAAGTGCTCCGAACCTGATTGCACTCAAAACCTATCTTTTTGATCGTGGGCTAAAAAATGTTCAGATCAAAAAGGTAAAGGCAAATATTGAAGATAGTTTTATGGAGTTGATGAAGAAGAAAGAGGAGGCTACAGATGAGTGAACTTGCTATTCAAACCACAGAGCTGACAAAGAAGTTTGGCGATTTTACTGCTGTCGATCGTATTACCTTTGATGTACATAAGGGAGAGATTTTTGGTTTCCTGGGAGCCAATGGCGCAGGTAAAACCACCGCAATGAAAATGTTGACGGGTTTGCTTTTGCCGTCTTCGGGAAGGGCGGCTGTGTCAGGGAAAGATGTGTTTACCCAAGCTGAGGAAATAAAGAAACGGATTGGCTATATGAGCCAGAAGTTTTCGCTTTATGATGATCTGACCGTAGAGGAAAATATTCAGTTTTATGGAGGTATATATGGATTACCTGATGAGAAGCTACAGAAAGAGAAGAACGAGGTAATTACTTCATCAGGTCTCGAAAAAGTACGTAATAAACTGGTCCGTGGGCTCCCCCTGGGCTGGAAGCAAAAACTGGCTTTTTCGATTTCTATTCTTCACAACCCGGACATCGTTTTTTTGGATGAACCCACCGGGGGAGTAGATCCGGTTACCAGGAGACAGTTTTGGGAAAAAATATATGAAGCCGCCAATCAGGGAATTACGGTATTTGTGACTACTCATTACATGGATGAGGCAGAATATTGCGATCGGGTTTCGATTATGGTTGATGGCAAAATTGAAGCCCTTGACAGCCCGGAAGGATTAAAAGAATCATTCTCGGCAGATAAAATTGAAGAAGTGTTTATACAACTGGCACGATCGGGAAAGAGGGGAGATGCATGAGTTCATTTAAAGGATTTGTAGAGAAGGAGTTTAAACAGATTTATAGAGACAAACGTACACTCGTAGTCCTTTTTGGGATGCCAATCATTATGTTGGTATTGTTTGGATTTGCTATCCGCAATGAAGTTACCAGCGTTGAGATAGGGATTCTGGATCTGTCTAAAGATGATGTAACAAGACAGATGATACAAAAATTGAAGTCCTCCGAATCTTTTGAGGTGACGGCATACCTGGAAAACCATGATGATGTGGAAGGCCTGTTTCGGAAAGGCTCAGTGAAAGAAGTAGTGGTTTTTGAACCGAACTTCCAGAAAAAGCTGGAACGGAATGCTGAAGCCGATATACAAATTCTTACCGATGCTACAGATCCCAACCTGGCAAAATTGGTCCAGTTGTATACATCCAGTATCATCAGGGACTATGTGTTGGATATAAATGATAATGCAGGAAATCGTCAGGCGGGTTTAGTGGTACAAACGCGAATGATGTACAACCCGGAACTACGAAGCGTAAATCTTTTTGTGCCAGGACTCATCGCAGTTATCCTGATGTTGGTATCTGCGCTGATGACATCTATTTCTATCACAAAAGAAAAAGAGATGGGAAACATGGAAATTCTGCTGGTTTCCCCGCTTAAACCCTACCATATTATCATCGGTAAAGTACTGCCTTACCTGGTATTATCGGTTGTGAATGTGATTGCTATTCTGCTCCTTGCCCATTTTATATTCAAGGTACCGTTCCAGGGATCATACCTCTTATTTTTTGCGGAATCTATATTGTTTATACTCACAGCGCTTTCGTTAGGGGTATTTATTTCTGCATCGGCCAATAATCAGCAAACGGCCATGATGATATCATTGGCAGGTCTGCTGTTGCCGACGGTGCTTCTATCCGGCTTTATTTTCCCAATATCCAGTATGCCGGTACCTCTCCAATATATCTCCACTTTAATCCCGGCACGTTGGTTTTTGGTTATTGTGAGAAGCATTATGCTGAAAGGATCAGATTTTATGCTTATTTGGAAAGAAAGCCTCATCCTGCTGCTGATGACTCTGGTGTTGATTGGTTTAAGTATGAAAAAATTTAAAGTGAGGCTGCAATGAGAATCATACGTTTTATACTTCGCAAAGAGTTTCTCCAGATATTTCGCAATAAGGCCATGCTTCCAATCCTTTTTGTGATGCCTGTGGTACAGCTATTGGTTCTCTCATTTGCGGCCACTTACGAATTAAAAGAAGTGGATTTTACTTTGGTTGATATGGATCAGTCAGCCTTGTCTCGGCAAATAACGGGCAAAATGCAGGCCTCGGGCTATTTTAACCTGAAGGAGAAAACTTTTGATATAGATCAGGCCCTGGAGTCGATGGATGCATCCAGGGTAAGTATGATTGTGTACATTCCTCACGATTTTGGGAAACGTATGAACAGCGGGCATTCGGCTCCGCTGCAAATCTTAATTGATGCAGTAGACGGAAGCAGGGCAGGACTTATTCAATCCTACAGTCTGTCAATTTTGAAAGACCTGAACCAAGATCATTTAGCTGAAGTTCAGATGAAAAAAGAAGGTCCCCGCTTTCGTCAGGCAAAGTCGATCCGGATTATTCCCCAGAATTGGTACAATCCAGACCTCAATTATATTACCTATATGGTTCCTGGTATTTTAGTGGTGCTTGTTTCTATGATTGGGATTTTCTTGTCTGGAATGAACATTGTGCGGGAGCAGGAAATCGGAACAATTGAACAGCTGAACGTCACTCCCATCAAGAAATACCAGTTTATGATCGGAAAGCTGCTTCCCTTTTGGATAATAGGTATGGTGGACCTGTTAATTGGATTGGCTTTGGCCCGGTACGGTTTCCAAATTCCTTTTTTAGGGAGCCTTGCTTTGATTTTGTTAGTGGCAGGTATTTTCCTGATCGTGATTCAATCTTTTGGTTTGTTTATTTCTACCACAACCCAGACCCAACAGCAGGCCATGTTTTTGGCTTGGTTTGTGATGGTGATTTTTATTTTACTGGGCGGGCTATTTACTCCTATAGAAAGTATGCCTGTGTGGGCACAACAACTTACATTGGCCAACCCCATTGCCTACTTTATTAAGATTATGCGGATGGTACTTCTTAAAGGAGCCGGCTGGCAGGAAATACAGATGATGGTTTATTCTTTAGTGGGAATGGGAGCACTTTTCCTATTTACCGCCATTAATCGATATAAAAAAACAACAGCTTGATACTCCGGTTTTTTGCTTCAATTCCGGATCAACGACCACCATCCATCGTAACTCGAGTTAATTTAAATAGATAATATATCCATTAAGCACAGCTGCAAAGCCAACCCAAAGCAGGTAGGGAACCATCAGCAAGCCGGCTATTTGTTGAACATCCCAAAAACGTGTTACACACAGCCAGATAGTGATAAACAGTAATACAATGTCACCCATTGCAAGAATGGGGCTTTGCATTCCAAAGAAAAATTGAGTCCATAAGATGTTTAGGATCAGTTGAAATCCAAAGAGAAATAACGCAGATTTAACTTCTACAATATGAAGCCCTTCATCCCATACAATAGCTGCGGCAACTCCCATAAGTACGTACAGGCTAACCCACATAGGAGCGAAGAGGCTGCTTGGAGGATTGAAGGAGGGCTTATTCAGAGTTGAATACCATCCGTCCATAGCTTGTGAAGTAGTAATACCGGAAATATAACCTATTGCCAGGCATACGGAGACAAGAACAATTGATTTTATCAGGAGACTTCGATTCATGCTTTTTTATTTTGCTTTAAGTGCTGACCAAAAATAAAGTTCCTTTACTATTATAGCCCAGGGCCCACCGTCCCTGGGCTATAGTCTACTGCCCCCGTTCACGGTATAAGTGAGGAACAGAATCTTTCTATGTTTTACAAAATTCTTCCCTTAAATTCCCTCTGTTTTTCTACCTTTGACTAACGAATTAAAGCAAAGACACAGACATGACGAAAGAGTTGGATTCGATCCGGCAAAAACTGGACACCATTGATCGCACAATTTTAAAAGCATTGGCCAGCAGGCAAGAGCTGGTAAAAGAAGTTTCTTCTTTAAAGCTGAAGAACGAGAAGGGGATCAGAGATCTTGAGCGGGAAGAGCAACTTTTAAACCGTATCCGCGATTTGGCCCATGATGTAGGACTGGATCGATATTATGCTGAGCATTTGTTTCGAGAGATTATTACCAACTCTGTACGCTTTCAAACCCATTCACTGGTAGATCACCAGAATGAAAAGAAAAATGGGGAGACCATTCGGGTTTCTTATCAGGGCACGGATGGTGCTTATAGCCACCAGGCCGCGATCAAACATTTTAGTGAACGGTACGACACTGTGGATGCCATAGGATATGATACTTTTCAGGAGGCTGCACAGGCGCTATTGGACGAAAAAGTGGATTATGCCCTCTTGCCCATCGAGAATACAACAGCCGGTTCTATAAATGATACCTATGATATTCTTGGAACCGGAGATCTGCATATTGTTGGAGAAGAAATTCTTAAGGTGGTTCATTGCCTGATGGCAGTAGAGCCAGTGGAGGTGGGTAAGATCCGCCGGATTTTATCGCACCCTCAGGCTATTGCACAATGTTCGCAATTCCTGGCAAAAATGCCTCGCTGTAAAGTTGAATCTTATCTCGATACGGCGATGTCTGCAAAAAAAGTGTTGGAAGACGGGAACCTGTCCCAGGCCGCTATCGCAGGTGCTCCCGCGGCAGATTTATATGGGTTGCATGTGATTGAGCATGATATTGCCAATCAAAGGCAGAACTATACTCGTTTTGTGATAGCATCACGTGACCCTGTGAAAGTTGATCTTGAAATTCCTTCCAAAACTTCCCTGATGATGGTTACCTCAAATGATGAAGGGTCTCTGATTGAATGCCTGAATATTTTGCATGCCCACAAAATCAATATGGCCAAGCTGGAATCCCGCCCCCGGATGAATGAACCCTGGAAGTATTTGTTTTACCTGGATATTTATGGCAACGATGAAGATCCCGAGGTTAAAACAGGGCTTCAGGAGCTGGCCAAGGAGGCAGAGGAGTTAAATATTCTTGGCTGTTATCCTAAACAGGAGAAGTAAAAAGATTATTTTTTCTGTGAGGAGTTCCTAAATATGGAACACTCCCTTTCGGTCAAAAGCTTCAGTAGTTTTAAGGACAAGGTAATCCCCCAAATAAGAAAGGATAAAGAGAAGGGGATGGGGCTGATTTGTTGAACTAATCAACGGATATTTTCTTTGACTTCCATTCAAGTTCAAACGACTCCTCTTGGTTGAATTGATCGGCATCCCGTACCCATCGATCATCCTGCCACACCCGTGTAAATCCTTTTTCCAGAGGTTCATTAGGGTTTTGTTTATCAAGGGAGTGAAGAAGAGAGGTGAGGTTGTCTTTTCGGTTACGAACAACCGATTGGGTTCTGTATTCCAGCTTTTCCTGCAGCGACTGGATGGTATTGCGGGCAGTATCCATCTTTTGTTTTACGACTAACAGGGCATGCGATTTTGCAAGATTGCGGACGCGGTCTTTGTACAGTTCGATGGCACCCGTAGTGTTCATTTCTATTTTACGCGACAGGTCTTCTACAAAGAAGCGTACTTCGTTAATATCGGGGGTGGCTACCACAACAGAATGGGTGGGGGTGGCAGCCCGGGCGTCAGCCACAAAATCGGAGATGGAGAAATCAACTTCATGTCCTACACCACTTACGAGAGGAACGCTACAGTCAAAGACAGCCCGTGCTACAGCTTCTTCATTGAAAGGCCAGAGATCTTCAAGTGAACCTCCGCCGCGCCCAATAATAACCACATCAATATCATCCCGGGCTGAAAAGTACTCAATGCCTTTTACGATTTCTCCGGCTGCATTCACTCCCTGCACACTCGCATGGTAGAGTTTGACGTTTGCCACGGGCCACCTTTTTTCCAGGGTAGACCGAATATCCTGAAAAGCGGCGCTGGTAGCAGAGGTTACTACTCCAATAGTGCGTGGATACTTTGGCAGGGGTTTTTTGTGGGTATCTTCAAATAAACCTTCTGCTTTAAGTTTGGCTTTAAGTTTCTCAAACGCCTGCTGCAGTTTTCCTATTCCAGCCTGCTGAACCAAGCTTACAATCATTTGATATCGTCCGTGTGGTTCATACACCTGGATGTCGCCTCCAACTACGATTTGTTGTCCATCAGTTAGATTAATATCCAACCGTTGGGCCGTACTTCTCCATATCACACAAGGAAGCTGAGCGCCAGAATCTTTCAGGGTAAAATAGTAATGTCCATTTCGGCTTTGTTTAACATTACTCGTTTCTCCTTCCACAAGAATATCCATAAAGTTTTGTTCAAGCAGAGATTTAATTTTTTTGGTCAGTTCCGTGACGCTGGGAATATCAAATAAAAAGGGAATCTGCTTGTCAGACATGGGAGATAGAAATCGAAGGTTATGGACTAATTTGATGAGGGGAATATAAAAGATCGGCAGAAGGATTTTAGGAGAATTTTAAAAATAGGGACAGAGGTTTTTAATGATGTTTTCATTATTGCAAAGGGGGAACCGGGTATGGGTTAAATGCCAATAATTTCAGTTAGTTTTCTGTATTCTTCAATTATCCGCTGACGCAGGGGCCTGCTTTTTTCGAAAATATGTTCCTGATGCTCACGGTATTGTTTGCGGCCTTCTTCTGTTTCAATTTTGATCGGTTCAAGACCATAATCTCGCAAGTCGTAGGGACTGGCCTGCATATCCACATGTCGCGCTTCTACAGCCAGTTCAAAAGCGTCAAGAATGAGTGAACTGTTTATCCAGGGATACAATTTGAAGGCCCATTTATAGAGATCCATATTGGAATGAATACACCCTGGCTGTTCGGTGTCCTGGAATTTCTCCCGAGAAAGTTCAAAGCGGTTTAACGGGCGGGCATCCGGGGTAAAAAATCGAAAAGCATCAAAATGGGTGCATCGCAAAGGGCGTGATTCCACAAATTCAGTCAGCTCATCATCATCCATTCTAAGAGGTACCTGGCTGTGCCGGATATTATCAGATTTGTAAACCATGGCCCATTCATGCATCCCAAAGCAACCAAAAGAAGGCCGTTTAGCTTGGGATTTCTCAAGTAGCCCCAGCATCCACTTCAGCGATGAATGTCGTTTTTTGGGGAAGAGGGATGGGTCAACATAAGCCACTCCATCTTCAGTTTTTAATTCACTGACTTCGGGAAGTTGTTCCGGGGAACGGTATTGCAGAGGTATATTAATACCCGGCGACCACCTGCGCAGGGCTGATGGGCGAAAGGCATAATATTCAAACAAAAAATCCATAACCGGATTCTTTTTGTGATGGGAACGGGCCTTGAGATGATTGCCAAGCAAATTATCCACTTTCTGTTCGTGGGCATCCTTTTGTTTGGTCCAAATCTCTTCAGGGATGACGGGAAGGTCTTGAATTTTAGTTGGCATTTTAATATAAAATCAAGATGTATTTATATTATTTTTATAAAGTAAATATATAGTTCCAAATCATAATAAAAAGAATTAATACTATAATAAAAGTACTAGAAATTTTCTGTGGCCCTTTAAAGTAAACGTTTTCAAACTTCAACACTTCTAGTAGTTTATCTCCTCTCGAAGCAATTAAGTTAAAGTGATATCTTCCAAGTATTGAAATCAGTAAAACAGCTAAATGTATCCCATTTGAAATAATTAAAAAATTTATATGATAGACATTATTGAAAGAATTATTAAAAAATATAGATAAGAAAATGCCAAGTGAAGCTAAATAAATTGAAACAAATGTTACAAAGTAACTGAAGTAAGTTCTGGAGGTTTCCAAGACGAACTTAAATTCATCTAAGGTTTTCTCATAATCACTTTCTTTGCTCATAGTATTTAATGTAGAACCGATGATTTCAGATAGATTAACAATCTAAAATATTAATTTTTAAAAGACATTTTTTCTTTTGGCTATATTCTACTCTTAGTCATTGCTGGAAAGGGAAACCTCTTTTAAGTTTGGCTGCCATCGGCATAAGTACCGGCATGAATTCTTTTTTCCTGGGATTTCTTGCTGCCGGCGGCTCTCCCATTTCTTTTGCCGAGGACCTGATTGCCATAGGGGTAATGTGTGTGATTCTTAGTTTATACCCGGTGTCCCAGCTTTATCAAACAGAAGAAGATTTGAAAAGAGAAGACCACACCTTTGCCATCCGTTATGGCGCGAAAGGGGTGAAGATACTGTTCGTTAGTTTGTTCTTTACAGGGGTGGTTCTATTATCATACAGCTTGTACCAGGTGCAACCCAAGCTGGGATTTATTTTTGGAGGAGTAGGACTGCTGGGACTCCTGGTGATCAGTTTTGTTGTTCTCCGACTTGAGGGAAAACAAGAAGAATACTATAAAGTGATGCGGGTTAAATTTTTTGCATCCTTCAGTTTTGTGCTGTTTATCTTATTGGCTCTATTGGTACAATCAATCAATTAAAAGCTGTGGGGTTCTTATCTTTTGTACCAATTAATTATTCAAAATTATTATGAGCACTTTGAAAATTCAAGAGACCGTTAGCCTGGAAATTTTAGCCGAAGCATATACCTATAAAAAGTATAGCACATTGGTTGGAAGCCTGTTCGAAGATGGACGCACAACTAATAACGATAACAGTGAGGGAATGCTGAATTATACCAAAATGAATATTCGCCGTTCTCAACGCTGGGATAAAAGAGGCAAACTCGATACCGAACTTACCGAGAGATTAGCAGGTTTTCCCCGCGATATGATCTGGCTGGTACTCACTGAAGGATGGTGTGGAGATGCGGCCCAATCATTACCTTTCATTCATAAAATGGCGGCTGCTTCCGGGAACATTCAGCTTAAACTAATTTTAAGGGATCAGCACCCGGAGGTAATGGATCGGTTTCTTACAAATGGAAGCAAATCGGTACCTAAACTGATAGCCTTAGATGCTGAAACAGTTGAGGTAATAGGTGAATGGGGCCCAAGACCAGTCATAGCGCAGACCACCTATCTGTCCGAGCGGGCCAACCCTGAGATCGAAAACAGTAAAGCTACAGAGAATTTGCATCTGTGGTATGCCAGAGATAAAGGACAAACACTTCAGCAAGAATTCTTAACGCTGTTAGATGAATGGGCTAATAAATAGGGAAAGCGGATTTAAGTCTTTCGGTAATTATGTATCTTCGCCGTAAATAAACAGAAGACTATTGAAAGACAAGTTTCTACAATTTATAGCTCAAACAAGCGATGCTCCGATAGGACTGGAAATCAGTTATGCCGAAGGGCCGGTCATCTATACTACAGATGGAAAGGAGTACATCGATTTTATATCCGGGATAGCCGTTAGCAGCCTGGGGCACCGCCATCCCAAAGTGATTGAAGCTATACAAGCCCAAATAGATAAGCATCTTCATGTGATGGTATATGGGGAATTTGTACAAAAGCCCCAGGTAGAGTTTGCTGAACTGTTGGTGCGCCAGCTGCCCCAGAAACTGGATCAGGTCTATTTTGTAAACAGTGGTACTGAGGCGAATGAGGGTGCCATGAAACTGGCCAAAAAGCACACCGGCCGGACAAAATTTGTAGCATTCAAAAATAGCTACCACGGAGATACCCAGGGTTCCCTCAGTGTGACAGGCCGGGATGTGTACCGAGACCCTTATCTCCCGCTTTTGCCGGATGTTCATTTCCTGGAGTTCAATTCCTGGGATAAGCTGGACACCATTGACCGGGATACCGCTGCTGTTATTATGGAGCCGATACAAGGAGAAGGAGGGATCATCCCCGCTGAGAAAGAATGGCTCCAGGAAATACGGAAACGATGTGATGAAACAGGTACACTGCTCATATTTGATGAAATACAAAGCGGCTTTGGGCGAACGGGAGCCCTTTTCGCTTTTCAGGAATATGAGGTTGTCCCCGATATTTTAAGTTTAGCCAAAGCCATGGCGGGCGGAATGCCCATGGGAGCTTTTGTATCATCTTCGGAATATTTTCCGGCATTTAAGTATGATCCCCCGCTAAATCATGTTACAACATTCGGAGGACATCCCGTAAGTGCGGCTGCCGCTCATGCAAACCTCAAAGAACTATTGAGAGGTAATTATTTGAAGCGGGCAACCCAAATAGAATCTACAATTAAAAGCCGGTTAAAAGGGAAAGGAATTGTAGAAGTAAGGGGAAAAGGAGCCATGCTGGGCCTGCAAATGACGAACAAGGTATTAACTCAATCGGTGGTAGAGCATTGTTTTGAAAAAGGCATTTTATTGGGATGGACTTTGCACTCCGATACGCTAATCCGTTTAGCTCCCCCGCTGATTATCAAAGAGGAACTCCTGGAACAAGTATTGGAGACAATACTACAGGCTGTTTCGAAATACGTATAGAGGTTTTTAGGGGCGAGACAACGTAAAAAAGCAGGAATGGGTTAAATTCATGCACTGTTCCAACAAACAAAAAACAAGACTCAAGCTATGAAAACAATTAATCCAGCTACCGGAGAGGAGATCAAAGAATATGATTCCATGAGCAAGGAGAAGGTGGAAGGAATTCTATCCAGTGCCAGCCATGCTTTCAAATCGTGGAAAGAAAAATCATTTGATCAACGGGCTGAGTATCTCATTAAAGTTGCTAAGACCCTGAGAGAACAAAAAGCAGAGCTTGCCAAACTGATGGCCGAAGAGATGGGGAAACCCTTAGCCCAGGGAGAAGGTGAAGTCGAAAAATGTGCTTGGGTGTGCGAATACTATGCAGAGCATGCCGAATCGTTTCTGGAGAAACAGAAGATTGAAACGGATGGCTCAAAAAGCTACATCACTTTTAACCCGCTGGGGACCGTACTGGCAATTATGCCCTGGAATTTTCCGTTCTGGCAGTTATTCCGTTTTGCCGCTCCTGCTCTGATGGCCGGCAATGCTGCTATTCTAAAGCATTCCGAAAATGTAACTGGTTGTGCGCTCAAAATTGAAGAGATTATTCATGAAGCAGGTATTCCGGAGGATCTGTTTCGAACATTAGTTGTACAGGTGGGAGAGGTAAAGAGGATTATTCAGCATAAAGAAATAGCTGCAGTCACCTTAACCGGAAGTACCCGGGCAGGCAAAGCTGTGGCTTCTCAGGCTGGCGAAGTGCTTAAAAAAACGGTACTGGAATTAGGTGGCAGCGATCCCTACATCATTCTTGAGGATGCAGACATCCGGCAGGCAGCTGAAACCTGTGTTACATCCCGGCTGATTAACAGCGGACAAAGTTGTATAGCCGCAAAACGGTTTATTGTGATGGAAGAAGTATATGATGACTTTTTAAAGGAGTTCACCTCTATCCTTAAAGAAAAAACCATAGGCAATCCTTTTGATGAGGAGACGGATATAGGGCCGCTGGCACGCGAGGATCTCCGTGATGACCTTCACAGTCAGGTACAGGATAGCGTACTAAAAGGAGCTAAACGATACATTGGCGGGGAGAAACCGGAAGGAGAAGGATTTTATTATCCACTCACTATTCTTACAGATGTGAAGCCCGGAATGCCTGCCTACGAAGAAGAACTGTTTGGGCCGGTAGCATCATTCATAAAAGCAGGCAGTGAGGAAGAAGCCATACATATAGCAAATGATACCAAGTATGGCTTGGGAGCTGCTATCTTCTCGGCTGATGAAGAAAAAGCAGAACGCATTGCGGCTCAAGAGCTGGAAGCTGGCTGCTGTTTTGTTAACGATTTTGTGAAGTCTGATCCCCGGCTTCCTTTTGGCGGGATTAAAGAATCGGGCTATGGCCGCGAACTTGGTCTGTATGGTATCCGGGAGTTCGTAAACACCAAAACAGTGTATGTAAAATAAGAATTGAACGCTTAACCCGAATTATTCACGATTAAATTTCTTGGTGAATAATCCGGATTAAAAGGGAGGATCATAAACATCGAGCCAACACCCGGAACTAACTCCTCCTTATAAACTCAAATTCTATTATCTTTTGTTGAACCAATTTAATGAGACTGTGCACATACGACTTGAACAATTAAATCCGACAATCGGCGACCTGAAAGGTAACAAAACTCTGATCTTAGATGCCATACAGCGGGCAGAAGTAGACGGAATTGAGCTATTGATACTAACGGAGCTCATTACCTGTGGATATCCGCCCATGGACCTTCTGGAAAGGAAAGTATTCCGGGAATTATGTTATCAACTTAACAGAGATATTATTCAAGCCACCGGGGATACGACCGTCATCTTTGGTTCCATAACCGAAAACCTGAGTGGTACGGGGAGAACGTGCTATAACTCGGCAATAGTAGCATCGAACGGAGAGGAAATAACAAGAGTACACAAGGCACTGCTCCCCACTTATGATGTATTTGACGATCTGCGTTATTTTGAGCCTGGTACCGACTTTGAACCCATTGTGATTGAGGGTATTCCCTTTGGAATTACCGTTTGCGAAGACATCTGGTTTAATGACAATGAGATCCAGTATCATATTTATGATGTAAATCCAGCGGAAGCTCTGGCGGAAAAAGGAGCTGAGGTTATTGTAAATATTTCGGCCTCCCCATTCAACAAAGACAAGCCGGTTAGCCGCAAGAATATGCTGCAGAAGCATGCGGCGCGGCTGGAACTCCCTTTGTTATATGTGAACCAGGCAGGGGCTCAGACGGAACTTATTTTTGATGGCGATTCCATGGTTTTTGATGCAACCGGAAGGTTACAAACACGGTCTCACCGATTTAAGGAAGATTGTATAGATCTGCAGCTGGATGAGCGCACACGAAATCCTGAAATTACTTCAGGAGCCAGACCCATTGCAGAACCTGCTAAAGAACAGGTGATGTTTGAGGCGTTGCGGTTGGGTGTAAAAGATTACCTGCAAAAATCCGGGGCCGCCAATAAAGTAGTGCTGGGATTGAGCGGCGGTATTGACTCAGCCTTGGTTTGTACTATTGCTGCAGAAGCTCTTGGAGCCGAGAATGTGATTGCCGTGACCATGCCTTCCCAATATTCATCGGAGGGGAGTGTAAGTGATTCAGAAAAACTGGTTCATAAGCTGGGGGTAGAATTACTTGAAATTCCAATAGCTCCCATCTATGATGCATTTAAAGAAAGTTTGTCGCCGGTTTTTGAGGGAACCGAATTTAATGTAGCTGAAGAAAATTTACAGAGCCGTTCCAGAGGAGATATCCTAATGGCTATAACCAACAAGTTTGGGTATATGCTGCTGAATACAAGTAATAAGTCTGAGATGGCTGTGGGATATGGAACCCTTTATGGGGATATGGCGGGGGGGCTGGGAGTAATATCAGACCTGTATAAAACAGAAGTATATGCGATGGCTCGCTGGTTAAATGAGTGCTATTTTGAAAAAGAAGTAATTCCTGATGCCATTTTGACGAAGGCGCCCAGTGCAGAGCTGCGACCTGACCAAAAAGATTCAGACTCTCTGCCAGACTACGAGATTCTGGATGCCATACTTGAATCCTATATAGAACAACAACAATCAAGAGAGCAGATAATCCGGGCAGGTTTAGAAGTAGAAACCATAGACCGGGTACTTCGGTTAGTGGATTTGAATGAGCATAAGCGTTACCAGGCCCCCCCCGGGCTTAAAGTTTCGGCCAAGGCATTTGGAATGGGACGCCGGTGGCCTGTGGTTCAGCGATGGACTGGAACAGAGCAAGATTTGACCTCAGAATTAGAAACCGGAAGAAAAAAGCGCTAAAACGTTTTTTTCTCCGTTGGGTTTCCTGAGAGTTCTTTTCTCAATTATTACTCAGATTCGTTACCTTTACTAAAATCAAAAATCATCTTTATTACATGCCAGCCAAGCTACGTCTATTATTTATTGCAATAAGTTGTTGTCTTTTATATACAGCCACACTCAAAGCTCAAGATTCACTTAACGTCGGTTCTGATGATTCAGTTGCCGTGGAAGTGGATGAAATGCCGCTAAGACTTCTTCCCTACACCAGTCCATTACACTCTGCAGATGAGTCGGATGAGGGCCCTCAAGTAGCAATGAAGGAATTAGATAGCTTCCAAAAAGATGTAATGAGCCGCATTACGGATGTCTACCATATTCACATTTTGGCTTTGGAGGCCCAGGTTAACAACGATCCTCTCATGGCTGAGCAACATATCAACAACGCACTTACTGCTACCCAAACCCTGCTGGATGATTATCCTGAAATAAGCAGTGATAAGCGTTTTACAGAATTATATCGTTCCGTAATTTCAGAATACCGTCAGTTTTATGGCATTTCTGAAAACGAAAGCCAGGTAGAAGGGGAGATTTTTGCAATTCAGGAAGAAGTATTCTCAGATGATGAGAGCTGGATGGATGAAGGCTTTAAATTTCCGGAAGACGCAACGCTTGGTAAAACAGATGTTCCCCTTATTACCAATTCGCGGGTAAACAGACACCTGGTGTATTATACCCTGAAGCGACCGGAAGTGATGGAAACATGGTTGACCCGCGCTGAAAAATATCAGCCTATGATGAAAAAAATATTTCGGGAAGAAGGAGTACCTGAAGAGTTAACCTACCTCGCCTTTATAGAGAGTGGTTTAAATCCCACGGCCAGAAGTTGGGCTGCTGCCGTAGGTATGTGGCAGTTTATCCGGGCAACAGGCTCGGTATATGGGTTAGAAGCAAACTGGTGGATTGATGAGCGTCAGGATCCTGAAAAGGCAACACGCGCGGCTGCCCGCCATTTAAAGGATTTATATGATGTATGGGGCGACTGGCATCTGGCTATGGCTAACTACAACATTAGTCCAAGGGGACTAAAGCGTGCTATACAGCGGGCGGGGGGAGTTGAAGATTATTGGGCTGCCTACCCATACCTGCCCAGAGAAACCAGAGGGTATGTACCTGGATTTATAGCTACAACAATGATTGGGATGAATCCCGAAGAATTTGGATTCAGCAAGAAATATGAAGGCACTCCATATGCTTATGAATTAGCCGAAGTAGAAGGGCTGATGGAACTGGAGGTATTAGCCGAAGCAGCCGGGATAACGACGAAGGAATTAAAAGAATACAATCCTGAATTATTGAGATGGGCCACGCCTCCCGGCGACAAATATCCGCTGAAGCTTCCGACAGGAACCAAAGAGCATTTTCTTGAGAACTACAAAGACATTCCAAAGGAAAAAAGAAGCCAGAATATTACCATGCATACCGTGCGCAAAGGGGAGTCCATTGGCTTAATTGCCCGAAAATATGGAACTACCGTAGCAGGTATTTATGGGTCAAATGAGAATCTTTCAAATATCATATATCCTGGGCAAAAGCTTGCTATTCCATTGCCAAAAGGCAGTGATAGTCAGATATCTGCCAACCGGCCTACCAACCAGCAAAACAGCAGTTCTTCTTCCCGCCGGACCAAAAGAGTGAGTGCTCCCGCAAATTCCACTTCGGTTACATACCAGGTTAAAACGGGAGACACAGTAGGACATATTGCTGAATGGTATGATGTAAGAGCCTGGCAAATACGCACCTGGAATGGAATAGGAAATACAATTCGGGTAGGGCAGGATATTACCGTTTATGTGTCTAAAAAGAGAAAAAATCACTATCAAAAAATAAATTCTCTGAGCTACAATCAGAAGCAGGCTATTGAACGAAAGCAACGCAGAGGTGAAAATGTGTTTTTAGCCTTGGCCACCTCAACTAACTCTTCAGGCAGCCTGACATATACGGTACGCCGTAATGATACGCTCAGCGAAATTGCTGATCGGTTTGGAATCTCTATTAGCAAGATCAGAAGCCTTAATAATATTTCTGGGTCCAGAATCTATATTGGCCAGGTATTAACTGTGAGAGAGTAACGAAATGCTAAAAAGCAGAAAAGTTGTAATTGGTATTGGAACGTTGGTTGTGCTGTTGGCAGGAGTTGGTGTAGCTGCGCAGCAAACCGATATCTATTTCCTGATCAAAAAAAACTTCAACATCTTTAGCAAAACATATGAGAAAGTAGCCCTGGAGTATGTTGATGAAGTAGATCCGGAAATGTTGATGCGCACGGGTATGGAAGCCATGCTTGAAACGTTGGATCCTTATACCGTGATGTATAGTGAATCCCAGAATGAACAAGCTGAGATACGTTCGCGGGGTAACTATGCAGGTGTTGGCATTGATGCCGGTTACAGAGACGGTAAAGTAGTTGTAATGGCGCCCGTAGAGGGAGGGCCTGCCGAAAAAGTAGGTATACGAACCGGTGATGTGATTGTAGCGGTAGATGGTGTTTTAGCAGAAGGCTTGCAACCCGAAGAGGTTAAATCACTACTGAGTGGGGAGGTAGGTTCGGAGGTTGAGATTACCATCGATCGATATGGGTTGGATCAGGTACTGGACTTTACTCTTGTCAGAGAACGTATTGAATTGAGTAATGTATCTTATTCGGGCTTGATGGGCTCACAAGAAAATGTGGGTTATATCAAACTAACGCAATTTGGGCGAAACTCTGCCGAGGAAATAAGAACATCGATACTGGAATTTTCGGAACAGCGAGAGATTGATGGTTTGGTTCTTGACCTCCGGGATAATCCTGGCGGAATACTGCAGGAAGCAGTCGCTATTATTGATAAATTTATAGAGCCGGGCATTACGGCGGTGGAAACGAGAGGACGAGTAGCCGAATACAATCAAACATTCCCAACCGAACAACCCGTTATGTTTGATAAGCCTGTGGTAGTGCTGATGAGTAATGGCAGTGCTAGTGCTTCTGAAGTAGTAGCCGGCGCCTTGCAAGATTTAGACCGGGCTTTAATACTGGGAGAACAGAGTTTTGGGAAGGGATTGGTACAGATTGTTAAGCCGCTTCCTTATAACACTTCTTTAAAAATTACTATTTCACGCTATTACATACCCAGCGGGCGTAGTATACAGTCTATTCAATACACACATAAAGGAAGGAATTCTGCTGTTATTAGCGAGGCCTCGGAACAGAAGCAGTTTAAAACACGAAATGGAAGGATTGTATATGAAGGCAGAGGCATAGAGCCTGATGTGGAAATAGAGAAAGAGGAATTGAGTTTATTAGAGGTTACACTGCTGCGAGAGGGTATGTATTTTGATTTTGCCACTCAATTTGAGGCCGCCAATAGCACATTTGAGGTGAAGAGACTCCCTGATAAGGTGTATAACGCATTCCTGAAATTTCTTGATAGTAAGGATTTTGATTACACTACAAACTCAGAGCAACTTCTCGAAAAGCTTGAGGCAGAATTAGAAAAAGTGAAGGGTGCTCAGGCTCAAATCAAATCCCTTAGAGAATCGATAGCAAAAGAAAAAGAACAACTGCTTAAAGAAGCTGAAGATAATATACGAAGGACATTGTACCTGGAACTTATATCCCGATACAAAGGTCAAAGTGGTAAAGTGGAAGCGGGTTTGCGATTAGACCCTCAGGTGCTCAAGGCTATTGAATTCATTAATAATCCCGGTCAGATGAATGATATTTTATCGGGGCAATAAAACAGAATGCTGCCAAAAGCAGATTTACATATACATACCAAACATTCGGACGGTAAGTTAACTCCTGCGGAGGCTGTAGAGCTGGCCCGGGAGAAGAAACTGAGCAGTATATCTATTACTGATCATGACACCTATACGGGCTATTTTGAAGCCCGGGACGAAGCCCGGAAGTGGGATATAGAAGTTATACCGGGAGTAGAAATTACTTCTAATATGAATGAGCTGGAAGCTCATATATTGGCATATTTCTTTGATCCCGAAACAGCATATCTCCAAAATTTTCTGCGTCGACAAAAGAAAGCACGAAAAGACCGGATTAAAGGCATCATCCAAACCCTGAATAAGAATGGAATAGATGTGGACTATGACGAGGTTTGGGCAGAAGCTAATGGTGCAAATATTGGCAGACCTCACCTGGCAACAGTGCTCATGCAAAAGGGATATGTAGGTAATTTTAAGGAAGCTTTTATTCGTTATCTCAGTAATAAACAACTGGGCACTATAACCAATACCTATCCCGATTACCGGGAAGTGATTGAGATTATCAAAAATGTAGGAGGAGCCTGTATCCTGGCTCACCCCGGAAGAATGTATACCGATCCGCAAATTCAGCAATTTGTGGATGCCGGTATTGATGGACTTGAATGCATTCATCCCAGCCATAACTTTAAGCTACAGAAAAAAATGTCCGATTTCTGTGAGAGGCATGCCCTGTTAAAAACCGGTGGAAGCGATACCCATGCAGCAAAAGGTGCAGGTCATTCTCAGTTTGGAACAATTACCATTGCATCTAAACATGTAGACAGCATGCGCCGGATGACTGAACAACGCAAAAAAATTGTAGATTTAAAAAACTGATATGAGTGTAAAATATATAGAAGGAGATATGACTCCTGAACAAGCTAAAGTAGGAATTGTGGTTTCCCGTTGGAATTCTATGATTACTGAAAAAATGCTTGAAGGAGCTTTACAGGCATTGAAGGGAAAAGGGGTAGCCGAGGCCGATATCATGGTAATTCGTTGCCCGGGATCCTATGAAATTCCCCTTTCGGTACAGCAGCTTTTGCAGGATACGGATGTTGATGGAGTAATTGCCCTGGGAGTGGTAATCCGGGGAGGGACTCCACATTTCGAATATGTATGTGATGCGGTAAACCGGGGGATAACAGATCTAATATTGAAGCACAATAAACCGGTGGCTTTTGGAGTATTAACAACAGACAATGTTCAACAAGCCATGGATCGTGCCGGTTCCGATGGAAATAAAGGTGGTGAAGCCGCCCTGGCGTTACTTGAGATGATTTCATTAGTAAAAAAAATAAAGAGCAAGGATAGCTAATACTTCTTGATAAAAGAACTAATAAAGTCTAATTTTCGAAGCTTAAAACCAGCTATAACTATTTGAGACAGTTTACACTAACAAATACGGAACAAACGAGCGACGATAAAAAGAAGCAGGTGCTTCTTCAAAAGGCGGGTGAAATTCCTATGCATATTGCCATTATTATGGATGGGAATGGCCGATGGGCAAAGAGCAAAGGAAGTATTCGGATTCATGGACATAAAGTAGGGGTCGACTCTGTAAAGGATATCACGGAATCTTGCGCTCAGCTTGGAGTTAAATACCTTACCCTATATGCTTTTTCGACCGAAAACTGGGGCCGGCCGTCCAAAGAAATTAAAGGGTTGATGCGGCTGTTGGTGTCATCGCTTCGGAAAGAAGCCAGGAATTTAAATAAGAACAATATAAAGTTGGATACTATTGGGCAGATGGAGCGATTTCCGAAGCAATGCCAGCACGAGTTGCAGGAAGCGATGGAACTTACCAGCGATAATGACCGCCTGGAGTTATGCCTGGCTTTAAGCTACTCCGGCCGATGGGATATTACGGAGGCCGTAAAAAGGATAGCCCGACATGTTAAAGAAGGCCGGTTAGACCCAGAACTTATCAATGACCAAATGATAGGAGATCACCTATCTACTGCTGAAATTCCCGACCCTGATCTTATTATCAGAACCAGTGGAGAATACAGAATCAGTAACTTCTTATTGTGGCAATTGGCTTATTCAGAATTATACATTACAAAAACATACTGGCCCGATTTTAGAAGAGATGAACTGTATGAGGCGATACAGTCTTACCAGAAACGGGATAGGAGATTTGGGAAAATCCCAGCTCAGAAAGACGAAAAAGCAACATCTTCCGTTTAGTAAACAGAAAATCATAAGCATTTAAATAAAACGCGTGTTTTTACCTTTGAAAAGAATTCTATTTGCTACCTTACTAATTATTGGATTTGGCTTTACACCGGGTATATCAGCAGCTCAAGACACATTTGAAATTGAAGATCCTACTGATGTTAATCCTCAGGAATATGAAATTTTAAGCGTAGAAGTTGAGGGCAATGAAAGTACCCGCGCTCAATTTGTTGAAAATGCTAGTTCGCTTCAGGAGGGCTCCACGATTGTTTATCCCGGTGATGCGATCCCCCAGGCTGTAAAACGGCTTTACCGATCAGGATTGTTTTCGGACATCAAGATTTTTGTAAAGGAAAAAAGTTTAAGCGGAATCCGGTTACTTATTCGTGTAGTGGAACAGCCCAAAATATATGACTTCAAAATTGAAGGCGTTAAACGCTCCCAGCGAAAAGATCTGGAAGATCTAATTGTTTTACGACCGGGAACAGCCATCACAGATGCAGCGATTGGACAGGCAAAAAACACAATCAACCGTTTTTATAAACAAAAAGGATATTGGTACACCCAGGTTGATGTACGCACAGATTCGGTTGAGGGGGTATATAACCGGGAGCGATTGGTTTTTGATATAGACGCTGGTAAACGTCTTGAGGTAAAGGATATCATATTTGAAGGTAATGAGCAGCTATCGAACCGCAAGCTTACCAAAAAAATGAAGCCCCTGAAAAAAGATGCATGGTGGAGGATTTTTGGAAAAAAAGTATTTAAGGAATCTGATTTTGAAGAAGGAAAAAGCAAAGTGCTGGCGCACTATCGTGAAAATGGGTACACCGATGCGAGAATACTAAGTGACTCTGTGTACACCTTTACCTACGATGGCGACAAAGAAGGTGTAAAAGTATTGATCAATATTGAAGAAGGACCTCAATACAAAATCAGAAACATAAACTGGGATGGGAATACCGTTTATGAGGATGAAGTACTAACACAGGTACTGGGTTTCGAAAAAGGAGATACCTATAACGAGAGAAAATTCCAGCAGAACCTGAGAGGTACCGAAAGCAGTGTAGATGCTTTTTATAAGAATAACGGATATTTGTTTTTTCAGGCATACCCTAACTTTACAAGGGTGGAAGGAGATTCACTCGATGTTTACTTTGAGGTATATGAAGATGAAATTGCTACCATTGAAAAGGTTTCATTTACCGGAAACACAAGAACACACGATGACGTAGTTCGACGGACATTGCGAACGGTACCGGGAGCTACTTACAGCCAGCAGGATGTAATTCGTACCATCCGGGAGCTGGGAACGCTTGGGTATTTTGATCCGGCTAATATTATCCCTGATATGGTTCCCAATTCTCAGGAAAAAACGGTAGATATTGAATATGTACTGGATGACACCAAGAGCACCAGTAATTTTGAATTCTCCGGGGGGTATGGAGGTTCTGGGATTGGAGTTATTGTTTCTGCCCGGATGAATTTTAATAACTTTTCTGTGCAAAGAATGTTTAAAAAGGGAGGATGGGCTCCCATTCCATCTGGAGATGGACAAAAGCTTTCTTTGGGAGTACAGGTTACTGGAAAAGGATATCAAAGCTACAGCTTTGGATTTACCGAGCCTTGGTTTAAAGGTCGACCTACTTCTGTTGGATTAAATGTATCATATAATCTTGTTGAAAACAGGATTACTGATCAAACTAATGAACTATTTTCGAGTACCATATCGTTAGGTAAAAGATTAAAATGGCCGGATGATTACTTTTCTACTCAAACAAGCGTGGGGTACCAACGCTACAATTTCTCAGGTACCGATGATGTATTTGCTGAAGGTGCCTCCAATTTAATAACGATTAGGCAAGTGCTGGAAAGAAACTCCGTGGTAAATCCAATTTCTCCCATTCTGGGATCCAAGCTTAGCCTTTCATTTGAATTTGCACCACCAATGCCTGGTTTTGCCGAGTACTACAAAATCAAAACTGGATTTCAACATCATGTACCTTTAACTGATAAGCTGATACTTACAAGTACGGTAGACTATGGGTATATCGGCTATTTTACTAAAGACAAACGAAGTACGCTAAACCGGTTTTTAGTAGGTGGAACCCAGTTACAACAGCGCCAGAGTTTTAACTATGATAATATCGATATGCGGGGCTATCCCGGAGGAAGACAGAATAGTATTGCTCCGGTTGTAAATGGAGTCCAAATTGGAGGACGCATATATAACAAGTATTCACTTGAATTAAGATACCCGGCTATAACAAACGATCAAGTTCAGGTAATTCCTTATACGTTTGTGGATGCCGGAAATTCATATCTTGATTTCGAACATTTCGACCCATTTGAACTAAAACGTTCTGCCGGATTTGGAACCCGGCTTTATTTACCAATTCTTGGGTTAATCGATTTAAGTTATGGATATAGATTTGACGGCGTTAGAGGAACATCTATTGCTCCCGGAAATTGGGAATTCTTATTTAACATAGGAGCACCATTCTAATGAGAAGAATATCTGTAATACTATTTCTGGCAGTTATAACCTTATATGCTCATGATGTTATTGCTCAAGAGCAAAAGATCGGTTTTTTTGAATCAGATTATATTTTGGCGCAAATACCAGAATACGAGGGCATACAGCAACGCCTGGATTTATTAAGCAGTACCTGGGACGAAGAATTGAAAGCACTTGAAGAAGAAATTGAGCAGCTTGAAGAAGAATTTAAGGCAAAAGAGATACTATATACGGAAGAGATTCGTAAACAAAAAAGGCAGGAAATAGAACAAAAGAAAAGAGAAAAAGAAGCTTATCTTGCGCGAAAGTTTGGGCCCAATGGCGAATACTTTACCAAGCAGGGTGAATTGCTGGAACCCATACAACGACAAGTGTTTACAGCTGTGCGTGCCGTAGCTTCCCGCCAGGGATTTGATTTTGTATTTGACCGATCAAGTGATATTAAAATGGTATATGCCCGGGAAGAATGGAATTTAAATGAAGCTATTTTAACAGAACTTGGTATTGAGACCGAACAACAATAGGACACAATTAACACCAAAAATTTTTATACTTACCCACATGCAATTTGATATGAAAAATAAATTATTTGTACTCTTTTTACTGGCTGGATTGTTTTTAGTACAGCAGGCTAATGCTCAAACAACGATAGGGTTCACTAATCCTGCAAAGGTGCTTAATCAATTACCAGAGGTTCAGGAAGTAGATCAGCAGATTCAGAAACTGATTACTGAAAAAGACGAAGAACTGGCTGCCAAAGCTTCTAATCTGCAGGAAATGTTTTCAGAATATGAAAACGCCAGAGCTTCAATGACCGAAGAGCAAAGGACGGCCCGTGAGGATGAATTAATGGAGCTTAATCAGCAGTTCCAAACAGAAAGAGAAAATGGATTGAAAGAAGTTCAGCAACGCAGACGAGAATTAATGGCCCCTATTATTCAACGTATGAATACAGCCATGGAAGAAGTAGCTGCTGAGATGAATCTTGACTTGGTGCTTAATGAAGGGACCTCATATGGCGATTCTATTATCTTTTATGGTAAAGACAAGCTTGACATCACTGACAAAATTATAGCAAAACTACAATAATCATAGTTAATCGAGAATAATTAAACGAATGAAGAAACTAAGCCTTTTAATATTATCCTTTTTTATTGCAATAAGTGCTTCTGATTTTGCCCAGGCACAAGAGGAATTGCAAATAGGATTCATCAATCCCCAAGCTGTATTAGCAAAGATGCCCGAAATGGCAGCTATCCAGAGAAGACTGCAGAACTTTGCTGAGAAAAAACAGAAAGAACTAACCGACCAAGAGAAGGCATTTCAAAACGAAGTGTTACAGTATGAACAGCGTGCAGGTGTTATTTCTGAAGAAGCTAACCAGCAGGAGCAGGAAAGACTCACTCAACTGCAAAATGAACTGTCGACGGCGCAACAGAAAGCAGAAGCTGAATTACAGCAAAAAAGAGAAGAATTGCTGGGCCCTCTTTTCCAGCAAATTGGAACTGCAATTGATAATGTAGCGAAGGAAATGGGATTAGCATACGTGCTTAATACCACTACTTCCAGCGGCGATCTGATTATTTTGTATGCTGCTCCAGACTATCAGGAAAAATATGATATTACCGAGCCCGTAATGCAGGAGTTGGGTATTTTTGAATAATCAACTGTACATATTTTGATATTAAAAGCCACCCGAGAAGGTGGCTTTTTTTGTTAACGGGTACCTGTTCTAACGGACGTTACGTTTCCTATTCTGTATATAATCCTCAAAAATATATCCTCCCAGGTTATCCAATGAGGCAAAATATGCTTTTCCTTTATTTGCTTCTGTCATTTCCCGTACAAATTGTTGCAGATAAGGGTCTTTGGCAATCATAAAGGTTGTGATAATGATGTCATCCTTTCGGCACTTCACGGCTTCATCAAGCACTTTATTTACGATTTTACGATCCAGGCCAAAACTGTTTTTGTACAGCTTCCCATTTTCAATCATGCAAGAGGGTTTTCCATCCGTAATCATAAAAATCTGTTTATTGGCAAATTTCTTGCGTTGAAGGATATGCCGTGCTACTTCCAGGCCCTGTTTGGTATTGGTGTGATAGGGGCCCACTTTCAGATAGGGGAGGTCCTCTACCGATATTTTCCAGGCTTTATTGCCAAAAGCGACTATATCCAGGGAATCTTTGGCATAAGTGTTCATGATGAGTTCGGAAAGCGCCATGGCTACTTTTTTGGCAGGGGTGATACGGTCTTCGCCATACAGTATCATGGAATGGCTTAAATCAATAAGTAACACGGTAGCAACCGAAGTGTAAAGGTCGCGGTCGTGTACCTCCAGGTCATCTTCCTGTAAATTGAAGGTATCAATTGAACTGTGCTTTAACATATTCAGCATCGTATGCACGCTGTCTATTTGGCCAATTTCATCTCCCTGATGCCATTTTCGTGTCTCAGGTTTACGTTCCAGCCCTTTGCCGGTGTAAGGAGTTTCATGAGAACCCAAAGTTCCCTTTTTAAGGTTTTTAAATACCTGTTTGAGTGATTTTTTCCGTAAACTTCGTTCACTTTTACGGGTCATCATCAATACATTCAATTTTGGATCCTGTTCCAGGTATCCCCTCTCTTTTAGTTCTTCAATAAAATCGCTGAGTGAGTAATGACCTTCAAATTCTTCTGTAATTCCTGCTTCTTCATTTATTTCCTTAAGCCATTTAAGAGCATGGGCTACATCACCGCTGGCAACGGTAAGCAGCTGCTGGAATAAATCCCAGAGTGTATCAAAAGGAGATGCCCCTTTCTTCCTGGCAAATCGCTCGTCCCATTCAAAGTATTTGAAGTGCATATTGGTGCTCTGTTTTTATGTACCAATAATAACTTGGGCAAATGAGTTCCATCTTCAGGAAAAGAAGTTATAAGGATCATATATTGGACAAAAATATTACTATATCAGAATGGATAAAGACAGACTGGCTGTAGAAAAGCAGCTGTGGAACGAAGGCTATAAACATGTAATGGGACTGGATGAAGTAGGACGGGGGTGCCTGGCAGGCCCGGTTGTGGCAGCCGGGGTTATTTTTGAGGAAGGAGTTAATATCCCTGAAATCCGGGACAGTAAGGCAATTTCGGAAGAACAGCGGCTTTCTCTGGCTGAGAAGATTAAAACCAAGGCTTTGTACTGGACGGTTCAGGAGGGAAGCCTTTCTGAGATTAAAGAACTGAATATATTATGGGCTTCAATCAAGACCATGCAAAAATGTGTGGAAAGCGCTCAGCCTGCCCCGGATTATTTGTTGGTTGATGGAAACCGGTTTACCACTTCATTGATCCCATATACATGTCTGATAAAGGGAGACGATAAGTCAATGAGCATAGGAGCAGCTTCCATATTGGCGAAGGTATATAGGGATACTTTGATGAAAGACCTGCATGAAGCATACCCGGAATTTGGCTGGGAAAGTAATGTCGGATACCCAACAGCAGTACATAAAAAGGCATTGCAGGAGTTTGGATTTACCAAACACCATCGAACTTCATTTAAGCTGGGCACGGCAAAGAAATACGGGCAGAAGTGAGCGGTTAGTCTACAGCTATCAACCTTCCAAGTTATCATGAAATACTTTTCATCAAGTAATTCGATACTTGGCTCCAGTACAAGTACAGCACTATTCATCTGTGTATGCATCTAATCTGGTTCCTCTAAAAAAAGAGCACATTTCTATGTAGTATTTTAACCGTACTGGAAATGAGGCAGAGCGTATAATTAATTAAAAATTTCTCAGTCAACTCTGTTTTAGGGAAATTTATTTGGCGAACCTTCCACATTTCAACCCTTCATTTTTTTGTTTCTGTTTTTATCAAATAGATAATATTTTGCATTATTGTATATATTGCTGTGTTCAAGTCACTAATGCAACAGAGGCTGCGTGGTGTTTTAGGGTTTGCTGTATGGGGGAAAGGTACCCAAATTTTCGAATAGGTCTATTATTGAGGTGTCGTTCAACGATTTTAATGCGCCG
>VEMX01000009.1 GCA_009711805.1 Balneolaceae bacterium | reverse complement strand
TAGATTTTTGAACGGCGTAGACACTGGTAAGCTACGAGTTCAAGTCGATAAAAATTTTAATAGCACTTATTCCATTGTACAACAATAAGTTACAAGAATTTATAATTTGCTTAACCGGACACTACTGATATATCAGATATATTCTACGGAAAATAAGAATGTGGAAATTGATCGTTTAAAAACAACGATAGCAACTCAAAATAGTTCTACTCCTAAAAATCAGTTTAGTCAAACCCTTCTTAATGGGGATGGAGTACATGTATCTTTTCCTTTGATCTTTAATTTACAATTGATTTCAATCTTCCCGGAGAACTCATGCATAGCTTGTGTACTGAATGATAGCAAGAGCTTATCTCAATTAGCAGTGAAACACAGGGATAAAATGCACATCTATTATCTCTCACAAGATTCTGTTTCTCTCAAAAAGCAGCACCTTCCTAAAGATATTGGTCTTACTACAATCAATGATCTAATTAATATTCTTCCAAGTTTGGGTGAGGAGGGAGAATACTATCAACTGAATAATCCAATTCATTTGTTAGTAAATAATAAAGGAGAAATTATAAGTCTGCATCTAAGCAGCTTATATTTTCCGGATCGAAGCACTTATTTTTTCCAAAAAATCCAATCTGTTCTATGAATAAATTACCTCAGTGGACATTAATTATTATCATTTTATTTGTTTTTAGTTGTGGCAAAGAGAAACAAAAGACAGATAAAGACTTGATATTTCATGACCATATAGGGAACGGAGTTAATGAAGGATTTATTCATCGGGCTAGTTCCTTTACTTCAGATCGCACTAATTATTTATATGTGGATGACAGCGGGCAGAATTATATTATTCAATATGATCTCGATGGAAACTTTATGCGTACGATTGGAAGAAGAGGAAAAGGCCCGGGAGAATTTCCTTCTTCAAATATACTCACAGATGTTAAGGACTCCTTGATTTTTGTTAGCGACCTTAGTGGATTTAGAGTCTCTATCTTTGATACTTCCGGGGTCTTTAAATCTTCATTTATAACTGAAAAAAGATATAAAAGTAGATTTTTTGCCCACGACTCTGTGTTAATTACCAGTTTCGGAGGATTCGATTTTGAGCGTGATCTCAAGGACAAATACCAATTTGATAAGTTTGACATGAAGGGAAATTTAGTATCCCAATTTGCTCGCCATCCCATTACTGATAACACCAATACATACCCCACAAAGTTTTTCTTTAGTCGGAAAAAGGTAAGCAATGGATTACTCCATGTAGCTTATGTATATATTCCGCTCTATCAGATTTATGATATACAAAGTGAAAGATTACTCTATGAATTTCATCTTCGCGATTTAGAAGGTTTTGAAACAATTGAAGAACAAATACAATTAGGGGGAGATCAGCCTGAGACTATTTTAAAATCTATGAAAAACCTAAGAACCTATGTTTCATACTTGGATGTTGTTGATAATCAGGTTTTTATCATGCACGGCTCTTTTCCAGAATTTACTATTAGACATTTTAGGCTTCGGAAAGGAAACTTGCACCATATTAATTCATATTCATCCTCTCTTGAATCATTAAATTCTAAAGGTATTCTTCAATTCATGTATATTCCTAAAAAAGAGCAGTTCTATTTTTTACATTATCACCAAACTGAAGGTTTTGTTGTCTCTGTTTTCAATCATAAATAAGAGAAGCAGCTAAAATAATCATTCTGTCCTCAGACAATTTGGATTTATAATTTGCCCTTACCTGTCGATTTCGAAAACATATCCAGCCCAATCTCCGGACGCGCATATTGTAACCTTAAAGATTGAGGCGGAGATTTGTTAGGCGTTGTTCTTTGCCCCCGGATTATCATCCGTTGAGACTTGGAGGCAATCACACCATCATTACCAAAGATTCTGTAGGGGCGACATCGCATATGCCCCGGTGCAAGCCTCAGGCATTATTTCTACAGTGGCTTTTAGAACGAGAAAAAAAAATTATTTACTTGATAAGTAATAAAAAAAAATTACACTCTCGTAACTTCCAACCAATATTAGTACCTATGAAGAAATATAAAATCGGATTTTTTATTGTTGTCTTAGTGGCTCTTTTTTATCTGAATGTAAGTGTCAACCATGATATAATTTTCTCTCAGGAAGCAACAGCACAAAGTGGACCTGGGGATAATTTTGCATGTTCCGAGTTTAGTGAAGAAGCCAGCTGTAATAGCAATGTAGCTAATTGTGATGGCGGTGTTTATGATAGAACACATGCATGTAGTATTAACTGTCCTCCTTATTCTAATATTGCTAAGGGTCTCTATTGTGACGGAAATACAGATCCGCCACAGCCCGATTAATGTAATTATCAAAACACTTATCTGCTTTATACAGTAACGTCGATCAAAAGAGTAATTTTATGGGTAAGAAAGAAAAAATTTTGCTTTGGGTATTCTTACTTACCCTCTTTTCATTCAATCTGTATCAGGTATACTCTTCAAAAAATAAGAATGCGGAAATTGAACGCTTAAAAAAAACAAAATCCATTCAGAATAATTCGATTGTTAAACATCAGTTTACTGAAGTACTTCTTTATAAAAAAAAGATAAATTTTTCTTCACCTTTAACCTATGATTTACAGCTGATTTCAATTTTCCCGGAGAACTCATGCATCGCATGTCTGCTGAATGATAGTGAGGGGTTATCACAATTAGCAGTAAAGCACAAAAGTAAAATGCATATCTATTATCTTTCGCAGGATTCTGTTTCCCTCAAAAAGAAGCACCTTCCCAAAGACATTGGCCTTACCACAACTGATAAACTGAGTGAAATTCTTTCCGGCTTAAGTGAGAATCAGGACTCCTATCAGCTAGACAATCCAATTCATTTGTTGGTAAACAAAAAAGGCGAAATTATAAGCCTGCACCTAAGCAACTTGTTCTTTCCGAACCGAAGCACCTATTTTTTTCAAAAAATTCAATCTATTCTATGAATAAGATATTTCAGTGGACTTTAATTACAGTTACTTTATTTGTTTTTAGCTGCAATAGGGCTGAGCCAAATACCAACTATAACCTGGTATTTGAAAAACATATAGGAAATAAAGTATATGAAGGATTTATAGATGGAGCGCAGTCTATTACTTCAGATTACTCCAATTTTTTGTATGTAAACGATTCTGGACAAGCACATGTTAAACAGTATGATCTTGATGGGAATTTTATCCGAAACATAGGAAAAAAAGGACAAGGCCCTGGAGAATTTCCTTCTCCACTTATAGTAACTGATGCCAGCGACTCCCTGCTTGCTGTTAATGATATCAGTGGGTTTAGAATTTCACTTTTTGACACCTCTGGTACCTTTATTTCCTCTTTCCCAACTCAAAAATGGCATTCAAGCCCATCTTATATAGTAGATACCACATTAATCTCCAGATATGGAGGGACTAATTATGAACGAAACCTAAAGGGGGAATACCAATTCAGCAAATTCAATTTTGGCGGTGAACGGATCTCCCGGTTTGTTCCCTATCCAATTTCAGAAGAAACCTCTGATTTTCCAGCACGGGGGTTTATCAGCAGAGATGATGTTAGCAATGGATTGCTGCACCTGGCCTATTTGTATATTCCGCTCTATCAGATTTATGATATAGAAAGTGAAAAACTATTGTATGAATTCAACTTGTCTGACTTCCCCGGATTTGAAATAGCTTATGAACAGGAAAGTATAAACGGGGATCATCCCCAGATAATTCGAAAAATCATGGGGGAACTAACACAGGTTTTGGCATATCTGCATGTTGTAGATAACAACATTTTTATAATGCGAATGCCTACAAAAAAAATAATTATCGAACACTTTAAATTGGAAAAGGATACTCTAAATCATGTTGATACATATGCCGTTTCACCAAAAAGTTTAGATGGTGACCGTGTACTTGATTTTATCTACATTCCCCGCAAGGATCGATTTTATTTCATGCAAAATCATATAGAAGAAGGCTTTGTTGTTTCTGTTTTCAGGCATGAGGAGCAGCTAAAATGATTATCACACACCGTACAATTGGGTTTATGAGCGGAGGTTTGTTAGGTGCGGTTCTTTGACCCCGGATTATCATCCGTTGAGACTTGGAGGCAATCACACCATCATTACCAAAGAGTTTGTAGGGGCGTCATCGCATGCGCTCCGGTTTTTATAAGCATCCCATCCCTGTCCCTTCCCTATTTCACCTGCGGCGAAACAAGGAGGAAACAAGGGTGGGTTTGATGATAGCATAGAATCTTACATTTTGTGACGATCGTCAATTATATCTCCTCTCCGTTTTCATTTATTGGCTGTTCATCTTAACCAATACCAACACATACATGAAAACTGAGATCAAAAACATCATCCTCGCCTTTGAAGCCGCTTCTGCTACAAGGAACATCGAAAAGTTGAAAAACATCCTCCATCCCGATTACCGAGTCGTGGCTAATCGTTTTAAAGGAGCAAGCCATGCGGTTATCATCCGAAAAGACCAATATCTGGCAATGACCCAAGATGAGACCATAGGCGGAACATCATACCAAACTGACATCATCTATATTTCTATTACCGACCATACAGCTATGGTAGAAGTGCTACTCAAATCCAACAACAGTTCCGATATGCATAAGTATCTTTTTCTTATTCAGGATGCTGAAGATCAATGGCAGGTGGTGGGAGACCTTCCGCTGATTATAGAGTAAATCATGTAGTTATGTTAGTTATTTGGGGGATATTAGATGTGGCTTCACACTCGTCATTCCGAATGTGTCCTTAACCCGGATTATTCACCAAGGAATTTAATCGTACGCAAGGCGAAGTGGAAATGGGAACGGAAGGGTACTGTGGTACCCTGAGTACCCCGATTTTCACTTGAACGCAGCGTACGGGGAAATTTCGCCGCCTAATCCGTACCTCAAAATTGGGCTATTACATAAAGCAATTCAACGATAATATATTCAAGTATATAGATCGCCATTTTGCATCCATTCGTGAATAATTCGGGTTAAAACATATATTCATCCGCTAACAAACTGACCGCTGAATCTGTTACACGGAAAAAGCTATATTGCATTGAGGCTTCCAACAAACATTAGAAATCAAGCTCCGGCAATCAGCGCACGACTTAGTATTCCAAGTTCCACTCAAAGGCAAATACACGGAGCAATGAGCTAATGACTTGAATACAGCAAGCTTTAAAAGAAATGATGCTCAGGCTGGAAAAGTTGGCTACTACAATACCGCCATCAAAGTGACTGACGGAAACATCGAAGTTATCTCCGAGGGGCAGTGGAAGCTGTTTACTCCTGGCAAAACAACGAACCGCTAGTCGAATAAGCGGCTCCACCAGCTCTCCCATAAACCCGGCAGCCATTTTTTAGCCACCCTTTTTCCAACGATGGAAACTAAAGCAGTTTATCTGTATTCTCTTTTTGTACTTATAACACAATGAGGAGCCGATATGGGTATTAAATTTGATATGTTTGGTATTTTTGTGAATGATTTACAGACCATGGTTCAATTCTATCGCGATGTTATCGGGATTGAGATTGAATGGGACGGAAATGGCCCTTATGCAGAATTCAGCCACGAAGGTATCCGGTTTTCAATGTTTGAACGGAAACAACTTTCCGAACTTTTGGGACAGACCCCTGATTTCCCCAAGGGCATTAACGGCACTTTTGAGCTGGCCGTGAATGTAGGCGATCCCAAAAATGTGGATACCACATACAATAATTTGATAGAAGGAGGGGCAGTGTCCATCTACGAACCAAGAGACGAACCCTGGAAAATGCGTTCAGCTATGATAACCGATCCTGAAGGAAATCTTATTGAGATTGCATCGGATTTTTGGGAATAATTCATGGAACACTTCAGCTGGAAACAAACAATTAATTGGGTTTTCAGAAAGATGGAAATAGCCCGGGCGTATCACAGACAATGAGTAACAAATCAACAAAATTAACCCTTGGCCAATATGTGCGGCGGCGAAACGGCGTACCTATGGGGGCTTCCGGTTCCCTTAAAAATATGCTGAAGCGTTCTTTTAGCGCACGGTCGCCCCGGGTGTTCTGGCAATATTGGAATCCTATTTTTGGCTATTACCTGGGCACCTATATTTTCATCCCTCTAAAAAAGATACTGCCATCCTACCTGGCCCTACTGCTTACCTTTATGTGTAACGGTCTCATTCATGACCTGATCATACTCTTATTCGGAGGTTCTCTTGCAGGAATTTTTACGATCTGGTTTTTCTTTTTGGGGATTGGCGTTATTGTCACCGATGCCCTTGATGTTGACCTCTCTTCCAAACCAAGGGGAATCCGAATTTTTTTGAATGTTGTGTATCTGCTTATTTGCCTGGTCATCACCATTATACTGCAACAGAAATTGAACCTGTATTTTTAACCCAACATACCGGAATGATTTAAGCCGGTGTGTTGGTTAAGGGTATTCAGAACAAAAAAATCGCGTCGGGGGAACCTCATGTCAAAGAAGCATAAGGTTTCAATACCTTAACGCGTTTACCGGTTGGAGATTAGCTTAAAACAGTACTGGAAGGGAGTAACCTCGCAGCGTCCGCAGGTCCTGCGAGCGTTACGGGATTCTCGCTGGAAAGCCGAACGCTACGAGGACCTGCGGACGCTCGTAGGTTCTCTAAATGGTACTTCTAACCGGTAAACGGGTTACCTTATATATTATCTATGGGGATAATAACATAAGTTAAGTGCAGTGATGGGGCACCAAAAATTCCTAAACAAATTCGCTTGGTTTTCGGATGCCCTCATCCCAAAATAGAACTATGAAAAAGAGGGTACATAATGAAAACATCGTTTAATCTGGATGCTTATCTAAAACGGATAGGTTATTCGGGAGAAACCAAAGTATCTCGCCAGCTACTGGCAGATCTGCATAAACATCATGTTAAAGCTATTCCGTTTGAGAATTTGAATCCCTTTTTGGGAATGGATGTCAAGCTGGATAGTGAAGACCTTCAACAGAAGATGGTGTTTCAAAAGAGAGGGGGATACTGTTTTGAGCAGAACCTGCTGTTTCATCACGCACTCAAGACCATAGGCTTTAAAACAACCACCCTTTCGGCGAGAGTACGCTGGAATCAGCCGGAAGAAAAGCCCACCGCCTTAAGTCATCTATTCCTTTTGATTGAAGTTGATGGGAATGAATTCTTGTCTGATGTAGGATTTGGCGGGATGTCGTTGCCGGTGCCTATAAAGCTTCAGGAAGGAGTAACTCAGGCTACACCGCTGGAACCGTATCGCCTAATGAAAAAAGGGAAGGTATACTCCATGCAAGTCAATATAAATGATGAATGGAAAAAATTACACCATTTCGACCGCAGAACACTGAAACTTCCCGATTATGAAGCTATGAGCTGGTATCTTTCTAATCATCCCAAATCCAAATTTGTGAATACTCTTATTACTACCTGCGTTGATAGTTACAACCAAGCGCGCTATACGTTGCGAAACAACAAATTCACAATCTATAACAGAGGAAATAAAACAGAACAGGTTCTGGATACTCCCGAAGCAATAAAAGAAAAGCTGAAAATGGTTTATGATTTAAGTGTGCCAACCCATGAGTTACTGGATCAAAAACTCAAAAAACTAATAATTGGAGCTGAACAGGCTGATTAATTGACCAAACACGGCTTTCAATTTGCTTCAGATCCCTCTCGTTTACTCAATGATGCTCATGTCGTTTTTTATCCCATGGATTTGTAAAGCAGATTGAAAAGGAACAAGGTCATATCGATATTCTGGTCAATGATATATGGGGAGGAGAGCTTTTATTTGAATGGGACACCCCTGTTTGGGAGCATAACCTGGAAAATGGACGACGATTGCTCCGGCTCGCCATCGATACCCACCTGATAACAAGTCATTATGCACTCCCACTTTTAATTCGTAAGCCGGGTGGGCTGGTTGTTGAAATGACTGATGGAACTGCCGGATATAACAGGAAGAACTATCGCCTTTCGATGTATTATGATCTGGCTAATGTCATGAGTTTTTAATACGAAAGGTATGATGAAACTAATATGTTCATTTCGAGCTGTTGTCTTAATAATACTAATCTGTACCCCAATTCACGTCATAGGTCAAAGTCCGGATTCTTTGGTATCGATTTCCGGAAGTGTTGAAGTAGTCAAAGATTCTACAGGTCTTTTTTGCCTTCTCCCAACTTCATAGAAAGTAGTCCTCGTTCATTATTTAGTCCACACTCACATGCAACAGCATAGCATCCCAAATCAGGATACTCTGCAATAGTCTCTTTTACCTTTTCGAGGCGAGTATTCTTGAGCATAGTCTTTGCAGCTCTCCAGGCTTACTCGAGACAACCCTGCTGAAAGCTTTGTTTAAGTGTTATATTTATTTAGATGAAAGGTTTATTAAAATCTCGAGAAGCTAGAGCCTTAACCATTACATTGATAGAATTGACCTTCGTCTTAAGAATCAGCTTTTCATTAATACCGGAAACTACCGATTGGAAATAAGCTCCTCTGTTTAATACTCATTCGGACCGGGTGGTCAGGGGTGCAATTCCCAACGGGGCGTTGGGAATGAGGGTAAAATACGCACCCTGAAATTTTTCTTCATTGTCTGGCTTTCATCCTTTTAGTTTGAGGCAGAGCCTCGATCAGGCATCACGGAGCGGGGCACCGTAACGAGGACAAGCCCCACAAGAGAACTCATTTCTCTCTTTTTTTTGATTTCTTAATGTTAGCTGTTGTTTGAAAATCTTAACAGCATCGAATCACTTGATCGATACAAATACAAGACTCCCAAAGCAAAAAAGAAAAGCGGATAGTAAACCTGTTTACTCGAGTAAGAAACGTCAAAAGACATTAGCAGGTAGTTGTAGGAAATACTCAGTAAATCAGGCAATAAATTCGCAAGCTCAGCATAATTCGAGTGCCCAATTACGGGGCGTATAGCAAAGTTTATCAGTGAAATAACTGCGATAATAAATAAGGTGATCAGGCTGGAAGAGGTCGATTTTAAGGAAATGTGAAAAATAACATCATAAATCGTAAGCAATATCAATGATGATATAAACAAAGTTGAAATCTGTGTTAATAAGGAAAGAACTAAAACATGATCTCCAATCAAATAAATTAGGGTAAAAGAAATAACCACAATTACATCTATCAGAAATAATTCAATGACTCTTTTGATGAAAAAGTGAAAATACAGCTTGGTGCCTGATACGTTATTGACATAAAAAATCCGCATTGAAGTTTTATTGAAAAATACTTCTGACTGCATATTCAGCCAATAGATTTTTATTGCAAATACCACGTAAAGCAAGACTGCCAAGGTATTAGAATACATCGTTATACCGATATTTCTGCCATCAAAGATGATGGTTCCCGGGGTCTTAAGCTCGGTCCATGTAATTCTGAAATAAGCGGCTATATACAGGTAGATCAATGCATAGCTAACCAGTAAAATCCCGAAAATATACTTATTAACTATTTTATTGCTCGTAAGTCCCTTTGACGTGGTATATATTTTTTTGAGCATACTATATAAGTTTTAATAACTGTTCGTACTCTACCATTTCTCCTTTTTTCAACTCCTTGGTGATCTTCCCATCTCTTAAGCTAATCATAGCATCAAACCTGTTTTGTAAAGAAGCGACCTCATGACTCGATACAACTACTATTCTACCTTTTTCGGATTCATTCATCAATATTTCAACAAGATGCTCTTTACTGATCAGATCCAGTCCTTCCAACGGTTCATCTAGTATTATCAGATCGGGCTCTGATGATAGGGTCAGCGCAATAAGAATCAGTTTCTTCATTCCTTTTGATAATTGACCAAACTTTTTTGCGGCATAACTGTCAATTTCAAATTTCTTGCACAGGCTATCAAAAAGCTCTTCATCAAATCTGCCCTGATCTCCCAAGAGCATACTGTAACTGTGTATATACTCTTTGATTTTAATTTGATCAGGCATATCAATCAGCTCCGGAAGAAATGTTTTTTTCAGCTCACCGCCCCTTATTTCAACTCCATCTTGCTCAAAACGTATTTCACCCCGAAATTTCCTTTCAAAACCCAACAAACATTTTATCAGGCTCGACTTTCCTGCCCCATTTCTGCCGTATAACAAATGTGTTTGGCCCGAAGCAAATGATATTGACACTTTTGATAAGATTTCCTTAGAACCTTTTTTCAAGCTTAAATCTTCAACAAGAACTTTTAAATCACTCATCCAATTTGAAACTATATACTACTATTCTTTGCAGGGTGTCTTCTACAGCAACCAGTTTGTTTTTCCCAAAAACCTTGTAATAATTTATTCTACCCGGCAGCGTATAGGTGTATTTATATTTTCCGGAATCAGAAAAGACATGTCCCTTCTTCCTGTTTTCTTTGGGAGTATCCGGGTGATCGTCATAGAAATACAAATGGATATCATTTCCACTTCTGGAAATATTTTTCGTTGCAAACTTTACAGAATCCGAATCAACGACCGGCAACCTGTAAAGCTCAGACATCCCGCTTCCTTCTGAATACACGGCCAGCTTCGGATCAAACAAATATGAAATGAAAAATCTGTCGTTTGTATAAGCAACTTCCTTGAAAGAAAGGTTGCTGCCAGCCCAGTTTTCTTCAAACCGTAACGTACTCGTTACGTCACCATCGGGCTTCATTATCTCTATTCCATTCTTCAAATGATAAAATACTGCTATCTCGTCGTTTGAGTAACAAATAATCTCCTCGGGTATGGCATCTAAAAGGACGGTTCTTTTGTAGTTTAAATCTAAATCGTAGACCTGAAACCTTGCTGCTTTTAATTCGAAGGCTAATAAGTACTGTTCGTTGCAAACAATCAGACTTGGCTTGGCCTCCACATTGTATTCATTAGGTCCCCTCCCAATTCCGCCCGTTTTTTCTATGATTTTTCCATTCTTAATTTTAACAATGGAACCGCTGTTTTGATCAAACCCAAAAATTTGACCGGAATCTGAAACCACTATATCAATGAAACTCAAACCGGCCTCCCTTCCACTGAAACTTAATGCTTCGTCTAAGTGAATAGACCTGTTTATAACGTCATCAAAACTCAGGATACGGCTTGTGGTTTTAGATTTCTGTTCGACACATGAAATTGAGATGAAAGCTATAGTAAAAAATAAAATTCTAAATCTCATTTGTTTCAATCTTATAGACAAATCTTACCCTATTCACATTCTATTAAAATATCCAAATGAGTGTTGCACTTCTTTATTATTCAAATAATTCCTTTATGAATTCGGCAGTATTACAAATACCTTCAGATATTTCACATCCTGCCCTACAACCGAACCTGCCAAGACCATCAAAAAATGTCTCTCCTGAGTAATTTTCATTACATTCTTCTAAACATGCTATGCGAGTTTCTTTACATCCAGCATCTAGATCCTGAACACTCGTTAGATTCCATATTAAACCAGCAAATAACAAAATTATTAATTTTTTCATAACAATCGTTTTTTAAAAAGTTTCTACTAAAAATTCACCATATCTGCAAAAAGCCTCTGATGTTTCACATTCCGCTCTGCACCATAGCCTACCAGCGCCATCCCATATCGTATTACCTGTATAGTATGTATCACAATCTTCCATACAAGCATCTCCATAATCTCCACATATATCATTAGCTTCGAGCTTTCCCGACAGTGTCGTCAAAAAAAATACAACTAATACTAAACTTACTTTTTTCATCTCTACTCCTTTTAAAATTAAATTTTAGCAATTGCTAAATGATTACATGTAGAAGTAACCGTAATAAATAAATGCAAACAATTGTTTTCTATATCCATTTTGAAAAACATGTATCCATAATGAACGGTAATATTCATTTTAAACACTATCGTCCCAATCCCACAAAAGTTTAAATCTCAGATTACTAAAGCTTGTTTCAAAATTCCTACTTAGAAACTGATAAAGTGTTTTTTCATTAAGTAGGCCACATTGATCAGCAACTGCAAAACTGCACAAGCTCGGATCTTTTTTGATCGTATCTTTGATTCGCTCAAATCTAACCTGCTTCATCATAACTTTCGGTGAGACACAAAACTGTATAGTTATCAGATTATTCAGTTTAGTCTTTGAACATCCAAAGATCAAAGCCCAATCTTTTACGTATCGTATTTCATGTATTTTATGCTCAAGTATGTAAACGGCCCTCTTTGCTTCTTCTATTTTCCGCTTTTCATTTATTTCTTTCTTATTCACTCGTACCACATTTTATTCTTTACCTGAATATAAGATAGGCTTGAACATCATTTGTTACTTATATTAAGTTTTTTTAATAATATAAAGATACAATGCAAGCCTTATTTTTCATTTCCTTTCCCGAACTGTTGATGCCTAAATAAGGTTGACGTTTTAGGTAAGGTGTTCGGAGTTGGTCGGTGTCACTGGCGACCAAATGTTGACACAATAATCAGGATAGCCCCCTGGGTATATTTGGTGATAAATTGATCCGGCGACAACCGCGCGGGCAACCCCCGGTGAGGTTTGCTCTGGTTATATGCCTGGACGGCCCGCCTCACTCCTTTACACAACGAGGGGTAAGTGTCGGTAGTGTAATAGGGCAAATAGTATTCTTTGATGGTTCGCTGCACCCGCTCACAATAGGCATTCTGCCAGGCATAATGAGCCATGCTATGGGTTAATCCCTGCCGGGAGATCCCTTGCCAGTCTAACAGCGCCTTCATCGTCCAGGGGACCGTTTTCTTGTGGGAAAAGAACCAAGCAAAACAGTAGAATCGTACTTTTTTTTTAAATCCTCCCCCACTTCTTCGCTGGCCAAATCGATAAACTTCTTATAGTAATCAATCTGCATCTGTTTGTGGCCAACCGCTTGCTCAAGTTCAGCAATGCGTTGGCGCAGTTGGGTGAGTTGTTCCTCCCGGGAGTTCTTTTCGACCACAAGTACTGTTTCTTTTTTGTTACAGGTGGAGTAGCGGTAAATCCAACGGTAAAGTGTGGTTGAGGAAACCAGGTATTCCCGGGATGCCGCACTGACACTTAGCTGACCAGATTCTATCAGACCAACAATGTGTGTGCGTAAGGTAGGTGAAAATGTCTGGCGTAGCCGAAGATATTTTTTAGCCATAATAAATACTCATTAAGTGATTAATTATGTCAACCTATACTAGGCACCTCACTACTGTCCGAACAAAAAAATAGCTCATGGCACGTTTTTTGTTAATTTTGGGATGCCTTAAAATCTCAAACTAACAAAGTTGTTGCCATGAGCCACCGAAAGTTCGTAAAAAAATCGGACAAACCCTTACTTGGACAAATTCTGGATTTAATTCCGGTGCGGCTTTTAGCCCAATCTATCCAGACCTACCAATCGGATAAGCACTGCCACGCCTACAAAACCTATGATCAATTGGTGGCGATGATGTTCGGACAGCTGAACAAGTGCCACAGCCTTCGGGAGATCGCCCAGGGGATCAGCATCAGCCTGACATTTCTCAACGACATTGGCCTGCAGCAGAGTCCGGCCAAGTCGACCATGAGCGACAGCCATACCAAACGAGACTGGCAGGTTTTTGAATCGCTTTATTTTGGCCTGTTAGAGCACTTTTCGGGCCTATTTCGCAAACGAGCAGAACATAAAGTGATCCAGGAAATTGAAGACAAGCACGTGAAGCTGGTGGATGCCTCGATTATGAGCGTAAGCCTGAAGTTGTTTCCCTGGGCCAAATTTCGGACAGCTAAAGGAGGCATCAAGATGCATGTAAGCCTGGATGAAGCCAAAATGATTCCCGATATGATCCATATTACCGAGGCCAAGGTGAGCGACCGCCGGGGCGTGGATAATTTCCGCTACCCCCGGGGTACCATCATTGTGGACGACAGGGGCTATTTTGATTTTGGGTTGTTTGCTACCCGTATTGACGATGGCAACCATTTTGTAACCCGTATGAAGTCCAATACGGTGTATCAGACGACCCAGGAATATGATCTTCCCGATGGCAAAGATCAACATATTCTGAAAGACGAACGGATTTACCTGACCGGGCAGGCGGGCAAAGAGGCCGAGATCGATCAGGTCCCCCTGCGGCGGCTGGCCATTTATAAAGAAGACGAAAACAAGGTGATCGCCGTGATCACCAACAACCTAGAGTGGTCGGCAGCCACCATTGCTGAGCTCTACAAACGCCGCTGGGATATCGAGACCTTTTTTAAGCTTATCAAGCAAAACCTGCAGATCAAAACCTTTCTGGGAACCAGTGAGAACGCCTGTAAATCTCAGATATTCATCGCCCTGATCGTGTATCTGCTGTTGGAACTGATCCGGCGTAATATCAGTAAGACCTATCACTGCTTTGGACACTTTGTGACGCTGATTCGGGTCTGCCTGACCCAATACAATCGGCTGGACTACATTGTCAATGAGATCAAAATTACCGTTCAGAAGGCCAGACGGGTTTATAAACCACCGGATGCCTCCCAGCAGAAACTGGATTTTCGGTAGTTTTTGTTTGTAGATTTAGAGACAAAATAGGCCTTGAGGTTAAACAAAGGCCGTTTCTTTACCAACTTTTGAAAATGTTCGGACAGTAGTGTAGGCACCTACACTAAGAACCATTTATCCCATCATTTCTTACTTATCACACCACCTTATATTCCAATACCATCAGGATATCATCAACGGTATCCTTATCGAGGCCTCCGGAGCTGGCATCAATTTCCCAGCTATCAATCGGATCATCCGTTATGGCTGCCGATCCGTATTTCAGCTTGCCTACCGAAGCATCAGAAGTTCCCGTATGCTCTATGTCCTGGTTGTGATCCCAGTTCACCGCTGTTTCGTTAATATTTAAGGGATCAGGTGCTCCTATACTTTGTCCCGCTATAGGTTTCAGGTAGATCTCAAAAGAAGTAACCTCCAGTGATTGATCTTTTAGGTAATATGGAAAATGTGCATCGGTCAACTCAATAGTTGTTGTTTGTGCATCACCTTCCTCAGGGTTTAACAACTGGTGAAGGGCTACCCCAAACTCATGCTTCATACTTACCAGCCTGAACAGCCCCTCGTTCTGTGCATAGGTTGTGAGCTCAGAAACCAGATTTTGTTCCGCTGTTGCACGATCTCCTTCAACCGCGCTATAACTGAGGGTAATCATCACATCCGAGATGGTATCGTAATTAAAGGATCGTACCGTTGAGGGCAGCTCCAGGCTCCACTCACTGATGGCGCCCGCACCTTCAAATAGCAGCCGGCGTTCGTCCCGGAAGTTGAACTCAAACATTCCCGAATCACTTTGTGCCCCACTGGTATACATATAATCACCTTTAGCAACACTGTGATCCGTTAATGCGGCATCTTTGTCTGCTTTAATTTTACTGTTTACAAGCGTCAGTTTTGCTCCCACATTGGTATTGGGGCCTACCACACAGGGGACACTTAGCTGAACACCCCGAATCATTCTTCTGCACATGCCCGGGTATACCAGCTCAAATGCCATTTCCGGAATTTCGAAAGTGCAGCTTCCGGTTTGCTTCAATTCTACCAGCTTAGCCGGATCAAGTAATGAGAGAGAGAACGTCTGGGTTATTTCTGGTAGCCGCTCGTTCTTTTCCATGTAGTTTTTCTCAAGCGACTGTAACTGGAACAATAAGCGTTGACCTGACAACAGACCAGCCTTGCTGGTTTCCCAGTTATCCGATTCTATAAAATAATCAGTTTGGTTTAGCTCAAACTGATACGCCTGTTCGGCCTGTCTGGCTAAGTCCAGGGCAAGGTTATAGGCCTGACGGTACAACCGGTTCAAATTGGAGGCCAGGAAATCATACAAGGCCAGGCCGGTAAACTTGTCTTCATGGAAATCATGAAGTTCCTCCGCCTGATCTATATTTGTCTGGTGGATTTCCAGTTCTTTCTCAGCAATAGCTATCCTAACTTCACCGGCAAGCTCTTGCTCTTCTATCTGTTTCATTTCCTGTTTTGCCAGTTCAAGCTGATGCTCCCATCCTTCCTCTCGCCGCTGGTTACGAGCCTCCAGTCCGGCCGATGCAGATACGGAATTGGCTATACGAGCCATAGCCCCAAGAAATTCTGAAAATGCCATTTGGCTGTCTCCCAGTTCTTTACCCCCGTATTTCATAGATGTAGGCGCACCCACCTGCGGAACCAGGTGGCTTATCCCTGCCGTTAACCGCAATACAGTCTCGGCCGTTACAAGGGCAGTAGCCGTGTGTTTAGAAAGCTGTTCGGTAACCTCCCACGGCAGCAGCCCGGTAGATATCAGTCCTTCATAATAATCGATGCGGTTCTGTACATTCTCTTTGGATTCTTTGGTAGCCTCCAGGGTATACTCTGCTTCTTCAATCTGCTTTTCTTTTACCTTTTCGGTCATATTCAGGATATTCTGTTCATGTACCGATCTCAGCAAACGCAACTCTTCGGCATCTTTTTTCTCCAGGGCGCTCAGCAAAGCATTTCCAAGAGCAATTACATTTTGGGTGAATTCCTTGGCTTTCTCCACCAGGTAGTTAAACCTGTAGAGCGGCACCTTATCTGCCATGGCAAGGATATCATTCAAACTCATACCCGCGGCCGCTGCCCTCACCAGCATCATGGGGTCAATAGGTGGTTGGAAAAGAGCCAGACTTCGAACCGTACCACTGATGTTCATGCAGTTTCTGATTTTAAACAGCCGATCTTCAACCCGGTCCCAATAATCAAGTAAATTCTCATTATGGGGTATGCAAAAGGCCAGTACCTCCTTGTGCCTTAGGGTTGCCTGTGGCACTAAAGAAGTAGCCGGGGTTATGGATTTATCAAAATTAATCAGCTTCTCGTCTACTTCCAGTCTAATACCGTTTCCCTTCCAACCGGTATAAACTGCATCATTCACAGCAGCATAACTATACATCATATGGGTATTAGCATACATCGGAACTCTGGAAACAGGCTTGTAATTTTCACGGGCAATATTGCCGATGGGGAAGTCGGGTATATCAGCCCCTCCGTTTTCTTGCCTTTTTATTTCAACATCATAATCGCTCAACTTTAGGTGATTGGCTGCAACTTTAAGAGCTGGTCGGACTGTCAGACTGTCCTGCATATCTATGCGTTCTACAGCTCCTACCAGGTATTTCGACAGTTGAACCGGCTTCAGATCATACTTAAAACGATTGCTGATATCGAGGTATTCATTCTCCAGGGTGATAAGGAAATCATCGGTGCCGTCCATATCGTCTTCGATATTATCATAAGTAAGGTCTTCTTCGTCAGCAGACTCACACTCACCCAATTCGGCCGGACGATCTCCAAGGATATCGTAGGCAAGCTGGTAGATCATATTGGCTTCCGTAATCGACTCGCGGGTATCCTGGCTGAACAGATAATCGCCCCAATCCAGCAGGTTATCAATGTATTTAATTACAATAGCCTTTTGATAGGCGGATGTTCTCAGCCGGGCAATGGCATGCGGGTCGAACGGGTCTTCCCGGTATGCTTCAAGGGCATTTTCGTCATTTAAAACATCCTCCAGGCTGTCGATGTCCATATTTCGGAAAGCACGAAATTGCCACATATATTCGGTACTGTCCTGGTCGGTGGAGGTCTGCTCAGCGGTTGGGTTAAAAATCCGTTCATACCACCATTTTGCCTCTTCAAACTTCTGATTAGCATTCAGATGATTACCAATCAGGAAGGGAATATGGAAAAACATTTCCCAATAATATTCCCCATACGGCCCTTTTAAATCTATTTGAGACCCTGAGGAATCATTCAGCATCTGGGTTTGAAGAGAAAGAAACTCTTCTAATCCTTCATTATAGAGGATATCGGTGAATTCATCCTGCAGAATGGTAGTCAGTGGCACCTGCGGCATCAACCCAAAGAAACCGGGGATGCTTAAGTGTGCATCTGTATTTTGGGATTGTGTGAGCTTCCGTCCCGAAGAAGTGAAATCCTTACTTCCGTTTTCTACATAGAATGTTTTGGATTCTTCATCCTGTACTATTAGATCAGCTTCTTCGCTAAGGAAATTGAAAATGGATTCTGTTGTATACCCGTAATTAGAAAGACTATTTCGGTTGAAATGTTCATCACTCTTATTCAGATATTTATTCTTTGATAATGAAAGGTTATGGTATGATGCCTTCATATCGGGCGATATTTCTTCTGCCGTAGCATCTACTATGTATGTAGAAGGGATCGGCAGAGGCAGGTCAACCGAACCCAATCCTAAGTTTATATGTACATTAACACCAAAATCCTCATTAAGGATAAATTGGTTTCCTCCGTAGTAAGTCAAATCTACATATGAAGAAAAGGATCCGGTAATTCCAAACGGTTCAATTTCATACGAACCACTCACGTACACCGATGGTAAATTACTGTAGTCGCCATCTGTTACTGTAAAACTTGTAGAAGCAATATCCACCCATATTTTGAGTCCCACTTCAAATCCCAATATATCCAGGGCGTAATCGAAATAAAGGTCATAGCTATCTGTGGTATATTGGATGTCCTCCATTTCTTCATACAAATGAGACCACACATGATAGGAGCGAAACGGATAGGTGTTATTATTTCTGAGGATGGTGTAGGGTTTTCGGAATACTTCTTCTTCAAACCGTTTTAGCACCGATTCCTTCAGCTTGTCTTTCTCATCCTGGTTGCTGGGAATTTCATTGAGGATTCTCTCGAAGATTTTATTCTGTCCCGTACGTATATGCCCCATATCTACTGCTTGCGGGCTGCTCCATTCCCCATCCTCTTTCAGGAAGGAATATTTAACCGTGGTGTTAAAGACAAACCCATTCGACTCGCTGTTGCCATCATCAAAAGAGCTTACTTCTTTGCTTACCACTTCGGTCCAGAAGATGTACAGACGCCCAAGATGTTTGGCTACCGATACTTCACTGGCTTCTATCCCCAGGTCTATCTTAATCCAGTTGCCCCACACTCTTTTGTAGTGATTGTAGGTTCGGTAATAATATTCATATGGATCGGTATTGGTGCGGGCAAACAGGTAGTACTGGCTGTCTTCTGATTCATCCGAACCAAATATTCCATCCAGGAATGTAAAACCGGATGTATCGGAAACTTTAAGGCCATCGGAAAGACTGTAATATGACGAACCGCTCGATATACTATCGTAATACGCCCCGGCATAACGCAACCTGCTCAATTTATTGAAGCCCTTAACGTATTTCTTGTAGGCCATTTCGGCCGCTTCCGTGGATATGTTTTCCTGGAGCAACTCATCCTCCAACTCCTCAAACAGGTGGGTTTTGTTATCCCGCAGCGAAGGCTCGATATAATTTTCGGGATAGAGAAATACCTTGCGGTTGGCCTCCCATACCCGGTAGTTCTTTCTCCACTCCCATTCGTCGGCAGGAATGAGCTTGGGATCAACCTGTATGTCATCATAATCGGGATTTAACAAGGGATCCGATTGCTCCAGATTCATCAGGCAACGATGTATATATAACTGCAGGCTGGAGTTGGCACATACCACCCTCGAGGTCCTGAAACACCCACTCATCTCCACATCCAGCAGGAAGAACTTATACAGGTCGGAGCGATCTTTGAATTTATACTTCTGCGTTCCAATGATGAAGGCGCATAGTGCATCCCGCTTAATGGAGTTAATGTTGTCGATATAGGGTTCGAGCACCTCTTCCCGTTCGTCTTCATCCGAATATTTGGAAGCAATGGATCCCACTACAATATCACGGACTTCCTTTAGCTCTTCGTAGTCCAGCTGCTCAAATTTCTTTAACGAAACACCTTCTATCGCCAGTTGATCGCATACATCACTGCGTTCTTTCAGTATTTCTGCAAACGATACCGCAGCTGCCTGAGCCGGTATCTCCGCAGCCAGCGATGCCAATTGTGACACCGGACGATCCCAAAGTGTCGCCAGATCTTCCAGCAATTCATCTGCAAGGGATGAATCATCCTGGTAATCCAGTAAAGCTGCGTGTACCGTTTCCTGCTCGTCTTCATCCTCAAAACGTTCCGCATAATACACCAGGTGTTGGATATCGGAATAAGTCAGGTTATCCATCTTCAGGCTGTTGATACCAAATACATCGGTATTGTCCTGTAGAAACTCATAGCCGGCGGCATCAAACTCCAGGGTTCCAAACAACAGGTCTATACGTTCATACAAAGCCAGATGATCGGCCAGCTTGCTGATAGCGGCCGTATGATCCCCCAGGTTGTTTTCAAGGTCTTCATCGTCTTGCAGGGCTTCCAATTCTGTTTCATAGTCGAATGCATCCAGCAGATTATCCCTGATCAGCTCATATTCTTCATCGCTGTAATTAAACAATTCTTTGATGAAATCATCGATATGGGAATGCGACTGAATATCAGTGATAATTCCTTCCACATAATCAGTGGTGTATTCGTACAGGTTTTCTGAGCTTTCTTCTCCTTCTGTAATGAATAACATATCTCCTATAGAGAAAGATGACTCATCCATCCATTCCTTAAAATTGGTAAGGGTGTTAACAGGGGTGATGTCATCTATGGCATCATCGGGAAGCATCATGGACTTGGCAATGGTCAACTCTTCGATCGACCATCCGGCTTTCCTGGCAAATAACACATTGCGGTACAAGCCGGACAGGTCGGAATGATCCAGGTCGTGATCCACTGAGCGATCAATCAACAGGTTAAACTCTGATTCCGATATCCCCAGTGCCGAGCATAGCAGCGGGGTTTTGGTATCTGCATTTCGGTCGGCCAGCAAGGTGAAGGTGTTATTACCCTCAAATAATCGTTCTACGTCAAATACCTTTTCATAGAATGGAGCCTCTCCTTCTTCCATGGCCTCATCCGGCATATCACAAAACAGGCTGATAAGCTGATTCAGGTTCAGATCATATTCTTCCTGTATTAAGTACAATTCAGCCAGCCTTAATATCTTGGGCTGTCCGCCGGTCTGCCCTTCCAGGTTACTGATTATCCCTTTTTCTTTCAGGAATCCCAACAGGTAATCTGTTTCCCGGAATGTCCATGGGGCTTTCTTACACAGCCGGATATAGCGGTGCAGCAGGTCGAGCCGGGTGGCGGTGATATGTGTAAGTTCCTCATACATTCCTATGACATCGCCGTCATCGTTGGTCTGCTCTTTTACTTCCACCTTAAGCCCATTTAATGCCGGTATGAAGTCTGATTCCAGGAATACATCCAGTTCGTCTCTGCTGATAGAAGCAATCTTCAGGAATGAAGTAACAACCGCAGAATTAAAATGACTGTTTTCCCCAAAATACGCATGCCCGTCGTTAGCCTGGGTGGTAATGATTTCCAACTCTTGAGCCGAAATGGAAAATACCTCGCGGTGTATATCATCCTCATCCATACCGAGCAGTTCATATATCTCATTTAGCCCAATTTCAAAATAGGTCAGGTATATTCTCAGTTCTTCCAGCGGAAGGTTAAAGGGCATCAACAAGGCATTGCCGGCGGTACTCAACAAATCGTAAGCATCGTCTTCATTTTCTTCCTCTTCTATGTAGGCTTCCAGTACTTCGTTTACAATCTGGAGATAGGGAATTAGCTCATTGGTATTTTTGCAGCTCAATTCCAGCGACCACAGGTCGGGACGCCGGTTTTTGAGGTACAGGGGATGATCATCCAGTGAAGGCAGAAATACCTTATCCGACACATTCTGGTGAATGAAATACATCAGATCTACAAAATAGGCTGCTGCGCTAAAAATGGACCTGCAGTGTTCACACTGGCAGAAGTCCTGGCTTCCAAACAGGGCATCATAGCCGTCAATATCTTTAAGATCGTTCACCAGTTGTCCCTGGTTATTTACGGCCAGATCGTTGAATGTACCGATCAACGAATCCCGAATTCCCTCAAAATAGTGCAAACTTTTATCAGCAAGGTTTACCGCCTGCTTTTTAATGAGCTTGCCTTCAGCATACGTCAGGCCGGTTGATGCTAAAAAACTATCCTCATCTGCCTTAGCAATAGACAAGGCTGAATCGTAACCAGTAGCCAGCAATACTTTAGCTGTTGAAGTGTTCCCGGCGAGTTTGTGGACTCTTTGCAACGCCCGCATCTGTTTGCGTATCAGCGTTTGCTCATCCGGTTTTAGATCTCCCCATGTATTCGGATTGTTGGGTTTGTTGAAGCGTCCCGTTTCCAGGTCGAGGTGTGGATTGAGTTCATAGAATTTGTTTAAAAGCGACAACCGGTTATTGATTTCGTTTTTCTTGTCCCGGATAGTTAGGTCCGCATCATTCAGCACTTCTTCAACCCCAAGATGTTTATAGGTGTTCACCACCCTGGAGAGTTCTTCCAGCTCAGCATATTCGTTGCTGTCCTCTTTAATTCCCAGCTCTTTTATTGCTGTATGATTAACCTTCCCATTTCGGATTAACGGGGTGTTATTTTCTGTTTTCTTTTGAAGTTTTGATACTTCGGAAATACGCTTCGAAGTATCTCCATCTACTTTATTCACCACTAATCGGTCCATGAAATAGGGTGTGGGATAGGCCTGTTCTACTGCCCCCCGCATCCGTTCGGCATAGGAATCCACCGAATCTTCTCCTTCTGGTACTTCAAGCTCATCTACTTTTTTCAGGTGCTCTTCCCAGTCAGACTTCTCCCATGAAACCAGGTCCATCAGTGAGTTCATCCCTCTTTTTTTAGTGAGACTTTCCACCACCGGGATGTTGGTTCCCGAAATACGGCTCAGGTCTCTTGTGAACAGAATATTTGTTTTCTCTTTTTGGGTGAGGCCGTCAATCTCTTCAAGATGTGATTCGGAAATATGATCCCAATCGATATTATGATTTCTAAGGTCTTTGAGCTTATTGGCCGCACCGGTAAGCTCACTAAGTGCATCAAATTTAGCCCGTTTAAAATCGGTGTTGAACAACGGATTCTCTGCCAGGGGTTCGTCCAGGTTAAGGGTTCTCTCTACTTTTTCTGATCGTTTCTCTTTCAGTTTTTCCCCGATTGTTGAAATCTCCTCTTCTGGGACCCTGGCTCTTTTGAGCCTGCCCTTCAGGGTATCCTCAAAAAAATCGGCCAGTGATTTTCCTTCCAGCTTTTTATAGTCCAGATCTTTGCCTGCTTTTATGCCATGCAACGCTTTCTTTGCCCTGCCCGATACACGCCCGGCTGAGCCAATAAGCTGCTTTTTAAGTTTTTCATTCAATGTTTTATCGAGTAAAGACCGCTCTCTCCTGTCTAATCCTCGTATTCCCCTAACTGGTTTCTCTTTGATCTCTTTTTTGAGTAGAAAGTTGTGTTTAATCATGACGGTTATAGTTGTTATTAGTATTTATATCTCTTGAAATGAGGTCACAGGCTATACCCTTTCGCCATATTTCAGAGCCTCATCTGTAATCTTGTAATTCCTAATGCTTTTTTCTGGTTATCAATATTGCGATGATTTTGTTTTGTATCGTAAAAACTCGCTCACTATTAATAGAAGCATCCCCGGCCTCCATTCATGATGCACCATTCTAATTGATTCAAGCCCGTATTGATTTCACTCTCAATTTTTTCCTTTATACTTGGCTCTGGATATTTTAATGGGTTTGAGCTGGCTGACTGATTTGGATATAATGCTTCTCCAACAGCTTTAAAAGCTTTATTTATATCACCTATCCCTACCCCCTTCAGGTGTGTGCTTCCATACATACTTGTATAATCTTGCCAGTTGGTCCAGCCCCAGGTGATTGAATCTCCAATACTGTATGAATCATTCTCCGGAGCAAACGACTTCATAGTCTCTCCCATCATACTTTGACTTAGATTTCGTATTGTTTGAATTTCCTTAGCCTCAGTTGCTGCTTCATCAACCGTTGTCTTGGTTACAGTTCTTGAAGTATATTTGCCGTGATAAGTACGACTTGTTGTTTTTGTAACTTTAATGGCTCCAATCTGGTCTGCATATTGTTCCACTTGAGCTCTTGATAACCGTGGTGATTCTCCCTCTGCTGCAGCTCTCTTGCTTAGAGTATCATATAAGTCAAGAACGTACTCTTTATATAGTCCTGGGCGTCTAAAAATTTCATCAGGTTTATGCCCTGCTAATCCATGCCCAATCCCTGTGGGATAAGTCTTCCCACTGGATTTTGAATGAGCATAAGTATCACCAAAACGATGCATTAAAAAACCAAAACCAATGGATCCCGGTTCAAAACTCGAAAGTGCTTTTTTTGTTCTGGTTCTTTCTTTAGTAGCCTGAGTACCTGTTAATGAATGCAGGAATGTTTGAACCTCATCTCTCTCTTCATCGGAAATGCTCTGTTTAAAAGCTGCCCTTGCTTGGGCTGTTACTGCATCGAGTTCACCAATTTCATCTGGTAACTGTGCATAAAAAGCATTTTTGAATGCCGTATCAGCATCAAAACCAGCCGCCAGGGACACAAAATAAATCGTATAAAAGTGCCCTGCTTCCCCATAATTACCTGTAGGATCATGTAACTTCATTGGGTTGTTGGATACATAAGCAGTTAGATTAATTCCATCTGCAATCCCGAGTGGATCCGGTTTTGCCCATCGGGCCAGCCAACACAAATAGTAACGGGCTCCATGGTAGTATAATCCAGATTCATTATCCCTCTCTTTGCCTGTATACCGGTACCGTTTGGCCGTAGCCTTCAGATCTTTATCCATCGCCTGATAGGAAGTAGTCCCAAATGGATGATACTCTTCATAACTAATTACCCGACCATTTTCATCCACCTCAAGCGCAGCTGTTTGCAGGTGATTACTGTATTGATAACGGATAGTGGTTTTGGCATAGTCGTCCACGCCCTGTACCCGTTGGTCAATCATAGCTATCCGGCCGTTGTCATCTGAAATATGCAGGGTATCCCGCTCTATATCAAGATCATTGGCGGCAGTATAGGATTTGTACTTCTCGAACTGCCCCACATAATACCGCTCTTCTTTGCGGGAGGCATTTCCATCATCCGAGGCCCGTTCGGTAACCTTGCGCACTCGCTGCCCCTCTGCATCATATACATAGTAAGTTGTTTCCGGGGTACCCGCGTTTACTTTTTGCCTGGCTACTTTTTTCAGCCGGTCTCGAAATCTCCATTCCATGACTTCGAGATGAGGAAGCTCATTTATAAAACCATGTGCATTATGGTATGAATATTGATAATTGTCCCCCCCTACCGAAGTTTCTGTTAAACGGTTGGTTGTATTTTCATAGGTAAAAGCGCGGGTCCAGTTAGCCGCATTGGCCTGATGACGCATTTCCTCCATATTGCCTACCGGATCATATTGATAAGTTTGGGTATAATTTCTCCAAGCCAGTGCATCACCCTGAGCCAGTTGCTTGCTACACCATTGGTCATCCCAGTTATCTTTCTGTCCGGGAGCATTTTGGCCGGCGTGTTCTTTTCCTTTGGCTTCTATCAGCCGGTATAATGCATCGTACTCAAATTCTGATTTGGGTTGTACCTGTACATTATCAAAAAAAACCGTTGGGATAGCCCGGTCTTCAATCTCCGATATATTCCCCACAGGGTCGTAGGTATAGTGCAGGTCCTGAAAAGTTTTACCTCCCCCCGATTCCTCTGTTTGCAGTTGAATAAGCCGATAAGTCTTGGGATCGTAGTTATATTGTGTTTCAGTGTCGTTCCCATACTCGATCAGAAGCCGTTGCCGTTTTGCATTGTAGCTGATATTCTTCACAAAGATAGAGATGTGGCCATCCCGGCTTACCTCTACTTTTTCCAACAACGTTCCGGCATTGTAGGTATAGGTGGTAATACTGCCGTCCGGGGCCGTTTCCTGCACCTGTTTGCCTAACGCATTAAATTCTTTTTCAACGGTAAATGTATCTGCTTCCAAAAGAGCTTCAAGGTTTCCTTCCCAGCTTACCGCCTCTTTGTATTCTGAAGCAAATGTTCGACTTTGTTTGGTGTTTTTGCCCTGTTCGTTGTAGGTTTCGAACTCTACTCTTCCAGCGGTATCATAATGCCGATATACATTGCCACGGGAGTTACTCTGCTCAGGATTTGCTCTTGATTCGCCATATTCTATTTTTTCAAATACATGATTTAGAGCAACATCTCCATCTCCACCGCTTACTGTTTTTTCCAGGGGTCGATTCAAGGCATCGTAGGTAGTGGTAAACTCATGATCCCGTTCATCCCAGGCTTTTATCATTTTGCCGATGGCATTTTCAAGTGACCACCGTTGCCCTGCATCCATACTGTTTTGGTAGACACGATGTCCCAGCATATCGTACTTATAGGCCATTACCTGGTTATCACGGGCATCCACCACAGAACTGACATTCCCTTCTATATCCAGCTCTATTGTGGTGACCATGAACTCATTACTTCCATTCTTATCTTTATTATGCGCTATGCTAACAATGGGTCTCCCAAGGGTGTCAAAATGAAGTACCAGGGGAGTAGCGTTATGAATAGCTGCTTTTTCAGCGGCTGTTTTTTCTTTTTCAGGATCCAAACCTGCTGCTTGCAATTCGGCATCAATCGATCGGTTAATACGGTTGGTATACCAGGAACTGTCTTCTACAGTGTCGTTTTGATCGCTGAAGGTCTGCTTCCAGGGGTGATATTCTTTGGCAGTGAAGGTTTCATCGGGCATAGTTTCCCTGATAAGTCTGCCCAGAGGGTCATATTTTTTTATGGAGGAGTATCCCCTTTGTACCAGTTCTTGCTCATTTTCGAAGAACGGCTCAACCCCAAAGTACGGTTCATACTCTTTCACGGGTTTACCCTTATTGTTCAACACCTTCCGGCCGGTTCCTATCCATCTCAAAGCTGGCGGATCAAATGCTGAAGTATCCTCAGATACTACCTCTCCATCTTCATCTACCTTTTCGGCCACACCTGCCTCGGCCTGTACCTTGGTAAGGGCTACATTTCCCAGGCCATCAGTATATTCAAAATTGCAGTTGAGTGAGCTATTGGCATTTTCGCTGTGATGTTCTTCCCGCAATACTGTTGAAGTAACCACAGGATTTCCATCCACCTGATACCGCTCATAATTGTACAAAAGCCGAGTACTTGCTTTGTTTAATAACTGGGCTGCTTTGTTATGTAATACATTGGATTCGGGAGTAGAAAAGTATTCATCAATAAGTGTTTGTTCGGCGGTATCTTCCCATTCTTTTAATCCATCCAGGTTGTTTAACACATTACCGGCCTTTCCAATCAACGCTGTTGCTTTGGGCTTGCCCAGCTCATCAAACAAAACCGCCGATTCGTTATTATTGGGATCTTGGATTTTCTGGGGGCTCAGATTTCTGAAATTAAACTGCAGAACCTGTGTTTCATTATTCAACGGATCGGTTACGGTTTCAAGCAAAAGAAAATATTTCTTGTAATACCCTACTTCAGTACTATGCCCCAAGGGGTTTTCAAAAGCTACCGGAAGAAAAAAACGATCCCGGGCATCATCTGCATCTTCTCCTGCTGCCACATATACCGAACACCCCGAACTGATCCACCAATTTCCATCTGCATCCAGGTCGAGGTAATTTCCATCACTGCCCGCCTGTGCTATGTCATTGATCTTTGCTCCGTAAACATCTTGTATCAGCGATGGAGTGCAGGCCAGTTGATAATTCTTATATGAAAACCCAAGAGCATCAAATTCCCCAAAAGGCAGAGGACTCAAGTCACCGTCCAGATATTGTGTTCTCACCTTTTCTATGAGTCGTCGCTGTACCTGGTTTTCATCTGCTTGCTGATGGTAAGCTATTTCTGAACTCCCATCCCCAAGTATATCTGTAAAATCACTGCTGCTGAACATATCGCCTGCAGCATCGAGACCGGTAATTTCATACGTCGTAACCTCGAAAGGCATTCTCAACCGATAGGCTGATGGGATATCTACATCCTGTCCTGCTCCTCCATGAGCCAAACAAAATGTAGTTTGTTCGCAGGTGATGAGTGTTTTTGCCTGCTCTGCTTTTGCATAATCGGGAAGACTGTTATCCACTTTTTGTCTTGGATACACCACCGTTGCGGATTCCAGAATATTTCCGAGCTCATCAATGCGGGTATTCAGAGTGTGTTTAATACGTGGATCTTCTTCATCCCGGTCGTATTCTATACTCATCGCCTCTTTTTCTGATACCAAATGTGCTCCGTAGCTGTTTGCAGCGCGGGGTTGTAGTAACTGAATATCATAGCTGTTCGCTGTTACCTGTACCGGCTTCATCTGTTTTTTTAATTCTTCTGATGAAGCCCCCTCTTCTGCATCCAGTATAAATACTTCCTGTCGTAAAGCTTTACCCTTGCAAGCCCTTAACGCTTCCCGGTACTCCTCTCCTGACAACCCCTCTATGGCAGAACCAGATTGGATATCATCCGCTGCCCGTAAAATAGCATCGGGAAGAGCCGGTTCCGTGACAGCAATTGGTTCATCTTCAAACTCCCGGTTATAGGCTTCAATCCAATATTCCTTCTCAAAGTGCCGCAGAATTTGATCCCACTCAATATACACTCCCGTATGAAACCAACTCCTTATAAGCACCGGAGACTGAAAAAGATCCGGATCTGTAGTTTGAGCATCAGGATCACTTTCAGCGAAAATGTCATAATCCTCCGAATCAATTTGTTCCACCATGCCAAAGCCTCTGAATTCTTTTTCGGTATGATCATAGTGGCCGTGGTGGTATCGGTATTCACTGGTAAACCGAACATCTGTTACCTTTTCTTCAACAATCATCTTGCTGACTACCTGCACCGGAAACGGTAGTTTGGTAATCCATGGCGTCCCGTTCAGTTTATCTTTCAGGTAAAAGTGCGTGGAGCTCTTGTACTCAATGGAAGTCTCCTTACCCAGGTTATTTTTATAGCCGGTAAGAAGGTGTGGCTTTTGGCCTCCCATCAGATCGATGTATTTCATTGGCGCCCGGCTGTGTTCCGGAAGATCTGATGACCAAACCACACAGGAGGTGCCCCCTCCAAATAAATCCACTACCGAAAGGCGGTTGTTGTTATTAACAGGAAACGAAGACGACAGTTCATGAGCCTCACTCCAGGCATTGCCGCTGAGATTCAGGTAGGCCCTGAAGCCCGCATCACTCAGATATAAGACATCGGTGGCGCCGGTTCCGCTTACATCGGCCAGGTGGATGTAGGAAGAATCAAACTGATCGATATGATCGAAGACCGGGGCATTACTCATCGTTATTTTGGCGCTGAACCGGCCGTAGCCTTTATTAGCCCAGTAACAGATTTCCCCATTCCGGATACGAACAATATCGGTTAAGCCATCTCCCGACATATCAGCCAGGAATATGGTTTCTTCCTGATCGGCAAACACCACCGCCGGACCTTCTTCTTCATCAAAAGGCCGGGCTACCATTTCTGCCGGTTTGTAGCCTTTTTTCCCATCCGAAGCATACCACAGAAACACCTGGTCTTCGGACACCATCAAATCTGCCCGTCCATCCCCATTTAAATCGATCATCCGGCTATGGGGGTTTCTGTTGCCACTGTTCACCTCCGTTTCGAATGCCCGGAACGGATCCCATCCGCCATCCGCATCCAGTTCAAAATACCCTTTCATCCCAGCAGAATTAATTACAGCCTGCCGCTGCCCATTACCTTCCAGATCCTGCAGGCTTACTTCTCCCGAACTAATTCCTGAAATGGAGGGTCGTTCCCCGATTTTACGTCCGGTGGTAAATGTTAATTCCCCTGCTTCGGCTACGTCTCCATAATTGCTCTTGTAAAACCACTCCCCTTCTTCCTCTTTCAGAATCCCCGAGATGCCTTCTTTGTACAGATCTACCCACTGGTAATTATTGGTTAACCCAACCGGGGCATTTACAATATTTTCTTCATCTACTTTCTTTACTTCATTGTTCCATTCCACTTCCTGGTATTCATACTCCATAGGCGGCAATGACTTTTTAGAATAGCTGCCATCAGGCTTACGCACATAGCCGCTTTGTGTGGCTGAGATCAGGTATGTAGCTTCACAATCTCCCTTTCCATTTACGGACGAACTCTTGTATTCCAGATCCAGGGATTTAACCAGGTAGTCTTTCCCAAAATCTTCTTCATCAGTCGTACCCTGGAATTGTTTCTCCTCCTCAAAGTGATGGAACATCAGTATGCGCTTACACAGCCGCCGGCTGCGTATTTCAAAACCGGCACGGTAGGAGGAAAAGGGATCATTGCGGTAGTCCCAGCTGTTTACTTCGGCAGGAGTTGGGGTATCCACATCGTGTTCCCCATAATCAAAAACCAGTTCAAAAAAACAGTTGCTATCCACAGGATCTTGTGGGTTATAGGGCGTATCCGAATCTGCATAATAAGGGGTATGATTCCCATACCGAAGCCGTTTCAGATACTTATTGGTGAATAGGGCCTTCCCATTTTTTCGGTTTTTCTCATGCAGGCTATCTGGTACGTTCGTCCCGTCTTCACTCTTATGGAATTGCAACAAAAAAGTGGACAGTAAGTTAGGGTAGTCAAGCAGCTATGTTATGGGTTACTAGTTGTTCTATTTCTTTTGGGGTTCGATAGCCTAAAGCTGAATGCAGGCGACGGGTGTTGTACCAGCATTCGATATAGTCAAACAGCACTCTCCGCGCCTGGCTATAGCTGGCAAAACGCTTCGG
>VEMX01000053.1 GCA_009711805.1 Balneolaceae bacterium | reverse complement strand
TGTATGCCATCATCAACACTATTGAATCCGAGAATTTACCATCCTTCAGGGCGTCCTGAAACTTCAAAAATCAGTTCGGGACCGTCATGGGAAAAATGTATCCTTGACTTTCTTTTTTATATAAGGGTTCAAACTGGCATGAGTAATGTCTGCTGCTTCCCATTGTTGGTAACCAGGAGCACCATTTTTACGCATTGTTGCAAGCTTGGCTGAGATGTGGGGAGCACCTATTCCCGATTGGTTTTGAGATGTTAAATCCACCCAGACGGTTCTTCCATTAATGACCCGCATATAGTCTGGGTTGGCACCATAACCGAGATTATTTTGGTTCCACTGTTGCCCTACATTACTTGCATTCAATATGTGCTCTACACAGGTTCCCCAATACATATTATTAGGATTGTTGATGTAGGTGAGTTCGATAGCACTATTTGGAGTATGCTGATATGGGTGATTGTGTTGTACTCGATCTCTGGCTTCGTTTTCCGCATTGCCTATCTCTGCTTCAAGGTTTGCAATGGCATTAGCACCCTGGTTGGGGATATAGGTTGCACTATCATATACAGCTCGCTGTACAACCTGTTCCGGGCCGGAAACGGTGCGATTATTGGCTATTTCCTGCAATTTTCTATTAGTGATTGTCTCTGGCCGGTTATCAACAAACTGATAGGTTGAACTGTTGGAATACTGTTTATAAGCAAGCTGGTTAGCTATCGATAGATTTTTATTTTCCTGGGTTCTCTTGGCGTAAGTATTCATATTATTACTTTCACTGACTCTTGTTAAACCAAATACTAATTTGTTATTGCAAAAGCAAGGTATAGCTCATATAGTTATTGTGGCTGGCTAATCAAACTCTGACAGTCAACTATCAATTGTTTAATTAGGTATATGGAGATCATACTTAATCTCTTAATCTTCTAATAACTTATATACCAATAGCCAATCCAGTTAAAACAAACTCGTCTGCTCTTTATTGGCTTTTTGTGCTTCCTCGATTTGAGGTTCATCTTCGACTTTATAGGTTTTGAGCATTTCGGGCATAAAACGCTTTTCGTAGATGCGGCGGGCAATGCCATGCAGTGCTTTTTCGCCGCGTGGGGTAATTCTTAAAAAACCGCTGTCATCTTCTTCCAGGAAATTAAAACTCCGCAGATCGTTGACAATCAGGTAGGCCAGTTTTTCAGTAACCCCGGAGTTATTTTCGATGTATTCGCGGTGTGGGGCTTCTTCAGTACTCACATATACCATTCCCAGTACATTGAGCTCAACATCGGTGAGCGGAAAGCCCTCACTTCCTTTAGTAAGCAGGTTGTCCCACGTTTCCTGGGAGTAGTATACTCCGAACCACCACTTAGCTTCTTTAAGGAGGCACTTGCTTACAGCGCAGCCAAAGAACTTGCCCGGGGCCGCTCTGCGAGGCTCTCCCCTGGTTCTGAACATATTCACCATAGTGGCCAAATCCAGTTCATGGATATTGGGCGGGTAGGTAAAATGAAAGTCGCTTCGCTTTTGCATGATTTCAGATCATCAGGTTTAACCTATAGCGAATCTACAAAAAAAAATTCAAAGCTACGATGTTGATAAATCCTTCAACTTTTTCCCCGCCGGATACGAAATTACTACCCTTTGGAAGCAATTAACTGAACCGCTTTGTCTAAGGTGAAGTCTTCCGGTGTTTCCCCTTTGGGCAGACTAATATTCTTTTTCCCATGTTTGATATACGGGCCATAGCGTCCGGTCAACACGCGTATGGGTTTATCGGTTTCAGGGTGTTTGCCCAAATCTTTTATTTCGGAGCTGCCTCGTTTACTTTTATTTTTCTGCGCCAGTAATGCCAGGGCGCGGTCAAGTTCAATGGTGAGTACACTTTCGCGTTTTGGAATGGACTTAAATTTTCCATCGTGTACTACAAAGGGGCCGTATCGTCCAACGCCTGCTTTTACTACTTTGCCGTCATCGGGATGTTCACCCAGTGTGCGGGGAAGTTCAAGGAGTTTAAGGGCCAGATCCAGATCCACATCTTCAGGTTTCATCCCCTTAAGCAGAGAGACTCGTTTGGGCTTTTTATTATCCTCGGTCACATCTCCCAATTGCACATACGGACCATAGCGGCCAGATAACAGGTATACCGGTTCACCGTTTTCCGGATGGGTGCCTATAGGCTTATCCTCTTCCTCAGAAAGTTTAATCAGCTCTTCCAGTTTATCTGCCGTAATATCACTGGGGTCCATATCCTGGGGAAGGGAAGTCGTAACTTCTTCACCGTCTTTTTCCACTTTTGCATATGGGCCAAACCGCCCTACTGACACTTTAATGCCTTCAAGTCCGTCGAGAGGTAAATCGAGTAATTTTGCCTCTTGAGGGTTAATCTTGTCCTCCTGTTGGTCTACCTTTGCCTTCAGGCCGTTCTCCCCTTTATAATAATCGTCGAGGTATTTAACGGGGTCTTGCTTTCCTCGGGCAACGGCATCCAGTTTATCTTCAAGCGAAGAGGTGAAATCACTGTCTACCAAGTCGGGGAAATGATTTTCGAGCAGGGAAGAAACCGCAAAAGCAGTGAAGGTAGGAATGAGTCGTTTGCCGTCGCTGCGGGCATATTGGCGATTCTGAATGGTACTAATAATAGATGCATACGTACTTGGGCGCCCCACTCCTCTTTTTTCAAGCTCTTTAACCAGCGTAGCTTCGGTATAGCGGGCTGGTGGTTTAGTCTCATGACTAACAAAGTCGAGGTTATTTAGCTCGGTAGAATCTCCTTCATTCAGCGGGGGTAAATACTTTTCCTGATTTTCCAGCGCCTCATCAGGGTTATCGCTCCCTTCAACATAAGCGCGGAAGAAACCGGGGAATAAAATCTTTTTGCCGCTGGTACGGAAATCTGCAGTTGTATCCTCATTGGTTGCGCGGATAGTCACATTGGTGAATTCAAGTTCAGCCTGTGCCATTTGAGTTGAGATCGTACGTTTCCAAATCAGGTCATAAAGTTTGAATTCACGGCCTCTAAGTCCGGTTTTCTCAGGATGAACAAATCTTGAACCCGAAGGCCTGATAGCCTCGTGTGCTTCCTGTGCCGATTTACTTTTGGATCCGTAATTACGAACTCGTTCGAAGAGGTAATCTTCACCATATTGATCGGTAATTGCATCCCGGGCAGCACCAATAGCCTGACCAGACAGTTTGGTAGAATCGGTTCTCATATAGGTGATAAAACCTTTTTCATACAACTTCTGAGCAACACTCATGGTATCGCGGGCAGAGAAGCCAAATTTACGGTTTGCTTCCTGCTGCAGAGTAGATGTAATAAAAGGAGGAGCTGGGTTTCGCTTTTGTTTCTTAACATCCACTTTACTAACCGACCAGTCGGCCTCTTTCAGGTCATCCACCAGCTTGCTGGCTTTTTCTTCATCCAGCAATACAACAGCATCCGGCTTTTTCAGTTTGCCGGTGTTTTCATCAAAATCTTTACCGCTGGCCAGTCGCTTTTCATCCAGATGGGTAAGGTCTGCATTGAACTCTTCGCTGGTTCCCGTTTTGCTGAGATCAGCTTTTAGATCATAATAAATAGCGCTCTTAAACTTCATACGCTCACGTTCACGAACTACCAGGAATTCAACAGCTACCGATTGTACTCGTCCTGCTGACAGACCCGGAGATATTTTTTTCCACAACAGCGGGGAAACGGTATATCCGGCCAGGCGATCTAATATACGCCGTGTTTCCTGGGCATGTACCAGGTTCATGTCGATGTCGCGGGTATTTTCCAGGGCTTTTTGTACCGCTTCTTTGGTGATCTCCCGAAATACCATCCGTTTTACCGGCACTTTGGGCTTCAGGATTTCAAGCAGGTGCCACGATATGGCTTCTCCTTCCCGGTCTTCATCCGTTGCAAGTATAAGTTCGTCGGCATCTTTAAGAAGTTTTTTAAGCCGCTTTACCACTTTCTTTTTTGAGGAGGGAATTACATATATAGGATCGAAGCGATCTTCTACATTAATGCCCAGGTTCGACCAACTCTCTTTTTTATATTTTGCCGGAATTTCTTTGGCAGATGAAGGAAGGTCACGAATATGACCCATAGAGGAGTCCACCACATACCCTTCCGGAAGGTATTTCTTGATGGTTTTCGTTTTCGTTGGGGACTCTACAATAACAAGACTTTTCATGTAATAAATACTTATTTGAGACTCTTAACTAGTTCTTTGAGTTCTTCAGCGTGGTCTTTTGTATTAATTTTTTTGATAGCTCCCAAAATAATACCATCTGTATCAATAACAAAGGCCGAACGTGAAGGTCCTTCAAATGAGCGGCCAAACATCTTCTTTTGTATGATGGAATCAGTGGCTTGGGCGAAGGCATAATCGGGATCGGAAACCAGCGTGTAGTTGATTTCCAGTTTTTCTGCATATCGCTTGTGAGAACCACAGGTATCTTTACTGAGAGCGATTAAATTAAATCCGTTTTCATCAAACCAGTCGGAATGAGCGGCCAGGCTTTTATTTTGTTTGTCGCAGCCGCCGGTGTTGTTTTTCATATATACAGAGACGATTGCCGGTCGGTCCAATAGTTGTTTAAAGTTCAGTTCTTTTTCTTCGCCATTTTGAACAACCTTAATAGTGAAATCGGTATTTATTTGTTCTCCTGTTTCAATCATGATGAATGTTTTTTGAATCTATTTTGGAGTGGAATAACTATATATGAGTGTTTTTTCGTTCCTATGTAGTTATTTCACTTTGCACTAATCCCGCAGAGCTATTAGATCCGATAATGGTTTAGTGTATTTCTTGATGAATGTATAGCTTGAATTCTGATAACAGGTTTTATTAAGCATTCATGACTTTTTCAATATCACTTCTTTCTTTGGGGACGTCGGTGATATTCTCATAGCCATCCTGTGTCACAATAATATTGTCCTCAATTCTAATGCCTCCAAACTCAAAGAGTTCCGTAAGTTTATCCCTGTTCAAAAACTTTGACTGGGTTTCGTCTTCAAAAGCAGGAATTAAAAGGGCGGGGATCATATAGATTCCAGGTTCAATGGTAATCACCATTCCCGTTTGCAGATTGCGGCGGGCTCTCAGGTACTTAATACCCGGCCGGTCAATCCGTTCAACGCCTTTGGGGTAGCCTCCCACATCGTGTGTGTCCAGCCCGAGGAAGTGCCCCAGTCCGTGGGGAAAGAAGAGTGCAAAAATATCTTCTTCCATTATGTCATCAATATCACCTTTAAGAAGCCCTTCCGCTTTCAAGCCTTCCATCATGATGCGTGCGGCCTGCAGGTGAAGATCTTCCATTTTAACACCGGGCTTCACATTCTCTATACAGGTATTCAGCGCATTCAGTACGGCTTGGTAAATGCTGGCCTGGGTTTTAGTGAATTTTCCGTTAACAGGATAGGTTCGGGTATAGTCGGATGCGTAGCCTTTATATTCATGGCCGGCATCCAGCAGGAATAAATCACCATCTTTAAGCTGGCTGTTATTTTCCACATAGTGCAGGATGGCTGCATTTTTACCACCGGCAAAAATTCCATTGTATGCATCTTGCTGCAGTCCGTTTTCAAGCTGTACTTTATTGAAAACAGCCTTGGCTTCATATTCATACATGCCCGGTTCTATAGACTTCATGACCTCCAGGTGAGCCAGGTTGTTGACTCTTCCGGCTTCACGCATCAGCTCAAGTTCAGCATCGGTTTTAAGTACCCGGCAGTAGGTGAGTGCGTCCTGAAGGCTTTCAATATCTGCCTCAAAATGGCGGTCCAAGTCTTCAATAAGCTCAGCATCAACTTCGTTAAGACAGTATGTTTTCTCGGGATTTATTTCTTTCAATACCTTCAACAGATCATTCATATAGTGTAAATGATCGGGCTGGTACTCCTTCTGGTAGGACTCTTGTGATTTTACATAACCATGCCACACGGCGTATTGAGAGTCTCTCTGAGGAACAAACAAATGATACTCTTCTGTTTTAAGATCCAGCAAGACTGCACAGTCTGGTTCATTAACTCCCGTCAGATACCAGAAATTTGATTCCTGCCGGAATGGATATTCATAGTCGGTTTCATGGCGGTACATAATCTCGGCTCCTTGAATAAAGACGGCTCCATACTGATTGTCATCAAAGAGAGAGAATAGTTTTTCGCGGTGGTTCTTTTGCATAATGATATTTTTGGAGGCTGATTATTGTGGTTTCAGAATAAGAAATTGGACAACGAATATCAGGAGTTTTCGATCAGTATTTTTTTCAATCCGGTTATAAGCTGCGAAGTGTTCATATCAAAATTGAAGTCGATACGGTCTTTGAGGTCTAAGGTGATGACACCCTGGGCCGATTGCAGGTGTGTGTTATCAGGCTGATGTTCTGCGATGAGATCGAGGGAAGTTGAAAGAAAAGCGACATTGGCTCCATCTTTATGAAGGATAGCATTTAGGCGAGAACCTCCATAAGGGGTAGCCGAGAGTGTAAGCGCTATTTTATAGTCATCGCCCTGGTCAAAAATTCGGTAGTAGTTGGTGAGAGCTAACTCCGAAGGAGTGTCTTCAAAGGCTAAAAACTTGATGGGCTTAAGGGTGTCTTTAAACAGGCGTCGGCACAGGCCGCGAATAAACCCTCTGCTCTCCGGGTGTGATTTATTTCCGGCAAAGGCCCGCTGAGTCCAATAGGAAAATGAATATTCGGTGTTGGATGAAGGCGCAAAGAGGGCTGGGATTTTACTTAGTTGATATACCTGCTCTTTTTCAATATGGAACCAAAAATCGAGCATGCCATTGCTTACCAACAGGAATGGAGCACCTACCTGTTGATTATACCGGGCAATTTGGAGGGCTGTTTTTTCATTAAGAGTGATATCCGGTGCCTTGCATTCTACCAGCAGATGTGGTTCAAAATCTTTGGTATAACAGATAATGTCGGTACGAGATACAGACTTTTCCCCAACTAACTTAACCGGGCTTTCAAATGAAATCCGGTGTGCAGAGAAATTCGCTTCCAGAATGAGGTAGTCGATGAGTTGTAACCGAACTCGTTCTTCCGGACGGTTTTTGAAGGTCCGCTTTAGAATAGGGTTCCAGAGCAGTTTCTGCTCGTCCCGGTATCTGAATTGAGGGTAATGTATATAAGCTTTACTGAGCAAAGGGGCTTGATTAATCGTTATCCATTAGTTGTAATATCGCCTAACGAGTATACAAATAACGAATAACGAATCAACGAAAAACTAAAATTAAGCAGTTGCCACTTCTGCGTCATCTTCCTTGTTCAGGCTTCGCTTAATAAAGAACTGCTGAATGATGGACAGTACATTGAATATGAGGTAGTACAAACTCAGGCCTGCAGCAAAGTTGTTGAAAATAAACAACAGCATTACCGGGAAAATGTACTGAAGGACTTTCATTTGTCCGGCCATAGGGCTACTTCCACCGCCACCGCTCATTCCTCCGGTGAGTTTACTTTGTACCATCATAGCTGCGGTCATCAGAAGTACGAAACCGGCAATATGTTCTCCCAGGAAGGGGATTTCGAAAGGCAGGTTAATAATATAATCTGGTGCAGATAAGTCACCGGTCCACAAGAACTCTTCCTGACGGATCAGGATGGAATTCTGGAAGTAACGCCAGAGGGTAATCAAAATAGGGAACTGCAGTAAGTTTGGCAGACAACCTCCCAATGGGTTTACCTTGTTCTTCTTGTAGAGGGCCATGGTTGCCTTCTGCTGCTTTTGGGGATCGTCTTTATATTTTTCCTGAATTTCCTTCATTTGAGGCTGCAGCTTACTCATGGCTCCCATGCTCTTGTAGCTTTTGTAAGTAAGCGGAGAGAGCACCAGTTTTACCAGCGATGCAAAAATGATAATGATAACGCCGACATTGCCTATAAAGCCAGACATGAATTCAAAAAACGGGATCACTAAAAACCGAACAAATGGATCGGAGAACCATCGCAGCCAGCCCCAGCCCACGTCAACCATATCATAGGCATGTTCATCCACTTTTTTAATTTGACGGTACTTCATGGGGCCAACATAAAGCTGGAAAGAGGCGGTGCCGTCATCGGGGATATCAGCTCTTATCGAAGAGGTATACAGGTGAGTGGTAGTTGCTTTATCCGCTTCTCCCGACATCTCCCCATATAAAATGGCTGCATCTGTTGAGGTACGCGGCTTTATAAGCTGAGTAAAGAATTTTGTTTTCGTTGCCACCCAATCGATGGTGCCGTTGTATGTTTTATCTTGTGATCCGGCTTCATCCAGTTTAAATTGTTCAAGTTCATCCCCGGTGTATACATAAGCTGATGTGGCTAGGGCATCCTGGACAGGATCCTTTTCAGATGTTCTGAGTGGAGAAGTCCAGCCAAAATCAAACGACCGACCTACTACATATTGGCTCAATCCTACAAAGCGAATGTCAAGGTTGATCTCATAACCGTCACCATTGAGCGTATAGGTGTAAATAAGGCGCTGGCCGTTTTCAAGCTCAAGCTGGTAGCTGAGTTCCCGAACTTCACCCTTGCCCAGGGTTAGTGAAGAACCGCTATTCAGTTGTTGAAATAAAATATTTTGGGTTTCAACGTTGTAATTTTCTGTAGAGAGGAAGCCTACATTATATGCAGAATGTACAGAGTCACTTATAAGTTGAACAGCTTCGCCGCTCCAGGTGTCGTGCTTTTTAAGATGGAAAGAGGAAGGGCCTGCTCCTTTATTTGTAAAAACGGCAGAGTACCAGGGAGTTTCCACCGTGAAGTGTGCTTCATTTTCAACACCGGCACTGCTAAAAATACCCAGGGGTTGAGGTTCTTCTTCCTGTGATCGTTCTTTTAATGCGGGTTGAGGCTTTTCTTCGGCTTCAAGCTGGTTGAGAGAATCCTGGCGGTGTTGTTCTACTTGAGCGAGACTGTCTTGAATAGCTTGCTCTTTCTGCCGCTGGGCTATTTCTTCTTGCGAAGGCATGGTAAAGAAAAACCATCCCACCATCAGTAAAAATATTAAGACGAGTCCTGTAGCTGTATTCTTATCCAATGAACTAAAGTTTAAAAAGGTGAATTATTTGATAACAGACGGCTACGCATATTCTCTAACAGGGTTACTACTTCTTTTTGTAGGGTATGGAATGTCAGATTTGTATGGCGTGCAATAAACAAGAAGTGCAATTCGATGTTAAGCTGTTCAGTAAGTCCGTCTAAAATATGCTGGTTTAGCCGATAAGCTTCACGCAGCAGTCGCTTGGTTCTGTTTCTTTTAACAGCGTTGCCCGTTTTTTTGGGTGCAACGAAGCCGACCCGAATGCCGGCAGCGGAATTTAAATACGCGGCAAAACGAAGTTTCACTGAAGGTGTAGTGATGAGTGTAGAGTTCGAAAAAAGTCTCTGAAAATTTCGTTTGCCACGTAAAATCGCAGATTTTGATAAGGTAAATCTGCGGTCAGGAGAATTCGTATGCTTACTTGGCTCCTTTCTTCTCATCACTAACACTCAACTTATGGCGTCCTTTGGCGCGGCGTTTTGCTAACGTTCTGCGTCCGTTCTTGGACTTCATGCGTTCGCGAAAACCGTGCTTGTTCTTGCGCTTTCTATTACTTGGTTGGTACGTGCGTTTCATGAATCTGGATATTTTGCATTCAATTTCTAATCACAAAAAGGTTACAAATATAAGGAGATTATCAGAAAAAACAGAACTATTATTTTATGAGTTGACCTTTCAGTCTTTCCAAACAAATAATCCCCTCAACCAAAACAATCTTTCCTGCCAAAATGAGTTTTAACCAGGGGAAATCTGTTTAACCCGGATTATTCACCAAGAAATTCACCGATAATATATTCAAGTATATAGATCGCCATTTGCATCCATTCGTGAATAATTCGGGTTAATATTTGTCAGTAGCTTGGGTTCTGGCGTGATATTTGTGATGTAAATACCCAACAGAGTTGAACAGCCCTTATTATAAGGTTAACTTCAACGATTCAAATAATACTATCCAGTACGACCAAAATAATTATGTTAGATCAAGTCGGTAAAATTCTTACCAAGATATTTGGCTCAAAAAGTGAAAAAGATATTAAAGTTATACAGCCTATTGTAGAGGAAATAAAATCCTATGATGAGCAAATGCAGAGCCTTTCTGATGATGAACTGAAAGCGAAAACAGAGTCATTCAAACAGCAGATTAAAGATGCCACAGCAGAAACGAAAAACCGAATAGAGGAGATTAAAGAACAACTCGATGATATTGAACAACTCTCTCCTGCTGAACACCGGGAACTGGCCGAAAAGCTGGATGAGCTGGAGCAACAGGAACTGGATATTATTGAAGACGTGCTCAATGACATATTGCCCGAAGCCTATGCCGTGCTTAAAGATACATGCCGTCGATTTGTCGGAAAGAGCTGGAAAGTAGCCGGTAATGAAACAACCTGGGAGATGGTTCCTTACGACGTGCAGCTGGTGGGGGCTATTGTGTTGCACCAGGGGAAAATCGCTGAGATGAAAACCGGTGAGGGTAAAACACTGGCAGCTATTTTCCCGGCATACCTGAATGCATTGTCCGGAAAGGGGGTGCATATTGTAACCGTAAACGATTACCTGGCCAAAAGGGATGCCGAGTGGAACGAGCCAATTTTTAATTTCCACGGATTGGAAGTGGACTGCGTTGATCACTATCAGCCCAGCACCGACCAGCGCCGGCAAGCTTATAAGGCCGACATCACCTATGGAACCAATAATGAGTTTGGTTTCGATTACCTGCGAGACAATATGGTGATTGAGGAAGCACAACTTGTGCAGCGCGATCACCACTTTACCATTATTGATGAGGTGGATTCAATTTTGATTGATGAAGCCCGAACCCCGCTGATTATTTCCGGTCCCGTTCCCCACGATAATAAATCTGACAGGTATGTGGAGATGAAGCCGCGGATGGAATCGTTGGTGAAAGCACAGAAAAAACTGGTAGCCAGCCTGGTAAGTGAGGCAAAACAACTCCTGGAAGAAGGAGATGAAGAAAATGCAGGCCTGGCGCTATTCCGGGCGGTGAGAGGTTTCCCTAAAAATACACAGCTCCGTAAACTTCAGCAGGAGCCAAAAATCCAGAAACTGATACAGAGTACAGAATCATTTTACCTGCAGGATAACGCCAAAAACATGCCTGTGGTAGATGAATACCTCTATTATGCGGTAGACATGAAGATGAACTCCATTGAAATGACGGAGAAAGGCCGTGAGTTTATTACCAAGACAGGAGAAGACCCCGACTTTTTTGTAATACCGGATCTGGGCGAAGAAACAGCCGTCATCGAAAAAGAGATGGAGGCCAAAGAACAGGAGATGGTTGAAGAAGTTAAAAATAATGATGACTTCAGCGATGACTATAAAGAAAAAAAGATTAAGGATGTTAAGGAGGAGCTAAACGAGGAACGGGAACGCAGGTTTAGCGAACTGCACCGGTTATTTGCGGAACGTGGTGATCGTATTCATACCGTAAACCAGCTGCTTAAAGCGTATACCATGTTTGAGCGCGAGGAAGAATATATTGTGCAGGATGGTAAAGTTAATATTGTGGATGAGCATACCGGCCGTGTACTATCGGGTCGCAGATATTCGGATGGACTTCACCAGGCGATTGAAGCTAAAGAGCAGGTAAAGGTTGAAGCATCTACCCAGACATATGCTACTGTTACCCTTCAGAATTATTTCCGGATGTATAATAAGCTCTCCGGTATGACAGGTACCGCTGCAACAGAGGACGGAGAGTTTAGCGAGATTTATGACCTGGATGTAGTTGTTATCCCAACAAACAGGCCTATAGCACGGGATGACAAAGAGGATCTGGTTTTTAAAACCAAGCGTGAAAAATTCAACGCTTCTATTCAGAAGATTAAAGAATATCATGAGAAAGGGCAGCCGGTGCTGGTGGGTACTACCAGTGTGGATGTTTCTGAAACCATGAGCCGGATGTTGCAACGTGCAGGTATTCCTCATAATGTATTGAATGCCAAACAGCATGCCCGCGAGAGTGAAATTGTAAAACAGGCAGGTGAACCCGGAGCCGTTACCGTTGCTACCAACATGGCCGGGCGTGGTACCGATATTAAACTGGCAAAGGGCGTGAAAGAGAAGGGCGGTCTGGCCATCCTAGGGACCGAGCGTCATGAATCCCGCCGGATTGATTTGCAGCTTCGCGGTCGTTCCGGTCGCCAGGGAGATCCCGGAGAATCCCAGTTTTATGTATCACTTGAAGATGACCTGATGGCGTTGTTTATGTCAGACCGGGTGGCCAATGTGATGGATAAGCTCAATTTTGAGGAAGGAGAGGTGATTACGCACTCCTGGATTACCAAGTCTTTGGAACGTGCACAGAGTAAAGTTGAGCAGAATAACTTTAGTATCCGAAAGAAACAGCTCGAGTATGATGATGTGCTCAACAACCAGCGTAATGTGATTTACGCCCGCAGAAAACACGCCCTGTTGGGAGATCAGTTGAGAACAGATATCGTTGATATGCTTGATGATTTGATTGAAAACCTGGTGATAGATCATGTGGCTGCTGGCGATTACGAAGGTCTGCATCAGGAAATATTACGGTACCTGGCGGTGGATGTAGAGTTTGACGCTGAAAAATGGCGTAAACTAAACGAGCGTGAACTGACAGACACCATCGTTGATACAGCGCTGGAAAAATATAAGCGTAAGGAAGAGCAGATATCCGAACCGATGTACCAGGTGATAAAACGAATTGGAGAAACCGATTCCGATAAACGCCCTGACAAAGTACAGGTTGTATTTACCGATGGTATTCGCAGAATGCGTATTGTTGTAGATGTGGAAAAAGCGCTGAGCAATGAAGGGCGTGAAGTGGTGTACTCACTGGAGAAAAGTGCGGTACTTTCAACCATCGATAAAAAATGGATGGAACATCTTCGGGAACTGGATTCAGTAAAAGAAGGGATTGGGCTTCGCTCGTTTGCTCAGAAAGATCCACTGCTGGAATATAAGCGTGAAGCTTTTGATATGTTTAAAATGTTGCTGGATCAGATCAACAGAGAGGCTATTTCTTTAGTATGGAAAGCTATCCCAGAGGTGCAAGCCGAAAGTTCTGAGTTACAGCAGGCCCAAAAACAAAAATCCCGCTTTGATACATCGAAGATGGAGACAAAGCATGCAGAGTCTACCGGTATGGGGCTTAAGGCACCGGCCCAAAATGGCGGTCAGGCCAAGCCACAGGGCGGGCAGGCTAAGCCTAAACCAGTTGAAGTAGCCGAAGAGCCCGGCCGCAACGATTATGTGACAATCCAGAATATGAACACTGGGGAAACCAAAGATATAAAGTGGAAATACGCCAAGCGGATGGTGGATGAAGAAGGCTGGATTGTGGTAGAGAAGTAAAACTCAGCGGTTCTTTAAAGTACTAATATAGTGTTATTAAAAATAGATCGGCTTATCAACTAACATTTATCAGTAAGGGCACTGGTGTTGTTATTGATTAATCAGGATGGTTAGAAATAAATGATTAACCGAATAACCATTAACGAATCAACCAATACGCATATGTGCCCTGTTAAAAACTTAACATTGCATTATTCTTTGCTTTCCTTAAGTTGTACAGGTCAATAAATGCTGTAAGGAGTAAGAGACGTGGAAGTTTTAGGGATCGACATCGGAAGTTACGGTATAAAAGGAGCGGTAGTAGATACCGAACGGGGAGAGCTGATTTCCAAAAAAAGGACGACTGATAAAATTGAAGACACCCGTCCCCATAAGTTGATTTCAAATCTTCATAAACTGGTAAAAACCTTTAATTGGGATGGCCCTATTGGATGTGCTTTTCCAGCGGCTACCAGTAAAGGGCTGGTATTATCTACCACCCGCCTCGATCAAGGCTGGCTGGATGCTGATGCAAATCACCTTTTTTCTGAGATTACACAATGCCCGGTCAGCGTGATTAATGACACCGACGCCACCGGTTTAGCCGAAATGACATTTGGCGTGGGAACAGGTCAGCATGGAACGGTTATTGTGTTATCAGTGGGTACTGGTATAGGATCCTCTGTTTTTGTAGATGGCATACTGCTTCCAAATACAGAACTTGGTCAGATGGAGATTAAAGGAATTTCGATTGAAGAAAGAGCCTCAAACCGGGCACGTAAAGAGGAGGGCATACGTAAGAAAACCTGGGCAAAACGCCTCCAACTGGTATTAGCCCATCTGGAGCGGTTATTCCATCCCGATTTGTTTATCCTGGGAGGTCAGCTTAGTAAGAAGGCCGACAAAACCTTTCCATTTATAAAGGTGCAAACCAAATTTAAAGCTGCAAGCCTGCTCAACGATGCCAGCATTGTGGGAGCAGCCTATTATGCAGCTACGGTTCACAAAGGAGAGCAGGCCTTCACCAACGACTTGACGGCATAATTTTTTAAGATTCCCAATACATAAATTAATTGTCTGAATGCAGAGCTATGCGGTTTCCTTCGCTGTCTTCTATAATGGCCATATGTCCATAGTCTTCGGTAATAATCCGCTTTTCTATTTCAATACTTCCTCCCTGTTCTTCCACCCGGTCTAATACATCCTGTAGGTCGGGATTCGCATTCAAATACACCAAAGAACCAGCAGAATTACTGGGGTGATACCATTCCTCGTTATAAACTAAAGCTCCACCTACTGTATTTTCTTCAGCGGGAAACAACGCCATTTTTACTTCTTCTGAGATATCTAAAGACTGCATTTCAAAATCGAAGATAGCTTCATAAAAGGACTTGGCGCGGTCGATATCGGCAGCAGGTATTTCAAACCAGCTGATAGCATTTTTCATCGTACTCATAGTTAACCTCTTTAGGTGAAATGATTACGATATAGTAAATGCTGAAGCTCTTAAATTCAAGAGCGGGCTTTTTGCAGCAGTAGATTCAGTTGATCGGCTTCATCCTCGGAAAGTAATTTAAACTGATTATCCAGGTGATGAAGGCGGTCTTCCACCTGGGCCAATAGCCGTAATCCTTCATATTTAATAAATACCTGAACGAGGCGTCGGTCATTAGGATCTTTTCGCTTGCGAACCAATTCTTTATCAATAAGGCGGTCAACCAGGCGAGAGGTATCTGAGCTTTTATTAATCATTTTGGCCTGTATCTCTTTGGTAGACATCGGCTCATTATTAGCTTCTTTCAAGATCCGAAGTATTGAAAGTTGTTGCTGGGTGATGCCGAATTCTTCAAGAAACTCCTTATGAGTGGTTTTTAGCCAAACTTCGGTTTCACGGATGTTGTCCCGGAGTTGTTGCCATGTATTTTTTTGATCTGCATGATTGTATGTGTGAGCCATAGATATAGAGTAGATGATGTTTCAGCCACAGGAAAGGAAAAGTTGCTATAAAAGCAGACGATGCAATGAATATACCCAAGGGGTATCGTGTCGTTCTGCCGGTGAACTGAAAGGTGGTTTGAGGTTTCACGAACGTTAATTCGAAGATTGTAGATGATATTCGATTATGGATGAATATAAAGTTTAAACAATAGTGTTACAACACAGAGGCTTTTATTATAGATATTGAAGTTCTTAAGCTCATACTGGTCCATTCACAAATTTGATTCCAAAACCATCTGCGCAACTCAGCGTTTCATCAACGGGCTTCTGCGAGAGAAGAGAAGTTGGGAAAAGGCTGTGGGGGTTGGTTTGGATAGTGTGGTTTCACGCGGATTTTCGCGGAGGGAGGTCAGAGGTGATGAGTAATTCTTTTGATAATGGCATATTGAAATTCATACGCCCATTCTTGCCCATATGTAGAATTCGATTCCAAAACCATCTGCGCAACTCAGCGTTTCATCTGCGGGCCTCTGCGAGAAAAAGAAAACTGGAAAAAGGCCGGGAGGTTGATTTGGGTAGTGTGGTTTCACGCGGATTTTCGCAGAGTAAGGCGCAGAGTTTCGCGGAGTGGGCCGGGGTTATTTGCAGGCCTGGTGATGGATATTGAAGTTCTTAAGCTCATACCGGTCCATTCACAAACTTGATTCCAAAACCATCTGCGCAACTCAGCGTTTCATCAGCGGGCCTCTGCGAGAGAAGGGAAGTGGGAAAAGGCTGGGGAGGTTGGTTTGGGTAGTGTAGTTCCACGCAGAGTTAGGCGCGGATTTTCGCAGAGTAAGGCGCAGAGTTTCGCGGAGGGGAGCCGGGGTTATTTGCAGGCCTGAGTGTTTTAATTTCTGATATGTTGGCCGGGCTTTCTTCTTAGTCAACCAAATAAACTAAATGCGAACAGCCCTACTGTGTATTAGCAGCTTTTTTTATACCCTCCATTGTTCGTCTTCGCTTTGGAGTGCGTTCAAGCTGTTTTTGGTAAGCATCGACAGCTTCTTCATATTTTCCGGTTTCCAATAACACATCACCCAGCAATTCATATGAAGGTTTAACAATAGTGGGAGGCCCAAAGTCAATAGGAAGCTCAGACTCCCGGTGTATAGCTTCGTTAATTACCTTAAAGCCCTCTTCTATATGGCCCTCCTCCATCAGTATAAGTCCCTCAAGCTGTTTAATCTGAATATCTCTTTCAACCTCCTTCGGGGTTTGGCTAAGCTTGCTAAGATTGGAGCGGGCTTCTTCTATATTGCCGGATTTAACCGCTGCATAGCCTTTCGCAAAAAAGTAATTGCGGGCTCCATTTATTTGAGGACTAAATGCTGTATCCCACTGGTTAATGTCTTTCCAGTTTTGAGTATCGGTAATATGATGTGCTTTCATAATGGCAAAGTGCCAGTTTTCGCTGGAGGTAGCCCCGTCTTTTACCCGTGCATGGCATTTGGTAAGTACATTTTCTGCATCATTGATGGCTCCTTCTTGAAGGTATCCATATAGTAACCACCAGGTATAATGGCCGCATACAGTGGTTCGTTCCTTTAGTTCATTTTGCCGGGCTACCTGTACATCCCTGGCTATAATGTTGGCATTAATGACATCATCCCACATACCTAATGCAAGAAAGATATGGGAAGTCATATGCTGGGCATGTGCGGCCGAAGGTGCGATATCGGCATAGGATTTAGCCATGGGCAAGCCCAGTGGTGCATGAGCGGGATCGTCAAAGGAGTGAATCAGGTAATGTGCAGCTCCGGGATGTTTCTGATTTTTATTCCATACATCAAATAGTTCAGCGGCGGCACGCATATAAATGGCATAATCGCGCCCCTGATGAGCCGTCCCTAAAATAGAAAGTCCGTAAAAAGTGGTTATTTCATCATCCGCCGGGTATTTTTCATGCAGCTGTTTCATATAGTCCCGGTACAAAAAATCTCGCTCTTGTTTACTTTTGTCTTTTGATTCAGGGGTATTTCCATACAATATCTCCAGCGAGTAGAGATAGTCTTTTTCACGTTGTGTAGGTGCTTTTGCCTGTCGTTCTTTAATAGTGGCTCCCAACTGTGTGAGCACCTTCATCGCTGCTGTCCGGTTTTGTTGCATCCAGATGGGATGGTTGTGAGTCTTGGCTTCTCCGTAATAAGCTAAAGCAAAGCCGGGATCTTTCTCCTGCGCGCGCCTGAAGGCCCGGGCGGCATCTTCATACTCAAAATTATGCAGATATAGTACACCTTCTGTAAAGTCGGCCTGTGCATCCTGAGCTCCGGAATTGGGGAAATCGATTTGACCAAGTAAACGGTCTTGGGCAGAAAGGTCCGCAGCAAAGAATACAGAAACCAAAAACAATATAATGAGCAGGGGTGATTTATTCATAGCGGAGGGGTACAGTATATACTTGTTAAAGGATAGCATAACATATAGGAAATATTTGCTCTAATCTAAATTTTTTTAGGTGTTGGGTGAAGAAAGTTTCCTTGCTGTACGAGAAGTTTTATACCTGGATATGGCAGCTAAACCTGCCATGGGGCCCATCAACATGATCCAGAATACAAAGGGGTTTTCGAAATATACCCAGGCTATATTTACGAGTTGTATGCTTACAATTGTGATGGCAAAACCTATACTGTTAACAATGGTTAGGCCGGTGGCTACATAGGATGAATCTGAGGATTGGGCTACCAGGGTCGAAAATTGGGGAGAATCTGGTATCACACTCAATCCCCATATAAACAGAAGGAGCAGAAAAACAACGGTCGGAGTTCCATAGAAAAAAGGGAGTATCAGGCAGCTGATACCAGAAAAGAGTAGACTGTATAGAGCCACTTTCTTACTGCTTTTTTTGAGGGAAATATGCCCGCCAATGGCGCTGCTAATGCCACCGGCGCCAATAATCAGAAAGGAGTACAGGGAAACATTAATGCCGGCAGTTGAGTGAAGGGAAGTGTAATAGGCCAGCATCACGGGCACAAAAGCCCAAAAAGTGTATAACTCCCACATATGTCCAAAATATCCGAAAGCTGCAGATCGAAAATTTTTATTGCTGAAGAGTGTGAACATTGCACTGGGCTTAAAAATGCCTGCCTTTTGGCGATGAGGGCCATCTTTAACCGTGAGGAACAGCAATAATCCCCCAGCAGAACTCACAAAAGACGTAGCAATCAAAACGAACCGCCATTCAAGATTACTGCCCAGGTATTTAACCAAATGAGGAAATGCCGTGCCTACAACAAGAGCGCCCACCAGGTAACCAAGAGCTTTTCCAAGCCCTTCCTTATACCAATCGGAAGCTATTTTCATACCTACGGGATAGATGCCTGCCAGGAAGAAGCCCGTAATAAAACGGCTGAGCATAACAGTGGTAAAGCCCGACCCAAAGATAATGGTGAGGTTGGCAAGAGCTCCTGCAATGGAGCAAAGTAAAAATATTTTAACGGGTGAAAAACGATCGGCAATACTTAAGGCGGCAAACACCAGCGTTCCGGTAATAAAGCCCGCCTGCACCGCTGTAGTTATAAAACCGACTAAGGCTTCCAGTAATCCCAGTTCCTGAATGATGTCGGGTACTACTGCATTTCCGGCAAACCATAAACTGGTTCCTGCAAACTGTGCAAAAACGATTATGGGTAATACGTGAGGTGGTGTCGAGGATTTCATCGCAGGGAATAAAAGAAACCTCTGAGTCTTTGCAAAGCAAAATCTGATTATTGGCCGTGGGCCAGCATGTGAGAAGTGAGCCAGCGTCTAATCCATTCCGAAATGAATAAAAACCGGGAGGTGGTCGGAGGGCGTGCGTTGTTGCCGTGTATCTGCCAGCGCTGCATATTTCAGGACAGTTATATCATCACTTACAAAGATATAATCTATGCGTTGGTCAAGGGGGTGGGTGGTGTCGAACCCATTGAATGTTCCTGGAGGCCCATAGGGTGGGGTTTTTGTACTATTTCGGCTGTCGTTCATCACTGAAGCCAGGTATTGTATGGGGGCACTTTCCGGGAGGGCATTGAGGTCTCCCATCACCAATATCGGAAGATTGTTGGTATTCATGTCCCGGGCTCGTTGGAGAATCAGCTTTATCGCATTCAGCCGTGATTCAGCTCCCCGGTGGTCCAGGTGAGCATTAAACACTATAAATTCCTGATCAGTATTTTTATTCCTAAAGTGAGCCCACGTACAAATGCGTTCCATGGAGGCGTCCCATCCCACAGATATCTGGTCCGGAGTTTCAGAAAGCCAAAAGGTTTCTTATTCAACTACATCCAGTTGATCTGTTCGATAGAATATGGCGGTGTATTCTCCGGCTTGTTTGCCGTCATCTCTGCCTACACCAACATAGGAATATCGGGATAATACACTATCCAGGTAGCTGATCTGTTCATCCAATCCTTCCTGTGTGCCTAATACATTCGGCTCGTGGAAACGGATCAGGTTAGCCACCCACTCTTTGCGATGATCCCAACTGTTATCTCCATCATTGGGATTGTTGTACCGGATATTCCAGCTCATAACTGAATGGTTGCTTGTTTGTGCATATACTCCGGGGAGATGACACATGCATATAATCAACAGGAGAGAGGGTAAATGAAACTTCATTGTGTCATGATATTCTTTATTTGTTTTGGAGAGGATAAAAAATTTTCGGGAGTATCCGAATTAAGAAAGGGTTACTTCGGGAGGGCTTCTCTTGTCTTTCGTCTCCCATCTCCCGTCCAATAACTATACAACATTCACAAAATAGTAATAAGCCATGGTTCCGGCAGTAATCACTTTAATGCCGGTGGCAGCCATAAAACCAATAAAAGAACCAAGGGCAGATTTAAAGGCTTTGTCGGATTTATTACCTGCAATAAGTTCGCCGATGAAAGCACCAACCAGAGGCCCCCAGATAAAGCCGAGAGGAGGAAACAGAAAGATACCAAGAATAAGACCGACAATAGAACCAGTTACTCCATACGAGGAACCCCCAAACTTTTTAGTGCCCCAGGCAGGAATAACTCCGTCTATGAGCATGACTCCTGCTACTATCAAAGCCCACACAACCAGGAAAGTGACTGTAAAGGGAGCATAGACAAGCTGAAGTACAATTAACCCCAGGTAGCTGAATGGGAGACCGGGCATGACCGGGAGAAAAGCCCCGATAATACCGGTGATGATGAGTAGTCCGCCTAATATGATCCAAAGTAATTCCATAAGCACCTACACGATGAGTAAAGTATAAAGTTACAGTTACTGTATGCCCAGTTCTTCAATTAGCTGAAGGTCAGAAAGCAAGTCTACCGCTAAGTTGATTTCATCCTTGAAAAAATGATCTTCTTCAGCATGTGAAATATGTTCACGAATATACTGATGAGCTCGTGCCACCCCTTTACCAGGTTTTAATGGCTTTCGGAAGTCGAGGGCCTGGGCCGCCGTAAACATTTCAATAGCCAGCACCTGTTCCACATTCTTAAGTACATTCAGCAGTTTAAGTGCTCCAATGCTACCCATACTGACGTGATCTTCTTGTCCAAGGCTGGTGGGAATAGAGTCGACAGAGGCGGGATGGCAAAGTACTTTGTTCTCAGAAACCAGGGATGCAGCCGTATACTGTGGAATCATGAAGCCGGAATTAATACCTGTTTCTTCCATCAGAAGTTTAGGGAGTCCGTCGTGGCCTTCCAGCAGAAGATAAGACCGGCGCTCAGAAATACTAGCCAGCTCGGCCAGGGCAATAGCTGCAAAATCAAGCACCAGTGCCAGGGGCTGCCCGTGGAAATTACCGCCGCTAATAATATCGCCATTCTTAAATACCAGGGGATTGTCTGTTACAGAGTTGAGTTCTGTTTCTACCACAGACACGCAATGTGCAATGGAATCCCGGGTAGCTCCATGTACCTGGGGGATACAGCGCAGAGAATAAGGATCCTGAACTTTTCCACAATTGCGATGCGACTCCAGGATTTCACTTTCTTTCAGCAGCGTTCTCACATTCTGAGCAACAGTTTGTTGTCCTGTATGCGGCCGAATTTGATGAATACGTTTGTCGAAAGGTTTGATACTCCCCTGCAGGGCTTCCAGGCTCATGGCGCCCAGTAAGTCTGCTACTTTTGTAAGGTGAAGTACTTTTTCCAGCACATAAGCTCCGTAGGAACTCATCAGTTGGGTGCCGTTAATGAGAGAAAGGCCGTCTTTGGGTTGCAGGTCGATGGGGGCAATGCCATGTTCTTCCAATACTTTTTTTGCGGGGATAACATCTGTTCCTTCTTTATTCCAGAACGATCCAAAACCAAGCAGAGGTAGCGACATATGAGCCAGTGGGGCAAGATCGCCGGAAGCTCCAACACTTCCTTTCTCAGGAACTGCAGGAATAAGGTCATTGTCTGAGAAGTAAACCAGCCGCTTGAAAGTTTCTATAGATATACCCGAATTCCCCAGGCCAAGAGCATGAATCTTGAGCTGCAGCATCAACCTTGAGATTTGTTTGGGGATAAGGTCGCCTACTCCAACAGCGTGCGAGAGAATCAGGTTGCGCTGCAATTGTTTAAGCTGATCTCTGCCAATCTTCTTCGTAGCTAAAATTCCAAAACCGGTATTGATGCCGTAAAAAGCTTCATCCTTCTCCAAAGCAGCATCAACTACTTTACGTGAGTTGAGGACGGTTGACGGATCTTTTTTTAATTGAGATATGGATGCCTCTATATCTTTATAGAGGCTGGGGATGTGTATTTTTTGCATGATTGGATTTGAATTACTCATTTGAAATGGCTGCATTACACTTCAACAGCACATTTTGCTTTTAAAACAGATTTTTTGTGAGCCCATATAGTTTATTGTACAAGCCCGGGCTACTATAGACTCGCCTTAAGGTCGTCAGAAGCAGGACAGAATTCAATACTTTCTTGCAACCGACTTTCTGTTTAGGTATCATCTACGCAGTTTTAGAATCCAATTTTAACCTACATGATATATTATGGCAAATAGTACCAATGCCACCACGAATGATTTTTTCGGGCATCCGCGGGGCTTATCAACTCTTTTCTTTACCGAACTTTGGGAGCGCTTCAGTTACTATGGTATGCGTGCCCTGCTCGTTCTTTTTATGACTGCAGAAGCAATAGGTGATAATCCTGGCCTTGGGTTTGGCGTTGGCGAGGCTGCTGCCATTTATGGAATTTATACGTTCTTTGTATATGTATTGTCGCTTCCGGGAGGTTGGATTGCGGATAATATCTGGGGACAGAAAAAAGCTGTTTTTGTGGGAGGTTGTATTATTGCAGCCGGCCACTTTAGTATGGCGGTACCCACCACGCTGTTTTTCTTTATAGGGCTGGTTTTAATTGTGATTGGTACCGGCTTGCTTAAACCCAATGTTAGCTCCATGGTAGGAGATTTATACCCGGAAGGCGGAGCACGTCGGGATGCCGGATTCTCTATTTTTTATATGGGGATTAATTTTGGAGCGATTTTAGGCCCACTGCTTTGCGGAATTTTGGGAGAAGGATATAACTGGCACTATGGCTTTTCGCTGGCTGGTTTTGGAATGTTGCTCGGATTAGTTTCCTACAAGATTGGCGATAAATATTTAGTAGGGTCAGGCGAATTAGCCGAAAGTATTACTCCTAAGGAGATACAGACTAAAAGCAAAATGTTCTACGGTATTGCCTCTTTGACCGTTGCTTTTGTTGTAGCTTTTGGATTTCTGGTTAGTTCAGGGGCCATTTTTATCACCCTTAAGGGACTGGCCGAAATTCTTGGTGTTCTTGTAGTACTTATTGTGATTGTGTTTTTTGCCGTACTCATCAATAACAAAAAATGGATATTGCCCATAGTACTGGTATCGGTAGCCTCTTTCTTTGTGGTTGATATGTTTACTGATGATGGCGGATTCCGTCAGGCCGCTGTTGTAGAATTTTCAAATGACTTGAGTCAATCACTGGAGAAAGGTAAAATTGATGCTGCTGCTTATGAATCGGTGGCAGGGGAGACAGACCTGGATTTTACGAACCTTAGTGGAGATCAGGCAGCCGAAATAACTGAAAAACTCACAGAAGCCCAAGTGTTGGCTCTTCTGGATCAACCGGATGGGAGTGTAGAAAGTCTTGCCAATGAACTGTCTGCTTCTATGAATCTGCAGTTTACGGCAGGAATTGTTCTATTGCTCTTTATTTTAGTAAGTATAGGTCAAATCACAGTACCTACTATCAGCTTGAAGATAGAGCAGAAAAGGCTGATGGTCATTTTCTGGCTATTCATTTTAGCGGCTCTCTTTTGGAGTGGGTTTGAGCAAGCCGGTTCCTCTCTCAACTTATTTGCTTCCGAGCTTACCGATCGCTCCACAGGCCCAAATGAGTTTTTAGGCGGAATGGGAGCTATTATCCTAACCCTTATCATTGCACTTCCATTGGGATATTATTCATTCAGAACCCTGAAGAGAGAAGATTTATGGTCGATGGCCAAAGGGGCGGTGGTATTTTCATCGGTCGGTATATTGGTGTTCTTCTATTGGTTGTTTAACAATATTGGTGATGGCTGGATCATTCCTGCAAGTACGCTGCAGCTGATTAACCCGACATTTATTGTCATTTTTGCCCCTATCTTTGGGGTGCTTTGGACCTGGCTGGCTTCGCGAGATGCAAATCCATCTATACCGGTTAAATTCGGATTGGGACTTTTAGGGCTTGCCGCCGGTTTCTTTGTATTGTCTTGGGGATCTGCAAATGCCTCGGCCGATAATTTAGTATCTCCCGCCTGGTTAATTGTGACTTACTTTCTGCACACTGTAGGCGAGTTGTGTCTGTCGCCGGTAGGGTTGTCATCAATGACCAAGCTGGCTCCTAAAAACCGGGTAAGCCAAATGATGGGTATCTGGTTTGTAGCAACCGCTTTGGGCAACCTGATTGCGGGATTAGTTGCAGGTCAGCTCGAGTCGTTAGCTCCATCAGGATTATTCCAAACCGTAGCCTTGATTATAGGGGGTGGTGGTATTGTAGCACTCCTGGCGAGTCCTGGGGTTAAAAAGCTGATGGGCGATGTAGAATAACAATCTGTTTTTGCATGGATAAAGAAAAAGGCTCCCCAATACTGAGGAGCCTTTTTTGTACTCAATGATGAATAGCATAGAGTTGTATCAGAGGACGGTTTTATTATAATACTCGAGGAGTTTTACAACATTGGTGTGTTCCCCTTTTTTAGCCCACTTAAGAGCCTCTTGATTAGTATCAGTGGCTCCGTTGCTTAAGAGTGCGCGAACAAATTCAAAATGACCATTATAAGCGGCAAACATCAAAGGAGTGGCTCCTGTAATGCTTTTTTTGTTAACGTCGGCGGAATATGCCATCAATGACAATAGCGACTGTATATCTCCTTTTTGGGCGGCAAGGTGTGTGGCAGTAAAACCATCTTGCCGTTCCATATCCGGGGCGGCTCCCATTATAAGCAGTGTGTTTACAGCTTTATGATTTCCTCTTTTTACTGCTATAATCAGAGGGGTGTTTTCATTGTTGTTCATTACATCTACTTCAGCCCCCAGAACCACAAGCTTTTCTATGGCTTTTGATTTATTCTGGATGGTAGCATAAAACAAAGGCGTATTTCCAAATTGATCTTGAATATTTGGATTTACCCCTTCATCAATGATGTTTTCTATGGCTTGGATATTGCCATTAGCTGCTGCTTTAAAAAGCTTCGTCTCTTTATCGCTCTTTGCGTTAACCGTCATCGCTGAAAGCGTACAAACCAGGATGAATAATATAGATCTCTTTTTCATGACTTTAATTTATTTTGTTGATGATAAATCATTACTAATACTCCCTCATGTTTTTGGAAGAAATGACGGGCGAACCTACGAGCGAGAGCGAATAGATGTTTCGCTCATATTGATTTGGTAATACCATTTAACATTTCATTAAAGTAAGGAAGGCTAAAGGTGACCCTGTAACCGAGGGGTAAAAAGCTTTTGAGCTACACCACATAATGATATCTTTAGGTCATCCATATTCTGTATTTTCCTGGAGGCTGATTTTTTGGTTATCAAGATTTCAGAAAACATGCGAATGCTTCAAATGCTCAATACTGATACATGCCAACTATGATTACACAAAAAGCTCCAATAGCAGCCATAGCCACACCGGTGGGCGAAGGCGGAATTGCCGTTATCCGTGTCTCAGGGAAGGGGGCTATCCAAATAGTAAACGAAGCATTCCAGGGGAAAGATCTTGGGAGCCAGCACACTCATACCGTCCACTTTGGCAAAATTGTAACACAGAAAGGCTTCCCTGTAGATGAAGTATTAGTGACCATTTTTAAATCCCCCAAATCCTATACCGGAGAAGAAACGGTTGAAATTTCTTGCCATGGAGGAGTGTTGGTGACCCAGTCGGTGTTGGAGACTATGTTGGCTTTGGGAATACAACCAGCTGAGCCGGGGGAGTTTACCGAACGGGCGTTTTTAAATGGCAAACTGGATCTGGACCAGGCCGAGGCGGTGGCGGATCTCATTCACGCCAAAAGTAAAAAAGCCGTAGATGCAGCACATCAACAATTGGAGGGACGGCTTGGAGAACACATCAAAAACTTTCGGCAGCAGATTATAGATGCTACTGCCATGGTAGAACTGGAACTGGATTTTATTGAAGAAGATGTTGAATTCGCCAATAAGGAACAGCTGCAGAAATTGCTCGAAGAAGTTGAGTCGGAGATCAATAGACTGCTGGAAACTTATGAAACCGGACGGCTGGTGAAAGATGGGGTGAAGACGGTACTTATGGGACGGCCCAATGCCGGGAAATCAACCCTATTGAATACACTGGTGGGGAGCGACAGGGCTATCGTGACTGAAATTGCAGGTACAACCCGTGATACTATCGATGCCGATTGGAGTTATGATGGTCTGCTTTTTAAACTGATTGATACCGCCGGACTCCGGGAAACCACTGATGTAGTGGAAGCCGAGGGAGTTAAAAGATCCCAAAAAGCATTTGAGCGAGCCAATTTGGTTATTTACCTGAAAGATCTGAGCAAGCCATTTGATGAAGAAGAGCGTAAAGAGATAGCTGCTTTCCAGCAAAAGTCTGGCGAAACTCCTTTTATACTGATTGGAACCAAAGCTGATATAGAGGCAGATAAAGAGTGGCGTACCGAGTTTGACCTAAAAATATCGGCGGTGGAGGGAGAAAAGATAAACGACCTGAAACAACTGCTGAAAGACCGTGCCCTCGAAAATAAACACTATGATGCATCCAGCCTGCTGGTTACTTCTTCGCGTCACCGCGATGCCCTTCAAAAAACACAGGAACATGTGCAAGCAGCCCTTAAGGGCTTGAACATGAACATGACGGGAGACTTCTTATCTATAGATTTGCGGGCAGCACTCAAGGAGTTGGGAACCATCACCGGGGAAATCACTACTGAAGACTTGCTGGATTCTATTTTCTCGAGATTTTGTATTGGTAAATAAAAAGAGTTCTATGTTGATTTGTGTAGGTATTGGATTCCTCACTTATTGAGGGTTGCTGTTATGAGTGAATTTTTGGGCCCATTTTTTATGGGGATATGAACTCCTCAGATCTCTTAAGTCTTACAGCGAGCCTCGAAACTATTATTTGAAAAAAATGCAGAACGAGCGCTGACTTAAGAGCCCCAGCTCAGCGAGATTCTGATTTGATGATTTGCATGGGCTGGAATTCGGAGACTTCCTGAGCATTAACTTTCCAGTCTCCGCTATGCTAAAGACTGAAAAGATCTTTGTGGGGATATGAACGAGATAAAATCATTCATGCCATGACATTCTTTCTCTTAAGTTTTCCCAATTAAGAATACCAGTGATGTTAAGTATATGAAGATTGAATTTTTCCTTTGAAGAGTGCTTTTGCCAAATTTCAGCTACAAGCTTTAAGTTTTCTGCAGAAACTACTGCAACATCAGTATCAACACCAGACTGAGCTTTAAGTTTTACGGCATTTTTTTCTGCAATAGGATCAATCTGATCTGTAACGATTAGAAAACAGCTTACCCTTCGTCCCTTTTTCTTTTCTTTATTAATATATCGGAGGAATTGTCTTAAATGTTTGTCGGGGAATTTATATGGTTCTCCATTTTTTCTACTTTTATTATCCCAAAGTAAAATGGAATCACCTGTTTCAAAAACGACTCCACCGTCAGCATGTTCATTTCCAGAGAATTCTATGAGTGGTATATTGAATTTTTCCCGAAACAGGTATTTAGTTCCATCTTCGAAAGCTTTATCAATGTAGTCATGGTCCTTGATGATTTCATTTCCAAGTAAATTATCAATGTCTCTTATTGCCAATTCTTCGAGATACTCATAGTATTTTTGGTCCGTATTATCTTCCTTAAAACTTTTTATAATAAGTTTAGAGTAATATTTAATTAGCCGGGATATTTTCTCCTCCTTTTTCCCACTCACGTTTAAGCTTGGGATTTTTGAACAAATATCACTCAACTCAGTTGTGGTAATAGTTTCCAATGCTTCACTTGGTTTTATGCCAGAGTGAATAATCCTTTCGATCATTTCATTTTTTGTTCCATATACATAAAGGTTTCGTTCTCTTAAGACTTCTTGCAACTGTTTATTTTGAAAGCGCTGAAGCAGCAAGACATATTTGTATTTGATAAGTTCTATTCCTAAAACAGCTTTAACACTGTCTGCTAATTCATCAGGTATTACGAAGACTTTTTTAGATGAATCTTCATATTGGTTGCAATAAAAGATGATGCCACATTTTTGCAAATCATCAATACCCTTGGAAACCTGGGTCGATGTATGTACTTGGCAATCAGCGCTTGGGAATAGTCCAAGTTTCGCCTGAATTAAATACTGATCTTTTTCACTGATTGACAGTTTTTTTCTGAGTTTTATAATAAGTCTTAGCTCATCAGTACTAATAGTTCCATCTTCTAAAGCCGTTTCCAGAATAGCTGAAAAGATATTGATGTTGTTCTCATCTATATGTCTAAAACTTTCCGGCTCTTCCGATAGATGTAATATTTCTTTTTCTTTTGATATCACAAATTCATTTATTTCTTCCTGAGTAATTATAAAGTCAGGTTTAGATAAAATTGATCTTAGGATGAAATCGTATAGTAACCTATTAGCATAAGGATCTCTTTGATTGGTGGAAATGAATTTATTTAACCTATTATTGAGATCAGTTCGGCTAGATAATTTGGTGAGATTGTTTTTTACAATTTCTCTGTATTCTTCAGCATCTTTATTTGAAGGATAGTCTTGTGTTAAACTCTTTATAATTCTTTCCAAGTACATTTTTGTCATGTATTGGACCGTCTCTTCTGCTTTCATATGGCTCTATTTTCTCCTCAGTTAGCACTTGAACCCCTGATTAAAATATATATTTTAAGCTTAAATCATAATCTTCTTGTTATTTTTAATTTTTTAAGTTGTACTAAGCAAAAAAGTTATACTGAGTTTTGAATATGAAAAGAGTCCTTTTTTATCTACTGATCATCATTTTTATAAACCCATCTCTCTACGCCCAAACAGGCATCGAAAAGATCCAGGATGAATGGGTGATGGCGTTAAAATACAGTCGGCCCCAACTGGATTTTAGCTGGGAACGAGGCTATTTGATGTATATAGAAGGAGAAGGGTTGAAGACAGAAGAATTATCCGGTCATCCAAAACTAAAGTGGGCTTCAGCTATTCAAGGCTATACCCATGAGCAGGAGCTTCGGCACGATAATCGAAGGTATTTGACTACAGGAATGCTGAATGTTGAGAATGACAGCTATATGCTGCTAAGCGGTTGGTGGTTTACCGAAAATGGGTGGAAGAAAGAAGTGGATGTAATTCTGCTTATGGATTCGGACAAAGAAGTCAGCTCAACACAGGATTCTTTGTTAAAGATCGAGCGTCGGCGATGGGTTAGGCTGGCCAATCAGCATAAGCCGGAAGCTCATATGGATACCTCCTATACCCCGGATGCCGTTTACCAGGGAAGTGGAAAAACCTCTGCCGGCAGGGATGAAATAGCCCGGCGCTATGCTTATATGGGAAACCCAAATTACCAGGTAGACCTTGAAAAGCAACAGCTTTGGTATGTATCGGAAGACAAAGTGTTAGAGACAGGACGGTATTATACCGGTGCAGAGCGTAAAGGTACCGGGGGTATTTACGTTATCATCTGGGAGTGGCAGGATGAGGGCAATTGGCAAATCGCCTTCGATTTTAATTTTTAGCTATTAACCAAGCCCGGCCGGTTATCTATGCTCAGCGCTAAGGTTTTTATTGTGGTAGCCAGGTGTCAAGCTCTTTTTATTATTCACAAGATGGGTTGAGGATCAGCACTATTCCCCTTCGGTTTTATTCTCTTGCAGGGTGCGAGCGATTTCTTTTTCCTATATAACAGAACGGACATACAACGTCCGACCAGATATCAATTCTCATATTTTGTTTTGTATATATGTTTAGCCCGGATAAGTGATTTAAAATTGGATGATTACATCAATTCAATTAATAAAAAGCCTTATATCTTTTACATTGATTTCACCGGGTAAATTGAGCCAATTATATGCAGATGGGAGGTAGAAAAAACGGAGGTTTTGCCGAAGATTGTTTTAGGTTGAACCCTGAGAAGGATCAATTACTATTCATATTTGTTTCTCTCATAGAAAATCTGCTATTTCCATAGACCAAGCACCTGTATTTCAGGGATAGGTTTTATACAGTTTATATTGCAGGTGAAATAATGTGGCCTATAATTATAATGATGAGGGAAGGTTAGTTATTTAAAAGGAAAGGTTGGCTTTTACTCTTCGGTTTAAAGTGACTTTAAGTATTCTGTTTGAATGTACGGATGTTAGCTGCCCGACAGAACAGGTTGATTGGATATAGCAAAGAGAGAGGGTTGTAAAAGAAATTGCTGGTTTTGAAAATTAACAAAATAAGAGGCGAGATGGATAAAGTAAGGGATGAGATAAATACTGGTCTGGATATTGAAATACAAGAACAGGAGCAATACCTAATTGCAAATGTAAGTGGTGAATGGTCTCTTGATAGGATCAAAAAAATGATCGACCTGGTGGTGTCAGAGTCGAAGAAACGCGAGAAAAATCTTTTTCTTCTTGATATGCTGCAAACCGGACCTCCCCGTAAAGAAATGGATAGGTTCTATATTGGCGAATACGTAGCTTTTGAATTCCATCCTGCTTTAAAAGTTGCTGTAGTGTCATGTCAATCCTGAAAAGTCGGGTAAAGTCGGTGTAATTTTATTCGGGCATCGTCTGTTGTGAATTGCCAATTGATTGTTTTGGATTTCTTGTTTCTGGCCTTTTCCCATGCCGTTGATTC
>VEMX01000027.1 GCA_009711805.1 Balneolaceae bacterium | reverse complement strand
AGGTTGACTCGGTCATCAGCATTGGCGGGCTGGCTGTGGGACTGGCCTGTTGTATACTCCTCATTTTTTATGTGCGATTTGAATGGACCTATGATGACTTTCATGAAAACAGGGATCGGATTTATCGAATAACCGACCAAATCACAAATGACTCAGGAGAAATTCAGCGAAGTTTAATCACTCCATATCCGCTTACAACAGCTTTAGACTCTATGTACCCTGAAGTTGAAACTGCTGCCTTGAAATATTTTGGCCGAACACAGGTAATTGGAGAAGACTTGGTTACCCGTATCCAAGACTCGGTATATACCTACACTGTTTCTGCCATTGCCCATGAACCACCGGTCAACTCAAGCTTTCAATTCGAAGTTGTCCTCCCTTTTGAAAGCTATATGAATGTACAATTCCCTGAAAGACGACAAAGAATCAGAGAGAGCTGGTATCAAGGATATGGTGAGACCTGGGTTATGCTTCATGACCGATCCTCTGCTTCCAATTTAGAACATAAGTTTCCCAAACTGCTGGAAGCTAATCTTGGAACATTTGCAACATCCCAAAAAATGAAACTTGGTCTGCAATCCCTCAATGACATTCATTTTGATCAAGACTATCAATCATATTACACCAGCTCCACCAATGTTACATACACACTGATTTTAGGAGGAATTGCAATAGTTATACTTGCTATTGCCGGTATAAATTTCATAAGTTTGACACTTAGCAGAGCCTCAAACCGTAACCATGAAATTGGTATGCGGAAATCTATTGGGGCCTATCAAAATCAAATACGCACTCAGATTTTCGGAGAAGTATTTGTCACCTGCAGCATTGCTCTTATTCTGGGGCTTTTTATAGCAGAATTAGCTTCACCTTTTTTTCAGCAACTAACCGAACAGTCATTCCGGTTTGAAATAATATCTGATCCGGTTTTATGGGGGATATTGGCTATTGTTTTGCTCATTATAACCCTTATCACCGGAAGCTACCCTGCCCTGAGGATCTCGGGAAGAAATGCTGCCGATTTATTCTCCTCACAGCGTTCTGCCGTGCAAATCCCTGTATTTGTAAAAGGGTTAATCTGTTTACAATTCGCCCTTTCTATTTCTTTCATGATTATCACCTTTGTGATGCAGGAACAACTGCAATATATCACAAACAAAGATGTCGGATTTTCCACCAAAAATGTAATAGCAGTAGAAATAAACACGGAAGATAAGAGTGAGGTCCAGAAAATTACACAAGTGTTTAAGCAAGAAGCACAACATATCCCTGGAGTTCAAAGCATATCCGTTACAGGTGGAAAGTATCGGAAGCTTCCGTATATGACCAAGGAGAATGGATTTGGGATGACCAATGTACATAGTTCTTCTACAATTGAAAACCTCAACAATTCAATTATACACGAATATGTGGATGAGAATTATATCGAAACCCTGGACATCAAATTAATAGAGGGCAGAAATTTTTCTCCCGAACGAGCATCTGAATTAGTAAATGGGGTTATTATTAATCAACAGTTTGCTGAAGCTATGGGCTGGCAAAACCCCGTGGGACAAATAATACGAGAAGATTCTGTGAGCTGGACTCCCCCATTTGCTGGAAAACAAGTAATAGGGATAGTTGAAAACTACCATGTCCGTCCTTTGTATCAGGATCTGCGGCCCATGGCTCTTGTACATCTGTCATCTTCTGATTGGAGTATGCCACGAACCATCCTGGTAAAGACAACTCTTGGAAACACCAACAATACAATCCAAAAACTTTCATCTCTCTGGAATAATATCCTTCCGGAAGAAACCTTCAATTACTCCTTTATGGACGACCTCTTAATGTATCAATACCAAGAGGAAAAACGCTGGAGCAGAATCATGAAACTTTCTTCTACTATGGCAATTCTTTTGGCTTGTTTCGGCTTATTTGGACTTGCAGCCTTGAGTACTAAGCAAAGAACTAAAGAAATTGGAATCCGGAAAGTCTTTGGAGCAACTATTGCAAATATTGTTTTATTGCTTTCCACAGATTTTGCAAAATTAGTACTAACAGGTTTTGTGATTGCAATCCCTCTTGGCGGATTTATAATAAACCAATGGCTCACCGACTTCGCCTACCGAATTGAAATTGGCCCCGGCATCTTTGCCCTGGCCGGCGGCACCGCCTTTGCCATTGCCCTGCTCACGGTAAGCTGGCAATCCATAAAAGCAGCCATGGCCAACCCGGTAGACAGTCTCAGAAATGAATAAGAACGTTGGCAGGTACGCAAGTACTAACGTGCGTACGTTCAAACATAAACACCTTAACAACTTTACCACATGTTAAAGAATTACTTTAAAATTGCGTTTCGTCGACTAGTCAAGGAAAAGCAATATGTGATCACAAATATGGTGGGGTTCACCATTGGTATTGTTTCTTGTATGTTGATTGGACTCTATGTTTACAATGAACTCTCCCACGACACCTATCATAAAGGACATGACCGTATTTATCGTGTTCTGGAAGACCGGCCTGTGAATGACGCTATAAAACGGTATGAATGGAGTATGAATCAAGCCTTTTCCGAGAAGATCCCTCAAGTTATTCCAGAGGTGGAGTCTGCGGTCTCTGTTACTCTCACCCAGCCGTTTTCCTACCTAAAAAGAGATGAGGATCAATATCGGGAACTGGATCTTATCGCTGCTTCAGGCTCATTCTTTGATTTGTTTACACATCCCCTGGTTCACGGATCAAAAGAAGGTATTCTGGATCGCCCAAATACTATTGCCATTAGTGAATCAACAGCCAGGCAAATATTTGGGAATACAAATGTGGTAGGTAAAACCCTGACAGCAATACGTGACCACTTTGGTAAGATTGATGAATTAACGATGGAAATTACCGGCGTTTTCCGGGACGTTCCGGGTAATTCCCATTTTCTATTCGATGCTGTTTCCTCTCTCCGGTCCGATCCTGGTGTCTCTTACATGTTTTCTCAGTACATCAAGCTTACACCCGGAGCTTCACCGAAACAAGTAGTCTCCAAAATCGACCAAGCTTCGACAGCTACCCACGGCGAAGCAGAAATACTATACGAAATTCAACCGCTTACAGATATCTACCTTGGTGAATACAGTGCTCAACGGAAGGGGGATGCAATGTACGTCTATCTCTTTCTTGATATTGCCTCTTGACATTGGAGGCCATATATATGTTATTGCCATTCTGATTCTGGTGATTGCTGTGATCAATTACATGAACCTCTCCACAGCCAGGGCTGGATTACGAGCAAAAGAAGTGGGCATCCGAAAAGCATCTGGTGCATATCGTGGAGATCTCTTTAAGCAGTTTATGGGAGAAGCCCTTGCAAATACGGTGCTGGTCATCCCTTTCTGCCTACTGCTTGTGGAGTTGCTCCTGCCTTGGTTCAACCAATTGATGCAACTAAACCTGGAGCTGAGTCTGGTTGAGAATATATCTCTCATCAGTATACTGGTGCTCTTTGTGACTATAGCCGGGCTTGTGTCGGGTTTCTATCCTTCTGTTGTACTTTCTTCCTTTAAACCAGTGGAGGTGCTAAAAGGAACCTACAGTGGAGCAGCGGGAAGTAACGGGTTTCGAAAAGGATTGATTGTTACACAGTTTATGATTTCATGTGGACTTATAATGGCTACCCTTACTATCACAAAACAGATAAGCTATATTTCGAATAAGAATCTGGGATTCGACAAAGAATTGATTCTGACCATTGATTTGGGAAACCAGAGCGACCGTCCATCGGGCGAAGTAGTCAAAAACCGATTCCTCAAAAATCCCCATGTTCAGAAAGCCGCCCTTAGTTTCAGTAAACTTTCTTCATTTACAAATATGGAGGCAAGTGTTATTCGAACAGATAACTCCCGAAGCTCCGGCAGATTCCGGTACAGTTTAATCGGGCCTGACTTTATACCCCTTATGGATATTTCAATGATTACAGGACATAACTTCCGGAAAAACGTCAGTGAAGACCTCAGAAATGGAGTCATCATCAATGAAAAGGGATCCAGGATATTAGGTTGGCAACATCCACAGAATGCTATTGGTGGACAGGTGTCAGTAATTGATGGTACCGTACGAACTATTATTGGGGTAGCACAAAATTTCCATATCGAATCCGTTCATCAGGATATAGAGCCGGTGGTTCTGTTCGCTGAGTCCGGAAACTTTGCTTACCCTAAAACACTCAACCTAAAACTCCAACCCGGAAATATTGGAGAGGCTATCCCTTCTCTACAGGTTGCCTGGGAAGAGATTGCTCCGGGTATTGCATTTAATTATCAGTTTTTAGACAAGAGCATCCGTCAGCTTTATGCTAAGGAGCAGCAGACATACTCTCTGTTTCTCTGGTTTGCTGCATTAGCCATTTTATTAGGCTGTCTGGGGCTCTTCGGCCTTGCTACCTATGCAAGCCAACGCCGCACCAAAGAGATTGGCATCCGTAAAGTGCTGGGAGCTACGGTTACCAACATCTTGGGGCTCATTTCCAAAGATTTTCTCTTGCTTGTACTTATAGGCTTTGTCCTCGCCATGCCCCTGGCTTGGTACTTTATGAACCAGTGGCTCACCGACTTCGCCTACCGAATTGAAATTGGCCCCGGCATCTTTGCCCTGGCCGGCGGCACCGCTTTTGCTATTGCCCTGCTCACGGTAAGCTGGCAATCCATAAAAGCAGCCATGGCTAATCCCGTTGATAGTCTCAGGAATGAATGATGGATGACCAGGGACCAGGGACGAATAATTCCATAGTGGGTGTATGAACCCAAGTATATCACAATTTTCATCATAGTTGCCGACAGTTTTTATATATCACACAGGCTGTCGGCTTCTTTTCACTTCTGGCTTCTGCCGTCTCACTTCATCACTCAATCTCAAATCAACAAAAAGCATTAGGTCCCGGATGACTATTATAAGAGGAACGAAAGTGTATGAGAAACCGATGCCTTGATTAACCCGGATTATTCACCAAGACATTTAATCGTAGGCAAGGCGAAGTGGAAATGGGAACGGAAGGGTACTGTGGTACCCTGAGTACCCCAATTTTCACTTGAACGCAGCGTACGGGGAAATTTCGCCGTCTAATCCATACCTCAAAATTGGGCTATTACATAAAGCAATTCAACGATAATATATTCAAGTATATAGATCGCCATTTTGCATCCATTCGTGAATAATTCGGGTTAAAGGACCTGCCGGACAAAGAACAGGCATACTTTGCTTAGACTCAAACAGCCTGTTTTTTGTAAAGATTAGATTTGTTTGTTTATTATATTTTTTCGCAGATTGTTGCCACCATTCATGATAAACAAGATTTAATATGCCGGGTAACCATCGTACATTTTTAGTTGTATTTTTAGTATTCCTTAGTGCCGTGGCTTCTGCCCAAACTACTCTCCCAAAAGCCGTAGGCCCTGTTCCTGACGAAAATCAAATGGCCTGGCACCAGATGGAAATGAATGCTTTTATTCATTTCAGTATAAACACATTCACAGATAAGGAGTGGGGATATGGGGATGAAGCTCCGGAACTTTTCAATCCCTCGGAACTGGATACCGAACAATGGGTTCGTGTTTTAAAAGAAACCGGCTTCAAAGGTGTAATCCTCACCGTAAAACACCATGATGGATTTTCGCTCTGGCCTACCAAATATTCTGATCACTCCATAGCAAACAGCCCTTATAAAAATGGGAACGGTGATATTGTGAAAGAACTTTCAGAAGCCTGCAAGAAATATGGGTTGAAGTTTGGAATCTATCTCTCGCCCTGGGACCGTAATCATCCCGATTACGGTAAACCGGAATACATTAGCTACTATCGGAATCAACTGGAGGAATTGTTTACAAACTACGGCGATGTTTTCGAAATGTGGTTCGACGGAGCCAATGGCGGCGACGGTTACTACGGCGGAACAAATGAAACCCGCACTATCGACAAGCAAACCTATTATCACTGGCCCGCCACACTCGATCACGTCCGGAATATGCAATCCGATGTTTTATTTTTTAGCGATGCTGGACCGGGCATCCGTTGGAGTGGAAATGAGAACGGCATCGGCGGACGGACCAACTGGAATACCATTACCCCGGATACCTTATATGCAGGTAAAGCTGGAATCGGAAAGTTATTAAACACCGGTTCGCCGGAAGGCACAGAATGGATTCCCGCAGAAGTAAATACCTCTATCCGTCCGGGTTGGTTTTATCATGAGAATGAAGATTCGCTGGTTAAAACACCCAAAGAACTTCTGGATATTTATCTCACTTCGGTAGGCCGGGGCTCTACACTGCTGCTGAATATCCCACCTGACCAACGGGGGATTTTTCACGAAAACGATGTAAAAAACCTTAGAAAATGGAGAGATCTGCTCGACCAAGAGTTTGGAAAAAACCTGGCCCTGCACGCTGAAGTTACAGCCGGCTCACATCGCGGCAATGTAAATACCTTTTCGCCCGGAAATGTCACAGATGGAAATCCCGAAACCTATTGGACTACCGACAACGGCATCACCACCGGAACGCTGGAAATTGATGTGGGCAAATCTCAGAGCATTAAATACATCCTGATCCAGGAATACATTCAGCTCGGGCAGCGGGTTAAGGAGTTCAATGTTGAAATTTGGAATGGAAGTGAATGGCGAACCGTGGCTGAAGAGACTACGATTGGGTATAAAAGAATCTTGAAAATTGATCCGGTTCAAGCCGACAAAATGAGAGTGAATATTACCGATTCAAAGGCTACGCCTGTGATTTCGAATGTGGAAATTTATTAACCCGGATAGTGGAAGAACCTCTTGTTATTTCCCTTCAAAAGAGCGTCTTCGACAAAAAGTTGGACTGTGGGAATATTCTTTGTGGGGCGAAAACTCAAATTAATCCCTGAACTCTATAAGCGTATCCTCCTCACCTGAAGGAGAGGACTTATCAGGCTAACAAATAATTGTTCACTCACTACTGAGATTTTTTTGGGGGAGGGTGGTTGACCTGCCACCTCTTACCAAGGCGTCCCCCTGCCCTTGACGCATACCGGCTGTGGTAAAACAGTTCTTAAAAAAAGCTAAGAATACCTGAACTACCGCAAAAATTACCATAGAGTGTTAGGGAAAGGAAGGGCTGCTCGAATCAAGCCATCGGTCAGGCGGCTTAGAGACCGTAGAATGTAAAAAACAACCCCGTACTCGATCTGACCGATCGCCGGTCTCGATGGATCAGGCTTCGAAAATAGACAGGCAAAAATAGACATCGATGACTGCTCGAATCAAGTAAACGGTCAGACGGACTTGAAGCCGTCAGACCGAGAAGCACATGCTATTTCCAAGAGTAGGTGGAGCAGTCATCGAAGGGGACTCCTTCTCCCGTGGGGATGAGGGCTCCATCTGCGAGGGATGCGTGAGTCCGGCGAACCAGCCCGTGGCAGTCTCCTTTTCTGTGGCAACTGATGGAATCAGCGTTGATGGATATCCCAGACATATTGTGGGAGATCGCTGCGTCGGTATTGAACCAGGCCTTATTAAAGGTTTGAGCTCCTCGCGAATGGTGCTTTTTTTGAGGGGAGAAACAAGGAAGGGTCCGCTGGCGTGGCAAGCCGGTCGTCCTTCTCAAACTAAAACCGGTGTTGTCAATTCCTCATCAACGATAGTTTTCCGAAAAATCGCTTAATGATATTTTCCTTTTCCGGTTCCTCTACTAATGCTTCATTCACCACCCGTTTACCCACAATATCTTTGGCCCGTTTATGGGCGTCAAGAATGCGGTTTTCGCGGAACAGGTTAAGAATATCAGAGTCGATAAGTTCATACCACAATTTTCTTCTTAGCTGAAAATGCTTATGATGGCGAGCCATGGGTTTACGCAGACTCTGCATGAACTCAAGGAACTCACCATATTCTTTTCCAAATTCCTGCTCAAACCGTTGACGCAGCCGCACAGCCAGCGCCGGAGCAGCTCCTCCCGTTGATATGGAAATCGTAAGCGGACCTTGTTTTACTATAGATCCAAAGGCAAAATTAGCGTGTGGAATGTCGTCCATTACATTAATCAGGATGTTTCGTTCCTCGGCTTCTTGGTATGCACGCTCGTTAACGTCTCCTTGGTAATCGGCCACAATGGCTACAAAAGCCCCTTCCAGGTCACCATATTCATACTCCCGGGCAATCCATTCGAATTTATTTTCATCGGCCCATTTCTGTAGCTCAGCTGTAAGAGTAGGGCTGATTACCGTGAGCCACGCATCCCGATCCAGGAAATCCCGGACTTTGCCTTCTGCTTCATAGTTTCCTCCAATAATTACCGTTTTCTTCTCATCCAGACGGCGTAAATAAACTGGATATACGTCAAGTGCTGCTGACATCTTAGTGCTCCTTATTCGTTTCAAAATCTTGTATAGGTAAATGAATGCCGCATTCTGTTTTCCCTTTTCCATTCCAGCGACCGGTGCGGCTGTCGCTTTCTTTGGCGTCTCCCGTGGGTTGGGTACATGGAATACATCCTATGCTTGGATACCCTTCATCATGCATGGGATTATAGGGCAGGTCCAGGTGATGGATATGATCCCATATTTTTTCCCCGGTCCAATCGGCCACCGGGTTTACCTTTATCACCTCATGTTCTTCATTCCATTCTATAATCCGGGCCTGCTTGCGTTCCTTCGATTGGCTACGGCGTATGCCTGTGATCCAGGCTTTTTTATCGGACAGGTAATTCCGAAGAGGCCGTACCTTCCGCAAATAACAGCAGTGGTTGGGATTGGTCTTCCAGAGTTCTTCTCCATACCGGATCGCCTGTTCCCTGAACGACATACCTGCGCTCACGCGGTATATAGAAATACCGTATTTCTGCTCAATAGTATCCCTTAACTCATAAGTAGTATCGAACAGAAGCTGTGTATCCAGGTAGAATATGGGGATATTTAGCTGATACTTTTGAATCTGATCAATCAAGAACACCCCGGAAGAACCGAAACCGGTTCCCAAAGCTGCATCTGTCCCAAAGGTATTGTCTACCCATCGAAGTATGGTCCCGGGATCTGATGTTTCAAAGCGGTCATTGAGTTGATCTATTCGATCTTTTGAAAATTCGCCTTCTAATAATATAGGTGATAACACTTGCTCCATCCTTCTTGATATTTAAACTGCATAATTAGTTAGTAACTGAGCTTCCTGAGTTGTCTCGGTATATTCCTGCTTCAATTCTTTAAACCAGGAGAGATCGTTACACATAGCTGCCAATTCACCTATCACAATAGTAGCAGGGGGTGAAGTTTCGGATGCCTTTTCTTTTATATTCTCCAGGTTTCCATACACCACTTTCTGGCTTTCATAGGTGGCGCGTTCTATAACTGCTACCGGGGTACCTCCATCTCTGCCATGCTCTATAAGCTCGGCAGATATAGCTCCCAGGTTCCGGACCCCCATCAATACTACCAGCGTGTCGGCGTATGCCAAATGCCCCCAGTTTTTAAAAGTATCAGACCCCGTTATGGTATGGCCGGTTACAACCGTAAATGACCGGCCTGCTTTGCGATGGGTAATCGGAATTCCTGCAAAGGAGGGAGCCGCCAGGGCGCTGCTTATGCCAGGTATCACCTCGTAACTGATGTCATTGGCTTTCAGCTCTTCACATTCTTCTCCACCCCGGCCAAACACAAAGGGATCTCCCCCTTTTAGCCTGACTACCATCTTACCACTTTTGGCTTTGGCAATCAGAATGGTATTGATCTGTTCTTGAGAAACAGAAGGCTTGCCGGGTGTTTTGCCCACATAAATATGTTCCGATTCTTCTGTTGTAAGTGCCAGTAGTTCCGGGTTTATCAGCCGGTCATAGACGATTACATCGGCTTGTTCAAGAGCCTTGCTTCCCTTTACGGTGATCAGATCCGGGTCGCCCGGACCTGCTCCCACCAAGTACACTTTACCGCGATGTATATTTCTTAATTCATTCATGATTCAGGCTGGGACATTATTGGATTCTTCGATTCCGACGCGGTTCCAGAAATCACTGAAAGATTCTCCTTCGGCTCTGTCGTTTTTGTAATGCTCAAGCAAGCCGCGAACTTCTTCCACCAGTTCATCTCCGGCTACCATGTCTTTATATTTGGTATTTAACCTGGTTCCGGAGGGATCTCCCCCAATAAATATGGAATACTTATCAAGAGAGCGCCCAACGAAACCGATATCTGCCACATACGGACGGGAACAGCCGTTAGGGCAGCCAGTCATTCGAATCGAGAGTTTTTCGTTTTCCAGTTTCAGCTCTTCCAGTATGTCATTAATCCCACGGATTACATCCGGCAATGCTCTTTCTGATTCTGTAATAGCCAGGCCGCAGGTAGGAAGCGCCGGGCACGCCATAGAGTACTTGATGGCATTGGGTATTTCATCCCCCAACAGCACTCCATATCTATGGAACAAGTCTTCAATCTCCTGCTTGTGCTCTTCGCTGATATCTGTGAGCAACACATTGTGGTTGGCCGTCATGCGTACTTCGGGATGGTATTTTTCTACTACTTCCCGCAGAGCTGTTTTAAGCTGCAGTTCATCATTATCTATAATCCGTCCGTTCTCAATAGACAGACCGAGAAACCACTTTCCATTCAACTGCTTTTTCCAGCCCAGGTACAGATCCAGTTCAAACTTGGGTAAATCCCGGTAGGGCTCAAGTTCATAGCCAAGGCGTTCGGTGAGCTCTGCCTTAAACTTCTTCAGTCCCCATCGGTGAATAAGGTATTTCATCCGGGCTTGTTTTCGGTTCTTACGTTCTCCATGATCGCGTTGAATACTGATTATTCCCTTTACAACTTCTACCACTTTTTCTTTGGTGATGTAGCCGAGATGATCGCCCAGCCGTGGAAACGTCTCCGGCTTGCGGTGGTGCATTCCCATCCCCCCTCCAACAATTACGTTGAAACCTTCGATTTCCTGCTGGTCGTCAAATAAAGCAACCAGTCCGATATCCTGGGTATACACATCTATGCTGTTGTCGCCCGGCAAGGCAATACCCACTTTAAATTTTCGGGGAAGGTAGTTGTGCTGATAAAGTGGTTCACTTTCCTGTACTTCTGCTTTTCCGGAGATGATCTTCTCTCCATCCAACCATATCTCATGATAGGCATTGGTTGCGGGCAACAGAATATCAGACAGTTCATCTGCAAACTCCTGCACTTTGGCTTGTCGCCCGTCAATATCGGGGGCAGGTGTCGCCATCACATTACGCACAATATCTCCACAAGCCCCGAGTGTGGTAATAAAAGCGTTGTTAATTTCTTTTATGGTTTGTTTGAGGTTTCCCTTGATCACACCATGCAGCTGAAAGGCCTGCCGGGTAGTAAGGCGGATAGACCCATTCGCATAGGTATCTGATATCTCATCTACAGCCAGATATTGCTCTGGGGTAAGTTTACCGCCGGGAGTCCGGCTGCGAATCATGAACGAATAGTGACGGTTTCGCCCTTCCCGTAAGTCCCGGTCGTCTTGCTGGTAGGTACCATGAAACTTGAGAACCTGAATAGCATCTTTACTGAAATGATCTTCCTCATTCCCAACCTCCTCTGCCAGAGGTCCGCGGAGATATTCGCTGTTCTCTTTTATCTTTTCGATTTTACTTTTTTTCTTACTCATAGGATTATAGCCTTTATAATGTCCTCCGGATATACTTCACCCGGAGGACTTAAATGTATGTATGCGATTAGCCCTGTATTACCGCTCAATAGGTGCGTTAATCAGGTTGCCCCATTCGGTCCAGGAGCCGTCATAGTTCCGAACATTCGGAAATTCGAGCAGCTCGTTTAGTACGAACCATGAATGAGCGGAACGTTCCCCTATGCGGCAGTAAGCCACAATATCTTTGTCAGGGGTGATTCCTTCGCCGGCATATAACTCTTTGAGTTCTTCCTTGCTCTTAAAAGTGCCATCTTCGTTTACTGCCTTCGACCAGGGGATATTGGAAGCACCTGGTATGTGTCCGGGACGCTGTGATAGTTCTTTAAGTCCAGGAGGGGCTAAAATCTTTCCGGTAAATTCATCCGGAGACCGAACATCGACTAATCCGAAGTCTTCGGCGCCCAGTTTTTCGGCTACATCATCCCGGAAGGCACGGTACTCGCTTCGCACTTCTGAAATAGAATAATCGGCGGTTTTGTAGGTTGATGTGTCGGTGGTTAATTCACGACCCTCAGCATCCCACTTTTTACGGCCACCGTCCAGGATGCGAACATCCTCATGACCATAATATTTCAGGAGCCAGTAGGCCCAGGCTGCGAACCAATTGTTATTATCGCCATACAACACAATGGTTGTGTCATTGGAGATTCCGGATTTTTCAAGCAGTTGCTCAAAATCCTCTTTCGAAGAAATTGTTCTCCGCAGTTGATCCTGCAGTTCTTCTTTCCAGTTCCAGCCTATCGCTCCGGGTATATGTCCCGAATCGTACGCTTTGGTGTTTACGTCTACTTCTACAAACCGGATACCTTCATCCTGCAGATGATCGGCGGCCCAGTCGGTAGAAACTACTATTTGTTTTTCTGTTGCTACGTCTGGCATAATGTTAGACTTTGTGTTTTGGTTAGGAGTTATTCAGTGATTACAAAGCACTAACTGAAGCAGGGAGGTGGGCAAGGAACTTATCGATGAAATAAAAAAGCCCACCACCTGCAACAGGTAGTGGGCTTTGTTTTATTCGTTTCTTCTTTTGTTAAAAGTTAACGGCATTTCCACTACCAGCTGAGGTGTGCATACAACACATCATCATACAGCACATGGGCATGCATTTGTCTGCCGTGGAATTAAAAATGTTAACTTGAGTATTCATCAAAATTTCCTTGTGAAGAAACATTTGTTTTGTCGGCTTTAAGTTTAGAAACTTAATTAACTGATGTCAACAGGCATGGAGGTAATAATTTATAAAAGCATGTTAAGGCCTCTTCATCACTGCCATACGTCCTGCTGTGGGCATTCAGATGTGTTTTTCAACTTTGATTTTTCCTATGTGTGTACTTAACTGGTCAGCATCTATAAACTTTAGCTGGTGTAAAGACTCCGCTTCTGTGCTTAGGCAGTCTTCTTTTGTTTCTCATTTTCCCGTGGAAGCATCCGGTGAGATCTCTCCTGCCCCCACTTTGGGAAGCCGATTGTAACGGAGCAGTTTTTTGATCGTCTATCTGTATGAATAGGGACCTAATTTCTGCTATGATAAAAAATTACCTTAAGACTACCTTTCGCACTTTTCGGCGGCACAAAAGTTCTTTTCTCATCAATGTTATCGGGCTTTCGATAGGCATGGCCTGCAGTATCCTGATTTTACTCTGGGTGTTTGATGAACTCAACTACGACCGCTTCCATGAAAACGCCGACCAAATTGTACAGGTGATGGAACATCAGTCGTATTCCGATGCAGTGTTCACCACCCAATCCACCCCCGGTATCCTGGCTCCGGCCTTAAAAGAAGAAATCCCCGAAATTGAATACGCCACCACCTATACCTGGAACATCGACTATCTTTTTACGCGGGAAGAAATATCACTTAAAGAAAATGGCATTTATGCCCGACCCGATCTTTTTCATATCCTGGATATCCGCTTGCTGTATGGAAACCGGGAGGAACTCATCAGCACTCCGGCTACCGTTGTCATATCCAAAGAGCTTGCCATCAAGTATTATGGTAAAGAAAATCCGGTAGGAGAATCTATAACCATCAACGGCATACACTTACACACGGTAACCGGTGTATTCGAGAAGCTGCCCGACAACTCTTCCATGCAATTTGATTATGTCCTTCGATTTGAGGATTGGCTGGAACGAAATGAATGGGCCCAGGAATGGGGAAACAACGGTCCCAGAACATTGGCTACCGTTTACCCGGGTACTGACCTTAAAGCCTTGAATACCAAGATCAAAAACTTTATAAAAGACAGAAATGAAGGATCGGTAGCTGAACTGTTTGTATATCCTTTTGCGGATTTATACCTGTATGGGCAGTTCGATAACAAAGAGGTAATCGGCGGAAGAATTGAGTATGTACGACTCTTTTCCCTGGTTGCCATTTTTATACTGTTAATTGCCTGCATTAATTTTATGAATCTTAGCACGGCCAAAGCTACCAAGCGGGCCAAAGAAGTAGGTATTCGAAAATCTATTGGTGCCGGTAAGGGGTCACTGATTGCACAGTTTATTGGCGAATCCATGATGATTACTGTTTTCGCCTTTCTTGTTTCTGTTTTCCTGGTTGAGATGAGCCTCCCTGTGTTCAACAATCTCACGGGCAAAGTGATTGACATCAACTACCTGGATCCGGTGCTTCTGCTCACCTTTATCGGCACAGTCATTGTCACCGGTTTAGCTGCCGGCAGTTATCCCGCTTTTTATCTCTCTTCCTTTGAGGCGGTACAGTCATTAAAAGGATCTCTGAAACCCTCCGGGGGAGAAGTGCTGGCACGAAAGGGATTGGTTATTTTTCAATTCACCCTTTCTGTTGTGCTGATTATCTCCACCATTGTAGTGTATCAACAAATTCAGTACACCCAAAACAAAAACCTGGGATATAAAAAAGAAAACCTGGTACGTTTTGAAGCAGAAGGAGAAATATCTGACCATTGGGATACTTTTAAAAGTCAGCTTAGGGAAGTGCCAGGAGTTGTTCAGGTATCCCGGTCTAATTCTTCTTTTATGGGGCGAAACTCCAATACCTCCGGACTATCGTGGCCCGGTAAAGATCCCGAAACACTTATTCTTTTCGAGAATGTAACCGCCGATTATGATTTAATTGAAACCATGGGGTTCCAGTTAGTTGCGGGCAGAACACACTCCCAGGAATTTGGAGCCGATACCGCCCGGATTGTGATCAATCAAACCGCTGCCGACATTATGGGCTTTGATAATCCCGTTGGCAAATCAATAACCCTGTGGGGTGATGAAACCGAGATAATAGGGGTGGTCAAAGACTTCAACTTCCAGAACCTGAGACATGAAGTAGAACCTCTCTTTATTCGGCTTGGCGACTTTGGCGGGTCTGCTTATGTCCGCATTGAATCAGAGAACATCCAATCTTCTATCGCCAACATGGAGAGGGTGTATAAAACCTTTAACCCGAGCTATCCTTTTGGCTACGAATTTATGGATGAAGAATATGCCGCTCTCTATAGAAATGAACAGCGAATTGGAGACCTGGCAAAATACTTTTCCTTTTTTGCAGTTATAATTTCGTGTTTGGGTTTGTTCGGGCTATCGGCCTTTACAGCAGAACAGCGAGCCAAAGAAATTGGAGTCAGAAAAGTGTTAGGAGCCTCGGTACAAAATCTGGTGATGCTGCTTACCAAAGACTTCACCAAACTGGTTCTTTATGCCATTGGCATTGCAGTACCACTTTCCTGGTGGTTGATGACTCTCTGGCTCTCTGATTATGCCTATAGCGCAGGACTCAATTGGTGGGTTTTTGCCGCTTCAGGGCTGTTAGCGGTAATTATTACCTGGCTTACGGTAAGCTGGCAATCAATAAAAGCTGCCCTGGCTAATCCCGTTAGCAGTTTAAAAAAACAGTAGCATACAAACTAAAACAATCCCTTTATACACCTTCAGGCATTTACCTTAAATCACTTTTGATAGATTTGGCATGATAATTGAACTATCCAATACTGTAGCTTAAATAATAAATGTGCTTTTTTAGCACGATAGATTAAAACCAGTCACGGAGTTGTATTTGCGTTCCCTATCCCGGCAAATACTCTCCGAGGCTGGTTTTTTTATTATTGATCGATAAAACCCATAGATGTTCATTAATGCACACTTCCTGTATCAGATTGAACAATGCATTTTTATAAATACCGCAATTGCTCGTTCTAAGAATGATAATCTCTGTTTGTACAATTATTGGTAACAAATAGATTGAAATCCGGTATTGGTGTCTCTTCGTTATTTATCGGATGTAAACCATAGTTACTTAATCCCTGAGTATGTTATATAACTATTTAAAAACGGCTGTTCGAAATCTTAGCAGCTATAAAGGCTATTCTTTTATCAACATTTTTGGGTTAGGTGGCTTTGGGTCTCAAGAACTTTCTGGGTTAATGGTTATCCAGAAGATCTGGGCATTGAACCATCCATATCTATAATCACGGGAAGCATTACCCTGACCCTGGCCTTCTTAACAGTTGGCTGGCAATCTATAAAAGCCGCCGTCTCTAAACCGGTGGATAGTTTGAAGAGTGAGTAGATAGTTGTTCATAATAAAATACCTGCTATTGAATGATGGTAATTTCATTAAAAGAAATTTTCTATCAGGGAAACTTTACCTCACAAAGATTGCAATTTTACGCCAAAAGAAATGTGGTTCTTAGCAGAAGTTTCGTCAAGTTCAATGATATACTATTTCTAAAGCTCTAGTGAAACTATATCAAAATTTATTATTGGATTCAATCCAATAATCCTGGTAATAATTTCTGTACTATCAAATTTTGAACTGTAAGCAATAGTTGGGTCATTTCTAATGATGGACTTTATTCTCCTTTCAATTATTATTTGGGGTGTACCTCCACTTTCAAGTCCTTCATAATAGTCCCAAACATATTTTTGAAGTGCTGTATTTGACATTTCATTCCCGACTGAAATTTCATCAAATTTTCCAAACTGCTGTAAGTACTCAACTCCTGCCTCAACATCAGATTCATTCGAAATACCAATTAATTTTAGTGAATAGTCATGATCAGAGAAACTCTCGATAAATTCTGATTTTAAATTAATTACTTTGTTAATAACATCATCATTATTTGCAAATTTACAACTCGAACAGCCTATATATATAAGGGCCAACTCATTTTTCTTTAATTCCTGTTGTCGTATATATACAGGATCGAAATTGTATGAATTTATAATCAGCCCAAACACAAAAAAAAATAGGAAACATATAAGTAATAAGATACTATTTTTTTTCAACTTCATACGGGTTGTATTTTTTGTATTTATTATACCATACGTTGAAACCATCTTTCATTAAGACCAAACGATGATCTGTTTCAAAATAGGTTGACCTACCTGTTTTATTGTCGATCAAAATTCCACCTATTGTCTGATTCTTTATTTTATTTATTTCATTTTCAGAATACACTTTTTTACTAAATGCACTTTGAGGAATGTATTTTTGAAATTGGATGAAATTTTTCTCGTTAGATGATGGATTAAAGCCTAAAAAACGTTGATAAATTGTTGGGTTAGAGTACATAGATAATATATATCCTTTATTCCCTTTCTCTTCCAGTACATTAACTGCCAGGTAATTTTTTAGTTCTGTAACCCACATTAATTCATTGTTTTTATTGTATCCAAATAAATATGGAAAGTAGGTATGTTGGGCCATAACAGTTTTGGAACTTGAATTACAACTTAATATTACTTCCGAGAGCATCCCACCATATGTTTTAGATCCAAAATAGGATTTGTACTTAAACCCAAAGCTGCTTATCAGAGAATCAGTAGTCATATCATATTTGTTGATTGGACCGCTAACGCTTAGTTCTTGTTCAGTAATATCTTGATTTTGAAGGGCTTTAAGTTCTTGTTTAGAAATTCCATACCCACTTATAAAATAACTATTCCCTAAAACACATAAGTCATATGCTCTTAGAAGTCCATGGTAAACTGATTTCTTTGGAACAAAACGATCATCAACCTTTTGAAATATCTCTGTATCATATGTATCTAAAATGTACAGCTCACTATAATCATCACTAAATTCAAATGTAACAGGAGCAATTAATTCGCCTGGGCCATTTCCTGCTCGACTAATTTGATATTGAAAATGACCTGAAGTATCAAAAACTGAAATATAATTTTTCCGTTTTTCTAATAGATAGAATAATCCGTCGTGATGATCTATTGCTTTAGGGTAATCGAAGAAACGCAAAGAATCATTATATGAAAAGGTGAAGCTTAAATTTGTCGGCTTCACCTTTTCCGCATTTTTGCTACCTACAGTTACAGTAGTAGTTATAGAAGCTTGAGAGGGTAAATGTTCTTTGATTGGATGAGTAACACTAACCTCTTTTCCACAACTAATTAGAATGAGTGGCAATAACAGATATACAAATTTCATAATTAGTTGATTCCTTTCTGAGTTTTAAGCTGAGGATACTACATTGGTCTATCGAGTTTGCTACATTGTCCATTACTACAAGGAGAACCATCATTATGTGTACAGCCATTTACTACGCCCGGTATTACATAACTACAAAAGCCTATATCTCCTAAATGCGGGTCATCTGCATAGGTGTCGAAATCACATCGCCCACAAGGATACCAATCAGTTTGAGCTTTGATTGGAGTATTTAAACCCAAAAACAACCCTAAAAACATAAACATTGAGAATGCAATAGCTCTAACAACTTTTGATTTTTTCATTTTTTCGTTCGATTAGTTATTTATTAAGTATTAAACATTACCTCTTATATATATATATATATATAATACAAATATTAATTTGTAAGATCAGTTTTGTGCATGATATCGAAGCTTTAATATCTATATTTTTCTTGATTTTTGGGATTTCTCATATCTATCCCGGCTGCCTGGATTGTGATGAGTCGGTGGCTGGAAGATTTTGCATATCGAATAGAGATTAAACCATCCATATTTATAGTAACAGGGAGTATTACCCTGGTGCTTGCTTTATTTACAATGGGCTGGCAATCTATAGAGGCCGCGGTCTCTAAGCCGGCGGAGAGTTTGAAGAGCAAGTAAACGACTACAGCTGATTACTACTGTCCGCATCCGAACACCTATTGTTGAGTAACGGACAAAACCATGTGCCAAACCCCTCAACAAGCACATTCAGGCTGTATTTTAAGCTTTGGTATGATTGTTGAATACAATCCATACAAACATCATAAAGGAACACAGATTTAAATGCTTAAAAATTATTTCAAAGTTGCCATACGTCATCTAAGCAGGAACAAATCCTATACTATTATCAACACTATGGGATTGGGTATTGGTTTGGCCGCCTGTATTATTATTGGTCTGTGGGTGAATTATCAGCTCAGTTATGATGATTACCATCAGCATGCTGACCGCATATACCGTGTGCTATCCGGGGAGTCGGCTGCAACTCCTCCTACCTTAGCTCCGGTCCTGAAAAGTGATCATCCCGGCCTTGCAAATGAAGTGGTTCGGTTTTGGCCGGTAAAAGCCCCTTCCGACATCGTCTACAAAAACAAGAAATTTGCTGAGCGGGCTATTACATTTTCCGACCCTTCGGTTTTTGAAGTTTTCTCGCATCCCCTGGTGCATGGAAATAAAGAAACAGCTCTAACCAACCCAACATCTATTGCTATAAGCGAGAAAGCAGCTAAAAAGTATTTTGGAGATGAACTCCCCCTGGGTAAAACCATGAATATGTGGGGCACCGACCTTGAAGTAACCGCCGTGTTCAAGGATGTTCCTCAAAACTCCCATCACCGCTACGATTTTTTAGTTCCCGTTCAATTGCTAAAAACCTTCATGGGTAATATGATGGAAAACTGGACATGGGCAGGGTTCTACACCTATATGCTGGCGCCGGAGAATACAGATATCAATCGGGCAGAAGCAGTAATTACGAATCTACTCGACAAATACTCCGGCGAGGAATTCCCTCCAACTCAACTACAACCCCTTAACGAAGTTTATTTTAATCCAGCCGAAAATGATATAGCTGTTTCAGGAAATCTCTCGTACGTGATTATTCTGGCTACCATTGCTATTGTGGTGTTATTGGTAGCTTGTATCAATTTTATGAATCTTTCTACGGCCTATGCTTCCCTCCGAAAAAAAGAGGTGGGACTGAGAAAAACACTCGGAGCTTACCGCAAACAATTAGTTGGGCAATTCTTAGGAGAAGCTATGCTGCTTACCGTAATGGGGCTTTCATTGGCCACATTGTTGGTAGAGTTGAGTTTACCGTTCTTCCAAAACTTCACCAACACCCCTTTACAAATCCCATATGATCAAATCTTTGGTATAGTCGGCTCCTTTATAGGTTTAACCTTATTGATAGGAACTGCAGCTGGCAGTTATCCCGCTTTCTTCCTGGCAAGGTTCAAACCTGTCAACTCATTAAAAGGTAACCGCACTTCCTCTTCTTCGGGCGGAATCCTTAGAAAAAGCCTGGTTGTTACACAGTTTGTGGCGTCAACATTTCTGATTATATCGGCCCTTACCATATATCAGCAGCTGGATTTCATGCAGAATAAAAACCTGGGCTTCGATGATGAAAAGGTAATGATTACCGAAGCCGGGGATTATCTTCCGTTGAAAGAAGAACTGGAGAAACTTCCATTTATAGAAAGTGTGTCTGCCTCTCAAAGTGTACCCGGCCAGCGGTTTCCCTTTTATCCATTTAAAACCCCTGATATGGCACCCGATTCGTTACCAGTGATGCGAACGCTGAGGGTAAACCCCGGTTTTATTGAAACATTGGGGATAGAGGTGATGGCCGGACGAAGTTTCGATGAAAAAATATCTACAGACAAGACTAATGCTTTTCTACTAAATAAAGCCGCTGCCGATCACCTTGGGTGGGAAGATGCTGTTGGTAAAGAGTTGTCGTGGTATAATTTCAGTGAAGATGGCACCGATTTCACCGTAGCCAAGCAGGGAGAAGTGATTGGAGTGGTAGATAACTTCAACTATGCCTCGCTGCATAGTCCTGTAGAGCCACTTATTATTCATGTAGGTGAAGGTATAAACCTGGCTCTTATTCGCCTGCAAACCAACCACCCAGGAGAAGCAGTTGCTGCCATCCGCAGTACATGGAATGAAGTATCACCGGGACGCCCATTCTGGTACTACTTCCTCGGGGACGAGCTTGACCGTCAGTATGGTGCAGAACAAAAACTGGGGCAGGTAATAGCAGGTCTAACCATGCTGGCTTTATTTATTGCTTGTTTGGGTTTATTTGGTCTTAATGCTTTTACTGCACGACAGCGCACCAAAGAAATTGGTATCCGAAAGGTACTGGGAGCAAGTGTACAGCACATCATCTTATTATTGAATAAAGATGTGCTGAAAATGGTCATTATATCAATGGCTATAGCGGTACCGGTTGGTTTTTATGCGATGAATAGCTGGTTGGCAGAATTTGCTTATAAAATTGAATTGAGCACCGAACTATTTGTAATAGCGGGCTTAGCTTCGTTGGTATTAGCTTTAATCACTGTAAGCTTTCAATCGATAAAAGCAGCTCTCATGAATCCTGTAAACAGCATTCGGGATCACTAAAAACAACAGAAATTATATTCAGTTACCATGTTCAAAAACTACATAAAATTAGCGTTTCGAAATTTGTTTAAACACAAAACGCATACCCTGATTAATGTGGGCGGGTTAACACTTGGTATTGTTTGTTCCACAATTATATTTCTGCTCATTCAATTCGATCTCAGTTTTGATACATGGCACAACGATAGTGACCAAATTTACCGGGTTGTTAAAGAAGACAGTGAATTTGGTGATATTTCATACACCCCTGGTTCTCCATATCCATTAACCGAAGCCATTCGAAATGATGTAGAGGGCCTGGAACAGGTAGCCATGGTGAACGTCAATTATTCAAATACACCGGTTGTCTTATCAGAAAGTGAAAATGGAAGGATAAAAAAATTCACAAATAAAGAAACAGCCTTTGTCGATCCCGAGTACTTCGGTATTTTTACTTATGAATGGGTTGCCGGCAGTAAAGAAACTGTGCTTAATCGCCCAAATACAGCTGTTTTAACCGAATCGTTTGCACGAAAACTTTTTGGCAAAACGGAAGTTACAGGCCAACAATTTGTACTCAGCATAGGAGCTAAGATAGACCTGGAGGTTACAGGCATTGTAAAAGATCCTCCCATTAATTCTGATTTTCCATTTACGCTTTTTATTACCTCCAATACCAAATCCCGGGAAGGGGTGTCATTAGAAAATGAAGACTGGGGATCAACCTCAAGCAGCACACAAACCTATGTAAAGCTAAAGGAAGGAAGAACCCCTGAAAATATTAACCGCCAGTTTGATCCGATTATAACCAAATACCGGGACGCCGAACGGGCCGAAGTTACCGAATACTTTTTACAGCCCCTTTCTGAAATTCATTTCGATAGCCGATTCGAACATTTTGGAGAGAGGGTAGAAGAGAAAAAAGCCTTAGCAGCTCTTGGTATTGTTGGTTTCTTCCTGTTGATAACAGCCTGCATCAACTTCGTCAATCTAAACACCGCCATTGCGGTATCACGCTCCAAAGAAGTGGGCCTTCGAAAAACCTTTGGGGGCAGCAGGCTTCAGCTCACATTTCATTTTCTTGGAGAAACAGCTTTTGTGACAGGCATTGCCATCGTTTTGGGTATCGGCCTAACCGAGGTACTGCTAACCATGCTTGAGCCTCTGCTTGGTTATTCGCCTCAAATCAGTTTATTAACAAATCCCCAGGCTATGTTGTTTTTGGTGATCCTGTTTTTTGCCATTACCATAGCTGCGGGATGGTATCCTGCGCGAAAGCTTTCAGGTTTTAACCCCATCGAAGCAGTCCGTAATAAAATGAATACATCATACGGTCAGGGATTGGCTCTGAGAAGAGGACTTATCATTGTTCAGTTTACCATTACCCAAATACTCATTATTGCTACGGTTATTATAGCCAGCCAACTCCGGTACTTTAAAAACCAGGACCTGGGTTTTACAAAAGAAGCTATTGTAGAGGTTGAGATTCCCCTGCAACACAAACAAAAGCTGGATACGTTTAAAAACGAACTATTACGCGAAAGCAGCATCCGTAATGTCACGTATTCCAATAGTGGGGCGCAAAGCGGAAATACATGGGGCGGTAATTACATCCTCACCGATGACTCTTCAAAAATAGAGAATGATGCACATGTCAAATTCATCGATCACGATTTTGTTGATACCTATGAGCTTTCCATACTGGCCGGAACTAATGTAGCAGATACAGATACTGTTAGCTCGTATCTTGTGAATGAAATGTTTGCCCAGCAAACCGGTTATGGAGATGACTATGCAGGCCTTATTGGCAAAGAAATTCGGTTTTGGGGAAAGAAAGCTCCCATCGTAGGCGTAGTTAAAAATTTCAATACTTCTTCGCTGCATTCCCAGCTTAAACCAGTGGTGCTCACTACACGTCCGGCATATCACCTGGGAGCCATAAAGATTAATATGCAGCAAAGTGAACAAGCTCTTGCAGCAATACGACAGGCATATACCGCCGCCTTCCCGGATGTGATATTTGATTACTCCTTTCTGGATGATAACATAGCTAAGCTGTATGAGGGAGATCAGCGTGCAGCCCGCATTATGAACACCTTTACCGTGATAGCCATTTTGATAGGCTGCCTGGGATTGTTTGGCCTGGTTTCATATATGGCTGCCACCCGGGTAAAGGAAATAGGAGTCCGCAAAGTACTGGGGGCAGATGTTATCGATATTCTAAAGATATTTGCAGGCGAAGTATCTTTGCTTACGGGTATTTCTTTTGCCCTGGCAGCCCCGGTCTCCTGGTACCTAATGCAGAAATGGCTGGCTGATTTTGCCTACCGGATTGAAATTGGGGCCAGCATTTTTGCCGTGGCTCTTGGGGTTACCTTACTGATTGCAGTATTAACCATTGGTTACAAGTCAATACAAGCAGCCATTTCTAACCCTATCAACAGTTTAAAAAGTGAATAAAAGTTTATAATACCATCTTGCAGTTATCCGGTAATTCTTTCATACTGAATCTCATTAAATAAATTCCATACAACTTCATGATCCAACTCAGAAACATTGACAAATACATCGACAAGCGATTCCAGCGAACATTCATCCTGAAGGGTATAGACCTGGATATTGAAGAAGGTGAGTTCATAACCATTATGGGACCCAGTGGTGCCGGTAAGTCGACGCTATTGAATATCCTTGGTTTCCTGGATGAGCCCTCGGAAGGGGAATATTCTTTTCTGGGAGAACCGGTTCATAATCTCAGTGAAAAGAAGAAATCGAATTATCATAAATCTCACATTGGTTTTGTGTTCCAGGCCTATCACCTGATTGATGAACTCACGGTTTATGAGAATATTGAGATGCCTCTGCTCTACCGCAAAGTAAAGAGTAAGCAGCGTAAGGCCATGGTAGCTGATATCCTGGATCGGTTTAATATTGTAGCCAAAAAAGACCTCTTTCCTCCCCAGCTCTCGGGTGGGCAACAACAAGTGGTTGGGGTGGCTCGTGCCATTATCGGAAGTCCAAAATTGCTACTGGCTGATGAACCCACTGGTAATCTCCATTCTGAGCAAAGCGAACAGATTATGGAGATGTTTACCGAATTAAATAAAAGCGGTGTAACAATTGTACAGGTTACCCACTCCGAGAAAATGGCTTCCTATGGCAATCGTATTATCAATCTGCAGGATGGAGCCGTGGTAGAAGAAAACCCATATCACGCTTAATGCATCACAACGAATCTGCAGCAACAACAGTTTGATAGGAGAAATACAAACAAATAGACTTTGATGAGTTTTTTTAAGCGCCTTTTTTGGGGCTCGGGAAAAAATCAAGAGCCGGCTCCCAAAACAGATATACCCAAAATTATAACTCAAATAGAAACTAAAGAACAAGCCCGGGATATACCCCTGGGTAGAAAAATCCACGATTTTGATTATGGAATGTTATCCGTCAGGCTCGATCGAGACATCACCAAGAGTTACCGGATTACGGTTTGGCAGGGAAAAGAACGCCTATACAGCTTTACCGTGCAAACAAATCAGGGCAATTATAAGCAACTTCAACAGGCCTATAATATCATCATTAATTTCCTGAATGGAGACCAAAACCTATCACATTTACCTGACAATGATTTGGTAAAAGGATTTTATTATGGCCATTAACACCTTAAATGGAGATCCCATGCATAATGTTCGTGTTCAATTTACCGTCCCCAATGTAGAAGATGTTGTTAATCTTGATGTACTTGTAAACGGCGAAAAACGCCATCTCCGGTTCCGGGTTGAAACTTTCGGCTGGGATGCCGAACATGGAAGCACCGAAGATTTAATCTCTATTCTCAGAAAGCGAATCATGAATTATGATTCAGACTGGGAACTTTACCATATAGGGAGTCCCTACGAAGACTGCATACCCGTAACTTTCAGATATAAAAGTTGATTGTAATTCATTGGCGGTTTCTTATCGTTCTTGTTTCCATCCTTTTAACAGACGGAGCTCAACAACTATGGGCGCAAAGCCCTCCGCTGCATAAAAGAGAAGAAGCTCTTCCTGAAATTATTAAAACAGCTGACAATATCAGCTCGGTTCGCAGCTTGCTCATTCAACAACACGGCAAATTAATTTGTGAAGAATACTTTGATGGGCGAGATCCCAAGCGGGCGTTCAACATTAAATCAGCCTCAAAAAGTATTATTTCCTTACTGGTGGGTATAGCCCTTGAAGAGAAATTGATCCCCTCGATAGATGAAACTCTGGGCAATTATTTTCCTGAATATTTTAAAACCACATCCAATCCCAAAAAAGAAAACATTACTATACGGCAGATGCTTTCTATGCAAACGGGATTGGAAACTACCAGTTTTTACAACTACGGAGCCTGGGTGATCAGCGACGATTGGATAGAATTTCAACTCAACCAGCCTTTTGTTGAAGAAATCGGAGGCAAAATGGTATATAGTACCGGCACTTCTCATCTGCTCTCGGTGATTATCGCCCGGGCATCAGGCATGAGTACCCGCCAATTTGCCAATCAATATTTATTTAAACCTCTGGACATCCGCATTGGAGGATGGGATAAAGATCCAAACGGATACTATATGGGTGGCAACAACCTGGCTATGAAACCTTCCGACATGCTTAAAATAGGCCAGATGATCTTAAATGGAGGCACCTACAATGGACAGCATATTATCAGTTCAGACTGGCTGGCCGCTTCCTTCAGCACCTATACCCGCAGCAACTTCAACCCCTATAACTACGGCTACATGTGGTGGAATAAAAAGGCAGGAGATTATACGCTCTACTTTGCATGGGGCTTTGGCGGGCAATACATCTTCATTATTCCTCAGCTGGATGCTGTAGTTGTACTGACCTCATCACTCGCTTCTGCCACTCAAAGGCGTTCCTACAAAAAACCGGTATTCAACCTTATTGAAACCTATATCATCCCATTGCTTGATAATATGCCAGAGAATGATTATTAGAATGTTTTAATAGATCGTCGGAATCTATGAACAGCTGTAACATTTTCTTTCTGTAAACTCTTTGATATAAGAGAATACTATGGAATCCTAAATACGCATCAAAAGAAAGCTTTGCAAAACCGGTCTTTTGCCCAATGTCTGTGATATCTGTCGGTTGGTTGAAATCCTCGAATATGGGGTATATGCTGCGGTTTCAACCTCCTCCCGGCCTTGACATCGAACAAAATTCCTGGTTTATCAAAGCCCTCTAAAGAGCTTTAATTTAATTAATACATTGATCAGCTCGTTGCTCAAACACTAAAATAATGCTCAAAAACTATTTAAAAACAGCTCTCAGAAATCTTCTGAAGAATAAGGGCTTTTCATTTATAAACATAGCAGGACTGGCTGTGGGGCTGGCCTCTTGTTTGCTCATCCTCCTCTATATTTTTCATGAGTCTAGTTACGATCGTTTCCATGAGAAATCAGATCGTATTTACCGGATTGTACAGACCTCCACGTCTGAGTCCAGGATTGATTCCGTAGCCAGTGTTACTTTTCCGCTCGGACCTACCCTGGAAGAGGATTTTCCGGATTTTGTAGCCGAAACTGTACGTTTTTATAATATGCAGGCTTCAAAATTATCAATGGGTATCAGGGAGGAAATGAAGTTTTTTAAGGAATCCCATTTCTTTTTTGCCGACTCTTCCATCTTTGATGTATTCAGTATAGAACTGGCTAAAGGAAATCCTGAAACGGCACTGTCGAACCCTTCCAGTATTGTGATATCCGAAGCAGTGGTAGAAAAATACTTTGGCGATAAAGACCCTATGGGAAAACCTATGATGTTTGAGGGACGATATAACTATATTGTTACCGGGGTCATGAAACCGCTGCCGGAAAATACACATCTTAAGATAGACTTTATTACTCCATTTCATGCCCTCGATAATGTATATGCAGGCGAATATGATACCAGCTGGTATTGGAATCCTGTATGGACCTATGTACTACTTAAAGAGAATGTGAATATCAGCCAGCTTGAAAGTCAGTTTCCGGGTTTTGTCGACCGGCACTACTATTCCAATAGAGAAGGAGAGGATAAAATTACATTAGCGGCTCAACCCTTAACCGACATTCATCTGCATTCGAACCTCGACCATGAAATTGAGCCGAACGGAAATGCTCAATACCTCTATATATTCTCTTTTATAGCGGTAATTATATTACTGGTGGCCTGCATGAATTTTATGAATTTATCAACGGCACGTTCGGTTACCAGGGCCAGAGAGGTAGGAATGAGAAAAACATTAGGAGGCAGCAGGTTCTCACTCTTTCTTCAATTTATGGGTGAATCATCACTGCTCACTCTTTTAAGCTTTTTGATTGCTATGGGTATTGTAGTTTTAACAATCCCATTTTTTAACGAGCTATTGGGCCTTTCTATTTCTTTGATGTTGCTTAACCAACCTATGATATGGGGGGGTATTGGCCTGCTTTTTGTTTTCGTAAGCCTGGTAGCGGGTATGTATCCTGCCCTGTTCCTTTCGCATTTTGATCCCGCTAAAATCATGCGGGGGGAAATCACTAACAGTAAGGGAGCATTTAATTTCAGAAGGGCATTGGTTGTGCTGCAATTTAGTTTGTCAGTGTTTCTTATTATTGGCACTATACTGGTGTACCAACAGTTAAACTTCTTGCAAGAAAAGAACCTTGGATTTGAAAAAGAAGGAACCGTTATTATCCCAACCAAGCTTACCGGCACCATCTATCACTATGATGAATACAAAAATGAATTACTCTCCATACCCCAGGTGAAATCTGTAACGGGCAGCAGCAGGGTGCTCGGTTCACTCCAAAACACTTATTACGCATATAAAATAGGCCATAGAGAAGAGGAACTTTCGCTGCCCGGTGCTTATGTAATGCACGACTTTCTTGACACCTATAACATCGAACTATTGGCAGGAAGAACATTTTCAAAAGAATTTTCAACCGACCGTACCGAGGCAGTGATTGTAAATAAAAAAATGGTGGAGTTTGCCGGTTGGGGATCTCCCCGCGATGCTATCGGAAAAGTTATCAATCAACTGGATGTAGATCATCAGGTGATTGGCGTAACCGAAAACTTTCACCATACATCATTAAAACGGGAAATAGAACCCCTGATCTTAAACATGCCTGTTAATGATCTCAGGGTCCGGTCTAAGATTTCCCATATCAATGTAAAGGTAGATATGGCAGACGTAGGGGCAACCCTACAGAAAATGGAGGAATTCTGGAAAGGACATGATCGCTCTCATCCTTTCGAATACTTCTTCCATACCGATAAACTGCAAGAAATATATGAATCGGAACAGGCCATGGGGAATATGGCCGCCATGTTTTCCATTTTGTGCGTATTGGTAGCATGCCTGGGATTATTTGGACTCATCTCGTATATGACAGAATCGCGAAGTAAAGAAATTGGCATTCGAAAATCTTTGGGAGCCTCCATAAAAGACATTGTAACACTTATATCAAAAGATTATATGTTGCTTATAGTGCTTTCCAACCTTATTGCATGGCCGATTATATATATCGCAGCCAGCAACTGGCTCGAAAATTTCATCTACCGTATCCCTTTGGGTGATTATATAATCCCCGTTTTTTTGGGAACAGCCATACTGGTACTCATCATAAGTATGCTTACAGTAAGCTACCATTCTATTAAAGCAGCACTTATCAACCCCGCAAATACCCTGAAGAACGAATAACTGAATACCTTTTTCCTTCATCATTGATTCTTTCCCAAAAGGAACCTTAATTGTTTCTATAACATTGTAGGGACAGATATGAAGAAAACAATCTATTATTTCAGCTTTTTCTTTCTTTGGGGAATTGTAACATCCTCCCTGCAACCGGCTGCGGCTTTTCAGGAAGCCGACTCTCTTCAGACGCCCTCGGTAACTGTTATTCAGGTTCAGGGCACCATTGGGCCAACCACTACTTCTTACCTCAGGCGTGCCCTGGAAACAGCAAATGAACGTGGAGACGAGGCCCTGATTTTTAAACTGGATACCCCGGGAGGGTTGTTAACCTCTACCCAGGACATGGTAAAAATGATGCTTGCTTCGGAACTCCCCATCTTTGTATATGTGAGCCCTGAGGGTGGAAATGCCGGTAGTGCCGGTACTTTTATAACACTGGCCGCTCACATAGCTGCCATGGCCCCCACCACTACTATAGGGGCAGCCTCGCCGGTTTCGATGGGCGGTGCCGAGATGGATACCGTGATGCAAAAAAAGATTTTTAACTACTCAGAGAGCTTCATTGAAAACATTGCTGACAGAAGAAACCGCAATGCAGATTGGGCCATATCGGCTGTTCGTAATGGAGAAGCAATAACCGAAAAAGAAGCCTTAAAATTAAATGTAATAGATTTTGTAGCTACCGATCTGCAAGACCTGCTCGCACAAGCCGACAGTACTCAGATTGGCGAACATTACCTTAATACCCGTAATGCTTCTGTCAACTACCTGGAAAAGAGCCTGGCCGAAAGCTTCTTTGCGTTTATTCTCCGTCCCGAGGTAATGCTCATTCTCACTCTTGTTTCCATTTATGGTATTGTGGGGGAAATCACCAATCCAGGTGCCATTGTCCCGGGAGTAGCCGGAGTTATCTCACTGATATTGCTTCTATATGGAGTAGCTGCACTGCCCATCAATGTAGCGGGTTTCATTCTTATTGGCCTGGCCATTGTACTTTTTGTGATTGAAGCTTTTACCCCCACATTTGGTATTCTAATTACGGGCGGAGCCGTATCTTTTTTCCTGGGCGCCCTTATGCTCTTTCAAAACTTCCCTGTTGAAATGCAATTATCCTGGTATTGGCTGGTCCCGGCAACCATTCTTACCGTTTTATTCTTTGGATGGATTGCCACGGCAGGTATCAAAGCCCAGTTTACCAAACACCGAACCGGCCCTGAATCTCTGATTGGGAAAAAAGCCACAGTCGTTGATTCTATCGATTCACAGGGAGGCCGTATAGACCTGATGGGTGAATATTGGAATGCTGTAAGCCAGGAAGAGATTAAAGAAGGTGAATGGTGCGAAGTGGTTTCGTTGGAAGGCCTTACCGTCACAGTTAAATCATATAATACTACAGAAAACAAGGAGACTTAATATGGAATCGGGTGAAGTTTTTTCAGGATATCTGGTCTGGGTAATAACAATTTTTTTATTCCTGGTGGTATTTATCCCCCAGATGTTCAAAATACTGAGAGAATACGAACGGGCAGTGGTCTTCCGGCTGGGTAAATTTAATCGCGTTAAAGGGCCCGGACTTATCTTCCTTATTCCTTTTATCGATCGTATTGAGCGGGTAGACCTCCGGGTACTTACCATTAATGTGGATAAGCAGGAAGTCATCACCAAAGATAATGTGACGGTGAATGTAGATGCCATTACCTTCTTTAAAGTGATTAATGCCGAAGCTGCCGTCATCCAGGTAGAGCGTTACATCCACGCCACCTCCATGCTGGCACAAACAACCCTTCGCAGTATTGTAGGACAAGTTGAACTGGATGAGTTACTCGCCAACCGCGAAAAGGTAAATAAGAACATTCAGGAAATTATAGATCGCCAAACAGATCCCTGGGGCATTAAAGTAGTCTCCGTAGAAGTGCGGGATGTAGTACTCCCCGAAAACATGAAACGTGCCATGGCCCGCCAGGCGGAGACTGAACGAGACCGCCGTGCCAAGGTTATTAATGCTGAAGGTGAGTTCCAGGCAGCCCAACGCTTGGTAGATGCGGCCAAAATGATTGAAACAGCCCCTGCTGCGCTTCAACTACGCTTCCTGCAAACCATGAATGAGATCAGTGAAGAGAATGCTACCTTTGCCTTCCTTCCGCTGCCCATGGATCTTTTTGAAGCCTTCAGAAAAATGGGGACCGGAGATAGTCCTATAACAAAGATTGATAAAGATACAGATTAACGTCCTTTCTTGGGTAAAGGATGGCAAATGGTAATCACACAAATATTACTGGATAATGACCCATCCCTCGTGGGGAAGTCTGCAGCACCCGAGAAGTTCGAGACTCCAATAAAATACTTTACGCCAAATGGCACAATAGAAGGGAGCCGCCACTCTGAATGACACGTTGATAAGGGCAAGGAGAAGAGAAAAAACAATAAAAGCCCCCATCTCCCGTGGGGATGTCTACGGCACGCGAGGGATAGGTGAGCACAGCGAGCCAGACCGTGGCAGTCTCCTTGTCTATGGCAACTGATGTAATCAACGTTGATGGATACCCCAAGCATATTTTGGGAGATCGCAGCGTCGATAACGAACCGGGCATTATTGAAGTCCCCCACTACATAGCGCAAGTGTCTCGCTTGTGCAGTGTTGGGATTGAGGTTGAAGATTGTGTTGCCTGAATATGGTCCTGGCGAGACGCTTAGACCATTTTTCTTTGAGACAGGGTTGGCTGCTCGAATCAAACCATCGGTCAGACGGCTTAGAGCCGGAAGACCGAGAAGTATGAAATACAACCCCGTACCCGATCTGACCGATCCCCGGTCTCATATGTTGAAGGTATCAACATTTATCAGCTGGAAAAAGATTGCATACGTACGTTATGATCTTTACCCTCAGCACATTCTATTGGAATCGAGCCAGCCTGGCACCTCTAAGATTGGTCTAA
>VEMX01000083.1 GCA_009711805.1 Balneolaceae bacterium | reverse complement strand
GCAAGGCGAAGTGGAAATGGGAACGGAAGGGTACTGTGGTACCCTGAGTACCCCAATTTTCACTTGAACGCAGCGTACGGGGAAATTTCGCCGCCTAATCCGTACCTCAAAATTGGGCTATTACATAAAGCAATTCAATGGTAATATATTCATGTATATAGATCGCCATTTTGCATCCATTCGTGAATAATTCGGGTTAAGTCAGCGCTCGACCGGCTTCGTTCTCTGTAATGAAACCCCAATCTCGCTGTAAGACTTAAGAGAGCTTTAGGGCAGATCATAAGAAGATTCATCGGAATTCGCCTCTGAATGACAGGATTGGAGTTGATGCAGACAGAAAATCGGATAATGAGAATTGACCTCACCCTGAACGCATGCGATGGCGCCCATATGGGATTTGTACTTCATCACTCAATCCCTAATCAACTGCCCAAGGCATGTCTACGGCACAATAACCAATTCTGGAAGATAGTACCCGGCGGGATTTTAAAAATCCTGAATACAGATAGTTATTTTAAATCCGAAAAGGACTTTGTGTATTTGGTGAAAGTTACATTACATTATTCCGGTTAATGGTCACTTCTTGTAGAAGTACATCATTTGATATAAGCCGTAAAAAATAAATAACTCGGATGTTCAACTGGTTCAAAAAAAGGTCGTCTGCCGCAACCTATACCAATGAGGAATGGATTCAACACTTGACTCCACCGCCCTTGGAGGCCGCAATATTAAAGTTAAGATCCTTTCTGTTAAATGGATTAAAGGCTGCACTCTATAAAAATGTGGATCGGGGGCTGGATGATTTTGTACAAGATATAGCCCAGGATGCGTTGCTGAAAATTCTGGATAAGCTGGATACATTCAGGGGCGAAAGTAAGTTTACCACCTGGGCAATGAAAATTGCTGTACGGGAGGGATATACCGAACTCCGAAAAAAAAGGTATCAGGATATTTCGCTGGAACAGCATAGCAGTTATCACCCCGAAAATAAAGAAGCGGTGGAAATTGAACATGAGCAGCCCGGCCCCGATCAGCTTACCCATGAATCCATGATGGTTCAAAAAGTGATGAAGATTATGGAAGAAGAACTGACGGATAAGCAACAAAAAGTACTTCAACACCTGATGATTGAACAGGTTCCTATGACGGTAGTGGCAGAAATCATGGATAGTAATCGTAATGCAATGTATAAGCTGGTACACGATGCACGGCTAAAACTTAAGAACCGATTGGAGGTTGAGGGTATTAGTCCGGAAGAAGTTTTAGAACAGATGTAAGGAATTTAGTATAGAGAACGTCTAAACAACGATTGAAGATTTATTGAAATGACATTGAATAAGGAAATACTTAAAAAATTAGTTAGTGCAATCCCCATGACACATCCCGATGAGTTGGGATGCGGCGACTGTTTTGAACAGATCAATGAGTTTGCAGAAATGGAGTTATTAGGGAAATCAGCTGAAAAAGCAATGCCCTTGGTCAGGGAACATCTAAATAGATGTGGAGAATGTCGTGAAGAGTATCAATCGCTGTTAAAAGCTCTGAAAAAACTAAAGATTTATTCCTGATTGATATTCCAGTTGAATCAGTTTGTTTTCTGCATGCGTGAAAAAGGGAATCCATTACAGCCTTTCTTCGGATTCTTTCGGTCAGGTGATGTCACTTGTTTGGCTTCCTCAATACTTTCCGCATCATACACCGTCATGCAATGTCCCCAGGTGTAGGGGGGCATATCATCAAACCTCATCCAGTCGAAACGGGTATAGAGGCCGGCTTGGGAGGGATTAGCCGAGTCATTCCTGGCTACCAGGAACTGTTTTTCAAGATCCCAATGTACAATATGATATCGGGCATCCGGTTTCTGAAACCAGAGGTCCTCAGAGATTTGATAGGAGATATTGTAATCATCCTGAAATGAGCCGGTGATGAAATCCGGAAGATCTTGTGCAGAATCGGTGCATCCGGCTAAAACAATGATGAGGATAAACAGACGTAATCGATATGTAAGCATAATTCAAGGTAGTACTATTTTGGAAACAATATGAAAGATCTTCAGGCAGGCAAAGCACTTAATTTTCCAGAATAAGAAGGCATGCACCCGACCTCTAAAAATACTAACTTTAAGTTCGTTTTTTACCATCTCTAAACAGTCAAAATGAAGAACCCTTTTTACTTTCTTGTTACTCTGTGTGCACTATTAATAATAACCAACCATAGCCAGGCCCAAATTACCGAAGGCTTTGAAAGCGGAAGTGTTACCTATGTAGCCGGGTCCTATGGGATTGCTGATTTGTCATCCGGTTCATGGGTGTTTAGTAATGCTTCGCTGGGTACATCTGATTCAGATAAAAAAAGAGGAGATCGCTCGGTCCGTCTGGATGCACGTGAAGGGAAAGAACCTTTCATCACATTTACAGAAACAAAGGAAGACGGCATTAGTGTAGTGCGTTTTTATTACGCAAACTATGGCTCGGATACCGGGGGAGAAGTAAATATCAGTTATTCTACAGACGACGGGGACACTTTTGTAGCGGCAGGGGATACTCTTATGGCTACGGCCGAGCTGCAACTGGCTCAGTTAATCGTGAATATTGCGGATACGGTTCAAATCAAAATATCAGCAAGCGGGGGAGCCCGGCTTAATATTGATGATATAGCTATGCTGGATGTAGTTGAAGCAGAAGAGGAAGCCACTCTGGATGTATTTGTAGATGGTACTTTATATGATTCTTCTGCAGATTTTTATATGGGAGATTATTTGATCGGGCAACAAGAAGCAGTAATGGTTGAGATTCGCAATCGGGGCAGTCAGGAACTTAATATTGATTCTGCCTATGTAGATGGACAAGAGTTCAACTTCGAGGCCGTGGGTGATACTTCGCTCGGGTTTTTGGAATCAATAATGGTGCCCCTGGAGTTTAGTACACCGGATGCCGGACCCTATACCGGAAGCCTCATGATTGAAAGTAATGCAGTAAATGTATCTTCCTATGAACTGAATATTTCCGGCCGGTTGTTTGATGTGCTGCCTATTAGTACAGCCCGTCAGCTTTCACTTGGAGAGGTGATACGGGTAGCGGGCCGGGTAACGGTAGCTGATCAGTTCGAAGGTCCGGTATTTATAGAAGATAAGGGGGCAGGTATTGCCGTTTATGATTCTGACTTGCATTCTGCTGTACAAATTGGTGACTCTATTGTGGTAGAAGGTCCATTAACCGAGTTTAATCCTATCGATGGACCTGAAGGCGATTTTTTATTGCAGATTTCTACGGATGAAGAACGAGCACCAGGTGTCCCTGTTAATTTCGATGTAGCAGATGTAGAACTTAGGGAAGTAACCCCGGAAATTATAACGGTTGAACAGATGAACAGCGGTAATTTTGAAGCACAGCTGGTACGTATTCAAAATGCCACTATCGATCATGAAGGCCCTTTTGCTACCAATGATACCAACTATGGTTTAAGTGATGGAACAGGGGAGGCATTTATCCGGATTGACGGGTCCACGAATCTTGCCGGAGCTACGGCACCTGAGGAAGCTGTAACGGTAGTTGGAGTTTTAGATCAGTTTAATGGAAACTACCAGCTTAAGCCCCGCTTTGCCGAGGATTTGGGAGTGGAAGCCGTAACCTATCCCGGGGAGAATATTTCCAAAGACCTTACCTTTGAAGTGGTTACATGGAATATTGAATGGTTTGGGGATGGCTCCAACGGACCCGACAATGAAAGCGAGCAGTTTGATAAAGTAAAGCAAGTAATAACCACTATTGATGCGGATATATATGCCCTGCAGGAAATTGCAAGCACTTTCCGTTTTAGCAAGTTGGTGGACGAACTGGAGGCATATGGTGGAGTATTGGCTGACTACAGTCAATCTCAGAAAACAGCCTATTTATTTAAAAGAGCAACCATCGATTCCCTGGATTCGGGTTTAATTACAAGTGGTATGCTCCAGCAAGACTGGGCCAATGGTCGTTACCCTCTGTTTTTCCATTTTAATGCAGATATAAATGGAGAAATGCAGGAGATCTATGCTTTTAATATTCACGCCAAAGCCTTTGATGATTTTAGTTCCTACAGCCAGCGGGTGGATGCTTCTGGCCAGTTAAAGCAGTACCTGGATAATACGCATCCTGCAGATAACGTGATTTTTATCGGGGATTATAATGATACCATGAATGGATCCATCACTTCTGGACAAGGTTCTCCCTACACCAATTTTGTAAATGATGGAGAATACACGGTGATAACCAAGAATCTGGAAGATGCGGGCTTCAGTTCCCAGTCCAGCGGTTCCATGATAGACCATATTATGATAAGCTCAGAACTGGCAGATGAATATTTTGAGGATACCGAGAGAATTGAAAACACGTCGTATATCGGGAGCTACCTCAGTACCACTTCTGATCACTATCCCGTGTGGACGCGCTTCCAGTTTGGAGAAGTTGTAAGTAATGAAGAGGAAACGGATTTACCTTCAGGCGTTACTCTGAAACAGAATTACCCAAATCCGTTTAATCCCTCTACCGTCATACGTTTTGAGTTGCCGGAAGCCACAAAAGTTCACCTGCAGGTATTTGATGTAGTAGGCCGACAGGTTGCCACCGTAGCAAATGGCCGGTTTTCTGCGGGTGTACACCATGCATTCTTTGATGCCAGCGAGCTTGCCAGCGGGATATATATTTACCAATTAACAACTGCAGCGGGCCTGCAGCTAAGCAAAAAAATGCTGCTGTTGAAATAAAATAAAGGCCTTCATTCGCGAATAGGGGGGTAAGAATGAGCTGGATTTTCACCGAAACGGCGATTTCGTTAGTGAGGGACGAGGGCGGTAGATAAAAGAAATAGTGGACTCGCGTGTCCCAGATATTCCCATGGGAAAAGGGCTCAAATAAACAAATGGCCAGCGTGAGATAAGTGAAAAGGCAGAAATAAGATGATGTCAACCGAACACGCATTCCTAATTGAACTGTTTATTCCGAAATGGTTATCCCCATAGGGATGCCCACGGCAGAAGCCCCGGCTTCTTCTCACTTCTTCCTTCTGCTCTCTCACTTCAATAACTCAATCCCTAATTCCTTGTCCAAGTCATGCCTATGGTACATTAACCAACCCCAGGGATAACAGTCCTGAATCGACTTCACCATTTCTCCTTTCTACGGCTAAGCAATAAATTCTTCGGGATGAACTGCCACTTCAGGAAATTCTTTAATGATCTTCTTATCAAAGGTTATTAATTTGATATCCAAATCATCAGCCAAAGCTACAAATTCACAATCATAAGAAGAACACGAAGAATCAGAAATAAAGCTTAACACTTGTATTGAATTTACCTCAAATTCTTTTGATTCCATCAAATGTTCAGCCTCTTCGCTGGCTTGGAGAGCAATTGAAAATTCTAAAACCTCAGCGTGGAGATATATAGCTAATACATTTCTAAATTCAGAACGCCAAAGAAGCGGAGCTACCCAGTCAGTATCTTTTTCTAAGATTTTATATGCCAGCTCATCCATATCATTGGGTACCCAAAGACTTGCTATCACATTTGTATCTACTACAATCATGGGCGACCTTGGTCAATGGCTTCCTGAATTTGTTCGATAGAAAGAGATCCTTTTGCCTTCTCCTTAAGTTTTTTTGCCCGGGTGATAATTTGATCTGGATCCCGGCGATGAGATTGGACTATCTTTTTTAAATAGACGATTACTTCACTATTTATACTTCGATGATGAAGTTCAGCCTGCCGCTTAAGCTTTTCGTAAATATCATCAGGAATATCCCTAATAGTAATATTAGTCGGCATAATAATTGACTTTAATTTAGTTCTATTATAAAACTAAAAAGGCGGAGTATTTATTGCAACTACAAAACGGTATAAGCACCGCCATTTTAGCGTGCAATTCTGGACGATGGACGAGGGATGATTGAGGAGGGACGTAGGGACCACCGTCTTTCTCTCCGTAGATCTCTTAAGGCTGACTACTGTTTTGCTTCCGTCACTGCTTCGCTCAAGATTGCAAAGCCCTCTTATACATCCCCGTCAACATCATCTATTCTATCAATTTTGGAAATACTAACATAATAACATCTTCATTTAATAAACCAACTGAGTTATGGCAAAACCAAAATTTTGGGGCAGGTACCGGGGGTAAAGCTCTGCCTTGGCCAATAATTTCGACGCATTCATATAGATATATATGGTCGATCAGTTGATTTAAAGGCTCATGGTCTGGGATGTTGTACTGGTTCTTTCGCAGAGGGATATGCTATAGCTTATCGATCAGTCCTTTCACCAGGCGGGCAAATTCTTCTTTCTTTAGGTCGGCGGCTTCTTTTACTTCTGCGTGATCCAGTTTTTGGTCGGTGACTCCCGCAGCAGCATTGGTGATCAGGGAAACAGCGGCGGCCCGTACTCCCAGTTTGGCAGCTTCCATAAGTTCGGGAGCGGTACTCATGCCAACCGCATCGCCTCCCATATAGCGAAAAGCCTTAATTTCAGCTTTGGTTTCGTAGTTGGGCCCTTTCACATATAAATAGGTACCTCTTTTAACAGGAATGTCCAGTTCACCTGCTATATCAAAAACACGATCGGCATATTCATATAAGTTGTATTTCCAGGTTTTGGGAGAAGGCTCTGATATCATCATATTCTGGCGGATGATGTTGTCAATAACCATTAAATTGCCCACACTGAAGTTGAGGTTTATACCCCCTGCGGCATTAGAGATGATGAGTTTATGAACCCCAAAACTTTTAGCCAGCTGTACAGGCAGCACTGTTTTCTTAAATGAGTGTCCTTCGTAATGGTGAAATCGTCCTGAAAAAGCCAGCACAGTGTTGCCATCAATGGTTCCAAATATAAGCGAGCCTGAATGTCCTTCTACCGTAGATTGGGGGAAGGAAGGAATATGCCCATAGGGGATGGTTATAGCATTTTGTATATGTTCGCCAAAGGAGCCGAGCCCCGACCCCAGAATCACCGCACTGTTGATTTGTTCATCGAAGCCAGCTGTTACTAAATACGATTTGATTTCACTTATATAATCAGGAAGGGACATAGGAATCTAGATTTTGAGTGGTGTATCCTGATTTATCACTATACGAAGTCAGCTTAAAAAAAGGAGTGGTATCGTCATGATACCCCAGGATAGTATACCCTTTCTCATAAGCCAATTTTGTGAGTTCGGTACGTTGTTTCATGCTTGTTTTGGGATCGAAATCATACTTGGCAGCAAACTTTCGGTTTACCTGGCTTTTAGTTGCTATTACATCACCGGCCTGCAGGTATTTTTGGTTACCATCATCAAAAAGCAGCACCTGGTGAAATTCGGTGTGCCCCCCAATTTTATGTACTGTTACCTCAGGATACGGCTGATCTTCTTCATCAAGAAAGTGTAAATCTGCCCTGGCATCAACAAAATTTATAAATTCAGTTTTCTCATCATCATAGTAGGGATCCATATTCATGGCTTTCTGCCAACCTTTCCGGGAAACCCACACCTTAGCATCGGGAAAGGTAAGCTCCCAGTACCCATGTTGCTTGTGAGCCAGTCCTCCTATATGATCGTAATGCAGATGGCTGGCAAAGATGTCGGTAATATCGAATTCTGTGAGGCCATGTTGTTCCAGGTGTCCGAGGATAATATCCGGGCCGGTGTCTTCCCCAAATTCACCAATTCCGCAATCAAATAAATATTTCCGTTCAACTGTGTGGATCAAAAAAGGATTCAGGGAGATTTTTAGTGCCCCTTTTACTGCATCCTCATCATTTGAAATACGGACAAACTTTTTGTCAAGTCCTACCGAAAACGTGCCTTCATATAAAGCAGAAGCGTATGTTTGTTGCAGTGATTTCAATCTGATTGGCTAAAATTTAGAGTGTAGGTTATGGCTGTACTACTTAGCTGTCTTTATTCTCAAACTTGTCATAGGCTTTGATAATATCCCGGACCAGGCGGTGCCGTACTACATCTTCTTGTCCCAGGTATACAAAATCAATGCCTTCTATATCTTGCAATATATTCTGAATAGAAATGAGCCCGGACTGTTGACGGCGGGGTAAATCGGTTTGGGTAATATCGCCGGTGATGATAGCCCTGCTGTTGAACCCAATACGGGTTAAAAACATCTTCATTTGCGTATTGGTGGCATTCTGTGCTTCATCCAGAATCACAAAAGCATTATTCAATGTACGACCCCGCATGTAGGCGAGAGGGGCAATTTCGATGATGTTTTTAGCGAGGTTTAATTCCAGCCGCTCCTGTTCAATCATATCCTCAAGTGCATCATAGAGAGGGCGAAGGTAAGGATCAATTTTTTCTTTAAGGTCGCCAGGTAGAAAACCCAGGTTTTCGCCGGCTTCAACTGCAGGACGTGCCAGGATGATCTTCCGTACTTTTCGTTCTTTCAGGGCTTTAACGGCCAGGGCCACCGATGTATAGGTTTTACCCGTACCGGCCGGTCCAATGGCAAAGACGATATCGTGGATAGATGAGGAGGAAACAATGCGTTTTTGTCCGGGAGTTTTAGCTTGTATCGCTTCCCCGCGATGGGTATGAATAATAACATTCCCTTCGTGGTCGAGCTTAATGGGATTGGGGCGTCCTGCATTATGAACACCACTTTTAACGGTTACCAGTGTTTCTACATCATCTTCTGATACACTGGATTTACGTTCCGCTACCTCAAGCATGCCTTTTACAACGTCTTCTGCCAGGTCAACTTCCTCTTTGGGGCCGGTTAGCTTAATACGGTTTCCACGTGCATTAAAACGAGTTTCGGGAAAATGCCCATCTAATATGCGGATGTTACGGTCATGCAGTCCAAATAGCGATACCGGATCAATATGGTTGATCTTGATAATTACTTCTGTAACTGTTCTTTCGTCTTCTATAATACTGTTGTTTATCTAAGTTGAAATTGAATCTATAAGATAAGAATTAACGGCTACTCAACATAACTGAAATAAGTTTTGGGAACTCAACAGGCTGATAGGGGCTGGGGGATGAAATAGCCGGCGTAGTGTAAACGATCAAATGCCACAAAAGATCGCTGCATTGAAAATTGAATATCGAAAATCTTATAAATCGTTCAATCAACAAATTTCAACTCACTCACTGTCATTGAATATTTGATTGAATGATTTCTGGTTTAGCGATTTAGTGATTTCGATCTGTTGATTGCTCAACAGCTTGGATGGTTTTACGTTACTCTTTATGGGTGTTGTCCGATCGGTTTTTTAGGTTATCAGTTGCATGACAACCAAATCTACCTGTTAGACAGCACCTTTTCTATCTTTACACAATATAGGGACATTACCCGATGACTTATTTTATTTCGATAAAATATCTTGACTTTATTTGTTTATTTGTTTATTTGTTTATTTGTTTATTTGTTACTAAACAACAATCTAATTGTAGGTTATGAAAACAAATAGAAAAGTAATTTTAAGTTTGTCAGTTATATTAACTGTTGGAATTATTCTTAATATAAATTTCAGCCTGGATCTACACAGGGAATTAGAAGCAAAAAATCCACAGGATGTAGTAAATGTGGAATCTGTTAGATTTCAAAGTGCAACGGTAGTATGTATTGATACAGAACACTACGGAGGTGGGGCAAACAGAGATCGTGTTTGTGCACATGGTACAACAGCATTTTGTGATTGGGAATATTGGGATACTCCTCCTGCTGGAAATCAAGGTAAGTGCACCCTAACAGCAGAATAGCATTTATCTTCATAAAGGAAATGAAACCGGTAGGTTTAATATTGTCTTTAGGTTTCTTTCTTTTTTAATTATGTATTATGAAAGAACTTATAGTAAAACCTTTTTTTTTCGTTTTTTGTTTGGTGTTCATACTCAATTGTTCAGGAAATGAACAGGTTAAATTTACCTCAAGTCAAAGCTTGACGGGAGCACCGGTTAAAGAGATTACAGTCTTTAGTGAGGGCAATGTCTATTTAAATGTGGTAGATACGTTTTTAGTGGTAGCCACAAGTAGAGATGTCCCATTTCTGAGAATCTATAGTACCAATACCCATAAGCTACTAAAGGAGTATGGAAAGGAGGGAAGGGGCCCAAGAGATTTTTTGAGTGTAACTCCATTACGGAAAAGCGGGTATGATGCTGCCAATGATTCTCCTGTTTTGTATGTCCATGACTTCAAGAGAAATAAAATAGCTGGCATAAATTTGAAAAGACTTATTAATGGAAATGAAACCTTTTCTTTAGAAACACCACTCAATGACCAAAAATATTTAACATTTGTACATTATTGGGATGAGGATTTACTGGTAGGTAGCCCTGGCGGTGGTGGGAATATTCTTATTCATAATTTAACGACAGACAATTTTTATAATGTGTCCTATTTACCAAAATTAGACTTTACCATTCCAGATAATATATTGTCTTTGGTATACAGGTCGGCGGTTGTGGTAAATAAAAAAAGAGGTCTTATTGCTTCTGCTCCACAGTATTTAGGGGAATTAGATTTTTTTGATTTTCAGGGAAATTTAATCCGCTCATCAATTTTTGAATCACGAGACGCTTATAGACATGAGTTGACTTCAGGGTTAACTATCATGAATGATATAAAGAAACAAATTATAGATTTGGATGCTAAAAAAGATCTAATTTATGGGCTAAATTATAATGTACATGCAAAAGATTATAGGTCAGGAAAATGGAATAGTAAGGTGCAAGTGTTTGATTGGAATGGGAACGCGATTATCGAATATCCATTAGACGGCCGGCCGGTACGTTACTTTGCGGTGGATGAAATTCACAGTAGAATTTATGCGTACGATCCTACCGAGGAGGAACACAATGTTGTGGTTTATGAATTTGACTAAAACTTTTATATAGCTTGATATGAAGCTTAAAATATTACCCTTGATTTTGTTAGCTATCTTAATTTCTGTAATAGCTTATAATGAGTTATATCTAAAGAAACAGCTTAATAAAGCAGAAGAAGCCAGTAACCCAAGAATTGTAGAATCGGCACATAATTACCTGAAGAAAAATCTTGCTCTAAATTTATCGAAAGATGATTTTAATTTCCCAGTATCTGTTGAGAACAAGATCTTCGTCTATATTCCAACATCTGCATGTGCTTCTTGTGTAGATAAGCTACTCCATATCTTAGGGGATTATGAGATTGATAGTAAAATATTGATATTTGTAGATAGTGAGGAGCATGTAGAATATATTGTGAATTATAATGACCGATTTTTGCATGCATTTAATATCAAAGTAAGTGATAAAGCAGTAAGGAATTTTCAAAACAATATTATTGTCTATTCATCAATTAATGATAAAGTTGGTGGGTTATTAGCATTTAATTCGGGTGATGGGGAGTATTTCAAAAAGCATTTTGAACGTTATATGTTTTGAATGTTTTACCTCGTTCCGTAGCTCTACTACCTAACGTTTTATGACGGCTCTGCCTCCAACTAAAAAAAGTCAAAGGATAAACCAGAATTATGTTGGATTGAGAGAATTGGCAAGATGCTTCTTATAATTCTACACATCCTGGTAATCCCTAAAATCCTGGTTCATACTGCGGGGGTTTGAGCCAGGATTTTACCGCATGTTTTGGATGCCCCTGATTTATACCGGCACTTGGTCCGAGAACTTCAGGCTCGTTCGACCAATGGGTGGATTCAAGTAACAAAGCCCTTAGCCATCCATCAGACCGGTGATCGGTCAGATGGATTATGAGATTGTAAACTCCATCATCTGTCCTGATTGATTCAGATGCCATTGGCTTTGGGGATTTGTTTTTAGTTGGAAGCAGAGCACCGTAACGAGGAAAACTTTAATTACCACCAAGAAAAACCTTCCTTTCCTGAAGGAGAGGACCGAGGTGGAGCATTATAAGTATTAACCGGGAAGTTTTTTGATGAGCTCGGCTACGCTTTTGCTGATGTTGTCAGCTTTGAATACAGCACTCCCTGCTACTAATATATCAGCTCCTGATTCGGCCACTTTGGTGATATTGTCAAGGCTCACCCCGCCATCTACTTCTATTAAAAAACCGAGGTCTTTTTCTTTGCGCATGGCGGCCAGTTTCTCGAGTTTCTGATAAGTGCTTTCAATAAAGCTTTGGCCTCCAAAACCGGGGTTTACACTCATGATCAAAACCAGGTCTACATAGGGAAGGATAGGCTCAATAAGATGAAGAGAGGTGGCAGGATTCACAACCACTCCGGCCATTATACCATAGTTTTTTATATGCTGAATGGAACGGTGAAGGTGTGGACATGTCTCATAATGAACAGAAATAAGGTCGGCCCCGGCATCGGCATAATCCTTAATGTATGCATCGGGATTCTCAATCATCAGGTGCACGTCAATAAAAGCATCGGGAGCCGCCTTGTGTGCGGCTTTAACGATACTTGGTCCATAGCTTATGTTCGGGACAAAGTGCCCGTCCATGATATCGCAATGCACCCATTTCATACCACCGTCAAGAGCATCTTTTATATCTGTACCCAGTTGTGAGAAGTCAGCAGCAAGAATAGATGGGGCAAGTATCGGCAGGTCGAAATTCATTTCAGTTTTTGAGTGATTAGTTATCCAGCGAGTCTGGGGGTGTAGTTTGGTTATTATCGGTTGAGTCTACATTTATAGCACTGCTTTCGATTTGTTCAATAGCTTCGAAGCGTTCCGATATCACCAAAGTTAAGGTTTCACCTTCAATTATTTTAGTTTCTTTTGGGGAATAATCCAATACTGTGTTTGGAGGGACATCTTTGGCTGGTTGAAAACGAATTTCGATTCTGAAACCGGCTTCTCTGAGTTTTAGCTGGGCTTCGGGAAGCTTCAGGCCTGTTATTTCAGGCACCTCAATCATACGGTTCCCCAGGCCATCGCTTACAACCAAATCAACGACGGTTCCTTTTTCTACGGTTGTACCTTCGGGGATAGACTGCCGGAGAATCACATTTTTAAAACGAGAAGATTCATAGCTGCGGGAACCTACTTTTAAGCCATAGTTCTGGAGTTGAATTTCGGCATTTCGGATGGATAGATTTTCTACATTGGGAACCACCACATGGGGCTTAATAGCGGTATTCACCGTTAAGTATATTTTACGGTTTGGTTTTACAATTTTGGTTGGGGCAGGAGCCTGGTCAATAACATAGTCAGCAGGATAGGCCGAATTTGCTCTTCGATCAGCCACCTCGTAGCGAAGGCCATAACTGGCAAGAATGCTTTCCGCTTCTTCAAGAGATACTTGTGTTACATCCGGAATTGTAATGCCTTCATTATAATTGGTGTAGGCCGGCATAAGCACCGAATCAAAGAGGAGTAGCAAACCTGCCCCGGCTACTGCAAAGCCCAGAAGGCTCAGGTAGAATTTTTTACTGGTAAGAATCTTTTTGATCATGAGAATTCACGGAATCGTACGTTTAAAAATGCCATGTTAGTGAAAGTTGTTCCCGGCTCATCAGGTTGGTTTCAGCTTCAATCCGGCTGTTTTTTAATTTCACCGTAAAATAAGCATCAAAAGCAGAAACTACATGATTTACCAATAACAGCTTCAGTATGTTCCCGGCTGTTCGGTAATTATCATTAAAAAGCTGAGCCTGATCGCGCCCGTTATAAAACATGTCAAAAGGCTGGTCTTGGCCATTCCACATATAGGCGAATATATGGGTGGGATCATAATTGGCAGAAGATGTATTCACGGCTTCATTATAAAAATCTCTCCAACCCGGCTGAAACTGATAGTATTTACTAATCAATTCGTAATATTGCTGTGAACCGTAGTCAGGCAAGTTATGAGAGAAATTACTCTTTCGGTTACATGAAACCGACTCATTCGTCGAGCATCCGTCCGGATCATTTAGAATAAAAGGGGTTTTTCGTTCTGTTTCATGAAGAAGTGAAAGATTAACTTTGGCCCAGTCGTTTGTGGTATTGCTGAAGTCAGGGTTTTTACCATTGATGGCAGATTCGAGTTGTTGCCAGTTATTATTGAGTTGGTGTACCTGCGAGTATTTAACCAGCCATTGGGCATACGCCATCACACTCCAGTTTTTATGGGTATAGGCTTCGTAGGCACGTTCTCGGCGTTCAGCTTTGTGCTGTTGATCCAAATGATAAATGATGCCAACAACCTCGGTGGCCAGGAAAACGCCGGCGCGTACCCATTTACCATTGGCTGCCTGCCCGCTACCCGGAACAAGAGCTGAGGCTAAAAAAGCAACTCCGGGCTTGTTTCTGGGGGCATCGATAAAAGATGACTGGCTGATATCCGTTCGCTGATATCTGAAGTCGGCAATACTGATTGGGTCAGATAGCTGGTTAGATTGTTCAGGTTTCTTTTCCAATTTTATAATATTTCCGCTTAGGGCTGTAACAGTTTGCGCTATGGCCGAAATGTGCAAACAGCTAACTAATAGTATGCATAGAATAAATTTTTTCATAAAAGCTCAAAATCAAAAGTTAACCCAAAATGAAACAGTAATTCTCTTCCATATGATACATTATTACTTTGGGAACCGGTGATGAAGTCATCGGGGAGTATGAGATCAAATTGGTTAAATCCATAGGATGTACTTATAAAAAACTTAAGCGGAAACAGGTAATATCCATTCAGCGCCATCCGGATTTCGGCGCCAATACCGGCCTTTAGATTGTTGCCGGTATCATAAGGGCTTCTCCATCCGTTGCCGGTTTCAAAAAAGAAACGGGCGTAAAGCTTATCAAGTGTGTAGGGACCTGCCTGCTTGGTAATATTTTTATAAATAGGAGTGAACCAGGATAAACTGGCAAATGCCGTAGTGTTTCCTCCAATAGCAAAATAGGGATAACTGCGCATTCCCATGAATCCACCTATATAATCAGTGTAAAAAGAGTCTCCCGGTTTGTTAAAGTAGTTGAAGCCTCGTACACGCGCCTGGAATGCCTGTCCGCCTTTGGTTCTGAACCCATAACGCAAATGGATTTCGGAAGAATGGTTTTTCGATAGTTTATATAATGGACGCAATGCCCCTTCCTTAATTTCATATTCTTCAAGGAGCTTTGAGGGTTCATACTGATATCTCAGATAACCTTTTAACCCAATCGGGGCAATATCACCATCGGTGGAGTATCGATAATAGTCGAAGGTGTAGGAGGCTGACAACCGACTTCCTTTGAAGTACTCGGAAGAGGAACCTGAGACAAAAGCTTGTAACTCCCTGGAGTAGAAATTATCAGTAGACACTCTGTATGGACTGTACCTCAAACCCAGTTCAATTAAACTGGCACGGCTTAGTTTACTTCTTAGATAAAGGTTAGCCTCCCAAATGTCGTAGGCAATATCAGTGTTCACAGTGTCGGGCAGGCAGGAGGTACAGGGGAACTCTTCAATGGAGAGGCCATCTTTCACATTTCGCCGGAGATTGAAGATTTCCAATGAAATGGTGGGAGACCAGCTGCGTTTAATAAATGGCAGCCCACGGTGTTCAGCAATAAGGAATGCATCACGGTCGAGACCAAAAAGGTGACTTGGCTGAAAGAACCCTCCAATACTTCCGGGAGATTTTGACCCCACTCCGAGCATGAGCCCGCCGAACAGGGAAAGTTTGTCAATAACATCCCTGGAAGAGAAATAAAACCCGGGTTTCATATCTCTGAAGAGGTTTTCTCCAAGCTGTCCAAATTGTCCTTTTTTAACCAGACCGCTGTTGCTCCCATTGACTTGAGAATAATTGTCGAAACGGAGTACCGGGAAAAAGCTAAAGCCCGTGTAGGTATCTTCATAATGTTTGAAAACCCGTTCAGAATCATCATTCAGGGTTTCTAAGTTAAAGGAATAAGAGCCGGTATCGGCAACCGCCAGGGTTTGTTCATCAAAAGGTTGAATATCACTGTCATCAAATGAATTGAGCGACTGTATGTATGCATCCGGTTCATTTTGTTGGGAGAACTCTGGGTAAACCGGATCGTAAAATCCCATGCGAGCCACTTGTTTTGTTGAAGGGACCTCAGACATTGACTTTATTTTGTACCCGTCATGTTCATATTCTGAAAAATATACGCCATTGGTTTGGCTTACTTCGGGCATAAAAGCTCCTCCCTGTACACTGGTTATTTTTTCGGAATCCGTGGCATCGATCAACGGGTGGCGGTAGATATTAAAAATGCCGTCTGGGTTTGCAGAGTAATACAGGTACTTACTGTTGGGGCCAATTTTAGGGTCCCGGTAGTCAATGTGTTCATTTTCCAGGTGGGGAGCAGCCGTATGCTCGGGCAGGGAGTACACGAAGATATCCCGGTTGCCTTTGCGGGCTTTAGCATAAAAAATACGAGAACCATCGACATCCCATTGAGGAGTAAAAATGGTTTCGCCATGTTTGTAGTTGGTTAGCTGTTGTAGCGAATCGGGCTGGTCCGGATTAAGCAGGACCAGGTTTTGAGTACCTTTATGGTATTGGATGGCAACAATCTGATCTCCAGCGGGGCTCCAGGCAGGAGATTCAATACGGGAGCTGTGTGTTAATCTTGAACTTTCTTCACTCTCCAAGTCATACACATAGATATCTTTATAATTCTCACCATACTTATTTCTTTTGTTGATAGAGTACACCATCTTTTTCCCATCAGGAGAGAAAGAGAAAGAGGTACTCAACAACAGAATTAAAGGGTCTTCTGCTTTTACGTGATTCCCTTCTTCATAAAAATGCTGATTATCAACTACAGCTATTTCTTTCTCCTTTCCATGGAGGTCTTTAACGTATAGAGCGAGCAGAGAATAGTCGAACCCTTTGTTTGAGATATAAGCCAGTTTTGTTCCGTCTGGAGAGAGGACCGGGTGGAAGTTCAGAAAGCCATCTTTTTCCTGATATTGGGATTGAGTGGTATCAAGGGCACTGACAGCTTCTGTGTAGAATTCTTTGCGCTCTTGAATCCAGTCTTGGAATACCTGGTTTCCATCAATGTCTGTAGCAACTTTGATGGCATCTGATACATTATACACTTTAGATTGACTGAGGGCGTCTGTGATTTTTCTTAACACATCTTCCCCGAAACGATCCGCCAGGTAAATAACGAAAGCATACCCCTGGTTATAAACAGTTTCGCGCTCAAGACTGGTCTTGGATGAGAATGTGCCCATCTCTTCAAGAGTAAAGTAGGTGTTGTTGAGGATACGGGTTCTCAGGAGCATATCACGATGGCTGTCCCAGGTATCGTAATAGAGTCCGGCTGTTTGGTATTGTGCGGTACCTTCAGCCAGCCAGGCAGGAATATTAACCGAGGCAAAAGGCATAGTTATAATTCCATTGGGAAACCCATATAGCACATCCGGACGGCGAACATCCTCATACGAAAGCCATTGCAGGTAGAGAGCCGGAATGCTGCGTTTGCGCTTCATCCCTTTCTGTATTTGGATGATATGCGTGAATTCATGAGATATCACATTCCTGAGCCAGTTATGGGTACCCCGCAGGGGGGTGTCGAGGGCCGGAAGCCAGATATCAATTTTATTATCGAAAAAGTAGGCCGCGCCATTGGAATAATCTTCGCGGTCTTTGAGCACAATACTGATTTTGGAATCGGGCTCATAGTCGTAAAGCTCAGTAATGGGATTATAGACTTCTTCTGCGATACGCGATACAACTTTTGCCGAGCGACTATTGCCTTCCTGGAAATGTATCTTGAAATGAGTGCTTTCTATGGTATACCAGTTCAGGTGGTTTTGGGGATAATCATAAAACTGTGGATCTGTCTGGGAAAAAGCAGTAACAGGTACAATAGCGAATGCAAGAAGCAGGATGATATAATGGTTAAGAGTACTCATTAATGAACGACTCCTATTTTGATGAGTTTAGTTTCTGTTTCTCCATTTACCGTGGCTTTTACGAGGGCAAAATAGCCGCCATTTCCCCAGTTTGATGTATTTACTCTGATCTCTTCCGGAGCACCACCCATTGCTTCTGCCTCTTGTTCAAAAATAATACGTCCGCTTAAGTTGGCTATTTTTATTTCAACTTTACCACCCGGTTCGGCAACTTCAAAACGGATATAGGTATGATCATTGGAAGGGTTGGGCCAATTATATGTTTCAGCATCGTTCAAAACCGAAAAGGTTGGTTTCGGAGTATTGTCTTCAGCTAATAATGCACTCACCTTATTATAGGGGTGATTTCCATATTTGCCCGCCCACCGAACGGAGCCTATTTCATCGAATTTCCAGCTTTTTAAGTCTCCCTGTGGGCTTACCGCAAAAAGCTGGTCTGTAATTAGCACAGGGTTTAGGGGGAGAGCATCCGGGTTGTTTATTCCACCTGTGTACAGGGGAGAAAATGAATGTTCGCTAAGCGTATGATCAAAGAGGTGAAGGTTAAAACTCAGGCTGTCGCGGCTGGGTACTACCAGGTCCGGGTTTCCGTCATTTTCAAGATCAGCTACAAGGGGAGTACCCGATATGCGGATGCCTCTGCCGGGGTTATGCGGGAAAAAGTCCAGAATACCGCCATTCTGATTTACAGCAATGAGCTGGTTGGTTGTGTAATCAACAAATATAAAATCAAGCTGTTGATCATGATTGAAATCAACAATAGCCGGCCACCCAATGTGCTCACTTTTATATAAAGTAGTAAAAGGGGAGGAGTGGGCCGGATTTACAAAAATAAGTTTCCCTTCCGTAAGTATGAAAAAGCCGGTGTTGCCATCCAAGAGTTCAACAGAACCTGTATATAATCGGTTGGTTGAACTGCCTGGGGAATAGCTGGGAATGTTTTCATCACTAACAAACTCGACCTGTCCCTGGACTACGCGCGAATAGTGGTTATTTAAGATCTTGGATTGTTGTACGGCTTCGTTTCTGTAATTAGGCTCGAGAGTAAAGGGGGTAAGGTTGATTCCATAAGTGCTGGCATCTATTTCGAGCGTATTATTGTTTTCGGAACTGGTCAGCCCGCTATTGGCAGGGATGGTATGCTCTGCCGTTGAAACCCATTGGTTCCCTGAACCCCGCTCCCACTTTTTCAGGGTAATTTCCTGTCCTTGATCTATACTGCTAACGGTGACCAGGGGTGGACCTGTATACGCCTGCCGGGAAACCTCATTATTCAGCGACTGTACAGATTTAGAAGTGAGAGAATAGATAAAATCTCCAGCTGCTGAAGGAACTACCACATAGGATTCTCCATTCTCGGTTATTTGATCTAAGGCAAGCGGGAAATTCTTCGAATAGGTATCCTGCAACGGACTGTGAACAGAAGTTGTATTGAGGGAAGTATCATGTGATAATGAGGGGCCTTCTTCCGGGCTAATTGCTCTTATTTTGAAACTGGCCACCGGCAGATTATCCGAAAAATCGTAAAGTTCAAAAAAAGAAGGAGCACCCGTATTGCTGTTGGTATTGGGATAGGTGTCGGCACCAAAACGGTTTTCATATAACTGAATAGAGCCGTTTTGCCGAATAACCCGGTAATTGTTTTGGCTCCACCAAAAATCGAAGCTGGTCCCAAAAGCTACGCTATTGTTTAATGATCCGGGGATGCCAGGACCTATATCCTGGGCACCATCTGCTTCTTCGAGGTCTACCCCACGCCTGAAACGGTTGTTATTTATCCCGCCACTTGAAAGCTGGCTGTTAATCATAGCTTCATCAATATGCCAGATTAAGATCCCGCCATTTAGTTCACGGTCATCATTGGTATCCTCTTCCCCATCAGCACCATTATCCATCCCCCCGGGTAAGCTGAAATCAAAATTATCAGCATCTGTTACAACCCCGGGTGCTAAGAGCGTGTCAAATTGGGATTCCTGGAAAATAAATGCATCGTCTTCATTGGTGAACGTAAGGAGGGTTTCTATGCCTGTTGAGTCCCGGATAGTAAGTGTAATGCCTGTTTGATCAGGATCGCGGTGTCGGTTTTCAATTAAAAAGTATTCGGAAGAAGACAGGTTGTAACGAGCGATGTTATTTTCTGCATTAAGTGAGGAAGCTTCAAGCAAAATATCTCCCTGAGTATCCGTATCGATGAGGAAGGAAGATTCCCAGCCCAGGAATATTTTTTCCCATGCAGAAGGTTCCGGAGGCAACAATCCATTGTAGGCAAAAAACCCGGCGCCATCCATAAGCCCGAAACGGCCAATTGCAGGATTACCGTCATCGGTATTAAACAGATCGGGAAGGCCAAGGTGATTGCCTATTGAGGCCGTAAGTAAACCATTAATTGACAGCGATAGTACAAATTCACTGTCGGAAACATCCAGCCCCCGGCGCGATTCTGTGCGCGGCAGGATTAAAGAGTTGGTGATTCTGAATGTGCCATCGTTGATTGGGAAACCATCAAATGAAGGATTGTCAAGCAAATGGCCGAGTTGTTCTTTGGGCAGATAAAGTGAAGGGATGTCTTGGGGGGTAATATCCAGGCTGGTGCCTGTAAGTTCAATGTCTCTGCCAACGCCTGCGTGGAAGATGACAAATGCCGTGGTTTCAGGATCCAGTCCTTCAGCATCAAAGCCACCCTGTTCTTCTACCTCTTGCCAGGCGTCTCTGGCCAGTTGTGCAATTTTTTCATTTGTGAAAGTTTCTCCGGTTGGAGAATAGGCTGCCATCTCCTTATCTAGTTTATATACCTTGGGAAGCACTTTATAGTTGATAGTAAGCTTATGGTCGGAAGCCTTTTCGTAGTAGTTTTTTGCAAACTCCAGGTGAGATTCGAAATATATTTTGTTATGCGGGAGAGGGTCAATTCGAATGTCATCGGCACGTTCAAGGTAGGGTAGCCCGCCCGGACCAAATGTTCCGGTTCCGGATGTATACCTGCTGGCGTCGGCCTGGAACTCTACCATGATGGCTATCAGGTTCAGTGTACCGGTAGCAGGCCGGCTTAGTGGTTCTACAGCAGATGAGGAAATTGCGTGGGAACGCTTAATTTCAAGGTGCTGAGCATTTAATTCTTCTTCAACAAAAAGAAAGAGCATGCCAAAAACTAACATGCTCTTCAGGAAACACATCAAATATTTCATGTATTAAAAGTTCAGTAGCAGACTAAATCTGAGGGTGTTTGCAAGTGGGTGTTCTTCTTCCAGGGTTTTAATATAACTAAAATCGACCCCCAGCAGGTCATACCGGATACCTGCCCCAAAGGTGATGTATTGGCGATCTCCATTATTGGGATCTTCGTAGTAGTAACCGCCACGTAGGGCAAATGTATTATTATACCAGTATTCGGCACCTGCACCAACCATAAACTGTTCCAGTAAACTTACGGTTTCAAATCCACCACTTCCGGTATTGTGTTGAAAACTATCCCAAGATTTAAAGATAGACTCTATAGGGCCGGCCGCAACGTCGCTCGTTGTATCTTTCCGAGCCATCACTTTAGAGATGTCATTAGCAATTTTAATTCGGTTGGTTCCATCTTCATCCAGATCGAAGTCGAGGGCCCAGCCAAAACGGAGGAGGGTAGGCAGGGGATCTTTTTGGGCATTATCAGTGTATTGAATACCCGGTCCTATATTCGATAAATTTGTACCAAAACTGAATTCAGCTTTATTTTGCCCAATGGTGAAGGGGTCGGATCTATAGAGAAACGACAAATCCATTCCCACACTGCTTCCTGGATTTACTTTTTGAGCTGAGATTCCCGGACCACTCACACCACTTGCAAGACTTGAGTAGATAAGCCGCATGCTGGTTCCGGCAGCAAAATTCTTAGTTATTTCAAATCCATAGGAAACTCCCAGGGCTAATTCATAGCTATTAAACCGAGAAATTACTGTTGGGCCATCTTCACTAGTTTGCGCTTGTTCCCCAAGATTTAAGTAGGTGAGGTGAGCACCAATGGTACCAATTCCTTCTATATAGTATTTGCCAACTATATAATCGTAGAAGAGATCATTTACCTCAAAATTTGCCAGCCAGTTGGAGTGTGTTATACTGGCTTGATTCCCTTGATCTTGTTGAAAAGCAAGGCCCGCAGGGTTCCAGAATAGAGCAGATGCATTATCTGCGATCGCAACACCAGTGTTACCCATTCCTGCTGCCCTTGAATCGGGCTCAATTTGTAAGAATGGAACGGCTGTAATACCAACTTGTGCATTAGATAGAGCAGGTAAAAATAAAAACAGACCTGCTAAAATAAATACTGTCTTTTTCATAAATATTAGTTTGTTTGAGTAGTTAAATATAATGTATTTGCACTAAAAAAAAGAGGTTATCGGATGATTACGAGCTTTTCGATTTTTTCTGTTGTTTTTCTTCCTTTCGGGGTATTCGCTGCAACCCGAAGCACATAAATATAAGTACCGTTACCCAGGCGATCATAATCCCGGTCACGGCCATCCCATGAAATACTGGCATAAGAACTTGTGGTTAAAAGTGACTCTTTAATATGTTGAACTGGTTTTCCACTCAGTGTGTATATACGAACGGAAACATCAAGTGGATTACCCGGCTGGTTGTGTTCAAACGTAAATTTGGTTGCATTATTCATCGGGTTCGGGAAATTATAGATATTTCTAACTTCCAGGTTGTTATCCGATGCAACTTCAAAGAATATTTCTTTCTCTGAGGGGTTGTTATGCACGTCCCATGCACGAACCTTAAGGGTATAGCTACCTTCTGGAAGTTGATCCAGAGGATACTCGATACGGCCCTGTGTGAAATCATTTAATGTGCCCTCATAAAAATCGTTGAGCACAAAAGATTGTTGTGGTTTAGTATCGATTGTAGCAATTATTTCATGTCCTACTCCTGTTCCTGTTGTATTTATGCCTGATTCATCATCAAGTTCAATAATTAAAGTGGGTGAATTGTTCACCAAATTTCCATTTACAAATCGTTCATTATTTAAGAAGACATCCATCTGAGGGCCTGTGCCGTCATTTTCGGCATCGGGATTAACCCCGTTAAAATTCACTTTTGTAAACGATCCACCAGCCGTTGTTCCTTCAGTATCGGCAAAAGTTACAATCCGGCCTGTTGCATCTGTAAAACGGATGTCTTTGGGGACAATAAACTCTGTAGTATAGGCTCCGTTTGTAATGGCTGCTTTTCCTTTAAATAAAATATCTCTCTCTACAGCGTAGGAGCAGTTTTCGAGATAGCAATTACCTTCTGTTACAAATTCATAGTTGGGAAGTTTAACGGTTCTGCTGGCATCAAAAATGGTTATAGTAGCTTCTCCTGAATAATTGGTCAGGGGGGTATTGGCGTGATCAGTGATTTGCCCCTGAATCTGCAGACGGTCCAGCGCGCGGATGGTCAGAGTAGTATCTTCATCCAGTGAGCTGAAATTGTTGATAGAAGTGAGTTGTACATTGTTTTCCGGAAGGCGAAATTGCCCAGCTGGATCGCCCAGGAAAATAAATTTCTTACTGTTTATACTTTCAACAATCAGCCGGCCATTGATGAGTGTATTTTTAGTATTTCTGTAGATATCCCCAAAACGAAGCGGCTTTTGTTGCTGGCTGTTTACCATATTTTGTGAAAGGCCTACATTTAAACCATAATTGGTTCTGTTACTGATGGAGCCACTGGTAACAACCACTCTTGTAGTGGTGAAGGAGGCGACGGCTCCGCCCTTTGCAGCAAAAATTAATTTTTCTGCTCCGGATTGGTTATTGATATCATCATAACGGCCAAACTGGCAGGTTGCTGTTACAAAAACAGTGAGTTTGTCTTCGTTGGTTAAGGAAGGGATAAGATTAGAATCAAATAAGCTTTCATCCGACAGCGTTTGTTCATTTCCATGCCCCGAATAATTGATAACCAGGGTACCGTCATTAATTGACTGAATAAAATCTGCGGTGGCTCCCGGTACTTTTCTGCCCGACCCGGTAATTTCACTTGGATAGGTAAACTCGTAAATTTTTTTGATACGCAATCCTGGCTTAATGATGTCCATTCGCTCGGCTGTACCATCTGCATTTATAACATGTAAATCTCTATTGTTGGTCTGGGGGAAGTTATCGTCTGCTGTAAAGGTAAACAGGTTTTGCCATTCACCGGTATTGTCTGGGTTCTCGTACCGTTTAATTTTGTTGACGGCGATGGCCGCCTCTTGTTTTGTTTGAGCAGAAATACGCCCCACACCTATATCTACCATTGCAGTAGGGGCTGTTTTCCCATTGTCATAAATATCTCCTTCATCATCATCCATAAAGGCGAAGAAGTCGTCGGTGGCAAAAGAATTTCTCCTGCTTAAAGATTCTTCGGTTTGATAGGTGAGCACATGATTTGTATAGCTGTCTTCTATGATGCCTTTATAATCGAAGGTTGTATCCCCAAAAAGAAGCAGGTACTCAGGCAGTTTGCCGGATGCGTCCAATGCACGATCCCAAAGGTATTTCACAAAATTTCTGAGAGCAGCAGGGTCCGAGGCTCCATTCGAGAACTCGTTAAAGACCTGATTTTGGGTGGCAATTACAGAAGCAAATCCATCTCTTGTTTCCCGGTAGGCTGCGAGTTCCTGGGCCGATTGCAGGAATTCCTCTGAAGTAATGATAATGTAATCAGGGAAATAGTCCAGGCCGTGTAAATTTTGATTTGCTACGGATACGCCAGGCTGGGGGATATAAAAGTTTGACTGGGCTATAAACTGTAAATCATTGCCTGTATAATATAGCACGTCATAGTTGTCTCCGGAAGAAGTTGATTCCAATAGTTTAGGGGTAGTTGGGTCGGTGACATCCATTACCAGGGGCTGGGACGAAAAACCATTTATTCTATAACGGCCAATTTCATTATTTGCTCCATCATCCGGAGAGTAAAAATAGAGGCGGTTGTTGATAGCGGTTAACGATCTTTCTACAGAAATATTCAACCAATCGATGAAACCTGTACTGTTGGATTCATTATGATCCATCGTAGCCGTGATATTAATAATACCATTCTGAATAATAGAAGAATTCAGGGTCTCATTTATATTGGCTACTCTTGCAGATGCACCATCGCTATCGTTGTATTTATTAATTCGGGTTATTGAATATCGTTTTACTTCCTGATTATTGAATGCGATATCAAAATACATCCTTTGTATAGATCGCCCCACCAGGCGCCCATCTAGTTTAACAGGAGTACCAGAGACAATACCAGGGAGCGTATCTTGGAATATTGAAGTTTCTATGCCTTTTGCAGAAGCATTAAAGCGTTGTCCCAGCCAAAACCGTCCCGAACGTATGCCTTCTTCACTCTTGTGGAGTTCTTCATCTTTCCATATAAAATCACGAAATGTAGTAATGGTTCTGGAAGGAGACAGGTTGGTGTTTTGAGGATTTAACCGCAGGCCATTGCTCTGGGCTATGGTGAGGAATACATATTTTTCGTTACTGTAGGGATGCAGCTTATGCTCATACTCGGAACCTTCTTTAATAATTTTATGCGGACTGTTGGCAAAAAAGAGGATCCGGTCGTTGTTGTTAAAGGTTCCATCATTTTCGCCTTCCACAAGAATGGGGATTTGCTTAAAAGAAGAAGTTGGTTCACTATTAGCTTCGGGAAGCTGGTAGCCATCGGTACCCCAGAGCTGGATATGCTGAGGGTTGACAGTACTTAGCTCCAATCCAAGTTCAGTCAAATATTCTTCGGTAAGCTGGTAGATGCCATTTTTAGTGATGGGAATCTTATACCACTTACCGGCAGAAAGGGGATGATCTGCAAGCGAAACTTGCCTGAAAGCAGATGAAGCAGGAATAGCGTCACCTTGCTTATATACCCTGAGGTGAAGTTTTTGTAAAATTTTGGAGCTCTCTTTCCCAGCCCGAGCTATATTGACGCTTACAGAACTGATAATCTTACCTCTGTACTTTCCGGGCTGTGATACTTGTATAAGTGGGGCTTCAAAATCTGACAGCGCCAGTACTGTAGCTTTGGTCTCTGGTATAGAGGTGTGTATTTCCCGTACACTTTGTTCCAACACCTGGAACCGGGGTACACCGCTACGTACCGGTACTTTCAGCTCATATGGTGAGAGCACCTTGAGTTCATCATTGACGAACTCGTAGTCGGTAAAATTTTGAGTTTCTGCTACTACTTTTAATTGCTGACCAAAGAGATCAGGAACAACTAATAAACATAGCAAACTACTTATAAAGAGCAGTCTGGTTAACATCTGTACGTTTTGGATTATACTATTATCACACGTTGTCCAACGCGGAACTTATCGTAGCAGTATATCTATAGGAGAGATTGTTTTATAAGTTGACCTGTTACCAAAATTTACCCGAGTTCAGTTTTTTAAAAGTTTAGTGCTTTAAAAGAATAGTAACTGTAGCTCTATGTAGTAAGATGGTTTTATTTTTTGGGTCAGCCCAATAATATATTGGATGAACTATAATGTCAACTAAAAAATTTAAAATCTCAAAAAAATGAATTACAGCATTTCCACAACCATGGAAGATGCTCCGCCTCCACCATTACAGATACCTGCACAACCATAAGTACCGTTTGTGCGTTTTAAGGCATGGAGCAGGGTTACAATAATACGTGCTCCCGAGCATCCCAGGGGATGACCAATACTTACTGCTCCACCGTGGATGTTTACTTTCTCTGCATCAAGTTCAAGAATCTGGTTGTTAGCCAATGACACTACTGAGAATGCTTCATTGATTTCAAAAAGATCAATATTATCTTTAGATATGCCGGCACGTTCCAGGGCAATAGGGATGGCATCGGAAGGAGCAGTTGTAAACCATTCGGGCGCTTTTGCAGCACTGGCATGGCTTTTAATCTTAGCAATGGGAGTTAGTCCCAGCTCTTTAGCCTTTTCAGCACTCATCAGTAACACAGCAGCAGCCCCATCATTTATGCTGGAGGCATTCGCAGCGGTTACGGTACCTTCTTTATTGAAGACGGGGCGTAGATTTGGAATTTTTTCAAAACGAACTTTATCCAATTCTTCATCCTTTTTTACTTCGGTTACATTTCCCCGCCGGTCTTTTACTTTTATGGTGATGACCTCATCTTCGAAATAGCCTTTTTCGTGGGCTTCTATAGCTCGCTTGTAAGAAGTAATAGCGAATTCGTCTTGCTGCTCCCGGCTGATGTTACATTCATCCGCACAAAGCTCAGCGGCATTACCCATGAGGTATTCATTGTATACATCCCATAAGCCATCTTTTACAATACCGTCTTCTGTTTTAGTGTGTCCGTATTTTGAGCCAAAACGCTGTTTGGGAAGGTAGTAAGGGACGTTACTCATACTTTCCATTCCACCGGCCACAATAATATCAGCCTCGCCAAGTCGAATTTGATCGGCGGCAATCATAATAGCCTTCATTCCGGAAGCGCATACTTTATTAACCGTAGTTGCCGGGGTAAGCTGCGATAAACCTGCTTTAAGTGCAGCCTGGCGTGCAGGCGCCTGCCCGATACCGGCTGATAATACGTTACCCATCACCACTTCCTGTACATCTGCAGGTTTAATTCCACTCGACTTGATAACCTCTAAAATTGAGGCAGCTCCAAGTTCGGGAGCGGTAAAGGATGAAAGGCTGCCTCCAAAGGCGCCAATGGGGGTTCTCTTGGCTGATACTACAACTACTTCTCGCATGAATAGAAAAAATTAAATTTAAGGGATTGTAAGCGCTTTTCTGCGCTCCAAAGATACAAAATGATTAGAATGAACCGCTAATAAAATTTAAAAAGCACCGTCCAAATCATTGATTAAATCGTCGGCGTCTTCAATGCCTACAGAGATTCGAATTAAGGAGTCTTTAAGCCCTGCTTTTTCACGTACATCCCTGGGGATAGATCCGTGAGTCATGGATGCCGGGTGGCTGATCAGGGATTCAACACCTCCCAGGCTTTCGGCCAGGGTAAAGTAATGAGTACTGCTCATAAAAGAGTTTGCAGCTTCAATCGAATCATCTTTGAGTGTGAACGAGAGCATGGCACCAAAATCATCCATTTGTTTTTTGGCTATTTGGTGCTGAGGATGAGATTCCAGGCCCGGGTAATTAACAGAGTCAACCTTAGGATGGCTATAGAGGAAGTCTGCAATTTTCTTAGCATTATCGACTGAGCGTTGTACACGTACGCTTAGGGTTTTAATGCCTCTTAAAACAAGGTAACAGTCCATAGGGCCTGGTACCGCTCCTCCTGTTTTTACCTGAAAACGAAGATTTTCCATAATCTCTTTATTCGAGCTGGCTACAGCTCCATGAATCACATCGGAGTGCCCGCCCAGGTATTTAGTTGCGGAGTGCATAACAGCATCTGCTCCCATTTCAATAGGGCGTTGCAAATATGGAGAGGCAAAGGTATTGTCTACCACGGTTAGTATATCGTTTGGCTTGGCAATGTTTACCAGTGCTTCAATGTCTACGATTCGGAGCAATGGATTGGTGGGTGTTTCAATCCACATGAGTCGCGTGTTTTCAGTGATGGCTTCTTCAGCCGCTTTCAGGTCTGTCATATCAATAAAAGTAAAGTCGATACCGTATGGCTCAAATACTTTAGTAAACAGCCGGTACGATCCACCATATAAATCATTGGTGGTTACCACATGGTCGCCGGGGCGGAGCATCTTCATCAATGCATCCATAGCGGCAACACCGCTCGAAAAGCAAGCACATTCGTCAGCACCTTCAAGCCCTGCAATCATTTTTTCGAGAGCAGTTCGTGTGGGGTTTCCAACCCGGGCATAATCATACCCCTGATGTACGTTTGGAGCTTTTTGTGCATAGGTTGAAGTTTGGAAAATAGGGGGCATCACAGCGCCGGAGGTCTCTTCGATTTCCTGTCCGGCATGAATCGTTTTTGTATTAAAGCGCATATATGGATTTATTCGGTTGTAGAACGGTTTTCTTTAATAGTGTGCAGAGTAGCTAGTTTGGTACTATACTCTGAATTTTGAGGATCAGCCTCAGTCAGCATTGAATAATATCGAATGGCCAGATCCACCAGTGAGAGTCCTTTTTGATTAAGCTGCTGTATATCGGTTTCAAATGCTACGTTGGTAAGTGCAAAATATTGAGCAGCAAGGTTGTTATAAAATACAGCCAGGCTTTCAACATAATCTGTATTGGCGGTGTCTCTTTTGAAAGATTCAATGAGTTGTGTTTCAGCCAGTTCTCCCATGCCCTCGGCTTCAAATCGTATCTGCTCTACCATACTGGAATCATGGTTCTGATAAGCAGATCTGAGATCCTTCATAATTGTTGCTGTTATCTCGTAGAGTTGGGTGCCATATACATTTCTGAGGGTAGAGTTTTGAGGATTTTGGTCAACCAGCATTTCAAGAAGATCCACTGCTTTTTCGTGATTTCTTTTCGAGATGTAGGCGTTTACCAGTCCAAAAGAGATGTTGAAATTATCGGTGACTTGCTGGTCGGCCAATGTATAATAATAGATAGCCTGATCGGGGTTCCCTTTTTCGAGGTAGAGATATCCCAGGTTTTCATAAATATCGAGAGGCACGTTGTCAACAAGCTCTTCAGTTGCTTTAAAATTATTAATGGCTTCATCTATATTGCCTCTTTCGTAATGAGCGATGGCAAGGTTTTTGTACGAGCTTAACGCATCTTCTTTTATGAGAATCGCATTACTGAAATGAATAGCCGCAGCTTCATATCGGTCAGATAGAGCTTGGTTTTCGAATACTCTCAATCCTGCATTATGCTCAAATTTCCAGTACTGTTGTTTTAAGCTGTCTATGGTAGCAAGCTGGTTTTCAGTGGCATTATATCCGGCTGCGTTAGTAAAAGCCTGCATGGTAGAGTTGTATAAATCAGCACGTTGTTCAGGTGATTTATTGTGGGCCAGGGTTGCCGTTATTTTCCCTTTTTGTATGTACAGTGCAGGCTGTTCCGGATTGTTTTCCAGTTTTTGCTGGATTAATTCCAGAGCCTGTTGATAGTTGTTATTGGCAGCAAGTTCATCTACACTTGGCTGAGTGGTGGCACAGGAATAAAAAAACCCGGCTACAAGAAGTAAGCCTGTAAGCCGGGTTAATAGGGAATAGTTCATTAGTGATTTTTTTAAGACAAATTTACTGGCCAGCCTTTTCCATAGCTTCTTTGGCCTTATCGTTCATTCCAAGAATAACATATACCTGAGAGAGAGAACGCCATGCACTTATATTATTTGGCTCAAATTCCACAACTTTCTCATAGTAACCCATTGCTTCTCTAAACAGTTCTTTAGCCTGTTTGTCATATTGATCGGACTCTTCCAAGTCTTCTATATAGTTACGTTTTTCAAAAAGCGTTCCGCCTTTACTTTGGTGTAAAATGCCGAGTGCATTGTATGCAGTAACGTTTTCGGGTTGTCTCTCAACAACGGTTGTTAGTGCATCTGAGGCAGCGTCTACCAAGGTGTTTACCTTTTCGTTGAGTCTTTCTATTTCTTTTTCTGAGTCAGCTATTTTTGTTTCAAACTCTTCAGCTTTATCACCCGAAGCATCACTCAACTCATTTTTGTTAGTATAGATCTGGTCGTAGTGGTCAAGAATTTCATTGGTGAGCTCAATTGTAGCCTGTGTGGTTTGAACACCTTTAGAAAGATAGTAATCTGTGTTGGCAGGATTCCTTTCTATGAGTTGGTCAAACAGTTCAATGGCTTGTTCAAAATTACCGCTCTTTCCATATACATTAGCAAGGTTCTGAACCAGAATAACACTATCGGGGTGTACTTCTAAGGCTTCTAAGAGTAATTTTTCAGCTTTTTTATCTGCATCAGTATTTACATAAGATACCACCAGATTGTTATAATCAGCTACAGAAGGGGGGGATTTAAGCTCGATAACAGTTTGCAGGGGCTCAATGGCATTTTCATAACTATTTGCCATCATTAGTATTTGCCCTAATACTTCGTAAGAGTTGCTACTGTCCGGATTTACGATGGTAGCATTTTTTAGATGAGTAGCAGCTACTTCCAATGGATTTGTAACGGTACTTCTCAAGCTGTCGTTATTTACATAACTTACACCGGCATTAAATTCCCTGCTCCATGCATTTAACAACAGATTATCAATTTCGCCTGCTTCCGAAGGGGTTTCTTCCTGTACTGCAAAAAGTTCTTCAGCAGTGTTTATATTTTCTTTAAGATCGATGTATAAAGGAGTTCTGGCAGAAGCATTAGTTTTTGTTTTGGCTTCTTCAGAATTTGCTAATGCCTTATAAAAGTAAGGTATGCCATTTTCGGGAGTAGCCTCAATTTGTCGATTAAGAATTGCATAAGCACTATCAAAGTTCTGAGTATAAATGCCGGCACGGGCTTGATCTATATAAGGCTCAGATGAAGAACAAGCAGCAAGCATTCCTGCAAGAAGGAATACGCCTAAAAGATTTTGCACTAAATTTTTCATGTTATTTATAAAAGTTGGTTGTATTCAGGTCATTTAATATGTTTGCAAAAGTAAACATATAAAGAGCTTTCTGCAATTAATTAGCTGCAAAACAAATGAGAGCTTAAACACTTAACCGTTCAATTTAAACGTGAAATGAAAAAAATTATAGCCACTTCAAAAGCTCCATCGGCAATTGGTCCATATAGTCAGGCAACGGTCTATAACGAAATTGTGTATTGTTCTGGTCAGATTTCTTTAAACCCAGAGACCATGGAAATTGTTGGAAATACAGCAGCTGAACAGGCTAAAGTAGTAATGGATAACCTGGAAGCCGTACTGTTAGAGGCTGGATCTGGTTTTCCGAAGGTACTGAAGTGCACAATATTTTTAGCTAATATGGGAGATTTTGCTTCTGTGAATGAAGTTTATGGGGCATGCTTTAAAAATGAACCACCTGCGCGCGAAACGGTTGCTGTAAAAACACTGCCAAAAGAAGTATTGGTAGAAATTAGCTGTATTGCTCACCTATAAGAAGTTGTTTCGGGAACTGTTTTACCTGAATTATTCACGAATGGATGCAAAATGGCGATCTATATACTTGAATATATTATCGGTGAATTGCTTTATGTAATAGCCCAATTTTGAGGTACGGATTAGGCGGCGAAATTTCCCCGTACGCTGCGTTCAAGTGAAAATTGGGGTACTCAGGGTACCACAGTACCCTTCCGTTCCCATTTCCACTTCGCCTTGC
>VEMX01000040.1 GCA_009711805.1 Balneolaceae bacterium | reverse complement strand
GAATCAACGGCATGGGAAAAGGCCAGAAACAAGAAATCCAAAACAATCAATTGGCAATTCACAACAGACGATGCCCGAATAAAATTACACCGACTTTACCCGACTTTTCAGGATTGACATGACACTAGTACAAACTATGCCCCGAAGGATCCTCATCATAGTCTTTGAATAACTTCACCCCAAGGTAAAACAGTGGAGTATCGAAAAGAGCGAAGAAAAACTTGAATAAGTAGCTGTTCACAATCAACACCAAAAGAGCCCATACCGTATTGATATTCTCCCCGAGATTGCCGGCTATATATAATATAGTCAGAATGGCGGTGGAGTCTACCAGTTGACTGATCATGGTGGAGGCATTATTACGAAGCCACAGATGTTTGCCCCCGGTAAGTTTCTTCCAGAAATGAAACAGGCGAACATCTACGGTTTGCGCGATCAGATATGCAATCATACTGGCAATAGTGTTCCCTACCATAAACTCATATACTCCCTCAAAAAGATTCAACCCGCCACTTACTCCGGCCGAATTGGGCAGCCAGTGATTTACTGTCATCAAAAACAACATGAAAAAATTCATAAAGAACCCCACCCAAACCACAAGCTGGGCTTTCTTTCGCCCAAAGAGTTCTGAGATTAAATCCGTGGCCAGGAAAGTAAAAGGATAGGCAATCACCCCAACAGGCACACTCATGGTATATATCGATTCGTCCCGAACCAGCGAGGGCACAAACGACTGAAACCATTCCGGCAAATTCAGACTAAAAAGCGTTACAAATTTTGTAGTCCCGATGACATTCCCCAAAACCAATGATGTAAGAAAAATCCCCGAAAGCGTTAGAAAAAGGGCATCTCTTTTAGCTTGGCTTACATTTTTATTCGACATTCTTTTATTTTGAATTCCGGTGTTTAAAGCAAATAGTAATAAAACTAAACTATTGGTTAATTTCTTCCGTAAGTGAACGAACTGAATTCCCAAACCATTCGTTAACAATCCTCAACAACGGCAATAAATATGAAGGTTGAAGAAATAAATACCAAGATTGAAATTTGTGAAGCGGCCATTGATCTCTACCTGGAGGATGCATTCGAAATCCCCAAGCTTGTAAAGAAAACAGGCAAAACCGCTTCCGAAATTTATACCCTCTTCCCCAACAAGCAATCCATTCTTGAATTCTATTATCCATCATTGATTATTCGTTACCGGGCTATGGTTGGTGAGATTGAGGGTTTTGAAACATATACTATCAGCGAGAAGCTCTCCAATTTTATATACACGGTTTTTGATATGATGGACGATCGGCGGGCTTTTGTTGAGGAAACCTTCCACCCGATGATTGGGGATCGCTGGACCAATACCGATTTTCACAATGAGGTTAAAGAGCTGTTTAAAGACTTTTTTACTACTGATGAGCACATGGCCGTCAGCGCAGCTTTCTTGTTGAACGATTATTTCTATGCCTTCCTCCGAAACCAATACCTGTCGCTGGTTAATACCTGGCTGGATGATGAGAGTGACGACCAGGTACGCACCATGGCCCTCACCGATAAGCTGACTTCTTTTATTGAAGAGGTGGTATATAATAAAGTAGTAGACAAAGGTCTTGACCTGATGAAGTACATTTTCACCCAAACGGGGCTTTCGGATGACATTAATGATTTTACCGATTGGTTTTCGGGATGGTGCAGCGATGAAGAAGTTGAAATAGATATTGAAGATGAAGAGGCATCCGAGGATCAACCGGGTGCTGCATCATAAGAAAAAAAGAGAACGAAGAAGAAGAAGACGAGACCAATAACAGCTCTGATTAATTTTAAATGCTATAGTTTTAAATGTTGAATGGAACGACCCATTTAACATTTAAGAATTAAAAATTTAACATTATCCCTAATGAATAAAGATTTTCCATCATCAAAATTTGAGAGAGGCAAGATAATAGCAAAGACCGGCATTAAAGTAGGTACTAACTATGCCCAGCGGTATTTGAAGAAAAAAGTTTCAAAGTCGGATAAAGAAGCCGATAAGCAATTTCATTCCAAAAATGCCCAAGCGGTATTTAAAGAATTCACCAAGCTGAGGGGAACCGCCCTTAAAATTGCCCAAGGCATGAGCATGGACCAGGGGTTTCTCCCTGATGAATTTGCCGATGTGATGAGCCAGGCTCAATATTCAGTTCCTCCTATTAACAAGGCTCTGATACGCTCCATTATAAAAAAGGAACTGGGAGCTTATCCTGAACAGATATTCGAACATTTTGAACCGGAGGCTTTTGCTGCCGCTTCCATCGGGCAGGTACACAAGGCTACTCTTAAGGATGGTAGAGTGGCTGCTATTAAAATTCAATATCCCAATGTACGGGAGACCATAGACTCGGATTTGAGCCTGGCTAAAACCTTAGCCAAAAGGATTGTAAAAAAGGGATCTGATATTGACCCTTATTTTAATGAAGTAAAAGACACCCTGCTGGAAGAAACAGATTACGAACGGGAGGGCAATCAAATTGAACTCTTCCGTGAGCGGTTTGATAGTTTCAATATCGAAATCCCCGAATGGATTGAGGAGTACTCAACCGGCAAGGTTCTTTGTATGACCTTTCTGGAAGGACGACACCTGGGCGAGTTTTTAAAAGAAGACCCCAGCCAGGAACAACGCAATCATTTTGGACAGTTGTTATGGGACTTTTTCCACGAGCAGATACAAGATAAAGATTATGTGCATGCTGATACTCACCCTGGCAACTTCCTGTTTACCCGTGATGAGCGGCTGGGAGTGGTGGATTTCGGATGCGTAAAAAAATTCCCGGAAAGGTTCTTCAACAATTATCTAAAGTTACTCCCCTCTCACCTGGCTGAGGATGAAGAAACCATCCGGGAGTTATATATACGCCTGAAAGTCATTAACCCTGATACCGATAAACCGAAAAAGGAACAGATGTATTTTGACTTTGCCCGAAATTACGGGATGACCTTTGCGCTGCCTTATAAAGAGGATTCTTTTGATTTTGGGGATGCAGAATATGAGCAAACCATCCGGCACTATACCCGGGAGGCTCCCCTTTCGAATGAACCCCGCGGTTCCGAGCACTTTATATATACTACCCGTGTACACCTCGGCCTGTATAACCTGTTGATGAAGATGGGAGCTGTCATCGATACGCGAAAGAGTAAGGAGATTTTGAGTGAGATGCTGGATTAAGACTTTTGATAAAGCTCACTTTTCCCGGATCAAAGTATTTTTTCTGTAAGGGTTCCTGTATCCTTCACTCCTACAAAAGTGAAAAGTAAGTATGGCTGACACAGCCACCAAAACACCAGAAACTGTTTTAAAGGAAGTCTTTGGGGGCGTTGCATTTCATATTCTCTAACCAAACCTTCTTCCATAGGAAGATCTCGTGGGTTTACTTACTATTCAATACCCTCAATTCGATCTCTATAAACATTAACGCGTTTACCGGTTGGAGATTAGCTTAAAACAGTATTGAAAGGGAGTAACCTCGCAGCGTCCGTAGGTCCTGCGAGCGTTACGGGATTCTCGCTGGAAAGCCGAACGCTACGAGGACCTGCGGACGCTCGTAGGTTCTCTAAATGGTACTTCTAACCGGTAAACGGGTTAATTTATAGCTTTTTGAGTGATTCTGAATTTCCTCCCAGTTTTTCTCGAAGAACTGATACATCTCCTTAATACGCATATTTCCAATTCGAATATGGATGACCTTTGGAGGGGGTTTTGCGAAAATTATTCGGTCTGAAAAATCCGCATCTTTTGTGATAATCGTTAGCTCATAATTTTTTGCGTATTCCCAAATCTCTTCGTCACTTTTTATCCCCTCTAATTCATATTGATGAACAAAGTCTTCATCATCCCAAAGGGAAAATTTAAAAGGCAGGTTTTCATCAATAAGAAACCGGGGCATCAGGCAGCTGTTGGGTCAATGATAAATTTTCTATTCATCAAATTTGCTGCAAAGCGGATACACTCGAGAACATCTTCTTTGCTTAAGGAAGGATAAGCTTCTAAAATATCTTCAACCGAATCTCCGGTGCTTAAATACTCCAATATAGATTGTACTGTAATCCTGGTGTCCCGAATTATCGGTTTTCCATTACAAATACCTTCATCTATTATTATTCGCTGAGTTAATTCTCTCATCATAAACCATTTAATTACAATATAAATGTAATATGCAGTATCGAAACTTCCAACTTCATTAATCTGAAAACTGTATAATTATTTTTTATCGTAACAAACCTCGGATTCCAACGAGATGTTGCAAACGAGATAATGATTTAAATTCCATTCCTCATCTGTATTTAACTCAACAAACCAGGTGCTTATCATCCTACCTGAGGGTCACAAGAAAATTATACACCGATCAGAATATTTTTTCTGTAAGGATTCCTGTATCCTTCACTCTTACAAAAGTAAAAAGCAAGTATGACTGATACAGCCTACAAAACACCGGAAACTTTTTTAAAGGAGGTCTTTGGGTTCGATTCCTTCCGGCCGCTCCAGGAAGATATTATTGCTAATGTCCTCCAGAAACAGGACACCCTCACCATTATGCCGACAGGCGGCGGCAAATCACTTTGCTACCAAATTCCCGCCCTTATCTTTGACGGACTGACGATCGTAGTATCTCCCCTTATTTCCCTGATGAAAGACCAGGTAGATCAACTGCGGGCTTATGGGGTAGATGCCGCTTTTCTGAATAGCTCTCTTTCGATGGAAGAGTATTCTCAGACAACAGCATTCATCCGACAACAGAAATTAGACCTGCTGTACCTGGCTCCGGAGACCCTGCTAAAACCTTCAATACTTGGCATGCTGGAAAACCTGCGGGTAGATTGCCTGGCTATTGATGAAGCCCATTGTATCTCGGAATGGGGACACGACTTCCGTCCGGAGTACCGGCAGCTGGCCGATGTCAAAAACCGATTTCCCGAAGCATCCTGCCTCGCCCTTACTGCTACGGCCAGCCCGCGCGTTCAGGATGACATCTCTGACAGCCTCGGTTTGCAAGACTCGAATAAATTTGTAGCCAGTTTTAACCGAACCAACCTGTTCCTGGATATTGTCACCAAACAAAATCCATTCACTCAAACCCTGAGCTTCCTGGAGAAACACCCCGATCAATCCGGGATTATTTATTGTTTCTCACGCCGGCAGGTTGATGAGCTTACTCTCGACCTAAGAGATCAGGGATATAATGTGCTTCCTTACCACGCGGGATTAGGGGAAACGCAACGAGCCCGGAATCAGGAGGCCTTCATCCATGATAAGACAGATATTATAGTAGCTACTATTGCTTTTGGGATGGGCATCGACAAGCCGGATGTACGTTTTGTGATTCACCACGATCTGCCCAAGAATATCGAATCCTATTACCAACAAATTGGTCGTGCCGGAAGGGATGGACTGCATTCTGATTGCCTGTTTTTGTTTGGGTATGGGGATGTAGCTAAAATCCGGTATTTCATCGATCAAAAAAGTGACCAGGAACGCCAGGTTGCCAATCAGCACCTGGAGGACTTATTGAGTTTTGCAGAATCCAGGATCTGCCGCCGTATTCCCTTGCTGGATTATTTTGGAGAACAGTATGAGGAAGACAATTGCGGAATGTGTGACATCTGTACCGGCGATGTTCCCGACACTGAAGATATTACCGTGCCGGCTCAGAAATTCCTTTCCACTATAATACGCACCGACCAGCGGTTTGGCTTTCATCATATTAAGGACATACTGATGGGATCAAAGAAAAAGAGAATCCTGCAATTGAATCATGACCGCCTTTCCACCTACGGCATTGGGGATGAGTACACAGCCAAACAGTGGAAACAGCTGTATCGGGAGCTCATGAACCAAAAGGTGATTGCAAAAGGTGGAGATTATGGCAGCTTGAAATTGCAGGAAAAAGCGGTTCCTGTATTAAAAGGAGAAGCAAGTCTGTCGGGTATCATAAGCGAGGATACACAAAGTGATTACAGCCGCAGCAAAAAATCCGACTTTGAATCGCTCGATTATGACCAGGTTTTGTTCAAACTTCTTAAAGAAAAAAGAACAGAACTGGCCCGGAAGGAAGGTGTACCTCCCTATATCATTTTTGCAGATAGTACCCTTATAGAAATGGCTACCTACTTTCCACACAGCGACAAGAACCTGCTGGAAATACATGGGGTGGGTTCGGTGAAGAAGCATAAATTCGGGGATGAGTTCCTGGATGTGATTATCGAGTATTGTTCAGAGCATAACATCATCGAAAAACCGAAATCAGGGAACACAAAAAAACGAAGGGGGTCGGGAAGATCTCAACAAAACAAGCGATACTACCAGGTAGGCCGGGCTTATAATAAAGGAACCAGCATCCGGGCTATTGCGTCAAAGTATAATGTAAAAACCAGCACGGTAGTAAATAACCTTTCTAAATATTATAAGGATGGAAACCCTATCCGCTCCGATGGCTTGGTTGATCTCTCCTCCCTTTCCGACCGGCAATTCACAGATGTCTGCAAAACCTTCGCAAAGCTGGGAGATGACTTTTTACGTCCTGTCTATAAAGCTCACAACGAAAACATTTCTTACGATGAACTCCGCATTGTGCAGTTGTATGTGTGGAGTGAAAATAGTGAGTGATAGAGTTTTTTATTGAATGCCCCCGACTCCCGACCTCCTCGCCAGAAGCACCTCTGTGGGGCTGTCACCTCCTTTCCCGTAGGGATGTCTGCGGCACAACAAGGAGGAGGACCCGCTGATTAAGATCCTTGCTAAATAACTAACATAACGCGTTTACCGGTTAGAAGTACCACTTAGAGAACCTACGAGCGTCCGCAGGTCCTCGTAGCGTTCGGCTTTCCAGCGAGAATCCCAAGCAGAATAAACTAAGTGGGTAAATACCACCGGAGCTCACAAACAAAACCCAAATAATACTTCAACAACGCCTCAAAAGTCCCTTCCTTACTAAGGAGGGGATTCAGGGGAGGTCGGAGGATCAAGACACTCCTCAAATAAATAAAAAAGCACCTCAGCTATGAACCAAGGTGCCTGTAATGTTCTTCAATGATGTAATGACAGGAATATCTAATCAATACTGTTCAGGTATTTAAAGAACTCGCTATTGGTAGACAGAATTATAGATGTACTCTCATCGATAGAATTTACATATGCTTCCATCGATTTTGTAAAGGAATACAGCTCCCGCGCCTGCCGTGTTTTGTTGTATGCGTTATTATAAATAGCCGCGGCTTCAGCATCGGCTTTACCTTTAATGGTTTCAGCTTCGCGAAATGCCACTGACTGTATGGTTTGAAGCTCACGATCCTTTTCACCATTTATTCGGGAGGCTTCGCCCTGCCCTTCTGACCGGAACTTGTCCGCAATCCGGTTCCGCTCCGAGACCATTCGGTCATATACTGTACGCCGCACTTCTTCAACATAATTGATGCGTTTGAACCGGAAATCCAGTATTACGATTCCAAGGTCAGAGGCACGCTGGTTGGCCAGTTGCTGAATCTCTTCCTGTATCTTATCGCGCCCCACGTTAATATCGGCCAGAGAGTCCTGCACGATATCAGATATGATACCTTCAGAAGCCGGCTCACGATTGGTAGAACGAATAAGCTCTACCAGGTCGTGGGAAGCTATAGCATTTCGTGTTTCCCCATCCAGTATATCATCCAATCGGGATTGTGCACCTCGTTCGTCTCCCAGGCGGCGAAAGAATTGCAGGGGATCGGTTATCTGCCATCGGGCATAGGTATCCACAAAAATAAACTTTTTATCTTTGGTAGGCACCTGATTACGGTCGCCATCCCATTCCAGGTAACGCTTTTCAAAGAAATTGGCTTTCTGGACAAACGGTGTTTTAAACTTTAAACCGGGATCTCCCACGGCCTCTCCCACAGGATTACCAAACTGTGTGATAATTACCTGTTCGGTTTCATTTACTACATACATCCCGTCTATTAATACAAATGCCAGGACTACAGCTAATACTGCTAATAAAATTTTTAAACCCTTATTCATTAGTTTCCTCCCTGATTGTTAGTTGAACCAGTACTTTTTTGCATTCCATTCATCTGCATTTGCAGCAATGGAAGTACATTATTTCCATCTTCATCGGTAATAATTTTCTGTCCCATTCTCGGGATCACTTCCTGCATGGTTTCCAGGAATATCCGCCGCTTGGTTACTTCCGGTGCTTTAATGTATTCGGAGTAAAGGTCGTTAAACCTCGAAACTTCACCTTCGGCTGTATTTACCCGGTGGGTGGCATACCCCTCGGCTTGCTGAATGGTTTGTTCGGCCTCACCTCTTGCTCTCGGAATAATCCGGTTGTAATCGGCACGTGCCTGATTAATGAACGTTTCTCTTTCCTGCTGCGCTTCGTTCACAGCGTTAAAGGAAGGTTTTACAGGATCCGGGGGATTGATATCCTGTAGTACAATCTGCTCTACCCTTATTCCCATTTCATATTCGTTGCACAAATCCTGTATGGCTACTCGTGCTACGCTGGCTATTTCGGCACGGCCCACCGTAAGTACTTCGTTCACCGTGCGGTCTCCCACAATCTGGCGAACCGCCGCCTCCGAAATATCGCGTAAAGTAGATTCTGCATTTCTTACTTTAAACAGGTAGCTAAAGGGATCATCGATCCGATATTGAACTACCCACTCCACATCAGCCAGGTTCAGGTCGCCGGTAAGCATTAACGACTCACCTGCGTATCCTCTTTTCTGGTATGTTGAATTTACCCCTGCTGATGTTGTTCGATATCCAAACTCATGCTTCAGTTGTCGTTCTACAGGTACTAACCGTACATCTTCTATAAAAGGAATTTTATAATTAAGTCCCGGTTCCGCTGTTCTTACATATTCTCCAAAGCGCATAACCACGCCTACTTCTTCCGGGTCTACCGTAAAGAAAGAGGAGAAAAATGCCGCTACCACCACAAGACCAATAATAATGACCCGTATGTTTTTTGAGATTTTCTCAAACTGCGGCGGCAGATTAAATTCAAAATTTTGTTCCTGTGCCATATGTGTTTGTTCGTTTATTAAGTATCTAATATTGTCGTTAATAGTCCAGCATCGTAGTATTTATTACCACTGCAGATAACAAAGAATGATGCCATTAGCTAACTCTTTTATTTTTTAAATCGATAAAAAACTTATTCTATACCTTGAGGCATATGATAGTGGTATCATCAACCAATTGATAATTGCTAAACTTCTGAATAGTTCGCTTAATCTCTTGTGCAATTTCGTTGGCCGAAAGTGTTTCCGTATCAATGCTTTCAATCAACCGGGGTACTTCTTCAAAGCCAAATCGTTCTCCTTGTTCATTTTCAGCCTCGGGTAGTCCATCCGAGTACATAAAGAAGAAATCTCCCTTTTTGAGTATAATCTCCTGATCTTGATACTCCACTTTTTCTCTAATCCCCAAAGGATATTTCGGATCAGAATTATGTACAAACTCTGCAACTCCGTTTCTCTTTAATATGGGTTTACAATGTCCGGCATTTGCAATAGAAATTTTTCGGCTCTCCAGTTCATACCGGGCAAGAGCACAGGTAATAAATGTTCTTTTATCGGTTCGGAAAAAAATAGGTGCGGTAACCTGGCTGAGAATCTTTGCGGGTTTATCTTCCTTCATCCTGGACAGCAGCAGTCCACTGGTAAAAATGGCAGGCATAGCTGCTCTCATCGCTTTACCTGATACATCAACTACTGCCATGGTTAGAGCTTCCGGCTTGCCATTTTCTCCTTCACTGAGAACATAATCGAAGTAATCTCCTCCCACTTCAAAAGAAGGCAGAAAAAAGCCATACACATCTATGCCATCTGCTTTAGGTGGTTGCAGGGGCATCAGTTTATACTGGCTTTCCCGGGCTATTTCAATTTCCCGTTCTACCCGCAGGTGGTTGGCACGCCGCTCTTCATACTCTGGTGTATATTCGCCAACTTCCGACACTGAAATCCCAAATCGGTATGCAACAAAACCATAGATAAGAGGAATGAGCATTACGCCAAGTTCTACCCAGGCTACATAGGCTATTTCTGTTTTAGGAGCTGTCAGATACGGCTGTATCATAAAGAAAGCACTGAACAACCAGAAGGCTGTTAAAACGGTAACTAAACCGTACTCCTTAATGGCATACACAAAAATAATAGCCAGGCCAGTGTATAATACATAATGAATACCAGCCCCTCCACTCACGCCAATCATTCTCCCTAATACAGTATCAAAGAAGCCGATAAGTACAATAGCAATTAATGCCGCCAGCCAGTTCTTTTTTATCCAATGGTTTAAAATTCCATATACGAAACCAATTTGAGCTACAACCACTACCAAGGCATTATTCCACGTACTTAGGTTGATGGTAAACAACCTGAGCGGAATAGACGCTTCTGCATACCCAAACTGACTGTCGGACTGATACATAAATTCCCCGCTCAGGTATACCAGAACAGAAAACAATCCTATAGCAATACCGCCGATTGCAAACCCATGAACCAGGGCGGCTCCAGTCTCACTTACAAAAAACTTTCTGCGCCATAGCGCATCAATTACATCTACCTGTTTTTGATTTTGGGATCTCGCCAGGGCTTCCCAGCTTATATATGCCAGCGCTCCATATAAAGCGAGCACCAGGCTAAATAACAGCGTGTTTGCTGTTACGGCGAACATACCTATGTTATTTAAAAAGGGATTATAGCTATACATAAAATATATGCTGCGCCAGCCATAGGTTGCTGCCAATATTATCAGAAATACGAAGAGCGCTCTTTTCTTTTCAACCTTACCCTTTATTACGTTTTGAAGACCTATAATAAACACTAATATGGCGAGCAACAGTATGGATATAAGAAAAATATAATTGTACCATAGCTGATCATCCTCGCTACCGTCAACACCCCGGTTTAGTTCTTCCGGTTCCAGCCTGTTTTTGGCTACAAACTGTTCTGTGCTATATCCAAACTCAGTACGAAAGCCTTCCTCGTTATCAAATTCCCGTACTACCGGACTCAACCGCAATCTCAACATCTCCGGGCCGGTAGTTACCCCAGCTTTACGCTGCCAGTTAAATTCAAGGGCTTCATCCCCTTCTTGTAACGAACCGGAAGCTTGCTGGCCTTCGGTGATAGTCAGCAATGAGTCTATATTTTGATCGCCTGCCAGTTCATAGTTACGCAGATTATACCCCATTACATCTCCTACAACATAGGTTGCTACGGCCTGGACAGAATCTCCCATAACAAATGTGGGGTTAGGGTTTTCCTGATGAGCATTAACCCTGATAACATTTCCATTATTTGAGAAGTGAATTTTGAGCCTGCCCACACTTTTAAAAAGTTCACCACCGGTACCAAAAATAGTTTGTACTTCATCCGCAGCCCCAATAACGGTTTCCCAGCTCTGTATATGAGCGTTTCTCTTATTCAAATCGGCAGGGGTTATATCTTTCCCCATGGAATCCCGAAGACTTTCTACATAATCGGCATGCTGTTGTAAATTAAAGTATAAAGCTAAAGAATCTACTGAAAAGCCTAAATCGGAAGCAAGATGCCTGGCTTTAGCCTCTACCTCTGTTCTTGTTTTCTGTATCGGGCCATCAGAAAAGAACTCAATTTCAGGCCTCAACAAAAAATAACTGAGTATGCCTATTAGTCCCCCCAATAATAATATGTACGACCTGTTATTGATCAATGTGGTGATTGCCCCAATTAATTTGATACTGTGTAATTAATACTATAGACCAAAACTTTGCCATAGCCTTGGAAAGCTACGAAAAAAAGTCTGTATTGTTGCTCTCAATTATCGATAAGAGTTGAATCCATCATCCGGGATTAAAACCGGAGTTTAAACTCAGAACCTTCACCCAGTTCTGAATCCAGTGTTAAAGTACCTCCGTGAAGTCTCATAATTTGCCGCGACAAACTCAACCCTATACCAGAACCTTTACCTTCTTTTTTACTCCCCATGGTATAGAATGGAATAAATATTTTCTCGGAAACGGATTTCTTGACTCCAGGCCCGCTGTCGATAATGGAAATGTTCACTTTTCCTACTTCATCGATGCTTCCTTTCAGTTTAATAACACCGTCTTGCTGGCCTTCCATAGCACGTATTGCATTCTTTACCAGATTTATAAGTGCCTGTTCTACCAAATGGATGTCAGCCGTTAGCTCCAGGCTTTGGGGGTCAACGGTCACTTCCAGTTTAATGTGTTGATGGCTTGCCTCCGACCTCATCAGATTTGCCACACGTTCGAGTAGTTCACGAACTTCAAAAATGGTGTAATCGGGTTCCGGTATTTGTGTAAAATCACGGTATGAATTTACAAAACGCATCAAGCCCTGGCTCCGCTTGCTGATAGTGTTCAGCGCATCTTTCACGTCCTGTATCGTTTCCCCGTTAATTTCATAGTTTTCATCTTTAGTGGTCGCATTCTGATCCAGCAGCATATGCACCGTGGCAGACAAAGAGGCAATAGGTGTGATGGAATTCATGATTTCGTGTGCCAGCACTTGTGTCAGATTCTGCCAGGCTTCCATCTCTTTCTCTTCCAGTTCTGTATGGATATTCTGAAAAGACACCAGCTTGTATGCTTTACTTCTCATTTTAAAATCGGTGGCATAGATGGCCAGCTGTAATGTTTCTTTATTGACGGAAACGCGAGCCAGGGAACGGCTGCCTCCTTTCATTTTTTTTACCACTTCAAACAGCTTCTCAGAGATCGATTTTAATGAATCAATATTACGGATGGTTGCTACCTGGAACAACCGTTTAGCGGCCGTATTTAATAGCACCACTTCCCCTTTTGCATTAAAGCACATCAATCCAATTCCTATGTGCTGCACTACTGTTTCCAGGTAACGAATGCTTTCTTCTTTCTTGCTCCGCTCATCTTTAAACTTGTCGATCACCCTGCTGAAGGCTTTATTTAAATCACCAAAACCCGCTCCCATTTCATGATTCCGAAATGCACCGGTAAAATCAGAGTACTTAATAGCTTCCAAAAAGCGGGTCAGCAGTACGTTGGTTCGCTCCAGGTATTTGGCGAGCATAATCACTTGTATTACGATTATGATACTCAGAATAAACTGGCTCACATAATACTGGGTATCCAGCACAAGATATGTAACCATGAAAATTGTAGCCGTCAGGAATGATATCCTGATGACAATCCCCATCCTAAAACTTTTAAAGATCATATTTCTCCAACCGTCGGTACAGCGAGGCTCTGGTTAATCCTAACTCATCTGCTGCATGCGATATATTTCCTCCATGTTTATCCATGGCTTTTCGTATCACTGTTTTTTCAACTTCTTCCAGATTAAGTCCACTCACAGGCAGCTGGTGTTCTTTTCCTGATATAGACGTCAACAAAAAATCACCCTTCTCCAGCATAGCCGAATCTGTCATAATCACAGCGCGTTCAATAGCATGTTCTAGCTCTCGTATATTCCCCGGCCAGTGATACTCCTCCAGGTGATTTAATGCCCGCTCCTTAATTCCTTTTATTTCCTTCTTATACTTTTTGCGGTAATTCTTGAGAAAATGTTCAGCCAGCAAGGAGATGTCTTCCATTCGCTCCCGCAAAGGTGGTAAATTAATTTCAATAGTGTTGATACGGTACAGCAGATCTTGCCGAAAATCTTGCTGTGCTACCATTTCACCAAGCGCCACATTGGTAGCACATATCAGCCGGATATCAATTTCTGTGGGTTTGTTGGCTCCAATCCTGGTAATTTTGTGAGTTTGTAATGCCGAAAGCAGTTTGGGCTGTAACTGCAGAGGAAGGTTTCCGATTTCATCCAGAAACAGGGTTCCCCCCGAAGCAGCCTCGAATCGTCCGGCCCTCGACTCCCGGGCATCTGTAAAAGCCCCCTTCACATGTCCAAATAGTTCCGACTCAAATAAGCTCTCTGGCAATGCCCCCATATCAACCGTAATAAAAACTTCCTCACTCCGGTTCGACCGCCGGTGCAGAGCGCGGGCTACTAACTCTTTTCCTGTTCCATTCTCACCTGTTACTAAAATATTGGCATCGGTTTTAGCAACCTTTTCTATGGTTTCAAAAACCTTGGTTATCGCCTTACTTTTCCCGATGATATCCTGGTAGTGCTGATCGGTCTCTGACTTCAGCATATCGTTCTGGGTACGCAGTTTTGTAACCTGCCTTCTCGACTTACTGAGATTAAGTGCCGAGTTGACCGTAGCCAGAAGCTTTTCGTTTTGCCACGGCTTTAGCACAAAATCGGATGCTCCTTTTTTAACAGCTTTTACGGCTTTTTCTACATCCCCATAGGCCGTTATTAGCACTACGGCCATTGAAGGATCAATCTCCAGGATACGCTCCAGCCAATGAAATCCTTCTTCTCCACTACTTACATCTTCATGGAAATTCATATCCAGCAATACTACATCGTAATCATAATTTTTTAAAAGTGAGGGAATCAATCTTGGATTACTTTCAACATCCACCTTCTCCAGATGTTGTTTCAGGTAGAGTCTTGCTGCATGCAACACATCACTATCATCGTCAACTACCAGTGCCCTTCCGATTTTATTATTAGTCATATTATTTCAGTTTTCACAATACACCCATTTCGGTGCTTAATCATTAAAATTGTGGCCTGCATTCCCCAACTTACAACCAAAATAATCCCATTTAGGTTTTAAGTCTTTGAATCAAATGCCCCTTGTTGAATACACTACCTTCAAATACCATACCATTGTAACAAATCCTGCTTAACATCTTCTATTATATGGGCTAACAAAATTACACTGTCCGATATCGCACACTCGTTGTTGGAATGTGAACATTTTTTTTGTAATAATCACCTCTATATGGCTTTGTAGACAATTTGCTAAGTTTGGCACGCTAATTGAGTAACAACTGATAAAACAAATTTAACCAATACGTACTCTATGGGAATGGATAAAAAAATTAAAAAGAAAACATGGACATCTAAACGCATACTAATGGTGATCGGGGTGATTGCAATTATTGGGTTGAGTGTTTACGCATTTGTCTTTATGGATGTCCGTTCAACTTTGAATGTTGAAAAAGAGAAGATTACCATCTCTACCGTTGAAGAATCCACTTTCCAGGAATTTATTCAGGAGAACGGTATCGTTCAGCCTATTCAAACTATATACCTGGATGCCATTGAAGGAGGGGTGGTAGAAGAAGTTTATATAGAATCCGGGGTAAATGTTGAAAAGGGAGATACCATCCTTACCCTTGCAAACTCAACCCTCCAGCTTAATGTGCTTCGCCAAACATCTACTATATACGACCAAATCAACCAAACCAGGAACTCCAGGCTGAACATTGAGCAAAACACCTTAAACCTTAAGCAACAACTGGCCGGAGCACAAAATCAGCTGAATATTAACCGGGCAGAATTCCTTCGCCAAAAAAAGCTGTATGAGAGAAACAGAGGATTGGTATCGGAACAAACTTTTCTGGAAGCGAAAGAGAATTATAATTACCAGAAAAAGCGGTATGACCTTTTGTATGAAGTGTTTAAACAAGACTCTATAAAAGCAAATCGCCAAATTCAGCAAATTGATCAGTCACTGGATCGCATGCAACAGAGTTTAGAAGGGGTTCAACAGATGCTGGATCGCCTGGTTGTAAAAGCTCCTATATCCGGTCAGCTTAGTACTATTGAATTGAATCAGGGGCAGTCGATCAGCAATAGTGAACGTATTGGGCAGGTGGATATCCTTGATGACTATAAAGTACGGGTAGGCATCGACGAATATCACCTTTCAAGAATAACAACCGGCCTAAAAGGATCTTTTAGCTTTGCCGGGAACACACACAATCTTACAATTACCAAGGTGTACCCTGTTATTAATGAAGGACAGTTCGAGGTAGATATGGAATTTATAGGAGAAGCTCCCGACGGGCTCCGGCGTGGACAAACCCTGCGTATCCGGCTGGAACTTGGGGAATCTTCGGATGCCATATTACTGTCCCGGGGTGGCTTTTATCAAACAACCGGGGGTAACTGGGTATTTGTGCTTAATGAGGACGGTACCAAAGCGGTTCGGCGAAACATTCGGCTGGGCCGCCAGAATCCGGAATACTTTGAAGTGGTATCGGGCCTGCAAGCCGGTGACCGTGTAATTACTTCCGGTTACGATACTTTTGGAAATAATGAGGTGCTTGTGCTTGACTGATGACAAACGACAATAGATGATTCACGATTAGAACAACCGGTACCAAGTTTCTTACAAACAACTTTAATTGACCATTAAATCAAACATAAACATCATGATTAAAACCAAGAACCTTAAGAAAGTATACACCACTGAGGAAGTAGAGACTACCGCTTTGAGTAATGTAAATCTCGAAATTCAGGAAGGTGAATTTGTGGCTATTATGGGGCCTTCAGGATGCGGAAAGTCAACACTGCTTAATATTATGGGGCTTCTGGACAACCCATCCAGCGGGGAATATCATTTTTTAGATCACGAAATATCCACTCACTCCGAGCGGGAACGTGCACAGCTCCGTAAAGGAAATATTGGCTTTATTTTCCAGAGTTTTAACCTGATTGATGAACTTACTGTTTTTGAAAATGTAGAACTTCCCCTGCTCTATCTTGGAGTGGATTCAGCTGAACGTAAAGAGAAAGTTGAAACCGCTCTCGACCGCATGGGCATGATGCATCGCCGCAATCACTTCCCTCAGCAGCTATCAGGTGGACAGCAGCAACGGGTGGCCATAGCACGGGCCGTAGTAGCCAACGCCAAGCTGATTCTTGCCGATGAGCCGACCGGTAACCTGGATTCTGACCACGGCGACGAAGTAATGAAGCTTTTAGCGGAGCTCAATGAAGCCGGAACCACCATCGTGATGGTAACGCACTCTCCGCATGATGCTGATTATGCCCGACGGGTCATCCACTTATTTGACGGACATGTTGTAACTGAGAATATGCAGGAAGGGTTTCATGTGTGACAGCTAAGACTGCCGGCTGGAGTCCGACCCACCGATGTGGAATTCGAGTTTCAGGGCCTTGGTCATCGATGAGACCGGCAATCGGTCAGATCGAGGTTTTGGGTTCCAGGCTGTTCAGGAATGAGATAAAGAGTTCTTAATCGTTAAAAAATTGATAGCAGGGAACAACCTCTGCTATCTTACCATCCCGTTCCATTTGATCGGTTTGACTTTGGGTTATGATAAAGCCTTTTTCCATTTCAAAAAAGGAAAGGGCTTCAAATAAACCGTTTAACTCACGATCCAGGTTGTCCGGATTTAATTCGTAGCAGACCTGTACAATTTTAGTTGTTTCCCCTTTTTCAACAACTATGAAATCGCATTCTCCCTTCTCCGAGAAATAATAAATCTCCTTGTAATTTCTGCGAAGATGAAGAAATACCAGATTCTCCAATATCCGGCCATGATCGCCTGAAAAGGATTTTGAATTCACATTTATCAATCCGGTATCTATGGCATATACTTTTCGTGGATTGATAGATTGTTTCCGTACCGAATAACTGAATTTTGGGATGAAATGTAGCAGCCAGGTTTGTTCCAAATATGAAAAGTATTCCATCACTGTGCTGGTCGCCCCTATTCCAAAAATACTTCTGAGTTTATTACCGGTTACCAGATTTCCAACATTAGATACTAAATAAAGCGCCAACCGTTGCAGTGTTTTCACATCTCTGACTCCATAACGCACTGCAATATCCCGAACCAAAATATCCTCAAAAAGCTGATGCAGAATATCATCGTCTTCTGTTTTCACATATTCCGGGAATCCTCCGATCTTCATATAATTCTTTAACACATCTTCCGACAAATCAAGTGATTTATACTCACAAAATTCTTTCCACGAAAACGGAAATAATTCTTTGGTGATATGACGTCCGGTCAGTTTCGTTCCTAATTCACTACTCAACAACGATGCATTAGAACCGGTGATAACCAAATAAAATCCCTCATCCAACTTTTGACGAACATATCGCTCCCATCCTTCCACCACCTGAATTTCATCAAAAAATAAAGCCTTGCTTTCTCGTTCTGCGATCAGTTCATCAAGGCGAGTAAAGTCATTCAACTCCAAATCATACAAACGTGGATCTTCAAAATTCAGGTAAAACGCATCCGGGTATTTCTTTTTAAGCAACTGATGCAGCAACGTACTTTTCCCGCACCGCCTTATTCCAGAAATAATAAGAGCGTGAGAAGCCAACTCAGGCATTACATCCAACTGATGTCTTTTTAATCCTGTGCTTAGCTTTAGCAGATTGCTCTTTTGCACTGCTGCAATCTCTTTTAACACTGATTTTAATATCATAGCAATAGTATTTGATAGAAACATACACTTTTGTTGTTTATTAAACAATAAGCTTGTTGTTTAATAAACAATGCTTCATAACTGAATCAAAACACCTCACCAAAAGAGATTCCATAAGAAGATTGGAGTGTAAAATACAAAAGCCTATCAAGCTTCAGCTTTTCGTTTAAATTTCGGTCCGATAGCTCGGTTTTTTGGCCGATTAGCTGATTTTACCTGCGCATTGAGATTGGCTCCGGCGATTTTTGTTTTGGCTGGCGGGGTAGCTATAGTAATTGCTTTGCTGACGGTAAGCTGGCAGTCCATCAAAACCGCGGTGGCGAATCCTGTGGATAGTTTAAGAAGTGAATAAAATCGGTGTTGTGGTGCTATTTTAGCAATTGCTTTAGTTCATTGTGATCTAAATAAACCCATTCTTAACTATCGCATGAATAGCAGAGGTACTTGAGATGTCATCCACTGGGTTATTATCCAGAATTAACAACGATCCCAACATAGACGAGGTTCGGGAATGGATGGAGGAACGGAACTTTAACTTTATGGTATTGCGTGATGACGGCTACCTAACCGATCAACAAATCAGTGTATTCCCCACTTCCTGGTTTGTTGATACCCAGAGCAAAATCCGGTTTATAAAAGAAGGATATACCGAAAAACTGGTGGAAGAATTTAGCTGGCGTCTGGAAGCTATGGATTGAAAATACTTCTTATTTATTTCAACTCTCTCTTTATTAAAGGTGAAAAGGCACAGCTTCCTTTTCACCTTTTTTATTTCAGAATGTCCATTTCCGCACACCTACTGTATGGTACCGGACAGAAAAAACTGTAACACCTCGCCCAGTTAAGCTTTTAAACACTCTGCCTGCTTTGGTACGATTATTGAGTAACCTACAACAAAATAGTCATCACATAATCCTGAACATGGCGGAGAAATAACTGTTCGCAATTTCTTCCGTAGGCTTTTAACACTTTTAGATTTGCCACCCGCCTTCAGGTCCCTGAATTTGGTTGAATCCAAACTAACATCACAAATTGGTTAACATGCTTAAACACACACTACTGCTCATCTATCGAAATATCAAGAGATTTAAAAGCTCTTTTCTGATTAACCTTATAGGTCTTTCGGTTGGGCTGGCCTGTGCCACACTCATTTTTCTGTGGGTGAATGATGAATTACAGGTTGATGCCTTTCACGAAAACAATGAGCGGCTTTATCAAATAATGGAGAACCAGCAACTGGCCAACCGCATTGTTACCCAGGAATTTACCCCCGACCTCCTTGCCGAAACTATGGCCCGGGAAATACCAAAAGTTGAATATGCTGCTGCTGTCACCCCCTCTTCATGGTTTGGAAAATTCACCTTATCAACCCCATCAGAAAACATTAAAGCCATGGGACAGTTTGCCGGGAGCGATTTCTTCAATCTGTTCTCATACAACTTAATATATGGTGATAAGAGCCAGGTTTTAGCTGACAAACAATCTATTGTTATATCCACAACTCTGGCCTCCCGATTATTTGACTCTCCCCAACAAGCCATTGGCCAAACCCTGCGCTGGAAAATGAGGGATTTTGACAAACAAGTAACCATCACCGGTGTTTTTGAAGATGTACCAGCCAACTCAACCGAAGAATTCGACTTTGTATTAACCTTCGAAATATTCAAAGAAATGAGTAAGACCACTGGAAGGCCCATAAACTGGGACAATCACGGACCCAGCACCTATATAGTGTTGCAGGAAGGAGTCCATATTGACCAGTTCAACAAAGACATTGAAAACTTCATTAAACAAAAAATAGAGACTTCAAATGTAACCCTGTTTGCACAATCCTATTCGGATCGATATTTATATGGGAATTTTGAAAATGGCATACAGGCTGGAGGGCGTATCGAATATGTACGGCTGTTTTCGATCATAGCTCTATTTATAGTGATCATAGCCTGTATAAATTTCATGAATCTTGCAACAGCCAAGGCATCCCAACGGCTTAAAGAAGTTGGGGTAAAAAAAGCTATAGGAGCAGGCAGGGAAAAACTTATTATTCAGTTTTTGGTTGAATCGGTGGCCATAACTTTGTGCTCCATGATTCTGGCACTTTTTATGGTTGAACTTCTTCTTCCTCAGTTTAATCAGATCACCAGTAAGAAACTTTCACTAATATTCGACCCTACCCTGGCATTAATTGTTCTGGGCATAGTTCTGGTTACCGGGCTTCTGGCTGGAAGTTATCCCGCACTGCACCTTTCTGGTTTTAGCCCTGCAAAAATATTAAAGGGCAAATCATACAGCTCAGCTGGCGAAAACTGGATACGAAAAGGCTTGGTTGTATTCCAATTCACACTATCGGTAATTCTGATTGCATCCGTACTTGTTGTATATAAACAGGTAGAGTTTATACAAGACAAAAACCTTGGATACAACAAAGACAATATTGCATACTTTTCGATGGAGGGCAGAGCTGTTAAAAACCATGACACCTTCCTCAAAGGAGTACGCAACATCCCTGGAATAGTGAATGCCTCAAGTATAGGGCAAAACATCATTGACAACACCAGTTCAACCAGTGGTGTTTGGTGGGAAGGGAAGAACGAGGATGAGATTGTACGATTCTACCTAATAACTGCTAATTACAATTTGCTTGAAACGCTGGATATTAAACTCAAAGAAGGACGTACATTCTCAACAAAGTTTAGCAACGAAAATGAAAAAGTCATAATTAATGAAGCGGCCGCAGAACTGGTTGGTTACAACGATCCCATTGGGAAACCGATTAGCCTCTGGGGAGAAACTAAACAGATAATTGGAATTGCTAAGAACTTTCATTTCACCTCTCTCCATAACGAGATAAAGCCACTTATGGTCAGGTTCGATCCTGATGAAACCAACCTGGTGATGGCTAAAATACAAGCAGGAACTGAGCAACGAACACTTAACCAGCTACGAGATTATTACAATTCCTTTAACCCCGGCTACCCTCTGGAATACAGCTTTTTGGATCAAAATTTTCAATCTCAGTATAAAGCTGAACAACGGGTTTCTGTGCTATCCCGATACTTTGCAGGAATCGCCATCATTATTTCCTGCCTTGGATTATTTGGATTAGCCGCCTTTACCGCCGAAAGAAGACAAAAAGAAATCGGAATCCGTAAAGTACTTGGTGCCGATGATATTGGTATCGTTTATTTATTATCCGGACATTTTGCCAAAATTGTGTTAACAGCCATTATCATAGCTATACCCATAAGCTATATAATGGCGGCCAAATGGCTCAACGGTTTTGCCTACCACATAGAGTTGAAGCCTTGGTACTTTATTAGTACCTCTCTCATAGCCTTGGCTATTGCCTGGCTCACGGTAGGTATTCAGGCGATAAAAGCTGCTACAATTAAACCTGTAGATAGTTTAAGGAGTGAATAATCACATTAAAACGTATGTATATGTGTTGGCATAAATACACAAACTTTAAATGTCTGAAACCCTAATGCATGTAAAAAACTTAGGTAGGAGTGGAACAGCTTAAAGAAGAAATAATATGCAGCCGTACGTGTGTTAAGAAAATATCTGGTATCAAAAAAAATGCGAGAGAACCTAAAGATATATAGTATTAACCCTTGGTAATGTTCATTACCGTACACTTCCTGTATGGTATCGAACAGTAACACCCCTTACAAGCAACCTATCAACCCAACAAGCACTGACCGTTCATTTTGGTACGGTTGTTGAATAGTATAATAAACGCACGGCCATACCATATATAAAAATTGTCAAAACGGTCTGGGTTTCTACTGCTAACTATCCCAAACATCATGCTTAAACATATTCTTTTAGTTATATACCGGAACATAAAACGGTTCAAAAGTTACTCTTTTATAAACATTTTTGGCCTTGCCCTGGGAATGGCTGTCAGCATACTTATTCTCCTTTATATCCAGGATGAACTCAGCTACGATCGCTACCACGACAACTCCGACCGTATCTACCGGGTTTCAAGAGAATGGATTAATCAGGACGGGAAAACCAATTTGCACCTGGGACATACAGCACCACCCTTTGCTCCGCTGTTAGAAGAAGATTTTGAGCCCGTAAAAGAAGCTGTTCGGTTTTTGCAAATCAGCCCATTGGTGAAGTATGAAGGCAAAACATTTGTAGAGAACCGGTTTTTCTTTGCTGATGCCGACTTGTTTAAAGTATTCTCCTGGGAGATGCTACAGGGTGACCCGGCTACGGCTCTCACCTATCCCGATGGCGTGGTACTTACCCGGAGCACTGCAAAAAAATACTTTGGTGATACCGATCCTATGGGGAAGCCGATCGACGTAGAAATTGACGGCATGCCTCTTCAGTTTCAGGTAAAAGGTGTTATGGAAGATATTCCGGAAAATTCACACTTCCAGTTCGATTTCTTAGCCTCTATGGAACCCGTGGTTCAATTCTATGGTGGCCAGGAACAATTTATGAGCAGCTTCGGAAGTAACAATTTTGCAACCTACCTTTTGTTGCCGGAAGACTATAATCCGGACTTGCTTCAGGCACAGTTACCCAATTTCATCGACAAACATATGGCACCCAACCAGGATGGTTCGCCAGCATCAACAAGTACCCAGCTCAATCTCTGGCCCCTCACCGATATCCACCTGTACTCCCAGCTTGACTCTGAAGTTGAAGCGAATGGAAATATCGAATATGTATATATCTATACCGCTATCGCCATTTTCATTCTTCTGATTGCCTGTATCAACTTTATGAACCTGAGTACTGCACGATCGGCCAGGCGTGCTATAGAAGTTGGATTGCGAAAAGTAATAGGTGCCGACCGTCGGTCTCTGATCAACCAGTTTGTAGGTGAATCAGTGTTTCTCTCGTTCATAGCTATGATGGTTGCTATTATACTTGCAGAACTATCGCTGCCCTACTTTAACAGTTTTATTGGGAAAGAACTCTCCCTCAATTTACTTGAAAATTACACTCACCTTATTGGCCTGCTGGGTATCATAGCATTTGTAGGGTTGATTGCAGGAAGCTATCCTGCTTTTTTCCTTTCCGGATTTCAGCCCTCCAAAGTGTTGAAGGGAACCTTCAAAATAGCCGGCGCACATCAAAAATTCCGATCCGTACTGGTAGTGTCCCAATTCACTATTTCAGTAGCTTTAATTGCCTCCATGGGTATTGTATACAACCAACTTGAGTTTATGCAAAATAAAGACCTTGGGTTCGACAAAGAGAACATTGCCGTGCTACCGGTAAGCAACCAGATTGTCTCCAATTTTACCGAATACCGCCAACAGCTGCTACAACACTCCGGCATTATAAATGTAGCCGAAGCCAGCCGGGTACCATCGGGCCGACTGTTGGATGCCCAGGGAACCACGGCCGAAGTAAATGGAGAACTTCAAACCATCAATACCAGGGTTGCCGACATACATGTAAGCCACAACTATTTAGAAACTTTTGGCATCTCATTAATTGCAGGACGTGATTTCGACTACAATTTAGCTAGTGATTCAACCGAAGCTTTTATTCTGAATGAGTCCGCTGTTAAGGCTATCGGGTGGGAGTCCCCCGAACAAGCACTTGACAAGCAATTCCACTATGGCGGGCGTCGGGGCCATATTATCGGGGTCGTCCGGGATTTTAATTTTGAGTCTTTGCATCAAAACATTGCACCTATTGTATTCCTGATACCTGACACCAGGATCCGGAATGTTGCTGTGAAATTTAAAGATACACACCGCGCCGAAGTACTTTCTTTTCTTGAGGAGAAATGGACCTTTTGGCGTCCCGACTACCCCTTCACCTATTATTTTATAGAAGACAATTTTGAAGAACAATATGCATCGGAACAACGGTTGGGACAGATTTTCGGAGCCTTTGCCATCCTTGCCATCATCATTGCTTCTTTAGGTTTGTTTGGGCTGGCTTCGTTTACCGCCCAACAGCGAATCAAGGAAATAGGCATCCGGAAAACATTGGGAGCTACTATCTCTCAAATTGTTGTTTTGATATCTAAGCGGTTTACCCTGCTGGTCTTGTTGAGTATTACCCTTGCCATACCCATTGCGTGGTACGCCATGGACCAATGGCTGGGTGGGTTTGCATATCGGATTGATGTACCCCTGATAACTTTTATTTGGGCAGGAACAGCAGCCCTGGCTATTGCCTGGATCACCGTTTCCTATCAATCCATAAAAGCCGCCATGGTTAACCCCGTGGATAGTTTGAGGAGTGAGTAATCCTCCTATCAAAACAAATCATTAACACGTTAAAGCACGTCGATATGTTAAAGAATTACTTTAAAATTGCAGTACGAAATCTGACTAAGTATAAAATCTACTCGGCGATCAATATTTTTGGGTTGGCCATTGGAGTTGCCTGTTGTATTCTGATTTCACTGTATGTGATTAATGAGTGGAGCTATGATTCCTTCCATGCCGAATCTGATCGTATTTATCGTGCATCTGTAAAAGAGGATTATGGCGAGGGCGATATTTATTTTAACACTACTACTCCCCTTGTCCTAAAGCCTACCCTTGAGCAGCACATTCCCGAAATAGAATCGGCAACTCGACGATACCTCTTTAACGACCTGGTTAAACAAGACGAATACTCAGAATCATTTTCCGAACCCATTCAGCTTGTTGATCCTTCTTTCTTTTCTATCTTTGATTTTGAGTTTTTAAAAGGAGATGCTTCCTCCGTATTCACCTCGCCCAACCAGGTGGTGCTTTCTGAACCGGCAGCCAAGCGCTATTTTGATGATGAAGATCCCATACAGAAATCGCTGTTAATCAAGATAGGAGATAAATTCCAGCCCTTCACGGTTACTGGTGTGATCGAGGAAGCCCCGGCTAACTCCAGCATTCAATACCAGATACTGATTCCATTTGAAAAGGGAAAAGACATGTTTAATCCCCGTGCCTATCAGGCATGGTATAATGTAGCACCCGAAACATATGTGCTATTAAACAAAACGGCAGATTATAAAACAGTGGAGGCAAAATTCCCTGCAATGATGCGCCAGGTACTTGGTGATGAAGAATATGAAAACAGCAATTACACAGTAGCTCTTCAACCCTTAACCGACATCCACCTTAATGTTGACATGCCGATGGGTATTGCTACTGTCAGCAACCCGGTTTATTCATATGTATTGGCTGCCATTGCCCTTCTGCTACTTCTTATAGCTTGTATTAATTTTATGACCATCTCGGTAAGCCGTTCTGCCGACCGGGCCAAAGAAGTAGGTATCCGTAAAACGATAGGGGCACTGCGTCGGAACCTCATGTATCAATTTTGGGGTGAAACACTATTAATGACAGTATTGGCTCTGGCTGTAGGTATTATCTTTGTAGAGCTGTTATTACCTTTATTCAATAGTTTATCAGGTACCCACTTATCCTTCACTTTTAATGGTGACTCCATGCTTCTGCTCATCGCTTTGACAGTATCGATTAGTCTGATTGCAGGTGTATACCCGGCACTTATCCTGTCCGGTTTTGAACCCATCCAGATCCTGAAAGGCAAACTCCAAATAAAAGGAGATAAAAGTTTATTTCACCGCAGCCTGGTAGTCTTTCAATTCTGCTTATCCATCTTTTTAATTGCCAGTACGCTGATTATTCAGAAGCAGCTAAACTACGTTCGTTCGGTGGATCTCGGCTATGAAAAGGAACAGGTTCTGGTTATACAAACAGATGCCACCTCTGCTCCAGGACAAGGATTCTCCAGCCTTATTGATCAAGCTACTCAAAAGCGTGATTTATTGAGATCCAAAATTGCTTCTCTTTCATCGGTCAAAGATATCTCCAGTTCGGTCTATACTCCTGCACAATTGGGTTGGATTAGTGTTGATTACAGAGACCCAAATGACAAGAAACACGAATTCAATGTCAATATAGTTGACGAGCAATACCTAAAGACAATGGATATTTCCGTTACATCCGGACGACATTTCTCTGTTGATAATACATCCGACGCACGACGTGCTCTTATCATTAACGAGGCTATGGCAAACGAATTTAACTGGGAAAACCCTGTCGGAAAGCGCCTTCCAGGGACGTTTGATGATCATGAGATCATTGGAGTGACTGAAAACTTTAACTATGAATCTCTGCATTCCGAAGTAAAACCGCTGGCTATAACCATTAACCCATCTATCATCTTTTCGGGTATCGACAATCTTAGCTTTCTTAATTCTCCATCTCCCAGAATCACTCTTAAACTCGCTTCATCTGATCTTCCGGAAACTATAAATACCATACAAACAGCCTGGGATGAAATCACCGGTGGTCAACCGTTTAATTACTTATTCTTAGATCAGGCCATTGACCAACAATACCGGCAGGAAGAACGATTGAGTAAAATTGTAACGGCTGGTTCAATGCTGGCCATCTTCATTGCCTGCCTTGGACTATTTGGCCTGGCATCACTATCAAGTTCCCGGCGAGCCAAAGAACTTGGAGTGCGTAAAGTATTGGGAGCTACCTCAACAAGCATCGTAATGCTGTTAAACAAAGAGTATACCAAGCTGATTGTTGTAGCTTTCTTTATTGCTGCTCCTTTGAGCTTTTATGCCACACACTTGTGGATGCAAGACTTTGCATATAAAACAACAGTAGGCATTACCCAATTTATAATAGCGGGAATTGTAACCACCAGCATAGCTTTACTGGCTGTAGGTTATCAATCTCTAAAGGCAGCATTAGCCAACCCCGTAGATAGTTTAAGAAGTGAATAATGAATAGCTGACAAATGACGACTTAACGCTTAAAACCATGCTAAAGAATTACTTTAAAATTGCCTTTCGGAATATCCGCAAACAGAAGCTGTATTCCCTCATTAATATCTTTGGATTGACACTGGGGATCACCTGTTGTATTCTCATTTATCTGTTTATACAGGATGAGTATTCATATGATGGCTTCCATGAAAATGCGGATAATATATATCGGATCGAACAAATCAGGTATCAAAAGCTAAAATCCGACATCGAACCCACCCCATTTTTTGATTCGAGATTCCCGGAAGGAAAAAGTAAAACTCCCTGGCTTCCTCTCCCCCTGGGCCCCACCATCAGTGATCTTTTTCCCGAAATTAAGCAGGTAGTCCGTACAGACGAAAGCAACTTAATCGTCCGGAATGAAACCCTTTCTTATGAGCAAGACATTCTTTTAGTGGATCCTTCCTTTTTTGAAGTGTTTACATTTCCCCTGCTCAAGGGCTCAGCAGAAAATGTGTTAAGCGACCCCCGAAATCTCGTGCTTACCCCTGAAACCGCCCATAAATATTTTGGCGATGAAGATCCCATGGGCCAAACCCTGGCTGTTACCATTCAAAACGAGGAACATGTGTTTACGGTGACGGGTATTGCAGAAGCCCCTCCTTCAAATTCCAGCCTGCCCTTTTCCATGGTGGCCCGGATCGAAAACAAGCCCTTTTATGATTTCAACATTGAGCGCTGGACTAGTTTTAACACACCGATATTTGTTCAACTTAATCCTGGGGCAGATATCGAACAATTCACCAAAAAACTAAATGATCTTGCCGAAGAACGCTATGCTGAAAACTGGCAGGGGAGCCGAGACCGCCTCGGTTTACCGGAAGAGGCCCCCATTGCCGAATTCGTTATCTCTCCGCTCACAGGCATTCACCTTGATGCCGCCGCTGAATGGTACAATGTTAGCAACCCCTTGTATTCCTACATCCTTGGCACCATTGCCGTACTGATCTTGATTATCGCCTGCATCAATTATATCACACTGGCCCTGGCTCGTTCGGCAGGAAGGGCAAAAGAAGTCGGCATTCGAAAAGCATCCGGGGCCCATCGCAGCCAAATTGCTCTCCAGTTTTGGGGCGAAACACAGTTACTTACTCTTTTTGCCATGCTTGCCGGGGTCTGCATTGCGGAACTGAGCTTACCTTTTTTCAATGCAATTGCCGGAAAATCGCTCTCCATCAATTACTTTACGGATGCGGGATTCCTGGCCATTTTGCTCGGGATCACCTTTACAACCGGACTCATTGCCGGAAGTTATCCTGCGCTCATTCTGTCCCGTTTTCAACCTGTTAAAGTATTAAAGGGATTGAGTGTTTTTCAGTTCAAACCGAGACTCACCAAAGGACTTTTGGTAGCACAATTCAGTCTGTCCATTTTTCTCATCATCAGCTCCCTGATCATGTATAAGCAACTGGATTATGTAAGCGGAAAAGAATTGGGCTATAATGAAGAGCAGGTGCTGTTTGTATCCACCTTTACCGGCTTTGATGAGAATGGTACCAAACTTATGGAACGCTACCGAGATGAATTAGCCAGTATTCCGGGTATTAAAAATGTGAGCGGAATGGCCCCAGCCTTCACCAAAGGATCAAATGTGTATGGGTTTGGCGTAGATGGCGAAATGAAAGAATCCTTTATTTATTTTGTGGATACAGATCTTGCTAACACGCTGGGGATAGAACTGGTTGCGGGGCGTAATTTTTCCAAAGACCGTCCTGCCGATATAACTGAATCCATTATTGTAAACGAGGCACTTGTTGAGTCAATGGGTTGGGAAAAACCGGTTGGTGAGCAGCTTCCATGGAAAGGAGAAGAAAACCCCTCTACGATTATTGGGGTGGTTAAGAACTTCCATTTTCAATCCATGGAATCAGAAATAAAGCCTATGCTCTTCCATATGGATCCCGACCAAGGTGGAATAACAGATATTGCCATTAAAATTGAAGAAGGTATGATCGCAGAAACCCTTCCAAAACTGGAAGCTTCGTGGAAAAAAGCAGCCCCTTTCACCCCATTTAACTACTGGTTTTTGGATGATGCCGTAGCCCGTCAATACGAACAATATCAGCAATGGCTACAAATTATGGGTGTTTCTACCTTAATGGCTATCCTGATTGCCTGTCTTGGATTATTTGGGCTGGCTGGATTAACCGCTGTCAATAAAACCAAAGAAATTGGCATTCGAAAAGTGCTCGGTGCCGGGATAAGCCAGATTATCTTTCTGCTGAATAAAGGGATTGTAAAACTGATCCTGATGTCCATTATAATAGCCGCACCTCTCTCGTGGTATGTGATGGAGCAATGGCTCTCCGACTTTGCCTATAGCATTGAAATTGGAGCCGGATTATTCTTTGTAACAGGAATTGCAACCCTGCTCATTGCCTTGATTACTGTAAGCTATTATTCCATAAAAGCCGCTATGGTTAACCCCGTGGATAGTTTAAGGAGTGAGTAATTGCGTTGATGCATCCACACATATTAGTGTTGGTTTATTCTCGTTCCGCGGGCTCTGCTCCGAAACGTAATCCCGGAGGCTCCGCCTCTTGTTATGTTAAATTACCACTACATCTGCCATCTTTTCTCCGAATCGCTGCACGGGAATCAACCCTTCCTGTTCTGCATAATTTCTTGCCGATAAATACCGCCAATCACGCGGGGAATCCACAAAGCCTGCTTTCACCGGATTATAATGAATGTACTCCACTTTTTGTGTCGCCATTTGTAGAGTGAATAATTGTTTGGGATGCAATCCCTCCTGCCAAACTTAATATTCACTGTCCCGGTGATGTTTTAATTTCCCCAGCTTTAACCTGGCAAGATATTGCTGCTTGTTATGGTCGTTTAAGTGGTCGATGATTGATCTTACGGTAAATGACTTAACCCGGATTATTCACCAAGAAATTTAATCGTACGCAAGGCGAAGTGGAAATGGGAACGGAAGGGTACTGTGGTACCGTGAGTACCCCAATTTTCACTTGAACGCAGCGTACGGGGAAATTTCGCCGCCTAATCCGCACCTCAAAATTGGGCTATTACATAAAGCAATTCAACGGTAATATATTCACGTATATAGATCGCCATTTTGCATCCATTCGTGAATAATTCGGGTTAAACCAGGCTAACATATCTGGCAACTGTTCGTGATTGGCAATCAGGTGAATATGGTTTGGCATGATAACGTACCCCCCTCAAAAAAACATTATTTTCCTGCTGCATGTAACATAAAACCCTCAGAATAATATCGGTGAGGACAGGATTCATAAACAGCGGCAAACCCTCTGCCACAGAACTCGTTATAAAGTAGGGATAATGGAATTCGTGAAATTTGTACCGGCTTCTTCCCATGGCAATATTCTTTTTTCTTAGTAAGGGCGATTTGGGAAGGAATCCTTGCATTATTTTTTGGCAGACTGATGACCGGTTAATAATAGTTGGAGGTGAAGCCTCCATAGGGCATTGCGGAGCTGAGCTTGCGCAACGAGGACAAATATTCTACTTTTAACTAGCTCAGTTTTTTAGGAAGTAAATAATAAACATTTGTTTATTTCCTTAATAAAACAATAGTAACATGAAGAAACTAATATCTAAAATCAACTTTTAGTAATTCCATTAGCGCTAATCGCTGGATTCTTATTACCCGTTGATACAAGCGGAGCCGGCCCTGATGAATGTTGGTATAAAATATGCTGGTGGAGCACACAAGGCCTGTGTAGGGATTCTAAACCAGATTTAAGGCTAACATGTGTGTTTGATAATAACCCTGATGGCTGTGATGGGTGGACAAGTTGTGGGCCTGAATAAGGTAAATTGCAACTAACAAAATATAAGGCGAGAATAGTTTTCATTCTCGCTTTTTATTCACGCAGAATACAAAATTAAATCTATGTACTATAGAAAACTCATTATAATATCTGTCACCCTGATTATGATCGCATGTGGTAATTCAAAATCTGAATTACATCCTAATGAATTGAATTACAGTTTCGATACTATTGATACGCTACCTTTTAAAAATACTGATGATAGCAATTTGTCTAATCGTCTATCTAATGCAACTCTGGTTTCAGAAATAGATAAAGATTTAGTTTTAGGAACAATAGCAGATGTAGAAATTGATTCTGTTGGTAACATTTATTTGTTAGATCAAGATCAAATCGAGATTTATAAATTCAACTCAGGTAAAGTAGATACCTTAGGAAACCGCGGAAGAGGCCCCGGTGAAATGACCTCTCCAATATCAATGGAAATTATAGATAACAACATATTTGTTTGTGACCTGGTTAGAGGAGTTGTTTTAATAAACAAAAACAAGGATGATTCTTTAGATAATGATGATGTTTTTCCCGGACAAGATTATATGGATATTAAAGTAAGTGAGAATGGTTTGTATACAAGTAAATTGTTCTATAAACCTAACCCAGAAGGAAAACTCAAGACGATAGATTTTGTAGATTTAAACAATAATCAAGTGCTTTATAGTGTGGGCGATGCTTACATAAGTGATTATTTTATGCCAGTACATCAATATTCGCAGAGTGTCATAGAATATATACCCGGCTCTAACACTCTTCTTTCAATTAACTATCATTCTCCTGTGCTCAGTGCATATCAAAGTGGAGATATAAAATGGGAAAAAAAATTTCCTGATTTTCTGCCTTTTCAAACAATCAGCAATAATAAACCACCTTTATCTATAAAATTTCATGAAAAACATACCAAAGATGGTGTTCCTTTCGATGAAATAAAGACCCTTTTACATATTGATGAAAACTATGCCTTACTTCAAATGCTTAGAAATGATTTAACTAAAGATCTTCTGGGAAAAAAATTGTTAGACAGTTACATAATAAACTCTGAAGATGGAAGTGCAATCAAGATAGGAAAGCTACCTAATATTATGGCCATAACAGATAGTACTTTTGTCACATTTGAAAAATCTACCAATTCCAACTATAAAGTATATAAGTTTTGAAACCTGACTTATTTAAAAACAGTTATTTAAAGAGCATAATAGTTTTCTTAGTAATATTTTTTACTATATATGGAGTTAGAACAGCAAATCATACATATGATTTTATAATTCATGGTAAAGAATATTATCCAGACTATCCGAGAGTCGATGGATATGAAGAGCTAGTTTTAACCTATATTGGCAGTAGTTCATGTCCTTTTTGTAATACTCCTACAGTTGACTCAACACTTACTTCTTTGTCTAAAGAAATAAAGGACTACTCAATGACCAACAAAATTAATTATACTTTTATTGGTTTAAGTAATGAAAAGAATAAAATTGAAGGGGTTAAACATCTCTTAAGGCTTGGAATAAATTTCGATGAAATTTCAATGGGAAATGAATGGGAAAATACCAGCCTTCGGTATTATACAAATACGTTTAAATCTGAATATGCTACCCCACAAATTGTTCTTTCCAAACGCACTTATTCTGATTCGCTTTCAAAATCCCCATGGGTTACTGTTACTGACGAAATTATATTAGGTAGATATATAGGAATAGATAAGTTTGAAACATTGGATTTAGCTAAGGCTGTGAAAAACCTTAACTAGGAGCCTGTCGGACTTTCTGAGGTTAAATTATTAGTTTAGGTTGAACTTCCAATGAACCAAAAATACTTTAATGTCTGTTAATTTTCGCTTGGTGGATCGTGAGACTGCCTATTTGCTTCCTCC
>VEMX01000077.1 GCA_009711805.1 Balneolaceae bacterium | reverse complement strand
TTAAAATGATCTACGTGTAATTTTTTTTAATTGAAGCCATCCAACAAAATAAGTACCTCAAAAATTTGATTAATCTTTTGAGTCAATTCTCAGTTCATTCGGCCTGTTAAGTCCGACAGGCTCCTAGTACAATTATTAAGTCAAAATCTTAAAAAAATATATCTTTGAAGGTTTTATATAGTTTTCTAATATTTGATCTAATGACTCAACTTCAAGCAATATATTCGCACATAATTTTATTCATACTATTGTATCAACTAAACTCTCAATTATTTAATGGCTTTGAAGGAAATAACTATTATAGGAAAATTAACAGTTCCTCTATCAACATAGTTTCATGGCAGATATGAGTTATATTGCATTTCTATTTAAAAATATCTTGGATGCTACAGCTGTACTACTGACTGCTATACCAAAAGAGAGGTCAGGCAATAATCTAAGATTCTGAAAAGTTGATACAAGAACGTAATGCACGTGAACTAGTATGATGAACCAATACCTTATCATCCTTAAATTAGGTGAAAGAAAATTATGATGAAGCATAAATCAACAAAGCCAGATATGATCTCTATTACTAAAAAAACTGTATTTTCCTTACTCTCAATTTTTCTGATTGTAGCGTTGAGCAATTGTAAAACTGTAGCTCAAGAACCATCCAACAGAACCATAACAGTAAACATGAGTGCCTCAGAGCTGCTTCCGGCCGATTTGATTATATTCAACATTACGATCAATGCCGAAGCAGATTCTCCACAGGATGTATATAAGGTTCATAAAGAGCGAGAGTCAGTGTTGGCTGAACTCTTAACGGAATTTGATATTAAGGAAGAGGATATCAAATATCAGCCTATACGCATGAATAAGCGCTATCGAAATGATGATCGTTCCAAGGTAACTCAGTCGAGCCAGCAGGTTAGTGTTACCTTTAATGATTTTTCTATCTATGAAGATATCCAGGTAACTCTAATTGAAAATGGATTTGATACATTCAACGGACAGTTTTCATCTACTGAAATAGAAGAAGGCAAAAGAAAAGCTCTTGTCAAGGCCATACAAACGGCCAAAGAACGCGCAGAACTTATTGCTTCAACTACCGGCGTAAAATTGAGTGGTGTAACGAAAATCCACTTTTCTGACCACCAGGCAGGGATACCCCGAAAATCCGGAATGATGCGAATGGAAAGCATGTCGGCTGACGCCTCTATGATGGATTTCAGCCAAACAGTTTCGGTTACCGCTACCATAAACATTAGTTTTGGAATCGACTAAACCGTCTTTTAATCCGGCTGTGCGGTATTAATGACTTCAAAAAAGGCTTTGGTTTTCGCCAAACCTTTTTCAGTGTTCAAAGATGGGAACCAATACTGTTCAATAATGCCGTTGTTGCTTTGCATCAACAGCTGCATGGTCCCTTGGGATTTATGCTCGGCAATCACCCAATTGGCTATGATATTGTAGTTAAGGCGGTTGTTATGTCCAAAGGTCTGGTTTCGGTTAAACTCGAAGGTTACATCCGGCATTACTTTAGTCGAAGGATGCTCTTCCAGCATAGTAAATTCAATGCCGGAGTCTTCTTCCCCTCTTCTCACAAAGGCTTCCAGGGCAATGGGACGATTTTCTTCCGGAAGTTGTTTTAAAGCCCTCAGGGCCAATACCGTAGCTGCTTTGTGGTGTCCGTGAAATTCTTCAAATGGCAGCATCAAAAACAAGAAGTCATACTCTTCCTCATGCATAATGCCCATCAACCGGTCAACAATCATCTCGGTGTCCCACTTTGTTAACGCTTCTTCAACATCCAGGGTGTAATAGAAATCTTTCTGGTCGAAAAAGAAATAATTGCGAATACCTACAATGTCGCCCCCTGCCATCAGCTCTTTTTTTCGGATACCCGGCAGGTAAGCTCTTCCTATTTCTTCCGTATCTAATTCCCGCCCATAGATATAATTTCCCAGCGTGGAATACTTGTATCCGCCTTCACCATTAGTCATCAAAGCCAGGTCGACTACTCCCCCAAGTAACTTTGTGGTTTTAAACACGGTGGCAGAAAATAAAGCATCATCATCAGGATGGGCTGTTACCAGCAGGACTTTGGGTTTATAATCAAGCGGGGCGTCCTGAGCAAAAACACTTCCACATATCAACCAAAAAAGAAAACAAATAAATAATTTTTTCATGGAATATTTCATCTTAACTGAATTAATTCTGAAAAGGTAGGCCTCATTTATAAGAGAAAAAAGTTGAATACAGTTTTTAACACCTCTACATCGCCTTTAATCAACCTTTTTACCCAATATCTTCTTAGAAAAACTCATTCTAAATATGGCCTTAATACATCCCAAATAACATCTGCTATAAGTTTGTGACCTTTGGCTGTAGGATGGGTATCATCGGCTTGCATAAGTTCTTCATCCCCGCCCAGCCTATCCATGATAAGGGGGATTAATTCCAGGTTATTTTCTTCGGCCAGCGTGGGATATATTTCCTGAAACTGAGCTGTGTACTCATGCCCCAAATTAGGGGGCACCTGCATCCCGGTTATAATGATTTCCATATCGGGATTTTTCGCTTTTGCCTTGTCAATAATACCCTGCAGGTTTTTTTGGGTAGAACTTAAATCAATCCCCCTCAGACCATCATTTCCTCCCAACTCGAGAATCATAATATCTACCGGTCGTTGCAGCACCCAATCGATCCTGCGCAGCCCCCCTGCCGATGTTTCCCCACTGAGTCCGCCGTTTATCACCTCATCATCCAATCCCAGTGAATCTATTTTGTCCTGAATAAGTGCCGGAAAAGCTTGTTCTTTTTCTATACCAAAACCGGCCGTTATACTATCCCCAAAAAACAGAATGGTTTGGCTTTCCTGTGCCATGGCAGTCATCGATAATAAAGTAACAAATAATAGTATGATATATCTCAATACAATACTTTTCATTAGTTGAGTTTTGTAAAAATTTAAAAATTTGAGAATTACATAAACAAATAAACGTTTTGTTCGTACTTGTACCGGCTCAGAAATTATCCGGCAAAGCGTTATGTTGAGCCTGTGAAATAAATGGAAAAATTGTGACAAATATTTTAGAAGTAAAAGATTTAACCCGCCAATTTAAAAGCGGATCGAAATTATTAACTGTAGTAAACCACATAAATTTTAATGTTTCTGAGGGTACATCTTGTGCTATAGTGGGACCGTCGGGGAGTGGAAAAACTACCCTGTTGGGTTTATGCGCCGGGCTCGACCGGCCTACTTCCGGACAAATTACTTTAAATGGAGTTTCGCTAAACCCTCTCAACGAAGATGAACGGGCAAAGGTTCGAAATAAACATGTGGGATTTGTTTTCCAGACTTTTCAGTTAGTCCCTACCCTTACTGCCCTTGAAAATGTAATGGTTCCCCTCGAGCTCCGTGGAGAAAAAACAAAAGAGGTGCGCAAACACGCTGCTGAATTGCTAAGCGATGTAGGGCTTGGCGACCGTGGACATCATTATCCTACTCAACTATCAGGTGGGGAACAACAACGGGTAGCCATAGCGCGGGCATTCATCAACCAGCCCAAAATTTTATTCGCGGATGAACCCACCGGTAACCTCGACACCGATACAGGAGAACACATTGAGCAACTCATCTTTGATTTAAACCAGAAAAAAGGAACTACCCTTATCATGGTTACCCACGACCTTGAACTGGCCAGCAAATGCGACCGTATTATCCGACTTCGCAATGGAAAAGTTGATGAAGACTCGGCCGCAAATACTCAGCCTCAAGCAATCTCGGGTTAAGAAATTATGCAAAACACATCCTTCCTTTGGACTCTTAAAATGGCCTGGCGCGATTCCCGTTCAAATCGCAAAAAGCTATTTCTTTTTATGGCTGCTATCATCGTAGGAATTGCAGCTATGGTTGCCATTACCTCCTTTAGGCAAAACCTTACCAAAAGTGTTAATGCGCAAGCAAAAGAACTGCTTGGTGCCGACCTTGAAGTGACCAGCCATCGCCCGTTTGAACCAGAACTCCGGGAAGTCTTAGATTCGCTGGGCGGACAGGAATCTACCGTCCTTCGGTTTCCTTCTATGGCCTATTACCCTGAGACCGGTGCTACCCGGCTTTCCCGCATACGGGCTTTTGAAGGAGACTTCCCCTTTTATGGTGAATTTGAAACTATCCCTGAGCAAGCCGAAAAACGACTTCAAGATGAAACAGCGGCGCTTGTGGATCAATCCTTTATGTCGCAGTACCAGATTAGTACCGGCGATTCTGTTAAAATAGGAACTGTAACCTATGTGATAGCCGGGGCTTTGGTAAAAGTACCGGGCGAAAATCCCGGAAGTTCTTTTCTTGGCCCAGCTATTTATATCCCGAAACGTACTGCAGAAAATACGGGATTACTCCAACGGGGAAGCCAGATTGATTATGTCTCGTACTTCAAGTTTCCGGAAAACACCGATATGAAAGCGATGGAAGACCAGCTTGGGGATCTTCAGGAAACCATGAACTTTGGTTTTGATACCGTCCGTGAACGCCAGGAAGAAGTAGCCGAAGCCATTACCTATCTGTCCAATTTCCTGAATATGATTGGTTTTATAGCCCTGCTGTTGGGGGGAATTGGAGTAGCCAGTTCCATTTTTGTGTATATCCGGCATAAAGTAAACACCGTAGCTGTATTACGTTGTGTGGGGGTAAGCTCTAACCAGGCTATGCTCATATACTTGATACAAGCCGCAAGCATGGGGTTCCTCGGCTCGTTGATGGGTGCCATTCTGGGATCGGTTATACAAGTCTATTTGCCTGCATTGGTCCAGGATTTCTTCCCGGTTGATATTGAGATGTTTGTCTCATGGTCCTCCATTGCATTTGGAATACTGACAGGGCTTTTAATATCGATTCTGTTTGCCCTCATCCCCCTGCTTGCAGTCAGAAAAATATCTCCGCTATACACTCTGCGAACCGCAGCAGTAAATTTGACAAAACTGCTCCCGAACTCAACCAAAGGAATACTTGCCCTGTTGGTATGTGTATTTATAACAAGCTATGCCTGGTTAATGCTTGGAGAATTCCTCCCAGCCCTGTTTTTCACCCTGGGGCTCGGTTTTTGCCTGGTCGTACTCACTGCTTTCGCTAAGTTGATTATGAAGCTCTCCCGTAGTTTTACAAAAACAGGATTAAAATATGAATGGCGACAGGGGCTGGCCAATCTCTACCGCCCCAATAACCAAACCACTACTTTGTTGCTAACTTTTGGATTAGGGGTTACCATGATTAGTGCTATTTTTCTGACCCAGGATATGATACTCAACCAGATTGATTTTGGAGATCAGGACGGACTGCCCAATATCGCACTTTTTGATGTACAGTATGATCAAAATGAAGGTGTGAACCAGATTATCCGGAAAAATGGATTCAAAATTGTACAGAATGCCCCTATCGTTACCATGAGGCTGGAAGCCATAAATAGCCGGGATATTAGTGAAATTTTAATTGATACCAGTCGTACCCAGCGTCGATGGGCGCTATCGCGTGAGTATCGCTCTACCTACCGGGATACCCTCCTTGAGAATGAAACTCTAACTGAGGGTAAATGGATTGGCTCGATAAAAGGGTTAGACCAGGCTGTTCCGGTTTCGGTTGAGAATGCCATTATGGAAGATCTGGATTTGAGTTTGGGTGATACATTAACCTGGGATGTGCAGGGTATTCCCATACAAAGTTATATAGCCAGTACCCGCGAAGCTGACTGGGATCAACCCCAGCCTAATTTCTTTGTAGTATTCCCAAAAGGAGTATTAGAAGCAGCCCCTCAATTTTTTGCTACCACTATAATAGTTCCCAGCCAGGAAGCATCTATGGCTCTGCAAAGAGAGATTGTACAAGCCTATCCCAATGTATCTGCTATCGATATTGGACAGATCATCAATTCCGTGAAAGAACTCATTGGCAAAATTACATTTGTGATTCAGTTTATTGGTTTCTTCAGCATCATAACCGGATTAATCGTTCTGGCCGGTACCACAGCCACCAGTCGCTTTCAACGCATCAGAGAAACGGTATTGTTGAGGACGCTTGGTGCTCAGAAAAAACAAGTGGTTAAAATTCAGGTCATCGAATATGTATTGCTGGGTATTATGGCTTCACTAACTGGTTTAATTCTTTCAGTGGGAACCAGTGTAGCCATAGGTTATTTCTATTTTGAAATAGAATTCATCCCCGACTTTATCATAATTGGAGCTGAGATTGCTATACTTACTTTATTGGTATTGATCATTGGTCTCATCAACACCCGGGGCATTCATCATAAACCACCTCTCGAAGTGTTGCGAGCTGAAGTATCCTGAGTCTTCGCAGTATCACATTGTACATCTTGCTTTAATTCTCGCTTAGATATTATTCGGAACTTATCTAAGGCCATTCTATTCAACTAACAGAACACTAAATAAATAAAGAATCTGTAGTTTTATGAAATCAAGAGGAATAAAGTTATTTGCAATCTTATTAACCCTAACACTTCCTTTTACGGCTTGCAAGAATTGGAGTAAGACAGCCAAAGGAACAACCATTGGAGCTAGCGCCGGTGCTTTAGCCGGGGCCATTATTGGAAAAGCTGCCGGTAATACTACCACTGGTGCAATTATAGGAGCAGCTGTAGGTGGAGCTGCAGGAGCGACCATTGGAAACTATATGGACCGACAAGCCAGAGAGCTTGAAGATGAATTAGAAAATGCTACGGTGGAACGGGTAGGAGAAGGAATCAAGATTACATTTGATTCCGGTGTTTTGTTCGACACTGAATCATATAACCTCAAAGACCCTGCAAAAGAAAATATTGCCGACCTTGCTGATGTCCTCAAAAAGTATGATGAAACCAATATCATGTTCGGTGGGCATACCGACAGCCGGGGAACTGAAAATTATAATCAAACCCTTTCGGAACAACGAGCCCGTTCTGTAGCTGAATTTACTGCCTTCACCGGGGTAGATGCAGAACGAATGACTATTGTCGGCTATGGCGAAACACAACCCATTGTAACCAACAAAACAGCTGAAGGCCGACAGCAAAACCGTCGGGTTGAGATAGCTATCTGGGCTAATGAAGAGCTTAAAGAAGCAGCTGAAGAAGGTAAAATCGGGCAACAATAAGCAGGCTATTTAGCCTCCTTTAAATGACTCTGTGCTAAACAGCATAGAGTCGTTTTTATAGAGATGGTATAAAAGAGTAAAAGCCTCTTTCACAAGGCTTTTACTTAACTAACTACGGAGGTTATCGGGTTACACATAAATACTAACAGGATTTAAAACAAAAACTTTACCCCTGTCTGTATAAACAAACTATTGGATTGCTTACTTATTGTCTGTTCAAATAAATCTCCTGAAAAATTTTCGTAATCGTAGGCAACAGACCTGTCATCCCACATTGAATATTGACCGCTTACCTCCAATATAATGTCTGAACTCAGCTTAGAACTGATCCCACCAAAAAAAACATTTCTATTGGCCGCAAACTTTTTACTTTTACCAGGGAGGTAAGCATAGCCGGCTTTAAATTTTGTTATGTCGGTAAATGCAACCTTGACCCCGGTTTTTATATTAAAAACCTCTTTATAATTATCCTCGATAAAGTCGTTCTCATTGTCAAACTTGAGTCCGGTTATTAATTTTAATTCTGAGTAGTCAATATATTCGCCAGAAACTGAGACGGAGAAAGGACCTATATTATTTGCTGTCACACCAATCTTTAATTGTCCAGGGTTCTTAACCTTGTATATCAAATCTTCATCACTTTCTTTCTCATCCTGAAAAGGAGTTGAACCATCATCCAACTCAGTTCTAATTAATGCACTATAGCTTTCCCGGGCTTTTAACGCATAAGGTGCCAGGTAACTAATACCAATATTAATATTTGGAGTGATTTGATAAATGAGTCCTCCCCTTACATTATAGCCCCATACTTCAGCCTTCATCTTGTCATACAACCAAATATTATCTATATCTGTACTGTCGCCGGGGCTATCCGAAGGGATGAAATTATAGTTATAATCATTCTCTGTATCGATCTCGTAAAAATTTCGGCTGTAACTATAAGTACCAACTGTATGACCAAATGAAATCCCTACAAATATTCCTTTTTTAAATTCTGTTCCCACAAAAGCAGAATATTCTCCTATATCTGTGTTATAGGTTATTTCAGCTTCTTGTGTAATTCCGGGGTATCTGTCAAATCCAATGCGAAATATAGACTCTGTGTAAGTTCCATCTGCATCTCCCCAGTCAATAGCATAAGTATTAAATGCAATATTATGATGATCGCTAAATCGAAATTTAAAGGAATCCGTAATAGTGTTTTCCGAATTACGACCTTTAATTCTGGTTCTTCCCAACTGGTGGATCAGCTGGTTATAACCTGCACCTATTACCATGCTCCCCCTTTCAACCGGCATTTGATATACAAAACCAATACTTCCTATCTGTGTAGCACTGTCATCCGCTACAAGGGCGTTCCCCAGGTACATATTATGATGTTCCACCTGGTTGTTATAGAAGCTAAAATTCACAGAACTTTTATCAAGTAAAGCCATGCTTGCAGGATTATCGATAAAGCTGCCATATCCATGGGCTGAAGCAACAGAAGGGAACAAACCAGCACCTGCATCCCCATTTAAATTTTGGGAAGAATACTGAAGTGCTTTATGCAAATAACCATATGGATTATTTCCCTCCTGAGCCCAAAGGCTCATCTGGCACAGAAACAGAAATGGTATTAAAAGAAAAGTAATTTTCTTCATTCTATGAATAGATTGAGTTGTTCAAGTGAATGCTAATGCGATAAAGGTTCTGCACATTGCAGCAATCCGATGGTTTATCTATTCCCACCCCTTTTTCTTTTACTTGAGCTACTCCCGCTACTACGGCTACTTCTACTTTTAGAAGAAGAACTTTTTGAACGGGAAATACTGGATGAAGAACGAGAACTACCTGATGAGCGTACTTTTATACTACTACTGCGGGATTTCTTTGAAGTCGTTACATTTTTAATCCGTGACGATGACCGGTTTTGAAAAATATTTCGTTTTTGGGCAGAACTTTTTGAAATCGAAAAAGTTTTTATTCTGTTCGGAACAGTAACCCTGCGTTTGGTTGAACTCGAAAAACTATTTCTTTTAGGAGTGATAAAAGAGTTATAGCTTCGCTTTGAAGGAATTGTGTAGGTTCGTTTCGTACTAACCCTATTCTCGGTATTTCTTCTGTTTACAGAAGAACCGGTAGAACTGTAACTTCTATACTTACTGCTGCTTAATCCCTGATCATTATTCCCTGATCGTTTACTTTGGTTTCCGCTTTTTCTGTTCCCTCTCGAAGAACTGGAAGAAGAGCCTCTGCTTCGGCCTACAGAAGAACCACTACTACTCCTTTTGCTCGAACTACTTCTTACTCTTGTTCCTGATGTAGACCCGGCGGTACGTGACCGACCCGAGCTGGTTATGGAACGACTTCTGGTACGGGTACTGTTTCCTGAATTACGCACTCTTGTTCCTGAATTGGAATTACCTCGTGTTCGCGTATAAAGTTCGCCGCCATTGTAGCTTTTCTTATATAGCTCAGCATTGGAGCGTTTAGAAACGGGTACATATTTGTAGTAATCATTATAGGCATAAATACCCCCATCATAGAAACCATTCCAATAAGCTTGATGAGAATAATACCCCTGGAGTGCGCGCCAACGACCAAAACCATAGTAACCATATCCTATAGAATTGCAGAAATAAGCCCCAACATACATACCATTGAAATGGAAGAACCCTCCCATTGACCGATATGCCCATAATCTGTGTCTCCAGTTATAAGGACCGTGGAGATTATATGTCAACTGATCTGGATATATATATACTTGTGGAGAGTAATAGTATCTGTTCCTATAGTGATCGTACTCAAGGATTGCATCGTCATATCCATCATAATAGCCATCATCATACCCTTCCCAATAGGTTTGATCTACATAATTCTGGGAATACCACTGTTCCGTCTCATAATCTTTATAATACACTCCCGATTCTTCCAATTCCCGCTGTGCCATAATGGAATTCACTTCTTTATTGTACGACTCAGAAGCATAGCCATCGGTGTATTCTTCTCCTTCTTCAAATCCATCCCAGGCATAATAGTCTGAATAGCGGTCATCTAAAGGAAATTGATTTGTAGATTGAAACTGAGTATAACAACCCGTAAAAAAGAAAAGTATTAAGAGCAGGGCTGATGTTCGATACACGGTTTTATTGATACTCATATCCATCTCCATTGTGGGAATGTTAAATTTCTACTATTAAAATCACTTCATGACCTTCCCTTTTCAATCACATGATCATGTTAGCATTATATTTATATTTCTCCACGTAGGGATTTAGCAATTACCTCGGCCTTAGAATTTACATGGAGCTTTTTATAAATATTTCGAATATGCGCCCGAACCGTATCTATTGAGATGCCATAGCGATCGGCAATCATTTTATAGCTCAGCCCATCTACCAATCCATTTACAATATCCTGTTCACGGTCGGTCAGCATGCTTTTTTTATTCTTCTTGGGAGTTTCCTCATTAAAATGTGAGATCACCTTCCGCGCTATTTGCGGAGACATCGGCGCTCCCCCTTGCAGAAGATTATCTATAGATTCTTTGATCTCCGGAAGGGAGGTATGTTTTAAGAGGTACCCGGAAGCGCCGGCTTTCAATGAATCGAAAATTTTGTGGGAATCATGATAAACCGTGAGCATAATGATCTCTATCTCCGGATATTTTGATTTTATCACTTCCATCCCCTTGATCCCGGACATACCCGGGAGCTGGATATCCATTAAAATCACCTTCGGTTTCTGATGTTCTTCGAGATGCTCCAGCATCTCCTCTACCGAATCAACTGCTACCGGACAGCTCATGTCTTCCTGCATATCAAGATAGCGCTGTATTAAGTCTCTTATTTTTATGTTGTCTTCCACAATTCCTACAATAGCCATACTGTTCCAGCTTCTATCTAGTTTACATTAATACGTCCTTCAAGGATAATCTTAAATCCGTCTTCCGTTTCAAAATTAATATCTGCATTAATCCGATTTGCTCGCATTTTCATGTTACGCAAACCGTGACCTGTTTTTTTCTTTCCCTTTCCAGTTGTTCCGTTATCAAAAATGGTTAGCTTGAATTTTCCGTTCCTGTTTAGCATTTGAATCTTCACCTTATCGCCGTTCGAGTACTTTGCAATATTGTTCACAGCTTCTTTAAAGATCAGGTACAGATTCTCTTTTGCTGGTACGGGAAGTTTGTTGTTCATTTTAAGGTCTTCGAAGTCATACTGTACATTCATCTGTTTTGATTCAAGCGTATTTAAGATATAATCCTGCATACGGTCAGTCAGGTCTCCCAGCGTGTCGTTTCGAGCATCTATAGACCAAACGATATCGTCCAGGCTTGATACGATTTTACGGCATTGCTTGCCTATCTGGTGGAGTGATTTTTTGAAATCTGAGTTTATGTTACCGGCCTGCAGGAAATCTGATTGCAGGGCTATTTCTGTCAGGCTCGCCCCTACATCATCATGCAGATCACTGGCAATCCGAACTCTCATCCTTTCAATATCAACCATCTTTCGCACCCTGTAGTAGTTATAGAAAAGAAGTATAATACCAACGGCAATAAGAGCTATTATAGTTATGAACCACCATTGCATCCAAAAAGGAGCTTTAATTGTGAGCGACAAAGAGTCTATCTTCTGGCTCCAGGTTCCATTGGTGTTGCGGGCATGCACCTGAAAGGTATACTCTCCCGGTGGCAATGAAGGATATCTGGCAACACGGTCTGTAGTCTCTTGCCAACCGGGGTCAATTTCGCTCATCCTGTATTCATATATCACCTGATTGGGAGCTTTAAAATTGATCCCAAAGAAGCTAATCTCTATAAAATTCTCTTTATCAGAAAGTACCAGGTCATTTGTATAACCATAATTTCGACCTGAAGCCTGAATTTCTAATATGTGGACCTCAGGAGGAACCGGATTTCCTTCATATCTACTTGGGTAAAAATGACTCATTCCTCCCACTGTACCAAACCATAAATGACCTTCATTGTCTTCATGAACCGCACCTAAATTCAACTCATTAGCTACCAGACCCTGATCTTTGGTAATCATTTGAAAAGCTTGTCCCCGTATGGATGGGTTCTCACTAAAATATAAGTCGGAGCGGAAGCGTACGACCCCATTGGTAGTACCTATCCAATAATATCCGTCTTTGCTTTGCTTAATAAAATAACAAACGCGATCTGGCAGCCCATCTTCTGTAGTTATACTTTGAAAGCCGGCACCATCATACCAGGCAATACCACCGGATGTAGCAGCCCAGATTGTTCCATCTCTGTCTTTCATCAGGTACATTACAGCATTATTGGGCAGTCCTTCCTGAATTGAATAATTCTCAAATTCCCCGTTATAAAATTGGCTTACCCCGCCATAAGTAGCAATCCAAATTGAACCGTCTCTTCCTTCAACTGTTCCCAGTACTGTGTTATCGGCCAACCCCTTTTCTTCATCAAAAAGAACAAATTCTTCCCCATCGTACCTAACAATACCATTAACATAGGTACTGATCCAAAAATCTCCTGATGAAGTCTCTAAAATGTCTCTTACATTTCTGTATGGAAATTCTCTCTCACTAAAAGTTCTAATCTCTCCATCTTCTATCAGTGCTAATCCCTCCAACATCCCAACCCATACACGTTCCTGAGAGTCTGTATACACATCCAGCACCTGATTATCCGGGATACCGGAATTCTTAAGCGGATCAACAAACACTCCCTCTTGTAAAGTGGTTATTCCTCCCCCATACATTCCAATCCACATTTTTTCCTGCCTTGAACTGGTAATGGAAGTTACCATATCGTTGGGAAGCCCCTGTTCACTGGTGAAATTTTCAATGTAATTTCCCAGGAAAAGGCTCACACCTCCTCCAAAAGAACCAAACCACATATTCCCTTCTCTGTCTATAAATGATGAGACAATAACATTATCTGTGAGACCCGATTCCGTGGTATAATTTTCAAATCCATTTCCATCAAAGTAGCTTACTCCACTTCTGGTACTAATCCATATCCCCCCATCAATATCTAAGGTAAGAGTTTGTACTTTGTTGCCTGCCATCCCTTCTGAGGTAGTAAAGGTTTGCAATGAATCATCCTCCATGCGTACTAACCCTTCATTGGTGCCTATCCAAACCACCCCATTCCATTCAATGGCAATATCACTAATCCTGGTAAAGGGGTACCCATTTGCTTTAGTATAATTTCTGAAATTTCCATCTCTCAATGTTGTCAATCCCTTATCGGTTGCAAACCAGAGGCCTCCATTAGGGTCTTCCCCTATATCATTGATGTAATTGCCAATCATCCCATTTGTGATAGAATATTGCCGTATTAATTCCCCCTCATTACTGAAATGCCATACACCATCTCCATCCGTACCGAACCACATATCACCTACCCGATCTTCATGTGCACTGATAATGGATGAGTTGGAAAGAACATCATATTCAGGACTGGTTTGTATACTATCGTCTTTCCAAAAATTAACCCCTTCATCAGTACCTATCCAAATAACACCACGACTATCCTTATACAGAACACGAATGATACTGTTATTCAGCCCATTCTCTTCAAAATAATTATCAAAACTTAATCCATTAAATCGATTCAGTCCATAACCGGTACCTAACCAAAGATATCCCTCGTCATCCTGGGTTAGGGCATGTACAGCCGATTCACTTAGCCCCTCCTCAATAGAATAGTTTCGGAATGGGTACCGTTGGGCTAAAACCTCCGTTCCCAGGAATACCAGTACAACCAATATGAAAATCTGTTTAATCACTTTAAATCAACGGCTCCGGCTTTGGATTAGTGGGTACTATTTTTGTAAAAGAATATAAGTGCGATTAAGTGGATTTAAAACTTTGATATAGACATCCACCCACTCCCTCCCAATAAAAAAAGCCCTGCATATCAATTTATGCAGGGCTTTAAAAAATGTTGTCGAACTAATTAGCCTAAATAAGCTCTTAGTGCTGCACTTCGGTTATGATGACGAAGTTTACGCAATGCTTTTTCTTTAATCTGACGTACACGCTCTCGTGTTAAATCAAACCGCTCACCTATCTCTTCAAGTGTAAGCGAATGTTCACGTCCAATACCAAAATACAAGCGAATAACTTCTGCTTCCCGGCTTGTCAATTTTGAAAGGGCTCGTTCAATTTCCACTTTCAGGGATTCACCCATCAGGTCGAAATCGGGATTGGGAATTTCTTCGTTCTCGAGAACATCGAGCAGCCTGTTATCCTCACCCTGTGCAAAAGGTGCATCCATGGAGAGGTGACGTCCAGAAATTTTAAGTGTATCGGCTACTTCGCCTACCGTCATTTCAAGGCTCTCGGCCAATTCGTGAGCAGAAGGTACGCGTTCGTACTCCTGCTCCAGCTTCGAGAGTTCCTTGCCAATTTTGTTAAGTGCACCCACCCGGTTCAAGGGCAGCCGTACAATCCGGCTTTGCTCGGCCAGGGCCTGTAGAATAGACTGACGAATCCACCAAACGGCATAAGAGATAAACTTAAAACCACGGGTTTCATCAAAACGCTTGGCTGCTTTAATCAGCCCAAGGTTTCCTTCGTTGATTAAATCACCCAATGATAATCCCTGATTCTGATACTGTTTAGCTACAGATACCACAAACCTCAGGTTAGCTTTGGTAAGATCTTCAAGGGCTCTCTGACTTCCTTTTTGAATTTCTTTGGCCAAACGAACTTCATCATCCGGCGTAATCAGTTTCTCTTTTCCAATTTCATGTAGATAGCGATCTAACGACTCTGACTCACGAGTAGAGATTCCAGAACTTTTTGCCACTGTATATACTTTTTAATGAATGTTTGCGTACGCGAATGCGCAGATTATGCCTAATTATGCATGCTAAACACGTCTGTATAGCCCATATATTGCGTCTGCGGAATACTTAAAGTATTGAACGTGACAATATACGAAAATAATAAGACAATTTTAAGCCTCCCGACCATATCAAAAATCGGTGTTGCCCTGCTTCAAAAAAGACCGTCCCGGAAAATCATTATCCAACCCAAAAAACTCAGCTACCGAAACGGCTATGTTAGAAAATGTAGCCCCGGTCCCAAGATCTTCTCCATTGGCTGAAGTTTTGGGAAATACCAGCAAAGGCACAAATTCCCTGGAATGATCCGTACTCTCAGAACAGGGGTCATTGCCATGATCTCCCGTGATAATCAGTAAATCATCTTCTCTTATTTTGGAGACAATTGCGGGTACAGCCCGATCAAATTCTTCCAGCGATTGTGCGTAACCCTCCGGATTCAGCCGGTGCCCATACAGCTGATCGGTATCAATCAAATTCACAAAAACAAAACTGTTATCCAGTTGGGCCGACATCAAACTCAGGAGTTGCGAGATTCCTTCTGCATTACTCTTGGTATGGCGATATTGGGTAAATCCTTTGCCTGCAAACAAATCAACAATTTTACCAATCGAATAGGTGTTGACTCCGGCATCATAAAGCTGTTGAACTAAATTATCATCGGGAGGAACAGAGGAATAATCGTGGCGCTTATCCGAAATACGTTCAAAATTTCCACTTGGGCCGGTAAAAGGCCGGGCAATCACACGCCCCACTTCATGCTGGCCAATAACCACATGCTTCCGGGCATATTCGCACCATTCATATAGCTTATCTACAGGAACAACATCCTCATGGCAGGCCACCTGGAAAACACTGTCGGCGGAAGTATATACAATGGGAAATCCTGTTTTGAGGTGTTCTTCACCATAATCCCTTATTACATCAGTTCCCGAATAGGGTTTATTGCAAAGTGCCTGCTCAACCCCTATACCCTCACAAAAAGCCTGGATTACTTCCTCCGGAAACCCCTTGGGATAGGTGGGAAATGGTTTATCAAGCTGGATACCTGCAATTTCCCAATGCCCCGTAGTGGAATCTTTACCCGCAGATACTTCCCTGAGTTTGCCAGTAGCTGCCAAAGCACCGTCATTTGCGGAGACTGAGGAGAGCGGGATTATATTACCGATACCCATTTTTTGAAGATTGGGAAGCGTGCAGCCGGTTTCCTCACACACATGCCCCAGGGTGTTCATTTCTTCATCGCCATACAGGTGGGCATCTTCCTGGGCCCCTACTCCCAGGCCGTCAACGATCACTAAATAGACATTTCCCATGCTATGCCTCTATCAGTTCCATTTCGTTATTATTCACGGCTTCGGATAATGCTTTCTTTGCTTTTTCAACCACCTGGTAGGCATTGGCTGTTTGGGTGCTCAGCATAGTGTAGCCAGCCCGAAAAGCTATGTCTATATATTTTCCGTTTGAGAGTTTGAACCCTCCATCTAATTTACTTTTGAGTTGTTCCATCCATTCGGTCACCGCTTCTTCATTATCCGATTCTATCACAAAAGCATATACATAATCTGCGTGAAAACCGATATACCCTGGTATCCCAAAGTTTGAGGGGTTCAGCATAGCCACAAAGTCGGACTGCATGCGCTTCAGGTCATCCAGCCTGAACTTAGATCTCATTCCTGAAACATCTTCAGGGGTAATAAGCCCAAACCATGTTTGGCCTGCCATCCCTTTTCTCTGACGTTCAAGTTGATTGTTTAAAGCTGCTTCCCATACCTCCGGGATGTATGCTCCATATTTATGGGTTAACAAATCTCTGTGTTCATCCCCTTTGCTAAAGCTGGACTGAATATTGAGTGTTGCTATTCGAGCCAGGTTACTGAGTTTATGCTTGGTGGATTCCTTAAAGGTAAGCGGGTCATTATCATAGCATACGACCACGACTTCCCGGACATCCTCCATCAATACGGGAATTGCAAAAGTTGCACCTTCTGTTCTTTTCTCAGCTGCTGCTATCCTTCTGGGATTATTGTTGAAATGCATAGTAAATATGGGATGTCCTTTTTCGAGAGCATCGTAAGCCACACTTTTTTGTTCCATGCGAAGGCCAAGATTGGGAGGGTTTTGAGACTGGCTGGCATTTAAAACCACATTCCAGGATTCCATTCCCTTGCTTAACAGGCTCACCCCGCCATTAGGTATATATTTTTGCATTTCCTCCAGCATCAGCCCCATCAACTCGGACCGATGAGCACGGCGATCCAGTTTATCGATGGACTTTTCATACTCTTCCCATTCGTTCTGTTGCTCATGCAGGTCTACCACTTCAAGGTACGTATCCAGAACATTCACCAACGCATTATTATAAGCGGCAATGCGATCATGAATGGCTTCCTGGTCAAGTTCTTTTTCCGATTCCAGCACTGTTAAAGCCACCGTTTCCCCCTTATTAATAAAAGGGATGATGAGCAGGTTCCTGGCCTGCACAAACTCAAAGTAATGCATCAATTTGGCTTTGGATACATCTTCACCTACAACCAGGCGAACAATCTCTTCAATATCTTTGTAATCATTCAGGAAATGGCGTTCAAAAGCCACCCGGTCCTGGAACATCACATTTGGAAGACCCGAACTATTGGTCTCCCATACAAACTGCTGTCGCGAGTGGTTCACCCAACACATATAAGCTAATTCACTTTTGGTTGATGTACGCAGCAGATGCACTAAATCCTCTATTACCTGCTTAAATTCCCTAAGGGCTTTTTCCTGTCGATCCAAAGACATCCTTTATTTTTTTAATTACTGAAGATGTTGCACTTCAGTTTAACTACCAAATACTGCTTTTCCTGCCACAGCTACAAACAAAACCAATCTATTTGTGCCCTGCAAGTGAAAAATGTAATACTCAGTTGGTTGGAATTACATTATGTATTAGCGATTGTACTACTCAGCTGCTCTGCTTCTTCTACCATCCGTTCAAAAGATGCCAGCCCCTTATTCCAAAAATCCGGCTTGGTTATATCCAGTCCCATTTTACCTACCAAATCTTCGGGCCATTCCGATCCTCCTGCACTCAGCAACTCCATATACCGCTCTGGGAAGCCTTCAGGCCGTTGAGTGTACTCCTCATATAAAGCTAAAACCAGTAATTCTCCAAATGCATAAGCATATACATAACCCGGGGTATGTAAAAAGTGAGGTATGTAACTCCACCAAATACCATATTCTTCCGTTAAGGTAACAGCGTCTCCATAGAGCTTCTTCTGTTGATCCATCCACAGTTCTGAAAACCGTTCCGAGGTTAGCTCGCCCTCTTCTCTTCGGGCCGTATGCATGGCATGCTCAAAGCGATTCATAGAAATTTGACGAAATACCGTAGCTATAGTATCGTCAATTTTACCCATTAACAGAGACAGTTTTTCTTTGGGATCATCTAATTCCTTTTTGATCTTCTGAAAAACCAGCATCTCACCAAAAACTGAAGCCGTTTCTGCTGTTGTTAAAGGGGTAGATGACTGAAGCACTCCCTGTTGACGAGATAAATACTGATGCACTCCATGCCCCAACTCGTGCGCCAGGGTTTGTACATCACGAATTTTCCCGTCGAAATTCATAAACACATAGGGATGAACCGAAGGGACCGTGCCGGCTGAGTAAGCTCCACCTCTTTTGCCCGGTTTAATGGCTGCATCAATCCACTTCTTATCAAAAAACTCTCCCGTTATTTCTCCCATCTGCGGATGAAAACCGGTATACGAATCCAATACCATTTCGCGGGCCTTGTCCCATTCAATGGTTGCTTCATTCTTTAGAATGGGGGCATAACGGTCGTAATCATACATTTCGTTGAGCCCCAACAACTCAGTCTTCAACTCATAATATCGCTGAACCAGCTCATATTTTGAAGTCACCGCATTTATCAACGCCTCCACCGTTTCATTATCGGTTTGGTTAGCCAGGTTTCGGGATGAGATCCAACTGTCGTAATCCCGCAGTTTATCATTGGTATGCTTATCGGCCAGTAAGGTGTTAAATACATAGGTGAGCTGCCGGCCTAAATCTTTGAATGTTTTTGTGAGTGAGGCATGGGCCCTTTTTCGTAAGTCCCTGTCACTTTCATGCAGTTTGCTCAGAGCTTCCTGTTCAGTAATCTCTTCCCCGTCCAGTTCAAATGTAGCAGCTCCCAGCGTTTCATCGAAAAAGCGAACCCAGGCACTTCGGCCGGTAACCGATTTCGCCGTCAGTATTTGCTCCTGCTGCTCTTCCAGCACATGGTCTTTATATCTACGGGAAGCTTCCAGGTAATGCTTATAATCTTTAAGCTCTTTGCTGTTGATTATCTGCTCTGCCTTTTCATCCGAAATTTTAAGCCACTCCACATCCAGAAACACCAGCTTCTGGCTTACTTCCGACGACAGTTCATTCGACTCTGCCACCAGTTTTCCATAATCGGTGTTGCTGGTATCAGTAGACCATTGCAGGTAGGCAAAAGATCCTATCTTACCCGACAAATCAAGAATCTCTTCATATTCATCCAGCATAGCTTTGAGTTCCGAAGCATTCAGCTCGGCAATCTTTCCCCGGTACTGTTCTGCAAAAGCCTCTGCTTCTTCTATTACTTTCTTCTTGTCTTCGGTTAATTGCGGGTCTTCATTTGATGAATAGAGATCCGAAAGATCCCAGTTAATATCTTCGGCACCTGTTTGTTCGCTGGTCTTTGTATCGCTCATTCCTGATTCTTTTATCTTATCGTAAAGGTAATTCTTTCCTAAAATAATAAGACGGAATATAGGGGAAGCAGCAAGCGAATTAAAGCTCCAAGAGTTTATTTTTTTCGCGATCCCAAGCTCATACTTCAACCCATACCTTCCTTAGCCAGGCATAGTGCCGGACGTACGCAATGGCACCATTCCTATGTGGAAAAATAACCAGTCATAACCCGGATTATTCACCAAGAAATTTAATCGTACGCAAGGCGAAGTGGAAATGGGAACGGAAGGGTACTGTGATACCCTGAGTACCCCAATTTTCACTTGAACGCAGCGTACGGGGAAATTTCGCCGCCTAATCCGTACCTCAAAATTGGGCTATTACATAAAACAATTCAACGGTAATATATTCAATTATATAGATCGCCATTTTGCATCCATTCGGGATAAGCTCTTTCTATAGAGTAGCGACCATAAGAATCCCCATTCAGGTGTGTAGCCCACACTCCGATTTAGAACTATTATCCCACCGCCCATCTCTACCCGATCCTTTTTGGGTGCAATGGGTACATCCTATTGAATGATACCCAAAACGTTCTAAGGGATGCCGGGGTAACGAATAGTTATCGAAATACTCCTCAACCTCTTCTTTGGCCCAGTCGATGAGGGGATAGAACCGGTATATATCTTTACGTTCCTGCAATATATCCAGCCCGCTGCGGTAGCTATTCTGATAGCCGATCAAGCCTGATATCCAGACATCATATCCCTTTTTGATTTCATTAACCAGTTTCACCTTATTGTAATAGCAACACAAGTCGGGGTTATCTTCCCAGGTTTTATTCTCTTTTGTAATAGCATGCTCTTTGGGGACAGGTTGATGCTCTATCACATTCAGGTCAAATCTTTTGGTCAGTTCATTTATGTAGTCAATAGTTTCCGGGAATAAATACCCCGTATTCACAAAATGAACCGGGTGATCAGGGCGGATACGGCTCACCATATGTAATAACAAGGCCGAAGTAGTTCCAAAAGAAGTTGTTATCAGGGTTTTACCCCGGTGCGTATTCAGGATGTGTGCCAGCCGCGCATCGTTATGGGCTACGGAAAGTGATTTGTTAAGCCTTTTTACTTGTAGTGATTTCATACCCTGTCTGCTACCCCTGCTACAGTTGTTGCATTTACTTTTTACTGTGATCCATTCCTTCTTGTAAGCGGTTTTCAGAACAGCCGTTCAGCTCAAAGTTTGTAATTCAGATTTATGAAGCCACTCAAATATACGATAACCACTTCAAAAAATAAGGCTTTATTTATGACTTTTAACCAGCCTCTTTTATTCCAGCAAACGGATTCATCTATTAACTTATACACCTCATATTCCACCTTCAGAAAATATCGTTTTTTTAAGATCTAATGCTTAATTTTGGTGCTGATTCGAAAATATACTTATGTAGAATTCGAACCTTATTACCGGAATTTTTATTACAAGACTAAATCGCTGCTATAACATTTTAAGAGGTTATTAAACCATTGAAATCACTCGAAGCCGTATTCGGCCCCAATTCCGCACTCGTAGAAGAATTATACGAACAATACAAATCCAGCCCTGAAACGGTCCCCCCTCACTGGAAAAAATACTTTGATGAACTCGAAGGCATACCCACAGAGGAACCCACAGTTGCAGATACCGAAATCAAAGAGGCCCCTGTAACTAAAAAACCTACCAAAGCCAAAGAAAAGGCGAAGCCCAAAAAGAAAGAATCCAGGATACCCAAAAACGCCCAGCTCGAAAAAATCAAAGGGGTAGCTACAAAGATTGTAGAGAACATGGACGAAAGCCTGGAAGTGCCAACGGCCACTTCGCTGCGGGTAATGCCTGTTAAAATGTTGGTGGAAGATCGCACCATTATCAACCGGCACCTTATCCAAAAGAATGAGCCCAAAGCTTCTTTCACACACTTTATAGCCTGGGCTATTATCAGGGCGCTTAAAGAATTTCCCAATCTCAACAACTCCTACCTGCACCAGGATGACAATCACTATAAAGTGATCCCTGATTCTGTGAACCTGGGGGTTGCCGTAGATTTAAAAGGCAAAGACGGTTCCCGGAATTTGGTTGTTCCCAATATTAAGGGGGTTGACAAAATGACCTTTAAAGAGTTTCTGTATGCCTTTGCAGAACTTGTTGACAAAGCCCGCAACGGAAACCTTCAGATCGAAGACTTCCAGGACACAACCATCAGTATTACCAATCCCGGTACAATTGGTACGGTATCGTCGGTTCCCCGGCTGATGCAAACCCAGGGAACTATTATTGCCACTGGTGCTATTGATTATCCTGCCGAATACCGGGCTATGTCGAAGGATGTGCTGAACCAGTTAGGTGTCAGCAAAGTGATGACCGTTACTTCAACCTACGACCATCGGGTTATCCAGGGCGCCGAATCAGGCATGTTTCTCAAGAAAATCGATGACCTGCTCAGCGGACAAGAAGATTTCTATGATCAGATATTTACAGACCTGGAAATTTCGTACGAACCCCTTCCCTATGGGCACGATAAATATTCCGGACCTTTTTCAGGAGGCGCCAATACCCTCGAGCAAGACCGGCGTGCCATCAGTGTTTGGCGTATTATCAATATGTACCGCATGCGCGGGCATGTACTGGCAGACCTTAATCCTCTGGCAACCCAACCGCGACATAACCCCGAACTCGACCTCGAGTATTATGGCCTCAGTTTGTGGGACTTAGACCGCGAGTTTTACTGCGGTGGATTGGGAGGTAAAGACAAAGCCCCCCTCCGGGAGATTATCCGCTTGCTGCGCGATACCTACTGTGGACATATAGGAGCAGAATACAAACACCTGCTTGACCTGAACGAACGAAAGTGGCTGCGGGAGACTATGGAGTCATCCACCAACAAGCCAAATTTAACGAAAGATGACAAACGGGAAATTCTGCACAAGCTGAACCAGGCCATGGCCTTCGAGGAGTTCCTCCATAAAAAATATATAGGCCACAAAAGATTTTCGCTTGAAGGGGCAGATACCCTCATTCCGATGATTCACTTCATGCTTGAAAAAGCAGGCACTCATAATATTGAAAAAATATTTGTAGGGATGGCTCACCGGGGACGTTTAAACATCCTGGTGAACATTATGAACAAGCCTTATCACCGGGTGTTTGCAGAATTTGAAGGAAATATAGACCCTGATTCCATACAAGGTTCTGGGGACGTAAAATATCACCTGGGAGCCAAAGGAAAACACAAAGCCGCCAATGGTACTGAAATTGAACTTCAGTTGATGCCCAATCCCAGCCATCTCGAAGCGGTTAACCCGGTAGTAGAAGGTGCTTCGCGTGCCCTCCAGGATAGTCGTAAAGATGAAGATGCTGAAAAACGTATTCTCCCTGTTCTTATGCACGGTGATGCTGCTTTTGCCGGACAAGGTGTGGTAGCTGAAACACTGAATATGTCGCAATTGGAAGGCTACAAAACCGGAGGCACGGTTCATATTATCATTAACAACCAGATTGGGTTTACCACCTTACCCAAAGATGGTCGTTCAACTGAATATGCATCCGACCTGGCCAAAATGATTCTGGCCCCTATTTTCCATGTAAATGGAGATCGCCCCGAAGCCGCTGTTCATGCCATACAAACGGCTTTGGATTACCGCCAGAAGTTTGGCAAAGATGTGATCATCGACCTCATTGGATATCGTAAACACGGTCATAATGAAGGAGATGAGCCTGCATTTACCCAACCGGATATGTACAAGGAAATTAGTGATCATGCGCCGGTGCGCGATATCTATACCGAGCATCTGGTAAAGAATGGAGAGCTCACCAAAGAAGAAACACAGCAGATATTTGATGAATTTCATCAGCTGCTGCAGGAAGCATTTGAAGATGCCAAAAAAGCCCCTAAGCTTGAAGTCACCGACAACCTCATTGATCGTACCGAAGAACAGCAGGAAGATTGGAACACCTATCCGGATACGACCTATCCAACAGAGGAGCTCAAAGACATTGCCGTTAAGCTGAATACGGTACCCAAAGACTTTGATGCCAATCCCAAGTTGCTCAAACAGCTTGCCAAACGGGCAGAAATTGTAGATAAGAATGAAAAGAAAATAGACTGGGGCTTTGCGGAACTGTTAGCCTTTGGCTCTCTACTGAAAAGCGGAACCCCCATCCGCCTAACCGGGCAGGATGTTGAGAGAGGAACCTTCTCTCACCGGCATGCCGTACTTCACGGTACCGACACCGACCAAACCTTTGTGCCGCTGAATAACCTTTCGGATGAGCAGGGGCGTTTTCATGTTCACAACAGTTTGTTAAGTGAATTTGCCGCCCTTGGGTTCGAATTCGGATACAGTGCCGAAAATCTGGACGCCCTGGTAATATGGGAAGCTCAGTTTGGTGATTTCGCCAACGGAGCCCAGGTTATTATCGATCAGTTTGTAGCGTCAAGCCGGGCTAAGTGGGGGCAACAATGTGCCCTTGTAATGAATCTTCCGCACGCTTATGAAGGCCAGGGACCGGAACACTCCTCTGCCCGCCTGGAGCGTTTCTTACAGCTTTGCGCTGAGGATAACATGCAGATTTTGAATGTAACTACACCGGCTCAGTATTATCATATGCTTCGCCGGCAGGTGCTGCAGGTATCCAATAAACCTGCTATACTGATGACCCCCAAAAGCCTGCTTCGTCATCCGATGGCAACATCCAATACAGAAGAACTGGCAAGCGGGGAGTTCCATCCATTTATCAGGGATAACAAGATTACCGATGCTACTAAAGTTCAACGTTTGGTGATTTGTTCAGGCAAGGTATATTATGACCTGCTTAAATACCGGGAACGGAACAACATCGATAATGTAGCTATTGCCCGCCTGGAGCAATACTATCCTTTTGCAGATGATGCTATTGTGGAACAACTTAAAGATTTCGAAAATGTGAAAGATATTGTCTGGTGCCAGGAAGAACCCAAGAATATGGGAGCCTGGTTTTTCTTAGCTCCTCGTTTTACCGACTTGTTGCAAGATGGTCAGAGTATCCGTTACATCGGACGACAGGCCTCAGCGTCTCCCGCCGCCGGACAAAAGAAAATCCACCAGGCCGAACAAGATAAGCTTGTTAAGGACACCTTAACCGTCTGAACCGATTTTTCTTTTCAATTTTTTGTCATCTGCTTGCACAAAACAGTCCGACTTGTGCTATCCATGGTTAGCGCCATATGGCACAATGAAAGTTAGCACCATATGGCTAAAAAGGAATACAAATCGGGGTAGATCATAAGAAGATTCATCACTTCGTTCTGAATGACTCGTTGTTTTGAGTTTTAAGGGAAAGAAAATAATAAGAACCTCCATCTGCGAGGGATGGGTGAGCCCAACGAACCAGCCCGTGGCAGTCTCCTTATTCATGGCAACTGATGTAATCAGCGTTGAGGCAGACATCCTCAGGGATATCTGCAACAGCCAACAAGGAGACTTTGAATGGATACAGGCTGGCACTTCAATAGAGTTTATTGCCACCTACTCCAGAATTAAACGAATCAGCCTCCTTTAAAATCTTTACCTATTATTAATCACATCTTCACAGATGAAGGCTACTTTCTTTATAATTCGTATGGTAATTGTTTATAACTAATAATTAAAGAATGACTTCAAAATCAATTGGCATAATTGGAATGGGATGGGTTGGATCAAGTGTAGCCATATCCATTTTGCACCAGGGACTCTGCAGGAAACTGTTGGTCAACGACATCAATAAAGAACTGGCTGTAGGAGAAGCCATGGACTTAAACCATGGTTCATCCTTTTTCCCTTCCACCGATATATACGCGGCTGATATTGAAGACATGCTGCAGTGTGATGCCATTGTTATTACGGCGGGCCGGGGAGGAAATCCCGGAGAAAGCCGGCTTGATTTGCTTTCAGAAAACATTCGCATTGTCCGGGATATAAGTTGTAAGCTAAAGGGATATAAAGGGCTGCTGATCATAGTCTCCAATCCGGTTGACGTACTCACCTATTACTATCAAAAATATACAGGCATGGCTGCCCAGCGTGTCATTGGTACCGGAACCATGCTGGATATATCCCGCCTTCGGGAAATGATCGGGAAGAAATTACACATAGATCCCAAAGCAGTACATGCCCAGGTAATTGGCGAACATGGAGATTCTGAAGTCATACTATGGTCTAATGTGATGATTGAGGGAACCCCACTCCGTAAATGGAATTCATGGAAATCTTCTTATGAAGATGAAATATCCGATCAGTTGAGGATGGCTGCCGCAGAAATCATTAAACGAAAAGGGGCTACCAACCACGCCATTGGCTTAGTAACAGCTACACTTCTAACCTTTTTATTGCGTGATGAAAATCGCATACTCACGGTCTCATCTGTTATATCAAACTTATATGGTATCGACCGGGTGGCCTTGTCGCTCCCCTCTGTTATCTCTTCGGACGGAATACGGGAAGTCCTGGAAATTGACATCTCGAAAAAGGAATATGATAAACTTCATGCTTCCGTAAATATACTCAAAAAGGCTATACGTTCTGTAGGCCGTTTGTAGGTCCTATTTCTGAACCATTCAGATATGGTGAAACAAGAGATCATCTCCTTCGTGTTAAACTTGTCCTCTCATTTAAAAACCTTCGTTATGGATTTGATACGAATTTTACTTGCTGTATTTCTGCCCCCTCTTGGTGTATTTATGACTGTAGGCTTAGGCGGTGCTTTTTGGTTGAATATACTTCTTACCATTCTGGGATATATTCCAGGCATCATCCACGCTGTTTGGGTAATAGCCAAAAGAAGTGAATAGCCTTATTAAGTAAGACTGGCCACTTATTTATAAATAATTCTCCCATTTCTATATATTCCCTTAATTGTAAATTGAGAAACATACCGGGGAGTCACAGTCTGCCATTGTGATGATTAACGGAGTTATTTAAACATTTACAAACGGAACATCAGCCATGGACGATAAGAAAACTGTTGAAGCATATATCAACAAACATCCCAAATGGGAAGACCAACTGACTACGCTCCGCGATTTAATCCTGGAAACAGAACTGGATGAAACCATCAAATGGGGGCTCCCGGTTTATACATTGGATAACAAAAATATAGTTGGACTTGCGGCTTTTAAAAATCATATGGGCATATGGTTTTTCCAGGGAGTATTCCTGGACGACCCTGATAACAAGCTTCTGAATGCACAAGAGGGTAAAACCAAGGCCATGAGACAACTTCGGTTCCTAAAGCAGGATGAAATTGATAAAGATGAAGTTCGGGGTTTTATTCAACAGGCCATCGATAATCAAAAAGCAGGAAAAGAACTCAAAGCCGAAAAAAATAAGAAACTGGAAATTCCCCCTGAGCTGGATAAAATATTGTCGGAAGACCCTGAATTAAAGACACAGTTTGAAGACCTTACTCCATACAAGCAGCGTGAATACGCCGAACATATTGCTGAAGCTAAACGAGATTCTACTAAGAAACGGAGATTAGAGAAAATCATCCCGATGATACAGAAGGGAGTAGGACTAAATGATAAATACAGATAACTAAGCACTACATATGCACCGATATATAGCTCTATTACGTGGAATTAACGTAGGAGGACATCGCAAAATCAAGATGGCTAAACTTAGGTCGTTATTCGAAGACTGGGGATACCACAATATTGAAACCTATATCCAAAGCGGAAATATTGCTTTCGACACTGATCAGGAAAATCCCAAACAGCTTTCGGCAACCGTAAAGCAACATATTCTTGACACCCTGGAGTTTGATGTTCCTGTTATCATCCGCGATGAGGCTCAACTCCAAGATGTAATAACACACAACCCTTTTCCTGATGTTGAACTGAGTAAAACCACCAAACTCTATGTCACATTTCTCTCGGAGGTACCAGACCAGGAAAAAGCAGAATCTCTTCTCAGCCATCAGAATGATGCGGAAAAATTTCATCTTACCGGAAAAGAGCTGTATGTGTTAATCCATAAAGATAAAGTAGTGAAATCAGTTTTTTCCAATGCCTTTGTAGAGCGAAAACTGAAAGTATCCGCCACTAACCGGAATTGGCGCACGGTTAATAAGATCTATGATATGGTGAAGGGGTGACGGCCTCCTCTGCTGCTCCTTACCTCACCTAAATCCTGCCCTGAAGGAGAGGACTTGTCAACCAGTAAGAGATTATTCACTCACCACTGATATTTTCTGGAACTATTGGAAAGCCCTCTCCTTGCGGATAGAGAGGGTTTCCCGAAGGGATGTTTTCAGCAGGGTGAGATCGGATAAAGGGCAATGAGTGGTATTTCCTTTCAATATCCTCAGGATCTGGATGACCTCGTTGGTGAAAGGTCGTTGCCACATTCCCCCAAATCGCCGCGTCGATGCTGTGCTGATCCTTGTTGAAGTCTTGGATTCCTCGCGAATAGCTCATAATGGGACATCTCCACGAAGAATATCCTCCCACCCTAATACGACCACCGTAGTCTTGCAAACAGAATGTTGGGGGTGGGCACATTGTCCCGGAATACGGTCCCCTTCAGGAGCTGGGAAAGGATGAGAAGGTCTATATCTTCGGAGAGTGAATAACTGACTTGAGGAATGAAAATCACCATAGAGCGGGTGAAGCTGCCCATTATGGAAGTACTTATACCGGTGAGGGGGCTCAGGGGTACAGAGGCATTGAGGAGGTATCCCGTTTTGGCAATAAATAAATTATCAGCCGAGGGAGGCTGGGTGAGGCTTCCCAATGGATTCGCCTGCTGCTGATAGCCCCCGTTGTACAGCAATTCGGCCTGGGCATATACTGAATTCTTAAACATATAATCAAAGCCGATGGTAGAAGAAAAATTACCCGATGAATTGAAGAAATTTTCTTCGGGATGAAAATAGGTCAGCTCGCCTTTAAAACCAGCATCTTTCATATATCCGGCCCATCCAAAACCGGCCGCTACTTTATCGAGGTAATGCCCGCCCAGCAGCTGGAAGTCATAGCTATTCCAGTTGGTGCGGTACATCCCGGCAATCACCATCTCTTCAAAAGAACCGGCTACTTTGATCCCGGCTTCAACACTTGACGCAAAATCGAGATTATAGATGGCAGAGATGGCATCCACACCGGGGCGTTCTTCATAATCAAAATCCAGGAAAGCATAGTTATTGAACAGATCATTGGGATTCCAGGCCAGCGTTTTGCCCCAGTTTATGCGGTGCCTCCCGGCATATACCTCAAGCGGTCCGTTAAAATAGCTCAGGTGCAGGCGATCGATCTGTGAGTGCAATAATGAGTTCCCCTCATCTATCCACACCCGGGAGAGGTCTGCGAAATTTGGGTCCTGTTCATAAAATAATCCCAAACCGGGGCTATTCTGAACCGAATATCCATTCAGCAAACGACTTCTTAGATCTGCATTCAGCTCAACCTTATCCGAAAATGTCCATTCGGTTTCAAACCTATGGTGCAGAATATTATCGTAGTGAAACATCTTGAAACCGTTATCCACAGAGAGTTGTCCTAATTCTTTCACATAACCGCTCACCTCTACCATCTCTTTAAGCTGAGCTGTTGTTGTTTTGGGAAAGAAACACAACATCACAACCAACACAAACAGACAGGAAAACTTTGAGGAAATGGAAAATGCTTGCGTACGATAATTCTTATCAGCTAATGGTATAAGCCCGCTATTCACAGCTTCAGTCATCATCGCTGTTCATCAGAGTCTATTTTGCCATCTACCAGGGTGACTACCCGGCGGGCCCGGTCTATGACCCGCTGGTCGTGGGTTGAGAATACAAATGTCATATCTTCCTGTTCATTCAGTTCCAGCATCATATCCAGCAACTCTGCCGTTGATACTGAATCGAGGTTGGCGGTAGGTTCATCCGCAAGTACAAAATCTGGTTTGGAGGCCAGTGCCCGGGCTACGGCTACCCGCTGCTGCTGTCCTCCGGAAAGTTCAGATGGCCGTTTATGGATTTTATCTTCCAGGCCCACTTCTTCCAATAGTGCAATACTTTTGGTTTTACATTCTTCCAAAGACCGTCCCTGCATCTGCATCACAAACGACACATTCTCAAGAGCCGTGAGCACCGGAATGAGATTATAAGCCTGGAACACAAAACCTATATGATGCAGCCTGAAGTTGATTAATTTACCGTCGGACAGGGTATCCAGATCGGTTCCCTGCACCTTCGCTTTTCCTTCAGTGGGATTGTCTAAGCCTCCAATAATATTCAGGAGTGTGGTCTTTCCCGAACCGGAAGGACCTACAATGGCGGTAAATTCCCCTTTTTCGATGTTCAGGTCTACCCCGTTGAGTGCATGCACCGGCACCTGATCACTGTTGTATACTTTGGTTAATCCCTGGGTTTCTATTATTGGCATTGTATATGCATTCTTTTTCGGATTCATCTCAATTAAACTTCCGGATGGCTTCTACCGGTCGCAGCTTCAGTGTTCTCCATGCCGGATATAAAGCAGAGAGTATTGCTGCCACTGCTATCATCAGCACAATATTGGTATAATATGCCCAGCCAAGAGATGGATAAATCATGGTACTCATGCCATACTCTCCCAATCCCTGGGCAAAAGCACTGAGGTCGATTCCCTGGCTACCAAAATAACGTACACAGCTCCACCCCAGCAGCAGGCCTGCCGGAGCTCCCACCATAGTCAGGAATACCGTTTCCCACATCACCATACTGAATGTCCGGGCTTTATTCATCCCTATGGCCCTGAGCATTCCTAACTCCCGGGTCCGTTCCAGAACCGCCATAAGCATGGTGTTTATGATACTGAAGACCAGCCCGATTATGATGATGATCATCACGATGTACATAGTAAAATCGCGCATGTCGTACACATATTGCAGTTCGGGAGCCAGGTCGCCCCATGCTTTTATTTCCAAACCGGGAAATTCTTTTGACAAGGTTTCAACATATGCTCTTGCCTGGCCCAGGTCATCGGTGTCTACCCGGATGTTGTGGATGGCATGGGCATCTCCGATCAGCCGGTTTAAGTCATCCCGAAATACAAACACGGTATTTTCGTCGTAACCGTCGTTGAAGGTATCGAAGATTCCGGCTACCCGGAATGCACCACCTGTGATCTCACCATGTACATCCTGAAAGCTGAGTACCATCCTTGACTTCATGTCCAGGTCGAGCCGTTTGGCCAGTTCAATCCCAATCAGAACAGGATTTCGGGCAGACTCCACCGGCATGGTCCCTTCTACCAGGTATTCCTCCACACCTGCCACCGAGTCGGTCTGGGGGGTTATCCCATTGATGGTAACGCCAAAACCGTTCCTGGGACTTTGAGCCAGCCCCATCACCACACTTTTCATAAAAACCTGCTCTACATAGGGCTGATCGGTCAGTATCCCGGCTACACTGTCGGCGTGAGGAATGCTATATTTGGGATGGTATAAATCATCAAACCGGGGGTGCATAATCTGAATATGCCCTACCGACAGGTTGATCTGGTTATTCATGGAATCTTCCATCATGCCATTAAAGAATCCGGCTGAAAAGATCCCGGCCCAGGTGCCAAGCGATACTGCTATAACCACAACCAAACTGCGGGTAGGATTTCGCCAAACGTTTTTCCAGCCTAACTTTACAATATTGCCGACCATATCAGGACCTCATGGCTTTTACCGGGTTCAACTTGCTGGCTTTAAGCAGTGGTATAAAGCTAAAAAGCAGGGTAATTATGAAGATAATAACAGCCTGTATATAGAAGACTGACGGATCTAACGAAAAGGGCAGATACGGCTCCAGGGAATAGGATTCCATCACCGCTGCCATTTCTCCTGTAAACTCAATGGGGTTTATATTGAAATACCAGGCTACCGGTAATGAAAACAAGATTCCCACCCCTGATCCCAACAACGCTATAAAGAGAATTTCGAGACCCAATATTGCAGCTATAGCCATGCGGGGTGTTCCAATGGAGATCATCACACCAAATTCATAGCTGCGTTCAGTGATCATCATTAACACCGTTCCCAATATCCCAAAGCCGACCACTACATATAAAATCATTATGATGATATAGCTGCTTCCCCGGTCGGCCTCTATTGATTGTTGAAGTTCGGGCAACATTTCTTCCCAGCTCATAACATCATAGGCAGCGGCCGAAAGTTTTGCTTCCAGTTGTTGAATGGTTGATTCTATTTCCCCGGGATCATCCACAACTAAAGAGAGAGATGTCAACCGGTTGGGAGCTGCCAAAAAATACTGACTTGTTTGCAGGGGCATGAGCACCAGGCTTTTGTTGAGCTCGGCATTAGGTACAGATACCGTCCCTTTTACTTCATAGAGCCCCGTGGCACTCTGTCCGCGGAATCCCTGCCCAAGCATCACCACACTATCCCCCACCTGAATCTGAAGCCGGCTGAGTAAATCTTTACCCAACAACACCGCCTGTTCATTATTATCGCTGAAATAGGTACCAGACCGGAGTTTTTCCTGCGGATTGATAAGCTGGAGTTCTGCCTCCACATCAATCCCGATGACCATAGCCGGACGGCTTTGTTCCTCCCCCGCCGCCAGGGCAAACGATTGTATACGCGGTACCACCCCGGATACTTCTTTTTCACTATTGAGGATAGCCAGTAAAGAATCACCGGCTACAAAAGAATTATCCAGAGTTTGATCATCCCAAAACCCCTCTTGCTGTACCTGTATATATCCCACAAACGTTCCTACGGTCCCTTCAATCATCATATCGTACTGCCCTTCCTGCATCGACCGCATAACCGAAGCCAGTAGCACCGCCACAATCACCGAAAACATGGTAATGAGCGACCGGCGTCGGTTTCGCCAGATATTTCTCCAGGCTAATCTCAGATAAAGCATATTTGTTACTCCAGCCTTTTCATATTTTGAATACTGAAAAACCGATCGGAGATATCAATGTTGAACGCAATGTCTTTATATATAATCACCGTCTTGTTGCCTTCCTCTTCCAGGGGGGTCATTTCCATTCTTGCGGGTATTAACCGCCCGTTTATCTCTTTTACATCCGATCCCTCCATGGTTCGAACCATTATTCCATCTTCATCAAAGAACTCAGCTCTCAATTGCAGATAATTTTTCTTAGTGATGTATGTGATCACCTTATCCCAAACTATAGGCGTATCTGGCTTGGGATGCATCTCTATTCTATAACAATTATAATCACCCAGGGTCGTATCTCCCAGCATTTTGTAGGTATAATCGGTGACGATGGAAGACTCCCGAACCAAATCATCATTGGAAAAATCAGATCCCATCCACGACTGGCTCATCATAGAGGGGGGCATCTTGATGGTTCGGTTCACATCCGGCAGCCAGTTCCATATTTCGTTTCCCCTCATTAAAAAAGCGGTGCCTTTATCCCTTGCAGGTGCAGTAATCAGAATCATGCTGAAGTCTTCTCCTTTGCTCCAACTTTTCATACTCACGCTCCGCTCCCAACTCGGGCGTACAATCTTCATGGTAATCTCGGCCCTGGAACTGTTTCCCTCCATATTCTTGTATGACTTTTGTATGATTTCGGAAGGTTCCTGCCCGTAAACAGAAGCAGCACAAACAGCCATAAATAGTACAACCATTACAAGTTGGTTAATTCGGCACATATTCATCTATTATTTTTTGTTTCATTTCTTCAAGAGGGTAGTTATTCCCCATGGTTACATAACCAAGCAGAATACCATCCATAAGAGCCCCGATTTTATAAGCTTCTGTTTCAGGTTCTTCATAGCCAAGTTCTCTCAACAGCCCCACATAGGTTTCCATTTGTCGTTTTTGAACCTTCTCAATGTTGTCCTTTAAACTTTCGAAAGCATCCGGCTGTAACGCCAACGAAATCATCAGGCGGCCAACCCCGGTTTGGTGTTGTATAAACATGAAGGTCTCTTCAAACGACTTCCTCATGTTTTCGGCGGGAGTGGAATCTTCATTAAAATCAAGTATCTCATCTCCCATGGCCACCAGTTGATTAAAGATCGCTTCCAGGATTCCTTCCTTGCTGTCAAAGTAATGGTAGATCAACCCCTTGGAAATACCGGCCTTTTCAGCTACAGCCGAAATACTGGTTTTGGCAAACCCTTCATTGGCAAATAATTGAAAAGCTGCATCAATGATTTGCTGGCGGCTTTGCTTGCGGATCTCTTCGTTTTGTCTGGGTGTTCGGGGGCTCATTTTAAACTGACTAAACGTTCAGTCAAAAATGTAGGTTAAAAAAATACCTATTGCAAATTAACTTAAGGTGCCTATGCGAAGCAGACTGTGGTAATCTCCTTGTCTGTAGCAATGGATGTGAACAGCGTTGATGTAGATTCCCAGGCATATTTTAGGAGATTGCCGCGGCGATATGGCACCGGACCTAATTGAAGTCCCGGTTTCCTCACGTGCCGAAGACATCCTGTACAGAAGCTCTGCGGGACAAGTCGCCCCCGGGCTTTTCCTAACTTCCTTTTTCTCGCAGAGTCCCGCTGATGAACCGCGGAGTTACGCTGATGGTTTGGAAATAAGAATAAGGTTGTCACAGGATTTACCAAGCAATACAATGTTAGTAAACTTACCTGTTTACCGGTTAGAAGTACTATTTAGAGAACCCACGAGCGCCCGCAGGTCCTCGTAGCGTTCGGCTTTCCAGCGAGAATCCCGTAACGCTCGCAGGACCTACGGACGCTGCAAGGTTACTCCCTTTCAATACTGTTTTAAGCTAATCTCCAACCGGTAAACGCGTTAAACTTGTCTAATTTGAAGAATGTAATTCGGCTGCTCATGCTAACTCATATTTAATTCAATGAATCTAAAGAGCACTATAGATCGAGTCTGACCATGAGAAGATCCTTCTGCCGCAGGCATCCTGTACAGACCAGGAAGAGGCCCAATCTACGAGGGCTGCGTGAGCTCCGCGAAGCAGCCCGTGGCAGTCTCCCTGTCTGTGGCAACTGGTGTAATCAGCGTTGATGCAAGATCCCAAGCGTATTTTAGGAGATTGCCGTGTCGGTGGGGTATCGGGCCTTATTTAAAATTTGGGTTAAAAAGAAATACAAACCGGAGCAGATCATGAGAAGATTCATCGGCATTCGCCTCTGAATGACGTGTTGTTTAACCCGAATTATTCACGAATGGATGCAAAATGGCGATCTATATACTTGAATATATTACCGTTGAATTGCTTTATGTAATAGCCCAATTTTGAGGTGCGGATTAGGCGGCGAAATTTCCCCGTACGCTGCGTTCAAGTGAAAATTGGGGTACTCAGGGTACCACAGTACCCTTCCGTTCCCATTTCCACTTCGCCTTGCCTACGATTAAATTTCTTGGTGAATAATCCGG
>VEMX01000064.1 GCA_009711805.1 Balneolaceae bacterium | reverse complement strand
GGGGCCACAATCAGTACTTGGATTCCTCGGATAATCCGACCTCCGAATATCCATTCCGACTTATTAATCCATACCGCCATGCCAGGCAGTATGGATTTTTTTTGTTTGGGAGGGATCCTCCTTTTGCTCTGATGAGGTGAGCTTAGCGAATCAGATCGTGGCAGTCTCAATATTCATGGCAATTGAGGGGATCAATGAGCCTTTGCCAAGGGGAAGACAGCCCTTTAGAGGTGCCTTCGAAAATGGGATCGAAATAAGAGAATAGCCATCCATACTGACAGCGTCTTAATTTTTTCTTCTTTCCCGGTTTAACTGTGATGAGTGTGATGGACAGGATGTTTGTGATCAATTGATATCATAGCGTATCACAGCAATCACAGTTAAAAAGTGAAAGGACGGGAGGTATTATTAAAGAATACCCCGCAGGTCCAAACCATGAATAACCTCGGGAGTAGCCCGGGGTACGGAAGTCACCAAAGACAAACCTTGACCCGGTTGCTGATAAAACCTGCGTTTTCTTTTGAAGGTTAGAATATGAACTCGATATAATTGGGATAAGGTAGAAAGATGACAAATAAGAGAATACTATTAGCTTCTTAATTTGGTCTTGTTTTAAAACTTTATTTAATATACTTTGTATTAAAAAGTACTTTTTATGAAAGAAGAACAAGATTATATTCGAGACATAGCCGAGATACGTTCCATGATGGAGCGGTCTTCTAAATTCTTATCACTCTCCGGGCTGGCTGGTATAATGGCCGGTGTGTATGCTCTGGCAGGAGCCTGGGTTGCCCATGTCTACCTGGGCTTTAAGCCTGATGGGGTAGGAGATTCTGCTGTGTACAACGGTCAATATTCCAATTTACCCCAGCTTATGCTGTTGGCCGTTGTGGTATTGATACTGGCTATAGGTACGGCTGTTTTTCTTTCAGCTAAGAAAGCGCAAAAGAGAGGAGAGAAGGCATGGAATACCACTTCAAAAAGAATGGTGGCCCATATGTCGGTTCCTTTAGTAGCTGGTGGAATTTTGATATCGGTGTTTATTGTGAAAGGCCTTTTAATATTAATAGCCCCACTGAGCTTGTTGTTTTATGGACTGGCTTTGTATAACGCCAGTAAGTTTTCATATGAGGATGTCAAGTTTCTGGGGATGATACAGATGGGATTGGGACTGTTAGGAACTTGGTATACTGGATATGGCCTGCTGTTTTGGGCTATTGGTTTTGGAGTTGTGCACATTGTGTATGGTATTTATATGCACCTCAGGTATGAGCGGTGATAAGTAGTGAAAGTATCTATAGATGGATTACATAAAGCGTTTGAGAACCGGGTGAGGCTGGGAATCATGTCGGCATTAGCTGTGAACGATACCCTCGATTTTACCTCACTTAAGGAATACCTGGATGTGACTGATGGCAACCTGGCCACCCATATTAAAAAACTGGAGAAAGAGGAGTTCATTGATGTTAAAAAGTCGTTTATCGACAATAAGCCCAACACTAAATATTCTATGACCGCAAAAGGAAAGAAGGCTTTTGAGGATCACCTGAAAGTGTTGGAGAACATCATTAAATCCCAGAAATAATAATGGTGATACCCATGAAAATAGATAACAGCACAAAGCTGAATGTACACATCCTGCTGTCGCTATTAGTGACTGCAACTGGAATTTTGCTGTTAGCATATATGATGTTTGTGGAAGATGAGCCAAGTCCCATTCCGCCACTGTTAATTGTATTTGGTGCCGGCTGGTTTTTCTTTAGCCGATCAAAGCATGCCTGATTCCAACATGCAATTTTTTTTCATACATACTTTGTAATTAAAAGTACTTTCAAAAATAAAACATGAAGGAACCCATGAATACAGATAATCAATTATATAAATCTATTGCCATACCGGGGATCATTACCGGTATACTTTTATTGATACCCTTGGTAGCCATGCAGTTCACAAATGAAGTAAATTGGACACTACCTGACTTTGTTGTTGCCGGTGTGCTTCTTTTTGGTACCGGCTTTTCTTATAAGCTATTAAGCATGAAAGCGAGTAATACTATTTATCGCTTTGCGGCTGGTTTGGCACTGGCAACAGGGCTTTTCCTAATCTGGGCAAATTTTGCGGTAGGTATTATCGGTTCAGAAAATAACCCGGTAAATCAGCTGTATTTTGGGGTTATCCTGGTTGGAATTGTGGGGGCTTCAGTTGGTCGATTCAGATCTCAGGGAATGGCTTATGCTATGTTTGGTATGGCCCTTGCCCAGCTGTTTATAGCTCTGATTGTATTAATTGGTGGTTATTATCAATCACCGCCAAGCTCGGTAGCCGAGATTCTTGGTTTGAATGGCTTTTTTGTTACGCTCTTCATTGGATCAGCGTTATTATTTCTGAAAGCTGCCCGGTGTGAAGTGCATGAGAATGAAGATCAATAACATACCTGACTGCAGATTATCAGAACCTCCAACCCATATCCGTTAACATATTTCCCATCATGAAAAAACTAAAACACTCCATTGGTATCCGCTTATCCATTGTCGCATTCTTGACACTCATTTTTCTTATTCCTTCGGTTTTAATTCAAGAGTTGATCCGGGAGCGTGAGCACCGGAGAGACTCAGTAGCAGATGAAATCAGCCAGAAGTGGGGGAATGAACAAGCAGTGATAGGTCCCATGATAAGTATCCCATACAGGCATTATTACAACAATGATGAAAAGGAAGGCAAGGTAGAACACACCATCAGGTATGCTCATTTCTTGCCTGATGATTTGAGTATTAGGAGCGTCATCGACCCTGAAGTCCGCTACCGGGGCATCTATAAAGCCATAGTGTATAACAGTGCTTTGTCGATATCAGGGAGTTTCCCATCTATAGATCTGGATGGGCTTAGCATACCCCGGGAAGATTTTTTGGTGGAAGATGCTTTTGTGTCGGTTGGTATATCTGATATGACAGGCATCAAAGAAGTTGTTGCTATTAACTGGAATGGGGAGGAATATGCTGCAAATCCGGGTATAGCATCCAATGATGCGGTGGCATCGGGTATTTCCATTTCACCGGACATTGAGACCGGAAGAGCGTATAGTTTTGATTTAGAATTGAGCCTAAATGGAAGTTCTGCTCTGCGTTTTTCTCCGGTGGGGAAACAAACCCAAGTAGAGCTTTCATCCGGTTGGCCCAACCCAAGTTTTAGCGGTAATTTTTTGCCTGTGGATAGAGAAGTAAGTCCCTCTGGTTTTAATGCGGAATGGAAGGTATTGCATTTGAACCGGAACTTTCCTCAACAATGGACAGGCCCAAATCATGAAGTATCAACCACCACTTTTGGGGTAGATCTGTTGCTTGCCGTAGATGCCTACCAGAAAACCATGCGCACGGCCAAATATGCCATCATGTTCATTGCTCTTACGTTTCTCACCTTTTTTATGATTGAGTTGCTGAACCGGAAGGTTATTCATCCTATTCAGTACCTGCTGATCGGTTTTGCCTTGCTCATTTTCTATACCTTACTGCTTTCTCTCTCAGAATATATTGTATTTGGATTGGCTTACCTGATAGCCTCAGCTGCTATTATATCGCTCATTACTATCTATTCGTACAGCATGCTTAAAGACACCGCCAAGACCGGCATGATAGCCGGTGTGTTGATCATTCTCTATGGATACCTCTATATCCTTTTGCAGCTGCAGGATTATGCCTTATTACTTGGAAGTATTGGCCTGTTTTCAGTACTGGCACTGGTGATGTATTTAACCCGAAATATCAACTGGTTTGAGGTTATGAGCAGAAATCAAAATGAAGAAAACTCAAACTCAGGCCCGAAAGGCTAAACCGCCAAACAACCTCCATATCATCTTTCGGATTTTGGAGGATTCAATCTGCTAAATTTATTCTGCATCATGGTTTTACATATCAATAACATCTCGAAGACTTATCCGAACGGGGTTCAGGCCCTTAAAAATGTGAGCCTCAATATTCCCAGCGGTATGTATGGCTTACTGGGACCGAATGGTGCCGGTAAATCCACTTTAATGCGAATCCTGGCAACTCTTCAGGAACCGGATGCAGGTTCTGTAAGTTTCGGAAACAGGGATGTCCTGAGTGAAAAAGATGAAGTGAGAAAAAACCTGGGATACCTGCCCCAGGAATTCGGCTTATATCCAAAAGTAAGTGCTGAAAAATTGCTCACTCACTTTGCTGTTCTGAAGGGCTTTACCAACCGTAAGACACGCAGGGATGTGGTAGAAGCTTTATTTAGAAAAACCAACCTCTGGGATGTAAGAAAGCAAAAGCTGGGTGGTTATTCGGGAGGGATGAAGCAACGCTTTGGAGTGGCTGTGGCACTGCTGGGTAACCCGAAACTGATGATAGTAGATGAACCTACAGCCGGGCTTGACCCGGCTGAAAGAGTCCGCTTTTTGAACCTGCTAAGTGAATTGGGAGAAAACAGCGTAGTACTTCTTTCCACCCATATCGTTGAGGATGTAAGTGAACTCTGTACCAGAATGGCCATTATTAACAATGGGGAAATCCTACTTGAGGACGAACCTGCCCATGCTATTGAAAAACTCAATGGGAGAATATGGAAAAAGATCATTCCCAGGGATGAGCTTGCCGACATGGAAGAAAAGCACCAGGTAATATCCACGAGGCTTTTTGCAGGGCAAACCGTAATTCATGTTTTCTGTAATACACATCCTGGCGACGGGTTTGAACCAGTAAGACCAGACCTGGAAGATGTCTACTTCAGTACTATGACCAGACAAGCAGCTGAGCCGGAGACAGCGTTATGAAGCTCTTAAATGTGTTTAGCTTTGAATTATTCTACCAAGCCCGACGGTTCCACACTTGGTTAGCTTTTCTCTTTCTGGTCTTTTTTGCTTTTATACAAACAATGGAAACGTATGTGTCGGGAGCACAGGGGGCAGATCACTACCTGAATGCTCCATTCATCATTTCTCAAGGGATTGCCTCGGGCTTGCTTGTTTGGCTTGTTACAACAGCTTTTATTACCGGTAATATTGCAACCCGGGATTCTGAAACCGGCATGTATCCACTTGCCTATACCTCCGGTTTAAGAAAACCTATATATGTTGGAGGGCGGTTCCTTGCTTCCTATTGTCTGAATGCCTTCATTCTACTGGCTTTGCCCTTTGGAGTTCTTCTTGCAACACAGATTACTAATCTTCCTCCTGAAGTAATGGGGCCGTTTTTGCCATCGGCTTATGCCTCAGCATTTTTTCTTACAGTCTTGCCGACCTGTTTTATCGTCACATCCATTCAGTTTTCTTTTGCCATTCTGACCCGGCAATCCATATCTGCATTTGCAGGCAGCCTGTTTGTCTTGGCAGTAACGGGAGCAGTTTGGTATTTCCTGGATCGTGATTACGCCATACTTCTGGATCCCACCGGTGTAATCGCCTTGACTATGGATGAAATAACAGGGTTTTGGTCAACAGGAGAGCTAAACACAAGGCTTCCAGCTTTGGAAAATTCACTTTTGATAAATCATCTAATATGGACCGGAGTTGGCCTAATCGTACTGCTACTTACCATTTCCAGGTTTCGCTTCTCACATACAGATGGCAAAACATTCTGGAATCGTTTTATCAGAAAAAACAACTCACATAAGCTAACAACACGGGCAAGTGACACTGGAGAAAATACTTCAATCTCAATTCCAGATGTATCGCAAGAATTTGGATTTAAAACTTCCCTGCGTCAAACACAGGCTATTGCTTTCGAATCTTTTCGGAAAATTGCACAAAGCTGGAGTGGACTCGCTCTTTTTGGACTGGTCGGTGCCTTTGCTTTTCTGACAATCCCTGCCGAGTTCATGAATGTTCCGCTGATTCCAAGAACAGACCTGGTACTCTACAGCATGACAAACCCCGGTGTACCTCCTGCTTATTTTATCATTCCTCTGCTTATCATCTTTTGGTCTGGTATTATTTTTTGGAAAGAAAAAGATGCCGGAATCGATGAAATAACTGATACCTCACCCGCTTCGGACACTGTATTCTTCTTGGGTAAATTTATCGGACTCGGTTTGTTGCTCGTTTTATGCATGGCCATCAGGATGGCAGCTGGTATCTTAGCTCAGCTTCTGGCAGGGTATTTTAGCATCGATTTCAGTCTCTATGCCGTGATTCTCTTTGGGTTGGAACTTAGCAGCTACCTGCTTCTTGGCATGTTGGTTTTCTCAATACACATACTTGTGAACCGAAAGTATACAGGCTTGCTTACCGTTTTCTTTACTTTGCTTTGTATAGCTATCCTGATCGGTACTGGCATAGGTCATGAACTGGTTGTTCCCGGCGCCTCACCTGCTTGGTCCTATACAGAAATGAGTGGATTTGGGGGATCATTGAAACCCTGGATGTCATTCAAAGTCTATTGGGCAGCATGGGTGCTTTTACTTACTGTGGCAATCAGGCTTGTATGGCCACGCAGTAAAGATAGTAGCTTCAGGATGCGATTGCGGTTAGCTCGTCAACGAATAACAGGTGCTACCCTGTGGTTGGCAATTATTGCCCTGACGGTTGCCCTTGTTACCGGCGGATTTATCTTTTATAACACAACTATTTTGAACGAGCATAGAACCCCCTCCGATCAAATGGAGCAACGTGCTGAATATGAGAAACAATACAACCAATACGAAGATGTTCCACAGCCCAGACAAACGGGAACCAGTCTTCATGTTGAGATTTACCCCAAAGAACGCAAGATGGAAATTTTCGGTACGTATCACCTTGTAAATGATACTTCTGTTCCAGTCGATACTATCCATCTGGCTACAGAAGCTACCCCTCGGAGAATAGCTTTTGACAGAGAATTCCATGCAATTCTACAGGATCAAGAACTTGGGTACCATGTTTTTGTGCTGGATGAAACGCTCAAGCCAAATGATTCTCTCCGGGTTAATTTTGAAGTGCTAATCGAACAAAAGGGCTTTTCTGCCAATGGTATGAATGTACCAATTAAAAAGAATGGAACATTCATCTGGAATTATGAGTGGTTGCCGGCCATAGGTTATCAAACTAACCGGGAATTAAGATTTACTCCGGATCGCGAAAATTACGGACTTGCACCACGCGAGAGTTTACCTTCACCTTTTGATGTTAATGCAGACGATGGAAGGAAAGCCCCGGGTATGGTATTTAAAGCAGTTATAGGTACCACAAGAGACCAGGTTGCCATTGCCCCGGGTGTACTGCAGCAGGAGTGGATTGATGGAGGACGACGCTATTTTCGCTATGCAACAGCAACGCATATAGGAAACCAGTATTCCATTTTCTCGGCAGACTATGAATTGCATGAAGAAAAATGGAAGAACCCTTCCACCGAATCAGGACAACCCCTTTCAATCCAGATTTATCGTCAGCCCGGCAGTCATAGCAATCCGCAACAGATGGTCCAAAGTATTCGGGCATCATTAGAGCATTATAGCCGGGAATTCGGAGCTTACCCGTTTAGTCGTACAAGGGTTATTGAGCATCCTGGTTTTGGTCGGGGAATGCATGCTGAAGCAAACACTATAGATCATGAGGAAGGCTTTTCTCTTATAAATCCGGTTAAAGGCCCGCTCTGGTTCGATCTTCCTTTTTTTGTTTTAGCCCATGAAGTTGCACATCAATGGTGGGGCTATCAGCTTACACCGGCCCGTGCTGAAGGCAGCGGACTGCTCGTTGAAAGTCTTGCTTCCTATTCCGCTTACCAGGTTCTTGAGAATACATATGGAGCCGAGCACTTGCGTCGTTTCCTGAATCAGTTGCGGTTGTCCTATAATGTTCCAAGATCACGGGCGGCCAAGCCTTTGTTAAAGTCCAATGATGCATTTCATTATTACCGAAAGGGGCCTCTTTCCCTGTATGCCCTGAGTCAATATATCGGCCGGGAACCGGTAAACGGGGCACTCCGCAGTCTGCTCGAAAAGCATCATTTGCCAGGATCATCTCTTCCAACTTCGTTGGATCTGTACCGTGAGCTTCAGTCTGTGACACCTGATTCGCTTCAATATCTTTTATATGATCTTTTTGAAACTAATACATATTGGGAGTTTGAAACTCAGCAGGCATCAGCTAAACAGACTGATAACGAAAACTGGGAAGTAACCATCAACATTCTGGCACAAAAGAATGTGGTCAGTATTGATGGAAGTAAAACAGAAAAACCGATCGACGACTGGGTGGAAATTGGGGTTTTTGGTCCGGCAAAAAAGGGTTATGTCCCAGGTAAACCTATTTACAGAAAAATGCATCACATAAATGCAAGGAAGCAAACTATAACAGTTATTGTACCACAAGAACCAGTATATGCTGGTATTGATCCATATAAATTGCTTATTGATCTCGAGCCATCCGATAATATTAAAGAAGTACAAAGATGAAACAATCCAAATGCGGATCTACCGGCCGGATCGGGTAGAAGGAAAAGTTCCGTACACAAATCGGAGTGTATATCAACTGTAACATCCGGCTGGTGTTTTGTAGCAGCTTGAATAAAGAATAGATATCAGTTCATATTCAGTTTAAAACAAAAAAGGCAGCCTGTTCAGACTGCCTTTTTTAAAGCGCTATTTGTGGTTGGTTTATTTCAAGTCGAACCGGTCAAGGTTCATGACTTTATCCCAAGCTTGCACAAAGTCGTTAATGAATTTTTCCTCAGCATCTTTGCAGGCGTATACTTCTGCAATAGCCCGGAGTTCGGAGTTTGAGCCAAAGATCAGGTCGGCACGGGTGCCTGTCCATTTCAGTTCTCCGGTCTTGCGATCACGGCCTTCAAACAGATCCTGCTCATCGGATGTAGCCTTCCAGGTGGTTCCAAGATCGAGCAGGTTTGCGAAGAAATCATTTGTGAGACTTTCCGGCTTATCTGTCAGTACTCCATGGTTGGATTGATCGTAATTGGTGTTAAGCACACGCATACCTCCAAGTAATACCGTCATCTGGGGAGCTGTTAATGTCAGCAGCTGAGATTTATCGACCAGCATTTCTTCTGCGGTAGTGTTGTGCTTGGCATTAAAGTAATTACGGAACGCATCAGCAGGGGGCTCGAGCCATGCAAAGGATTCCACATCAGTTTGCTCCTGGGTAGCATCGGCCCGACCGGGGGTAAAGGGGACACTAACATTGTGTCCGGCATTATTGGCTGCTTGTTCGATACCAACGACACCGCCCAGTACAATCAGGTCGGCCAGAGATACTTGTTTGTTGCCATCCTGCGCATTGTTGAATGCTTGCTGAATGTCTTCGAGTGTATCCAGTACCTTGGATAGTTGCTCCGGGTTGTTGACTTCCCAATCCTTTTGAGGTGCAAGCCGGATACGAGCTCCATTGGCACCACCCCGTTTATCCGATCCGCGGAAGGTAGAAGCTGATGCCCAGGCAGTTGATACCAGCTCAGAGACTGATAGCCCGGATTCGAGAATGTTGCTTTTTAGCTCCTTAATATCTTCATCATTGATGATTTCATGATCCACATCAGGGATGGGATCCATCCACAGTAGTTCTTCATCTGGTACTTCAGAACCCAGGAATAATTCTTTGGGTCCCATGTCACGATGGGTGAGCTTGTACCAGGCCCGGGCAAAAGCATCTGCAAATTCATCCGGGTTCTCATAAAATCGTCTTGATATCTTTTCGTAGGCAGGATCTTCTTTTAACGAGAGGTCGGTTGTAAGCATAAAAGGGGTATGCTTTTTATCCGGATCGTGTGCATCAGGGATGGTGCCTTCACCTGCTCCATCTTTGGGTTTCCACTGCCAGGCGCCTGCAGGACTTTTGTGGAGTTCCCATTCATACCCAAAAAGGTTTTCGAAGAAGTTGTTGCTCCACTTTGTGGGGGTTTGAGTCCATGTACCTTCCAGTCCACTGGTGATGGTGTCGTTCGCTTTTCCGGTGCCATAGGAACTTTTCCATCCCATTCCCATTTCTTCCATGCTTGCACCTTCTGGTTCTGAGCCAAGGTGACTTTCCGGAGCCGCACCGTGTGTTTTTCCAAAGGTGTGTCCGCCGGCAATAAGGGCTACCGTTTCTTCATCATTCATAGCCATGCGGGCAAAAGTCTGCCGGATGTAATCCGCTGCTTTTTTGGGATCAGGTTCGCCATTAGGGCCTTCAGGATTTACATAAATAAGTCCCATGTGGTCGGCTCCAAGGGGTTCTTCAAGTTCGCCCTCTTCATCGTGTCGTTGATCTTCCAGCCATTCGCCTTCCGATCCCCAGTAAATATCTTCTTCAGGTTCCCATACATCCTCACGTCCGCCGGCAAAACCAAAAGTCTCGAAACCCATTGATTCAAGAGCAACATTACCAGCCAGAATCATAAGATCGGCCCACGAAATCTTTCTCCCATATTTTTGTTTGACAGGCCAAAGCAGTAGCCGGGCTTTATCGAGATTTACGTTATCGGGCCAGCTGTTGAGGGGGGCAAAGCGTTGGTTGCCGGTACCTCCTCCACCGCGACCGTCAACAACTCTGTATGTACCGGCGCTGTGCCATGCCATTCGAATCATCAAAGGACCGTAATGGCCAAAATCTGCCGGCCACCATTCCCGGGAGTCCGTCATCAGATCATTTAAATCTTGTTTTACAGCTTCCAGGTCTAGTTTTTTAAATTCTTCGGCATAATCAAAATCCGGATCCATTGGGTTGGATAAAGAAGAATGCTGCCGCAGGATGCCCAGGTTTAGTTTATTAGGCCACCATTCCCGGTTACCGGTACCCCCGCCCGCCGTTTCTCTTAGTGATCCATTATGAAATGGACATTTACTTTTATCGTTAACATCAGAACTCTTGTTATCAGCCATAGTATTTTCCTTGTTATTTTAAGCTTAGTTGAATGAACGAAAATTTCAGGACTACCTACAATCAATAAACCTTTAAGCCGTGATAGTTTTTGTTTATTGAAGTTATTGCCCCGGCTTTTGTCTAAGGCTGTTTGGCCGTATGTTCCCCAGATTGAAATCCGGAGCTATTTTCTGGCGTCACTTCGTGATTGGGTCTGCCCGATTGTTGAATTTAGGCAACCCCACTTTACCCTTTTCCCAATTCAGGCATTGCAGCTCTCCTAATCCATCGACCGGTGATCGGTCAGATCGGCTACGGGGTGGTTTAACTTGAACCATCATAGGGAAGCCGTGGGTAGTCCCACACAAACAGATCAAAAATCGTTACGTCGCTAAATCGCAAATCGCTCAATCAAATATTCATATACCATATCCTTGTTTTGTATTGCAGAAATAGAGAATTACTTTTAGGGCGATTATTCTGTATTCACACTAACGCACATTTTTATATGTACAAATCATCCCTGTTATTTCTGCTGTCTCTTTTTATTTGTTTGGAAGGATGTATCAAACCCGAGTCAACCCCTGAGTCGGATCGGGTAAAGACGGGAGCGGAAGTGGTATTGGAGCAGCACTTGGATGAGTTAGAGGGCAAGCGGGTAGGATTAGTGATGAACCCAACCTCACGGGTAAATGGCACTCATATGCTGGACACTCTGCTTAGTTTAAAGGTGAATATAACTGCTCTTTTTGCTGCCGAGCATGGTTTTAGAGGAGATGCTGGGGCAGGTGAAGTCATTGAGAATGGTGTTGATCAGGAAACAGGGTTACCGGTTCATTCACTCTACGGTTCCACCAAAAAACCAACGGCAGCTATGCTCGAAAACGTAGATGTGATACTTTTCGATCTTCCGGATGTAGGTTCCCGGTTTTACACCTACAGCTCTACGATGGGCTATGTGCTCGAAGCTGTTACCGAACACGACAAAGAAATGTGGATTCTTGATCGTCCCAACCCGCTGGGAGGAGATTATGTTTCGGGGTGGGTATTGAGAGATGAATTTGTGTCTTTTGTGGGGAAATATCCCATCCCAATAAATTATGGTATGACGATGGGAGAATTGGCACAGATGGCAGTAGGCGAAGAATGGCTGGAGCTGGACAAGGAATCCCAGCTTAAGATCATAAAAGCCGAAGGCTGGGAACGATGGATGAAATGGCCGGATACCGAATTGGAATGGATTGCCCCATCGCCTAACCTGCCAACCTTTACCCATGCCTTTATATATCCGGCTACGGTTATTTTTGAAGGAACCAATATTTCGGAAGGGAGAGGGACAGATGATCCGTTTCTCACCATTGGAGCTCCAACTTTTGAGTTTAACGAAACGGAACTATCCGAAATAGAACAGAAGCATAAGGTGGTAGTCGATTCAATTTCATTTACCCCGCGTTCTATACCCGGAAAAGCTATTTCTCCCAAGCACGAAGGAGAGCGCTGTCAGGGACTCCGTATCCGCTTTCCAAATGGATATGGAAACATTAATACGGTAGAATTGGGATTAGATTTGCTTCAGTTTGTAGAGTCCCATACCCGTGACTTTGAAATCAATGCTTTTGCAAATAAACTGTATGGCATTGATATTCAGACCATCATCGAGCAAGGAGAGGAATTTCCTTCCTGGAAGGATGAAGTAGCTGCATTTAAAGAAAAACGCAGTGCTTACTTGCTGTATTAGTCCTTCGATTGCTGTCGCTTCCATTCGTAGCATACCAATGCAGCACTTACCGATGCATTCAGAGATTCTACCTCATTCTCCATGGGGATTCGGATCGAGTGATCACATTTTTTCAATGTTTGCTTGCTGATGCCTTGCCCTTCGTTGCCGATGACGAAGGCCAGTGGTTTTTGGAGCGGGGCATCCCAGATGGTTTCGGAAGCATTTCCATCCATCCCTATAATGCTAAAACCAGCCAGCTTTAAATCTTTGATACCCTGGTTTGTATTGTGTACCCGGATGATAGGGATCTTGCCTGCGGTACCTGCAGAGGTTTTAAAAACAGCCGCATTAACCGGAGATTGCTTTTGAGATGGCACAATAACAGCCCGGATACCGGATGCTGCTGCTGTTCGCAAGATAGCTCCAAAATTGTAGGGATCTTCCAGCCCATCTAATAACAGCACTGCAGGGTTAGTACTCAAATCCACTGTTTCAATCCACTCAAAATAATCGGTGTATTGGATTTGACTTAATTTTGCAACAATTCCCTGATCATTTACTCTTCCAATTAAGGACAAGATTCTTTTAGCGGGTACTTTCTGGATTTGAACGTTATTGTCTTCAGATAACTTTTTAATATTGAAGAAAGCACTGGGTTTTAAGTTGGAGCGAACTAAAATTTTCTCGATTTGGCGCGGTCGGTTTTTTAAGGCTTCTTCTACCGGGTTTCGGCCGTAAATATAAAAGCTTTCTTTTTTGGACATATAGTGCAGAAAGTATTAGTGCTAAATTAATATTGGTCACTGTTTAAAATAGGTCAAAACGTATTCACTCATCAGTTAGCAAAATGGCAATGACATGTATCATAAAAAATCACACAACAGACAAGAGCCGGATGATCTTGAACTAAAATATCCTGAATTAAAAAACGAAAAGATACTCAGATTCTCTGTTTTTATAGAACGAGCCCGATCGATGCGAGGCTTATACATTGTGTCGGGGAGCTTACAAACAGTATTGGGGATAGCAGTAGTAGTTCTTTCATTAATAGGGAGTATTCAACCACTATGGTTGTCGTCGGTGATGGCAGCTATTGGTAGTAGTGCTACTATGGTAGGTGGCTTTCTTCTGTATCAAACCCTGTTTGACAAAAATCCGTTTAGCTCACTTTTACATAAATCTATACGGCGGGTTATACGGTCTCAGAATTAGTTTCAGGCAAACAAAATTAAGTTTGTTAAGGGAGGGGGGTGAGATATGAAAGTATTCTGTAATCCTGTATAGTTATCTATTGATCAAATATTTAGACCTCTTGTTGTTCAGCTATTAGGGGCGAATCCAAAATTACACTAAATACGGAGCCTTTGTTCTCTTTGCTTTCCACTTCTATTATTCCATTGTGCAGATCCACAATCTGTTTAACAATATTTAGCCCAAGCCCTATAGATCGTTCTCCTTCGGTTCCTTTTCTGCGGACATCTTTGGAAAACTGATCAAATAATTTAGAAATATGTTCTTGGGGGATACCAATACCTTCATCAATAACTTTTAAAATCAACTTACCTTCCTTCTGTTCAGTTAACACAGTTATTGTTTTTCCCACAGGAGTGAATTTTATAGCATTAGATAGCAGGTTATCAATAACACGGATAAACTTTTTTGGACTCAGTAATGCTATTATTTCATCACCAAGAGAGGTGCAAATATCAATTTCTTTAGCATTGGCTTTAAAACTGACATGTTCTATTGCTTGAAGTACCAACTCATTGAGATCATATTTGTGTAGTTCAAGATCGTAAGTGTTGCTTTCCAATCGAGCAATTTCAATTAATTCTTCAACAATACTTTTTGACAATTCACACGCTTTAGCTTGAAAATTAACCAACTGTAGTTGTTCTTCATTAAGATCGTCCTTAATCAGATCTATTACCCCTTCTATATGTGCAAGAGGAGAGCGGAGATCATGGGCAACAATCTTCAGAGCATCATTTTTCTTTTTATTCAGATTGTTCAATTCTTCCAATTGTTGTTCATATAATTTCCTCTTGGTAATATCTTGTTTTATACCCACTATCTTGAGTGGTTGACCATCTGGCCCGTAATGTACCTGGCTTCGGCTGTTTACATAAATCATTTTACCATCTGGTCTGATACAGCGATACTCATAATTAAAATCTTTTTGTTCAATTAAGCATTGATTGAAGTATTCCATTACATCTTCAAAATCATCAGGATGAACTAAGGCTTGAAATTCTTCTACTGTATATTCCTCTTTTTCAGGGAGCCCAAATATGGTTTTAAAATTAGATGAAGCTGTCCAGATTCCGGTAGTTAAGTTAGTTTGATAACTTCCAAGATTTGCTATTTGCTCAACTCTATGTAATTGTTCCGATAATTCCATGATGCGGCACGGCTACCATATGCACAGGCTAACCTTTATATAATGTCCTTCTCCTACACCCAAGCTTTGTTGTACTGTCAGAATAGCTATTACAATATGATGAAATTGCACTACAATTTGAATTTTGGAGGAGTATATTAGCTTAATCTAATATATATGTAGGGCTTTATAAGAAGGTTTTTTATGTTGTTGCAGCTCGTATTTTCTTTTTGAATATCCGAATGAATGCACCCAGCACGGGGATGTGTTCATAAAAAAGCTCTCCGGCATCAAAGTAATCACGGTGGCGGATTATCTTTTCATCAATGGTAAGTACTGATATCCCTGTTGCTGTGATTGTTTTATCAGGCTTTTTAAGCGTCAGGCTCACCTCCCATTGCAGATATGTCTCATTATCTGTAACCGTCTCATCCGTAAAGTGAAATGAACCGTGTACCAGGTTTTTATTTAAGGTGGCAAAATATTGCTTTAAACTATCGATACCATTCACCTGGTGGATAGGGTCGGTAAATGTGATCTCATCGGAGTATATATCATCTAATGCAGAAAGATCAGATAAATTTAAGTGAGCGAAGTAGTTTTTGAACTGGTTGATTATTTCATGCTTCATCTGGTTTTCTATACGTTTAGTTGATAAGCAGATTTAATGTATGACGCGTTTACCGGTTAGAAGTACCATTTAGAGAACCTACGAGCGTCCGCAGGTCCTCGTAGCGTTCGGCTTTCCAGCGAGAATCCCGTAACGCTTGCAGGACCTGCGGACGCTGCGAGGTTACTCCCTTTCAATACTGTTTTAAGCTAATCTCCAACCGGTAAACACGTTAATGTATAGCATTTCTCTATCGGTTACCTGAATATTTTTCCTAACCAGGAAATGACAGGGAATCAGAAAAACATATACGATTCAGGCATAGAATTAACCAAACCATAATCTGTTAGCAGTACTGGTTTATTATTCCCTGTTTATTTTATAGCCAATATCAACAAAAAGGTTAGTATGAATGTAGTTCGGGCATCGGTTTTCTTTGTGTATATTATTTCCATTTCACCTGTAATAATAGCACAATCTGAGTTCATGGAAGCTATTTCATCACCCATAAAACTTTATAGCGATAATACAGACGGCTTTGTTGTGATTGGCCACCGTGGGGCAAGTGCATATTACCCTGAGAATACCATGACAGCATTCAAAGCGGCTTTGGAGATGGGAGCTGAGATGATTGAACTGGATATATTACTAAGCAAAGACGGAGTGCCTGTAGTGATTCATGATGAGACTTTGAATCGAACTACTAATAGCCAGGGGCTGGTAAATGAGTATACAGCAGATGAATTACAGGCTATGGATGCAGGCTCCTGGTTCGCCCCAGCGTTTGCGGGCGAGCCTATTCCCACACTGGAAGATGTGCTGGCGTTTGCTAAAGGGAAGATTGCAGTAAATATTGAGATTAAGACGGAAGCTGTAACCGATGTAGTAGGCGGAGGGATTGAGCAAAAGAGCCTGGAGCTGGTAAAACAATTTGGGATGGAGGAATATGTGCTTTTTTCCAGTTTTGATTACCGGGCAATTGCTCATCTGCGGGAGCTGGATGATGATGTAGCCACAGCGTTGTTGTACGAGAAAAAGCAGTCGGGGAATAAAACACCGGTGCAGTTGGTGAGCGAGTATAAGGCCAATGCATTTAACTGTAGCTACCGGCAGTTCAACAAAAAAAGAGCTTCTAAGTTGAGAGCACATAACATCCCTGTATTTGTCTATACCGTGAATAAAGAAAAGAGAATGAGAAAGCTCATAAAAAAAGGAGTAACAGGGATATTCTCGGATAAACCGGACCTTTTGAGTCGGCTTGTGGATAATATGTGGGAAAATAACTGAGTTTTCCTTGTTTTTGAATTGAATAGGGAAGGTGAAGCCCCTATCTTTTACATCCATTAACTACACCGTCTTCCCACATGTCTACTAAGTATATTTTTGTTACCGGAGGGGTTACATCGTCCCTCGGAAAAGGAATTATTTGTGCATCTCTCGGGCGTCTGCTTGTAGCCCAGGGGCTTAAAGTTACTATTCAAAAACTCGATCCCTACATAAATGTGGATCCCGGCACCATGAACCCCTACGAACATGGCGAGGTTTATGTAACCGATGATGGAGCTGAAACAGATCTCGACCTTGGGCACTACGAACGATTTCTTGATATCACAACCTCCCAAAGTAATAATGTGACTACGGGACGGGTTTATTATGATGTGATTAATAAAGAGCGGCAGGGAGCATATCTTGGTAAAACTGTTCAGGTGATACCTCACATTACTGATGAAATTCAGAGTCATGTGCTAAAGCTTGGCCAATCGGGCGATTATGATATAGTTATCATCGAGATTGGAGGCACGGTCGGTGATATTGAGAGCTTGCCCTATATTGAAGCTGTTCGACAACTCCGATATAATGTAGGCCGCTCAAATACGCTGAACATTCATCTTACCCTGGTTCCATATCTTGCAGCTGCAGGAGAGTTGAAAACGAAGCCTACCCAGCATTCAGTAAAAACACTCTCGGAAAGTGGGTTACAGCCTGATATTCTGGTGTGTCGTTCCGAACACCATCTGGATGAATCTATCCGGCGTAAAGTTGCTCAGTTTTGTAATGTGGATATTGAAGATGTAATTGAATCGCGGGATGCACGTAGTATCTACGAGGTTCCACTGCTGATGCAGGAGGAAGGACTTGACAAGAGGGTGATTGAAAAGCTGCATCTGGAGCCGACCGAACCCAAGCTGGATAATTGGATTGGTTTTGTAGAAGCCGTTTGTAATCCTTCAGGAGCTATTAAAATTGCCTTGGTTGGTAAATATGTAGAACATCACGATTCCTATAAATCTATTGTTGAGGCTTTTATCCATGCCGGTGCAGTAAATGATTGTAAGGTTGAAATCGTATGGGTGCAGTCGGATGATTTAACCAAAAAGAATATTGGGGATAAACTGAAAGGTGTTTCCGGAGTGTTGGTAGCACCCGGATTTGGTGGCCGTGGCATTGATGGGAAACTGGCTGCTGTAGAGCATGCCCGGGTAAATGATATTCCGTTTTTTGGAATTTGTTTAGGAATGCAGTGTGCCGTCGTTGAATTTGCGCGGGATATATGCGGTTGGGAGGATGCGAACAGTACAGAGTTTGATGAAGATGCTGAATATCCTATTATCGATATCATGCATGATCAAAAAAATATTGAGAATATGGGTGGTACTATGCGCTTGGGTAAATATACCTGTAAGCTCACACCGGGTACCAAATCGCATGAAGCGTATGGAGAAGAATTGATTTATGAACGTCACCGCCACCGATACGAAGTTAACAACAACCTGAGGTATAAGCTTACCGAAAACGGTATGGTACTTTCAGGGATGAACCCGGAAAGAGACCTGGTAGAAATCGTTGAAATACCCGAACACCCATGGTTTGTTGGGGTGCAATTTCATCCGGAGCTTAAGAGTACCGTAAATAATCCGCATGCCCTTTTTGTTGATTTTGTGAAAGCCAGCCTGAAGCATGCAAAATCGAATGAGTACTATGAACCGCTGAAGAAGACTCATGTGATCCCGGCTCAGAAGTCATGAAATCGTTTTCGTACTCGGACAGACTAAGAGTACGTGCGTGTGGCATCTTGAACAAAGGAGGAGAAGTGCTGTTGGTTCAGCTCCATTCTCCGGTAACGGATAGCTTAATATGGACCCCGCCAGGGGGAGGAGTAGAGCCCGGAGAGTCGTTGAAGCAAACGGTGCAAAGGGAGTTCAAAGAGGAAACGGGATTATCCGTTCAAGTTGGAGATGTATTGCACATCAATGAATTGATAGAATCCCCATTCCATGCTGTTGAATTTTATTTTGAGGTGCAAAAAGAATCAGGAGAGTTGCGCAAAGGAATGGACCCTGAACATGCTGATGCACATCAGTTAATTCAATCAGTAGCATTTATGGGTCGCCGGGCTATACAGAAAAAAAATGTAGTGCCTTCCTTTTTGAAAGAGGAATATTGGGATGAAAAAAGGAAGGGTTTTACGGTTTTTTTGAGGGAAGAGTAAAATAGAATTGACTTCCGATGCCTTCCTCACTGGTAGCCCAAAATTTACCCTTGTTTCGTTTGATAAAATCTACACAAAGAGTAAGTCCAAGGCCGGTTCCCATCTCATTTTCGGTACCCGGAGTAGAATGGAAGTTATGTGTATCGAAGAGAGTAGCCAGTTGGTCCTCAGTAATGCCAACACCTGTATCCGTTACACAGATAGTGGTGTATCCTTTGTCCTGAGATGAGCTTACTTCAATCCTTCCTTCTTTTGGAGTAAATTTTATGGCATTAGAGACAAGGTTCAGCAACACCAGATCTACCATGTTTTTATCTGCATAGACGGTAGCTTCTTCATCGATGTTGTTTTGTATACTGAGATCTTTGTTAGCTGCTTTTTGATTAAGAACTTCAGTGCTTTCTCCAAATAATTTCTTCACATGAAATTCAGCTGGTTCCACGGTATATCCTTCAAGTTGACTTTTGGACCAGTGTAACAGGTTGTTCAGCAGGTTCGAGGTATACTGAAACCGATGCACAAGTTCAGGGACCAGCTTTTGGATCTCCTTCTGAGTAAGGCTGTCCATTTCATTAAGTGTGATGAAGCCATGTAAAGAACTAAGAGGACTTCGTAAGTCGTGTGCAAGAATAGAGAACAAGTGGTTTTTAAGCTCGTTCATTTTGTGGAGCTCTTTAGCTTGTGCTTCAATTTCTTCATTTTTTTCTTGAAGTAAACGATTGGCCTTTTTTCTCAACTTCGAGTTTCTGTACAAGAGGGAAGCTACAACAACCGCTATGGCTAATAGTGAAAAAGTAATGAAGAGATATGTGCGGTGTTCTGAAACCGTGCGGGCATGTTCCGCATTTTGCTGGCGTTGCTCATTTATGAGTTCAAGTTCCTTTTTTTGAAAATCAAATTCTGCTTCAAGCCGGCCTATTTTTTTGCTGATTTCATCATTTTGCATGCTGTCTGAGTAACTCTTGTAAAGACTCAGGTATTTATAGGCATTTTGGAAATCGCCCTGCTGTCGGTATATCCGATGTAAGGTCTCAGATGAGGTTTGTTTGTCAGGAAGGGCATTATGTTCCAAGGCCGTATTATATACTTGCAGGGCATAATCTTCAGCTTGTTTTAGCTTTCTTGTGAGCAGATAGGTACGTGCTATGCCATTAAGTGCCTGAAGCTTTTCTGACTTGTTTCCCAGTTTTTCGTAGATTTCAATAGACTGACTAAAAAAGTTGAGGGCTTGGTCATATTGCTTTTGGGCAAGATGTATTTCCCCTAACTTAAAGGTTGCAAGTCCCAGAGATCGTCGGTCAAATTTTTCTCCTTCAAAGTTAATGACACGTTTTAAGTGATATTCTGCTTTTTGGTACTCTCCCATTTCATAATAAATAAACCCCAGGTTCACCGGTACCGATATAGTGGCCGGTTTAAGGCCCCTCAGGGAATCAATCCTGACAAAAATATCTAAAGCTTTAGTATAGTTCTGGGTCTTCAGGTAGGATACCCCAATATTAACCAAGTTCTGCATAGCTCCCATCTCATTGCCTATAGCATCAAACATGTTTTTGGCTCGCATGAAATACCTTAACCCAGGTTCATAATAGCCCTGGGAGGCATAAGAGATTCCCAGTAATTGATTTAACCGGGCTTGTTCTGCTCTATATTTTGAGGTATCAGCCTGCTGTAATGCAGTGAAGGCCATATCATAAATTTCCTGATAGTTCCCCTGGGTAAAATACATGCTGCCTTTAGAATAGGTTGCAATCAGTATCCCACGTGCAAAATTAAGTCGTTCGGCTATTTCTAAAGCCAGGCTGGCATATTTAAATGCGCTATCCTGTTCAACAAAACGATAGGTATCAAATATCTCAATTAGGATCAGAACATTGGATGTGTCAGGAGTAAGTTCTCCATCTGTAGTATATTGGATGATGCCCATAAGGCTGTCTGCCTCCGCATGCTGTGCCGAAGCATGTTGCAGCCCCAAAAAACAAATAGCGACTATTAGTATGTTAAATCTACAGGAAATGGGTAAGAATAATTAAGAAATTTTGTGCTTTGAATATACAAGTTATAATTACACTAAAACCAAGTAAAATGCATGCATGAATAATGTAGAATAAGTAAAAACAAATTATCCATACTAAGAAATACTGATTGCATTATTATATTAAACCGAATTATAATTAATACGGATTGATGCAAAAGTTTTTATCTCTGTTTACACTGCTATTATTAGTTGTTATTTCTTGCACTTCACAACAGGAGTATAAGGTTATTACCAATGCCAATGGATACACCTTTTCAGGAGACTCGCTTACAACCTTTTCAACCTTAATTATCCAGGATGGTAAAGTACTGGACATAGGAGGGGATGAACTATTTGGGGAATATTCTGCAACGGATGTAATTGATGTAGAAGGCAAGACGGTACTTCCCGGGTTGATTGATGCCCATGGCCATGTGATGGGATTAGGACAACAGGAATTGAATGTAAATCTTGTGGGAATTGAGAGCCTGGAAGCTACGCTGGATACAATTAAAGCATATGCAGAAGCTAACCCCGACCTGGAATGGATACAAGGCAGAGGCTGGAATCAAACCATATGGCCGGAAAATGAATTTCCTACAGCTGAGGATTTGGATAAAGTTGTGCCAGATCGCCCGGTCTGGCTTTCCCGTATAGATGGACATGCAAGCTGGGGAAATTCAAAAGCATTAAAAATGGCGAACATAAGCAAGGATACTCCTGACCCAAAGGGTGGCAAAATTCTTCGGGATGGAGCAGGAAGTGCCACCGGAGTTTTTATTGATGCCGCCGCATCTTATGTGAATGAAATTGTACCCGCACCTACTAAAAAAGAACAAGAGCTTGCTCTGAAAAAGGCATTAGAACAGCTGGGACGTATGGGATTAACATCCGTACACGACGCCGGCGTGGGAGTAGGTACATGGAAGATGTACAAAACCTTTGCGGATGAAGGAAAGATGACGAGTCGTATTTATGGAATGATAGCTGGCGCAGGAGATACGTTTGACACGCTTTCTGAAAATGGTCCCGTTACTTCCTACGCAAATGACCGGCTGGCTCTTCGAAGTGTAAAATTGTATGCCGACGGGGCTCTTGGAAGCCGTGGAGCTGCAATGATTCATCCATATTCTGATGATCCAGGAAATACGGGACTGTTGTTTGCAGAACAGGAAGAGATGAATAAAATGATACTTAAAACAGTTTCAGCAGGGTATCAAACAAATGTGCATGCGATAGGAGATCGCGCAAACAGAGTAGTATTGAATGCATTTGAGCATGCCAGAGAAGAGTTGGGAGACCAAGGGCTGAGACACCGGATAGAACATGCTCAGATTATAGCACCTGAAGACATTCCCCGGTTTAAGGAGTTGAATATAATAGCATCTATGCAGCCTACACATGCCACAAGTGATATGAATATGGCCGAAGATCGGGTGGGGTCAGAAAGAATTAAAGGAGGATATGCCTGGCAAACTATGCTGGATCAAGGTACCGTGGTAGCTGCCGGATCCGATTTTCCCGTAGAACATTCTAATCCCTTTTTCGGTCTTTATTCGGCCATTACCCGCATGGATCACGAGGGAAATCCGCCGGAAGGCTGGTACCCGGATGAAAGTCTGAGCCGTGCCCAGGCTTTAAAGGCCTTTACGGTTGATGCGGCATATGCTGCACATCAGGAAGAGGTGCTGGGAAGCCTCGAGAAAGGAAAGTGGGCCGATTTTATCGTGATAGATCAGGATTATTTTGAAGTACCTGCACGTGAAATATGGCAATTACATGTTGAACAAACATGGGTAGCCGGAGAAAAAGTATTCGAAGAATAGCAACTCTTTAGAAGTTTCGGTTAAAGTGACAGCCGGGATGCAAACAGCTATTGAATCCTCGTTCTGATTTCAGGACGAGGATTTTTTGTTTTTAAGATATTTTTCTGATAGTATATGTGTAAAACATGTACAAGGAGAAAGATGTCAGATTTTAAAAACCCGATACGCGGAAGAGGAGCTTCAGACAATCCCATTAACCGGTTCGAAGGTAATTACATCGACTATGAGTTAGATGAAGAAACAGGAGAGAAGCCGTCTCCCAAAACACAACTTATCAGGGATGATACCAAAACAGTTATTTCTTATAACAACAGTCCGGATATTCCTTTTGATGCCGGTTTGAATCCCTATCGTGGATGTGAGCATGGGTGCATTTATTGTTTTGCCCGTCCATATCACGAATACCTGGGATACTCTCTGGGGTTAGATTTCGAATCTAAAATTGTAGTTAAATATGATGCCCCTGCTTTACTTCGCAAAGAATTAAGTTCCCCAAAGTGGAAGCCCCAAATGATAGCGATGAGTGGGGTAACAGATGTATATCAGCCTATAGAGAAAAAACTTAAAATCACCCGGGGATGTCTTGAGGTCTTGGCTGAGTTCAGAAATCCTGTTGGGCTGATTACAAAAAACCAACTGATTACCCGCGATATTGACTTGTTGTGCCAGTTGAATAAATACCAATGTGTAAGTGTTACGATCTCTGTTACTACACTCGATAAAGACCTGACCATGATTATGGAACCGAGGACTACACGTCCTCAAAGGAGATTGGAGACCATTCGGGTATTGGCGGATGCGGGGATTCCGGTCTGTGTAAATGTAGCCCCGATAATTCCGGGCTTGACCGATCATGAGTGTGTAAGAATACTTGAGGAAGCGGCAAAAGCAGGAGCCACCTCAGCAGGATACACTATTCTGAGGCTTCCTTATAAAGTAAAAGATATCTTTATCGATTGGCTGGATCAGCATCTTCCCGATCGAAAAAAGAAAATTTTAAATCGCTTATCGGATATAAGGGATGGTCATCTCAATGGGTATAAATGGGGAGAGAGGATGAAAGGGACCGGGAATTTCTCAAAACAGATCGAACAATTATTCACCGTTCAGACAAAAAGGCTTGGTTTAAATAAAAAAAGGAGAGCATGTACAACCAAATATTTTAGGAGAGTACATGGTAGTCAGCTTAATATATTTTAATGGTTTATAATTATTTACAAGAAAAAAAGAAACATTATCAATTTTATCTCGTCTTAATGTATGTAGCTTAACCCGGCACTCAAATCGATCGTAGCTTTTTTAACATGATAGCTGATTCTAAAAGGTGTCGGGTTTTTTATGTAGTAATTTTCCTTCGAGTGTTCATCCGTCCAAAAAGCAAAAGATATGGGGACTCATTTCTCACTTCTTGAAAAGGCAGAAGGTGCTAAATCATTAAACCCTACTTAAAGTAACCTTGTTGTGATCTGGAAAATAGATAAGCTTTAATTCTTTGTTGGCATCTTCATCAAATACTTTAATAGTTACCTTTTGATTTAATTCTATTTCATCAATTTCATCGGGTTTAATATGAAGGGATTCAAAATGAGATGGGTCAACCTGCAAAAGGGTTTTTAATTCTTCATTCAGGAAATCCATATATTCCAGCTTCAAAACCCCTTCACGCATATAGGTAATGATTAGTGAGTAGGCAACTTGGCCTGAATAGGATAAACGCTTCTGAAAGGCTGAATTAAGTTTTTTAATATCTTGTTGTCGAGAAAAGAAGTAAAATTTTATTGCTTTGTCGAACAAAACCTTGTTTGGTTCATTCAAGATCTTTGTGACAGGTTGCATAAGAGTAATTAATTTAAATTAAAGTTGAGAAAATCATGTCTGCAATTCCATCTATAATGTTAAAGTTAGGAACGAAAGCCCCCAATTTTAATCTGCCGAGTGTGAACGGCGGTAATTTAACACTCAATTATACCAAGAACAGCAAAGCATTTGTGGTAATGTTTATTTGCAATCATTGCCCATATGTTCAGCACATTGAAAATGAGTTGGTGAGCCTTACTAAAGAATATATACAACAGGGTATCGCTTTTATCGCCATAAGCTCGAATAATGTGGAGGAATATCCCGACGATAGCCCGGAAAAAATGGCGAAAAAAAACTATCCATTTCCCTACCTTTATGATGAAAGTCAGGAAGTTGCAAAAGCATACAAGGCGGCATGTACACCCGACTTTTTTGTATTTGATGAGAACAGCGAACTCGCATACAGGGGGCAGTTTGATGACAGTCGACCCGGGAATGATAAAGCCGTAACAGGTACAGACTTGCGGGAAGCTCTTGATCACATACTCGAAGGCAAAGAAGTCAGTAAAGATCAAGCGCCAAGTGTAGGTTGCAATATTAAATGGAAAGCCGGTAACGAACCAGAGTATTTTAAATGAACACAGAAGATTTACAAGAACTCCGTCAAGAATATTCGGGGTATGATCTTGACGAAAATGACGTAAAACCAAATCCGATCAATCAGTTTGATCAATGGATGGAGGAAGCTTTAAATGCCGCTGTCCCGGAAGCCAACGCAATGACATTGGCTACTACTGATAAAGAAGGAAAACCACACGCCCGAATTGTTTTGCTTAAAGGGGCTGATAAAGATGGATTTGTGTTTTATACGAATTACGCAAGCGACAAGGGCGTTGAACTTGAAGACAATCCAAATGCAGCCCTTTGTTTTTTATGGTCTGAGCTTGGTCGTCAGGTTCGTATCGAAGGTACCGTGGAAAAGTTGGATGAGGAAGAAGTAAATGAATACTTTCAAAAGCGGCCCTACAGAAGTCAAATTGGAGCACACGCCTCCGATCAAAGTGCAGTAGTTGAAAGCAGAGAACTACTTGAGGAAAAATTTAATAAGCTAATTCAAAGATATTCGGAAGGGCAGGTGCCTAAACCCAACAGCTGGGGAGGATACAGAGTTTTACCAACCGCAATTGAGTTTTGGCAGGGTAGAAGCAGCCGGTTGCATGACCGCATTAAGTATTACAAAGAGAACAACGATTGGGTTATCAAAAGGCTGTGTCCCTAAGCCGTTTTCGGATACAAAAAATTAGTTTGGCCACTACAAGTATATTCCACCTGTGACATTTGTTGGAAGGTGCGGGGAATAATTTTAGCTAATTCAATCAATTTCATAACAGGCAGATGCCAAAAGTAAAAAAACAGCGCATGCGCGAGATGAAAAAACTCCGTAATGTGTTAGAGTATACCGATTTTGAAGAAAATCATACCTCGCCGAAAGGGAAATGGAAAGAGGAGATATTTGAAAATGAAAACCCCATTGTATTGGAGTTGGCTTGTGGTAAGGGAGAATACTCCGTTGGCTTGGCTAAGCTTGAGGAGAATAAAAATTATCTTGGTATAGATATTAAAGGAAACCGAATGTGGGTGGGGGCTACTACCGCACTGGAGGAAGGGCTGGAAAATGTTCGGTACTTCAGAGCATTTATAGATCACTTACCTCAGTTTTTTGAAAAGGGAGAAATTGACGAAGCCTGGATTATTTTTCCCGATCCTTACATAAAAAAAGAGAGGAAAAGACTGACTTCTCCCAAATTCCTGAAAACCTTTCGAAAAGTAATGGCTCCGGATACGGTAATCAACTTGAAAACAGATTCAGACCTGCTTTATGAATATACCAAGGAAGTAATAGCAGAACAGGACCTGGAGCTTGTAAAAGACATTGATGATGTCTATAAAACATATCCTGAACATCCCATATTAAGTATTAAAACCTACTACGAAAACATACACCTCAGCAAAGGAAAGACAATTAAGTTCCTCTCATTCCGACTTGGGGAGTAATACCGATGCTATAAAGGTGAAATTGCTTGCAGAGCTTAGCTGATATTCACCACTCTTTTTGTCAATCGCTTGATTTTGGCAACGGATTAATTAACTTGGGTTAGTTAACAGTGTTAACCAGTAAATTATGAATGAAGAGATACCCTTAAGAGATCAGATACTTGAAACCAGCCGGCATTTTTTGTTTGAGAAAGGCCATAGTTCTCTATCTATGAGAAAGATTGCAAACAAAATCGGAGTCTCTGCAACAAGTATATACCTATACTTTGACAATAAGGATCATTTGCTCCATACTTTGATTGAGGAGTCGGTAGAGGAATTAAGTGTAGCTATAGAACTGGCTGCCGAAGAGGCGAATGGCCCAATCGATCGATTTGAGGCAATTATTAATGGTTATGTTGATTTTGCATTTAATAAGCCGGAAAAATACCAGGTTATTTATATGGTACGTTCAGAGGCTATGGCCCGCTACCCCAAAGAAAAGTTTAGGAAAGCCCGCCGGTGTTATGAACTATTGGTAAAAACGATTCAGGAAGGCATAGCCAAAAGAGTTATAAAAGTAGAAAAGCCAATGGTGGCGGCATACTCTATTTGGGCGCAATTGCATGGAGTGGTATCGGTTGTCCTAAATCAACGATTGGATAGCCGTATTGATCGGAAAGAATTTTTAAAAGAATCTGTTAATCATATTGTAGAAGGGTTTCTCGTACGAACAACAGTGTCATAAACCAGGAGAATAAAAATGGATACTATAGTAAATTTACTCGGATTTTTTGGCGATATCCCGCTTTGGGCATCGATTGGAGGAGCGGTAGTCGTATTGCTAATGCTGGCTTATACCGGGGCTCCGTTGTGGGTTTGGGCTGTAGCAGGTTATGCTGGATTAGCAGGATTAAATGCCCCTGGCTGGATATTTATAGTTTATACCGTTCTTGTGTTGATCTTTAATGTGAAGCCGCTGCGAAGAGCATTGCTCAGCAGTCCGATTATGAAGTTACTGGATGCCCTGAATTTTCTTCCTACAATTTCTGAGACTGAACAAACAGCCATTGAAGCCGGAACCGTATGGGTTGAAGGCGAACTCTTTTCAGGAAAACCCGATTTCAAACGCATTCTAAATGAAGACTATCCAAACCTGACTGATAAAGAACAGGCATTTGTTGATGGTCCGGTAGAGGAACTTTGCAAAATGGTTAGCGACTGGGACGTAATGGTTCGCAAAGGATTTACGGAAGAAGCCTGGGATTACATGCGTAAACAGAAGTTTTTTGGCCTCATCATCCCTGAAAAATATGGCGGACTTGATTTTTCTGCCACAGCCCATAGTACAATTGTAGCCAAGCTGGCTTCCAGGTGTGGCCCTTTAGCTACAACCGTAATGGTGCCTAACTCTCTTGGACCTGCCGAACTGTTGCTTCACTACGGAACGGATGAGCAGAAAAATAACTACCTGCCTGGATTGGCTTCAGGTGAGGAAATTCCCTGTTTCGCCCTTACAGAACCTTTTGCCGGTTCAGATGCCGGGAGTATGAGATCTGATGGTGAAGTTTTTAAAGGGAAGGATGGAGAACTTTATCTGCGGCTAAATTGGAACAAACGGTATATTACCCTGGCCGCTATCTCAACGGTGCTTGGTCTGGCATTCAAATTAAAGGATCCGGAGCATTTGTTGGGAGAAGAAACTAATCTCGGTATTACCTGTGCACTTATTCCTACTGATACTGAAGGGGTAGAGGTAGGTAAACGCCACGACCCATTGGGTATTCCATTCTATAACTGCCCTACTCGAGGAGAAAATGTAGTTGTTCCCATCAGTGCCATTATTGGGGGCAAAGAACAGGCTGGTAATGGTTGGCGTATGCTAATGGAATCTCTTGCGGTAGGGCGGGGTATTTCTTTACCTGCCCAAAGCGTGGGTGGTGCCAAAGTTGCCACACGGGCTATTGGTGCTTATGCAGCAATTCGGGAGCAGTTTGGGTTGAATATCGGTAAGTTTGAAGGAATTGAAGAGCCGATGGCCCGAATTGGAGGCTATACTTATTTACTGGAAGCGGCTCGCCGGTATACAACGGGTGGACTGGACCAGGGAGCCAAGCCGGCTGTGGTTACGGCTATTGCTAAGTATAATTTCACCGAATTGGGACGGGAAATTGTAAACGATGCTATGGATATTGTAGGTGGAGCAGGGATTTCACGCGGACCGAGAAATATTTTTTCAAGTACCTACCAGGCAATGCCTATTGCTATTACGGTAGAAGGAGCCAACATATTAACCCGAACTCTGATGATCTTTGGGCAGGGAGCTATTCGGTGCCACCCTTATGCTTATAACGAGATTGATGCCCTGATGAATAAGGATGTAACATCCTTTGATGAAAATTTCTGGAAGCATATTGGACATGTAGTCAGAAATAAGACAAGGGCATTTCTACTGAGTATCAGCAGGGGATGGTTAGCTGGTTCGCCGGTAAGCGGTCCTTCGGCTAAGTATTTTAGAAAATTAGCGTGGACATCGGCTTCTTTTGCCTTTTTCGCAGATATAGCCTTAGGATCATATGGAGGAGCATTAAAGATGAAGGAAAAAATCGGAGGCCGCTATGCCGATATACTCAGCTTTATGTACCTGGCTTCAGCTACCCTGAAAAGATTTGAGGCTGAAGGCCGCCAGCAAGAAGATCGTCCATATTTTGACTGGGCTATGGAGTACAGTTTTTATCGTATTCAGGATGCATTTGAAGGAATACTAAGGGAAATAAAAGTTCCGGGATTAAGCTGGGCATTTCGTTTAATTGGTGTTTGGTCAAGGTTAAACCCCATTGGTACCAAGCCCACCGATAAACTGGGACATCAGGTGGCACGAGCAATGCAGACACCCGGCGCTTCCAGAAACCGTGTTACAGGAGGAGCCTTTATACCTGGTGATCCCAAAGAAGCACTTGGCCGGTATGAGCAAGCATTTGATCTCACGATAGAGGCTCAGCCTGTTTACAAAAAATTATACAAAGCTAAAAAGTCCGGGAACCTTCCAAAAGCGCCATATTCTGAGCTCATAGAATCAGCACTGGAGAAAGGGATTTTAACATCCCCCGAAGCCGATTTGATAAAAAAAGCGGAAGAAGCACGGGCCGATGCTATTCAGGTCGATGAATTTACACTGGATGAGTATATGAATGAAACTACAGTCAGCCCGACGGGGGATGGTTTCCCTACCGAGGAAGTCGCCTCAAAATTATGATTCGATAAATATAGGTTAGTGATGGTAGTCTTGTGATATATTAACCCTGTAAGTTGAACGCTTGCAGGGTTTTTTTGAGATGTTTACTTGTTCTAGGTTACATTCAGCATTTGAATAAGTATATAATTCTGAAAAAATGTTATTAACAGAATTATATCCTTTTATTGTAGTATGTTGTGATATATTTATCTTTAATAATTCATAATTACAGAATTATTTATTACATTTAATAGCAATTAAAAGTCAGCCCTCTCCATGGAATCAGTCAAATTGGATAACATCGATAAACAAATCATCGAGATCCTTCAACAAGAAGGAAGGATAGCCAATAACGAGCTGGCCAAGAGGATTGGATTAACTACAACTCCAACACTCGAACGAGTTCGAAGACTGGAGAGAGAAGGTGTTGTGGAAGGATATTCAGCCCACATAAATAAAGAGAAGGTGGGTAAGGGATTTACGGCGTTCGTAACGGTAACACTCAGCGTCCATCAGCTTAACCTGCTGGAAGAGTTTACCGCCGCCATTCAAGAGATTCCCGAAATACTATCCTGCTATAACACTACCGGGGAGGGCGACTTTTTATTACAGGTTGTAGCCAAAGATACCAAGGACTACGAACAGATTTTGAGAATGAAGCTGGCTACCCTGCCAGATGTAATGAGAGTACATACAAGTATTGTGCTCAGTACTATTAAAGAGCAATCAATTATTCCGGTGAAGGACCATGATAGAGACAAAGAATAAACGCGACAGAAAGAGACTGGAATCTATAGCTGTACATGCGGGTAAAGGAAAAAGAGATCAATATGGATCACACACTACCCCCATTTATCAGACGTCAACATTTGTGTTTGAAAATGTAGAGTCAGGCGCTAAAGCATTTAGAAACGAGGAGGGAGGAGCAAGCCATGTGTATTCACGTATTGCCAACCCTACCGTAGAAGAACTGGAAAGAGCTGTTTGTGCATTGGAAACATTTGGACTGGATGATGCCGATGAATACAGCGGCATGGCTTTCGGGAGTGGGATGGCCGCTATTACTACTGGTATATTAAGTGTAGCCCACGGAAAACATATAATAGCTCAGGATGCTTTATATGGATGCACCAGCCAATTTTTAAAGGAAGAAGCAGAACCCATGGGAATGACTGTTTCTTTTGTAGATACTTCTGATTTGTTTCTGGTTGAAATGGAGCTAAAGCAAAATCCGGACACACGGCTTATAATCCTTGAGAGTATTGCAAACCCAACACTGACCCTTTCCGATATTGAAGGTATTGCTAAATTGGCTGCCGCTTATGATGCGTTGGTGATGGTGGATAACACGTTTGCAACCCCGTATCATATTCAGCCACTGGAGCTGGGTGCCGATATTGTAGCTCATTCAACCACCAAGTACATGGGTGGGCATGGAAGTATTATAGGCGGTGCACTTGTCGCAAAAGATGAATTATTTGAAAATGAAGAAACCTGGGTTTTTCGTAAAAATCTGGGAGGTATAGCTGGTCCTATGGATGCATGGCTTACCACAAACGGTATAAAAACGCTACCCCTGAGGATGAAACAGCATGCGGCTAACGGTATGAAGGTAGCCCGGTATCTCGAACAACACCCCAAAATAGATAAAGTGTTCTACCCGGGGCTGGAAACTCACCCACAGCATAAACTGGCATCTGCAGTTATGAAACAAGGATATGGCGGTATGATTAGTTTTGAATTGAGCTCGGGGTTCGAAGGGGGAGTAACTCTTATGAATAATGTACAATTATGTACCCTGGCAGTAAGCCTTGGAGCTGTCGATTCTTTAATTCAACATCCAGCTTCTATGACGCATTCAGTGGTAGATCCTGAAATAAAAGAAAAAGCAGGAATTACCGACGGGCTGGTACGGCTTTCCGCGGGTATTGAAGCCGCTGAAGATATTATAGAAGATTTGGAACAGGCCTTAGAAAAATGCTAATAATGCTATGCTACATGTTGGATGCAATAGGACTAATCTACATGTAGAAAACTTTGTAAAACTGGTTTTTTGCCCAATGTCTGGGTTATCCGTCGGTTGAAATCCTCGCATATGGGGTATATGCTGCGGTTTCAATCTCCTTCTGGCCTTGACATTGAACAAAATCCCTGCTTTTTCAAAGCCCTTATATAGCATTCATTATTGTATTGTAGCTTCAGAAAGCTACCAGCCCCCACCGGCTCCTCCTCCGCCAGACCCAAAGCCGCCTCCACCAGAGAAACCGCCAAATCCACCGCCTCCGCCTCCACTACCAAATCCTCCGCCGCCGAAGCCGCCGCCAAAGAAAATGATACCATTGGACCCAAGAGAATGTCTGCGTCGGCCTCTCCCACCACCTCTGCGCGAGATAAGAAAGAAAATAAGAATAACGAAAAAGAGGATGAGGTCGACCGGAATATCGAAATCAGAGGTGTTTTTTTCAGGGAAGCCTTCAAATTCACCAGCTGCAAGCTGAATCATGGCATCAGTAGCCCGATTAAGTCCTTTATATACCTCTCCGTCTCTAAAATTAGGTACTATAATATCCGCATAGATACGATTAGCCATAGCATCCGGAATAGCTCCTTCCAGCCCATAACCTACTTCAATCTGAATTTCCTGGTCTTGCCTCGAAATTAATATAAGGACGCCATTATAGCGTTCTCCTTCCCACATACGCCATTTATTAAAAAGAGTAGTAGCAATTTCTTGCCTCGAATAACCATTTAAGCTCTCGATGGTTGCAACAGCTATTGCATTGGTGGTAGTATCCCGGTAGTTGGTGAGTTTACGGTTGAGCCGCTGTTCCTCCGAAGAGCTAAGCATGTCGGCAAAGTCGTTCACCATGCCCACGGGTTTTTCAGGTAAGAAATCCTGGGCAAAAAGGCCATTGCCAAAAAGAAGTATTAGTACTAAAAGTAAAGATAATTTACGCATCGTCCTCTTTGTTGTAACTGATTTCGTTAGATAATTCGTCGATATCATCACTCTGGTAAGGGAAGTTTTCTTTAAGTTTATGGCCGATTTGAAGTACTACTTCTTTAAGTCCGGTTTCATGATCTTCGGCTTGAAAATACTTTACCAACAATTTCACTTCCTCTTCCCAAAACTCCTGGCCTACTTTTTGATGAATGCCTTCATCACCCCAAATTGCTACTTTGTGATCTTTGGAGGCTACATATACGATCACTCCATTGCGGAGCTCGGTTTCATGCATTTCCAGTTCAGCAAAAACTTCTTTGGCTCGGCCTACCGGATCTTCGGCTTTGCATTTACGCTCAATATGAACCCGAATTTCACCGGAGGTTTCTGTTTCGGCTTCTTTGATTGCCTCAACAATGGATTCTTCCTGACTTTTTGATAGAAACTTTGACATATACAGATATTGGATAAAGGATTTGAGATGCAAGACAGATTTTTGATTATGATCTTATATCTAATGTCGCACATCTCCTGTTTATTTAATTACTGAAATCTACCGTGGGTGCTTCCTGTGATCCTTCTTCGGCTTGGAAATATTCTTTTTGATCAAAGCCGGAGATAGAAGCGATTAAACTGGCCGGAAACTTTCGTACCGAGGTGTTATATCGTTGGGCTGCTTCGTTAAACCGCATTCGTTCTGTGGAAATACGATTTTCGGTGCCTTCAAGCTGAGCCTGCAGGTCACGAAAATTTTGATTGGCTTTAAGTTCCGGATAGCGCTCAACGGTTACCAATAAGCGGGATAATGCTCCGGAAAGCTGACTCTGTGCCTGCTGAAATTGCTTGAATTTAGCGGGATTGCTAAGATCATTAGCGCTAATATTTACAGAAGTAGCTTTACTGCGAGCTTCAATAACCTGGGTGAGGGTTTCTTGTTCAAAATCTGCAGCACCTTTAACGGTGTTTACAAGATTTGGTACCAAATCGGCTCTTCTCTGATATTGATTTTCTACCTGGGCCCATGCGCTGTTGACAGATTCTTGTTTTTCGACGAGTCCGTTATTTACGCTGATGCCGTAAACGACAAATAGAACAAAAATACCAACGACTACTAAAATTTTTGCTTTCATGATAGATGTATTAGTTGTTTATTTTGTGCCCTTGCTACGAGCGAACTGTTCTTTTGTTCAGCTCTAAATATTAATCAAAAACTATTCCATTGTCACTGCAAACTCCTCAATTCATTTATTTTGACTTAGATGACACACTGCTAAATCACAAAAAGGCAGAACAGGCAGGTCTCCGCGATGTCCACCAACATTTCGAGATGTTTAATGGGATTTCGGAAGAAAAACTCGTGGACACTTATCACCACATCAACAAAGGTTTATGGGAGGAATATGGCCGGGGTGAAATCGATCGTCATATATTGCACCGGCGTAGATTTGAGGAAACATTCCGGGAGCTGGGAGTAGATGAATCGAAATACGAAGAGGCCGGGATTACGTATATGAATTATTACCGGAATCACTGGGAGTGGATTGAAGGGGCAAAGGCAGCTTATGAAAAAATTGCAGAAGCTTACCCGGTAGGAATCATTACTAATGGTTTTGCTGAAACCCAGCGCCTTAAAATTACTCAATTTGAGCTGGAGCGTACGGCTTCACACATTGTAATTTCTGAGGATTTAGGTGTGATGAAGCCGCACCCCCAAATTTTTGATCATTCAACAGAATTGGCAGGTGTAAGCAGGGGAAGCATTTTATATGTAGGTGATTCTCTGACTTCTGATGTGAAAGGCGGTACTAAGGCTGGGTGGCAGGTGGCTTGGTATACTCTGGGGCCCATAGAGCAAGGTCGGCAGCTTGCAGATCTTGTATTTGATGATTTTGAAGAATTACAGAGGGTACTGGGTGTAGAGTAATGAAACACAGTTCTGGCTGGTAATAATAATTTCAGCTTTTACTATTAATGGTTTAGAAAGAAGAGCGATATCTGTACTTTCTTATCTCGATTGAGCAGCATGGGCCAATTACGATTTTTTTGTTGAACTCAGAAATCAAGAAAATTTGCGTTTTATTTAATTTTTTTTTTTAACTACTAGATAAAACCATAACTAAATATAATTGTAATGAATGCTATTAAGCTTACACTAGTGTCATGTCAATCCTGAAAAGTCGGGTAAAGTCGGTGTAATTTTATTCGGGCATCGTCTGTTGTGAATTGCCAATTGATTGTTTTGGATTTCTTGTTTCTGGCCTTTTCCCATGCCGTTGATTC
>VEMX01000045.1 GCA_009711805.1 Balneolaceae bacterium | reverse complement strand
TTAAAATGATCTACGTGTAATTTTTTTTAATTGAAGCCATCCAACAAAATAAGTACCTCAAAAATTTGATTAATCTTTTGAGTCAATTCTCAGTTCATTCGGCCTGTTAAGTCCGACAGGCTCCTAGAAGGTTAATTTTATCATTGCTATTGAGTTTAGGGTTTTCTGTGAAACTCTCATTCGGGCATATGGCATATTTTTATTGTAGGCTTGGTGAAAGAATTTAACATTCGGGAAATAGAGAGAAAGTTGTGTCAGCATTTTACAATGAAATTTCAAACAACTAAAAAGAGTTATAAACGGATAATAGTTTTTTAAGAAAAGCTTGCTTTCCGAAATCTTTGACAATATTTGAATGAATTTTAGAGGGGTTGAAATTTTCTAATTTCACTTTCAACTTAAGCAGGGTTTTATGGATATCACTGCTATTTGTTTTATCAATGATCAGGCCATTTTGATTATTAATGATAAGCTTATTGCCACCAACATCCGTGCAAATTGTAGGTAAACCACAGGCCAGCGCTTCTAATAGTGAAACGTTAAAGCCTTCTCTACGGCTGGGAAGGGTGTAAAAGTCGGCTGCTTGATAATAAGTAAGCAAAGTTTTAGGTGAAACCGGCTTGTGAATAAATACATTTTGGTGCTGAGCTTTTTTTACAAGAGTTTCTATTCTTTTCGCATATTTATCCTTTCTGGTTCCCCCAATGATGTGGAAGTCAATGTCACTAAACTCGTTAGCGTATATAATAGCTTTAAGAAGTAGGTCTATTCCCTTTTCATGCCTGATATTTGCCACTGTTAGTGAATGTAGTTTGTTTTGATTCCAGCTAAGATGTTTTCTTTGTCGTTTTTTTTCTTCTTGTGATGGAGGCTGATAAATGGTTTCATCAACCATGTTATAAATTACACGACTTTTTGCAGCAAACTGTGGGAAGGTGCTCTCAAGATCTTCTTTCAACTTTGGACCTGAAAACAAAATGACTTCACTATGTGTTAAAGCCTGCTTAATTAATGGCCTGAGACTTTTTCTGTGTTTGGTTTGATGCCAGTCACTTCCATGAATGGTCAGGATACATTTATAGCCCATCTGTTTGAATGCGGGGATGCACAGACCATCTGGGTACAGCCAATGTACATGAATGATATCAAAATTTTGTTGCTCTATATGTTTGCGGCTATTTTTAATAAGAGACTTCTGTATGAGCTTGGGAAGATGTTTTCTAGGAAGAGAAAAGTAAGTAACTCTTTCAGCGTCTATTGGGTCATGTATTAAGGGAGCTGAGTTTTTGATTTTTCTTTTTGTAAAAGGTAGTGCTATAGGAGTGGGGACAAGTACCTTAATATCCAAAGAAGTTTCTTCATGCAGTAACTGGACCTGATCATGGATAAACTTTCCGTTAGCTGGATGAACTACAGTTGGATAAAGGTGACTATATACACAGATACTCTTACGGGGATAATTATTTGCTGTCATGCTGTATAGATTTCTTATATAGTATAAGATTTTGTATAAGCAAACCACATGTTCTGCTAAGAGACATCAGTAGTATTGCTAAGGCCATACTCTGGTATATAAAACCAATATATAGGCTTGCAGAAAGATATATAAGCCGTGCTCCGGAAAAAAAAGGGGTATAATGTTCCAGATTTAGGATCAAAAAAACTCGTCCGGTTGGGGAAGAGATAAAATCTAAATAGAGCATGGGAACTAAAAGGATTGCCAGTGTGCCAGACAATCCCCATCCTTTACCAAAAACGAATTCAAATAACGGTTCTCCCCCGAACAGTATAATCCCCATTGGTATTATTCCTATAGCAGCCAGGGAAAGCCATGTCCTGATAAGATAAGGTGTGAGTTTTTGATTTTTATGTTTCCTAGTGGCTAAAAACTTAAAAAAAACCTGGCCAATTGATGCTCCTAAAAAGCTTAGCGGAACACTTAAAACCCGGTAAGCAATTGCATAGTACCCTAGTATACTTTCACTAAATAAAAATGGAATCAGAAAATAAGGAACTTCCATAGAGAGCCGATCCAAAATAAGAGTAGGAGCGATATATTTTGGGTATTCCTTATGTGAAATTAGTGTGGTTTTGATTTCTCTGGGATTTGAACCTTTAAGTGAAGTGTTGGGAAGAAAAGTTTTGAAAAAAGTAAATGCTGCTGAAAATCTTCCAAATAAAAAACCAATCAGAAGCCCTGCTTTATTCAAAAAATAATAGCCAATAAGTATTTGGGGTAAGGCTGTAGATACTGATTGAATGATTTTAACAAAAGAAAGCAGCTTATAATCTTGTGTATAATTGAACCATTCCAGCCCAATATTTATACATCCCAAAAATAGGATAGAAATAGGCAGATAGATAATCCATGAAGATGGGATGCCAATATCTATCGGAAATTCCATGTATTGGAAAACCAAGGTTATAATAAAAAGCAGAGAAGAAAATGACATCAGCAAGTAAAATGAGCCTGAAGCTAATCTTTGAGCTGATAGATCATCTTTGGAGGGAACAATAGCTAATTCAAATCCCATGGTGAAAAGATTAGCCAGTACTATGGAAACTGACCCAAAAAAAGTGATAAACCCGATAGATTCTGGAGTATAGATACGGGTTATAAAGAGTGAAGCAACTATGGTAGTCAGGTGTGCAACTATTATCCCGGATGATAATGTCGAGACATTTTTTACAAAAGTTGATTTTCTTAATGTCGATATCAAATTGATCAAACAGATTCACTCATTTTACTATCAAGGACTTTATAGAAAAGGGCTAAGAACACCATCCAAAAATCCATTACCTGATTATTATGGAATAATGTATTTGTAAGATTTGCAATCAAATATGTAATAATTACACAGAATATGATGCTGCTATAAAGTAAGGAGATTTTCGATTTGTTTTTCAGCTGTTTATAAGCAGTGATAAGAGGGTGAATATATATACTTAAATATGTGATAAATCCCACTACCCCATATCTTCTAAGGATAAAAATATATTCGCTGTCTACAACGGTAGTATGAATGGCTTTAGCCGGTCCCCATCCAACTATGGGAGATTGCAAAAAAATCAAAATGTTAAGATACCATGCGACTAACCTTAAGGCAAAGCTTGTATCTGAGAAAATATCTAATCCAGATTGTAATCGGATAAAAATTTCATAAGAAATGAGTGAAATAGCTGAAATAAATGCAAGCACTAATATAAGCAATACCGTTAAAATCTGAGAAGCTTTATATCCAGCTTTGTAAGCACCTATTAAAGTCATAATAACTGTAACCAAAAAATAAGCAGCTATCATGGTTCTGGACCCAGCAAAGAGTAAAAATATGGAAAGTAATGCTATGAAGATTAATAGCAGGGTTTTTTTTGCTTTTTCTTCTTCAAAAAAGAACAAGCCTAAAGCAATTAGGTGGCCGGTTACAAGTATAGCTGAGTAGGTGTTAGGATTCAGGTAGGTTCCTGTTAGTCGTTTGTGTATGATGTGAATCCGATCTTGTAAAAAAAGAGGCCCGGTGATGTCATCCAATCCCAAAACACCAAAGTATTGAAATAGGCCAAAGATGCCAGAGATGATGATAGCAAAAAGAATGAAGTAAATAATTTGCTTTATCTCAGGGAGCGTTATTTTAAATGAATATATAGTCAGAAAAACCAAGAGGTATTTTAAAATTGTTACAATTTCAAAAAAATCCCTGATACTGGTAGGTACTCCTAGTGTAAAGTATCCAAAAAAAGTTGAGATAAAGACACAAACAATAAATCCGATATAAAATCGAATAAACTGCTTACTACTTTGAGACAGGTTTAGATTTTGAAAATTAGTAAGTAAAATAATGGGAAAGAAGCCATAGATAATGAATTCATCCAATCTAACGAGGGGGAGGTTATTTCCAATTTCTATGGGAGGAGTTAAAATGGATAGACCAATTATCAGATATAAAAAATGAAGGTGTGGTACAACAAAGTTATAATGTACAAGATAAGTTAGTATGGCTAGTCCTGAAACAACAATAGGCAGTAGTACCACCATGTCGAAAAAAAAGGAGAGTAAAAAAGTAGTTATGGTTAATGCTGCACAAAGTAGATAATGCGATATACGTGAGCTATTTTTGGAATAGATATTCAACACTTATCGTAATTATTCATGCGATGACTTCTTTACTCTTTCTACAAATGTTGCCATTCGGGTTGTATAATAGCTATAGAGAATAATATAAAACACACAGAGTAATACACCTCCAAAGACTAAAGCAATAACCAAAAGACTTCTTGTTGGAGAAGTCCTTTTGGTTGGGACTTGAGGTAGGTCAATAAATTGAATGCTGGGTGTATCTTTAGTTTCCTGCATTCTTAACTGTTCTCTTTGCTGGGTCAAAAATTCATAAATTAAATTTTGAACAGTGAGTTCTCTTGTCAAGCGGGCATACTTGAGTCCTAATTCAGGAATTGTTTTAAAAGTAGGGAGAGTACTAAGTAAATTTGAAGCTTCGCTACCTACTTTGAGCTCATTTAATTTATTAGATAATTCATTTACCAATGCAGTTTTTGATTGTACTGTAACTGAATTATTACTGAAGCTGTTTTTAGCAATTTCTAGTTTTATTTCTTCAATAGCTATTTGACTTTCCAGTTCTGCAAGAGTTTTGATAAGAGCTTCTGTTTGTTCAGGAAGTGCAATTATGCCATACTTTTCACTGAACTGTTTCATCTCCTCTTCCAGTTTTATGAGTTCTTCCCTGTTTTGTTTGTAACGGCGTTCAACCATTTGCAGTTGGTAACGTGCTTTTTGGGTGCCAAGAGAAGTATATACTTGGTCTAATTCATAGATGAGGAAATCGCATATATCCTTGGTAAGGCGGCGTACTTTTTCTTCATTTTCTTCAGGGTGAAAGAACTCGGTTTTGAAGTTTGTGGTAACGTTAACCATAGTCTCTTCATTAATTGTGATGTCAATTTTTTCCCGGAAGGTCATGAGGGCATCTTCTATGTTTTCGGCTTCAAAACGGTCCATGAGATTGAACTGACGGATCGTTTTTTCTGCGAGATTTCTACTATAAAGTATAGCTATAATCTTATTTGTCTCACCACCCTTATCAAATGCTGAAGAGCCAAGGACTCCACTAAGGCCCTGTGTCATGCTTTGAGGTAGAAAAGCTGTTAAGGCACTGGATTCTCCCGGGGGAAGTATAGTAGCGGAGGAGCTGAATGTTTTAGGAATAATGAGAGCAATAATTACAGCTACAACTGAAACAATACCAATCTGTATGATCAGAAATTTACGCCATTCGTATAGTAGAGCCACAAACGAAACTAAATCCAAAGCCCGTGAATTCTCTGAAGATGTATTTTGATTCTTTGACATTTAAATAGCTTGGTATTTTTTAATTCCTAATATTCTGTATAGCCACATAGGTAGTTATAATACCCGTAATAGTAGTAATGGCCGTCATAATAAGTTGAGTGCGTTGGTTCTTAAGCTGCGATTGCTGAATCTCATAACTGCGTAAGGCATTCAATTCTTCTACAGGGGTACGGTTTACAAATATACGGTCTCCGGATTCTAAGGTAGTGTCTTCAGGTTTGTGCCATGTATTATTACCGGCTTTCAGTATAAATACCCGGTCTTCATCCGCAGATAATGAGAAGCCACCTGCCTTGGCAATATACTCCGCTACCGATAAATCTGACAGGAAGGGGTAGTAGCCCGGGTTGTTTACCTGGCCAAATACAAAAAGAGTTTGTTCATCCCGGGGTACAAACAGCTGGTCTCCATCAAATATTGTAACTTGTTTTAACTCCGAGGGATTATTGAGGTCAATATAAACCCGGTCTTTGCTAAGCTTGGTTTCAGCATCCAGGTATTCAAGTCCCTGTATCAGTTGATCACTGGTGCGTTTCATGAGGTCGGCATTAAATTTGTTGGGGATCTCATTTTCCTGGGTTCCTCTTCGGATTAATTGTGCTGCAGAGGGTAACGCGTGATCCGTAAGTCCACCGGCCATATCCAATAACTTTTTAGCGGTAGTAACGCCACTTATAATGGGGAAATTTCCTGTTATTTCAGCCTCACCATGTACCCAGGCTGATGAAGACTGGTTGGGTTGACGGTTGAAGGGGACAATAACCCGGTCATTAGGTTTCAGAGTGTATGATTGCCACTCGTTGGGCTCGACCGTAATACGTTGAGTTTCACCATCTTCAATTCTGAAAATATAAAGCTGTGTTGAATCTGCCTCTGTTTCAAAGCCCCCGGCTATGTTGATGAGTTTCTCAGGAGTATCTGTTGGATTGTATTCCAGTTCCAGATCTGATTCAACAGCACCCGATATACTTATCTTGGCAGATTCCCGAAATAACCGCCGAAGGTGTATTCTATCCCCATTCTTAACAATAGGGTTTTTGCTTGAATCCCCGGTACGGTAAAAGGCAATAAGATCGGCTCGGTCTTTAGTGCCATCAGCCCGTTCGATAGCTATATTTCTAAAAGAAAAACTTGCGTTGGGATTAAAGTCAGAAGGAAATTGGCCTGGTTTGGTTATATTTCGCTTACCTGAAGTAATAGATTGTGAAATAGCAAGGTCTACACGTGATTGCGAAGGCACAACATAACGGCCGGGGTGAGGCACAGGACCGGTAACAGAAATATTGGCGGGTCTGGGGGTGTCCAGGCTTATATTTGTTTTAGGGTCTTTAAGTTGTTCCTTTAGTCTGTTATTAATTAAGGTCTCTGCTTCTGGTATGGTCTTGCCCGCTACTGATATAGCTCCTGCTGATGGTAAAACAATTTCCCCTTGAACATTTACCAACATTCCTCTTATTACAACAGGTTGAATATTATGCCGAATATCCAGGCTTATAATATCATTGGGGCCCAACACATAAGTACTCTTGTCAATTTTTTGTTCATATGGAAATGCCTGTCTTGCAAATTGAATCCCCATCTGATCAATAATATAAACTCCGCCCAGGGTGTTAATTTCATTCAGGCTTGAAAGATTCATGTTTTGAGAATCTTGTTGATCCTGTTCTTGAGCCAACAAGTGAGGGGTGACCCCAAAATTTAAAAACAAAAGTAAACAAGCGATTAATAAAAGAAGTCTTCTCATGAATTGTTTATTTGAATATTGACTATCGTCTTGCCATCACAATACCTGCAATTACAAAAGCTGCCCCAATATATTGAAGTATGGTGAGTTCTTCACCCAATAATATTACGCCAAATATCAGGCCCAGAACGGGTACCAGGTTTTGATATGCGGCAGTTCGTACAGCCCCGATTTTCTGGATTCCGCCATTCCATAATATATATGCAATGCCTACCGAAAGGGCTCCGCTATATAATACACCGCCAAAGCCTATCACCGAAATGCCGCCCCAATCCAGCTGAATCATAAAAGGGAGACCTATCAAAAGCAAGGAAACCAGGCCTACAGCCGACATGAAGGCCGAATACTGAATAGGTGTGTAAACTTTGAGATACCGTCGGGAAAGAATGGTGAATATGCCCCAGCATATGGCTGCCAGCAAAGTAATGACATTCCCCAGGAAGGTATCTGATTGAAATGAGAGGGGCTGATTATTGCCGATGATGATAAGGGTTACCCCTACAAAAGCCAGGAAAACACCAATGCCTTTATTGATGGTAAGCTTCTCATCGGTAAAGAACTGAGAGAGCAGGGCTACCCAAATTGGGATAGTACCCAGCATGACAGCCGCATTAGCTGAAAGAGTATAATCAATGCCTATGATGAACAAAACCTGATACAAGAGGTTACCGATGAGTCCGATTCCAACCAGTTTCCAGAAATGCTCTTTCTTTACCTTCAGCGAGTGTCCGCGATGGCGGGCTACAGCCCACAGCAAAATGGTGGCGAAAACAAATCGCAGGGCATTAAAGCTGTAAGGGTCTATCTCTTCCAGCGTAACTTTGATGATACTAAAGTTCAGTGCCCAGATAATGGCGACGAAAATAAGGCTTAAGTCGGTGTAGTATTTACGAAACAAAGGACCGGTTTTTGAATGAGGCCAAATGTAAGACTTATTTGCGGATCAAACCGATCGAGATGATCTATCCGGGTGATTAATTTTAAACCGGGATAAGCACAGTTTTGCTCTTAAATCCAATAACACTGAGGTGAAATGCGATACCTGATCAGCCTTAATCACACCTGTACTCTTCTCAGGAAGCGCTTTTCCCGGCTATAAGTAATGCTTTTGTCATTGTTCTTCTTCATAATTTTTTAATGTGAAAAAGGTAGGAATTCAATTCTAAAGTGCTTAGTTTTTGACCCTTATTCAAAAAATGACTCAAAGTCAGCATGGGAACATCGGAAAGAAAAGAGCGCGAAAAAGAACGGAAGAAGGCAATGATGCTGGAAGCCGCAGAAAAAGTAATTCTTGAGAAAGGCCTGGATCAGCTTAATATGGATGAAGTAGCCAGCCGGGCTGAGGTCAGTAAAGGATCGCTATATCTCTATTTCAAAAATAAAACCGAACTGGTGCTTGGGATATGCGAAAAGGCATCGAAGTTATTCGCGGAAGAAGCCTCCAAGGTGTTGACTAAGAATTTGCCCGGTATTGAGTTGGTGGTAATGCTTGGGCAGTCGTTTCTCAATTTTGTTCGCGAACACCCCGAGTATTTTCGGTCAATGAAGTTTTTCGACAATTTAAAGGAATCTGAAGCCCTGGCGGATAGCGAATACATTGTAAGGTGCCAGGATAATATTCAGAACTCTTTTACTTGTATGGTGAGAGCCATTCAGATTGGGATGCAGGATGGATCCATAAATGATGACTATGATCCCAGGGAACTGGCCGTGCTGTTATGGGGTACGTCTGATGGGATCGTAAATCTTGCTTATATGCAGCAAAATTGCCCGCACTATGAGTTAATGCAGGATCATCAGATTAGCCTTGAGTCGGTTTTTGAAAACTATATAAAACTTATTGGTGGGGGCATAGCCACTGATGGGAAAAAGAATAAAAAAATAAATGACTCTTAGTCATTTATTTGAAACTGCTAAGATTATAATGCGTACCGCGACCCCGAAAATTCTAAAACACTAAACACTAAATCATGACACTCAGTTTTTTAAGAAAGAGTTCAGCGCTTTTATTTGGATTCGCTCTATTGTTAAGCTTGAACAGCAGAGCCCAGGTAGATAAAAAAGAACTCATTCAAGACAACGAATTAACGCTTGAAGAAGCAATACAGGTGGCGCTGGCAAATAGCCCGGTTATCAATCGTGCCCTTCTTTCAGTTAAGGATGCTGATGAGTTGGTAAAAATAGCTTATGGAGATGTTTTTCCTGATATCGTTTCTTCCCTGGGGTATACCCGAAATATTGAAATACCGGTACAGTATATACCGGCTAAGTTTTTCGACCCTGATGCCCCGGAAGGAGCTTTGGCTCCTGTACAGTTTGGTACAGACAATAACTGGCAGGGTGGTTTTACGGTAAATCAAAACATCTTTAAAGGAGAGGTGTTGGTTGGGCTGAGTACTTCAGCTATTTATAAAACCGTTCAGCAAGAAAATTTTAGGGCAACCAGCCAGCAGGTCATCACGCAAACCAGGATGGCGTATTACCAGGTGTTGGGTGCCCGCGAACAACTTCGGCTTCAGGAAACACAGATTAAACGACTGGAGCAGAATTTGAAGGAAAACAGGGCTCGGGAGGAGGCAGGCTTGATCGATTCCTATGCCGTACTGCAGCTCGAAGTTCAGCTCAGTAATCAGCGGCCGCAGCTTATAGAAGCACAATATGCAGTGGATGAAGCCTATAGAAACCTTAAGATTGCAATGGGCTTACCGCTGAATCTCGATTTTACCATCCTGGGTAATCTCAATGATTTCGATATTGTTTCCGCTACGGCTTCCAATGCAGACAATAAAAATATTAAAGAAATTGATCGGATGAATGCCTACTCCTACCAAAAGGAGGTTATGCCAGAGAATGGTTTGACTGATAGAAGAGGAGATCTGAGATTGCTGGATGCTCAGCTTAAGCTAAAAGATAAAGAGATATCAGCTATAAAAAGCCGGTTTCTTCCCGTTGTAACCGCTCAGTACAATTTGCAATGGAGTGCAGCTGAACCAGGCACACCAAACTTTTTTGAGAATTCAAACCGGTTTAAAACACTGGCCCTGAATGTGAGTCTTCCGTTGTTTAAGGGACTTAAAAGAGTGGCTGAAGTACAACGTGCACAAATAGCCCGTAAAGACCTTGAAGAACAAAAGAGGTTGTCGAAATTGAACGCTGAAAATGAGGTGGCATCAGCCAAAGAAGATTTGAACAAAGCGTTCGAGACGGCAGAAGGACGAAGACAGGCGCTTGAGCAGGCCCAGGAAGGATATGAGAGGGCCTCTAAAAGATTTGATAACGGACTCGGTTCCCAACTTGAAGTAACCGAAGCGGAAGTACAGGTTCGCCAGGCAGAAGTGAATTATGCATTAATGGTATTGGAATACCTCAATGCAAAAGCACAATATGATTTGGCAACCGGAATGGTACCATTTGTAGACACTAATAATGTAGAATGACTTTAATCACAAAAGTAAACACTAATCGGATGAAAAAATTCAACCTGTTAATCGTATTAATCATCGGGGCTGTCGTGGCGTCTTGTTCAGGAGAAGAAATTCCTGCTACAAATGAAGCGGAAGAACTCGTGAAAACAGTAAATATAGAAACCAGAGTAGTTGAACCTGAACGTTTTGAAAGCCACCTTAGAGTAGTAGGGATGGTGGAAACGTCCAATGATATTCAGATTTCTGCTGAGGTAAGCGGCCGGATTTTGAATTATAAAGTAGATGAAGGAGAGTCTGTTAAAAAAGGACAAACTATCCTGAAGATTGACGACTCGAAGCTTAAGCAGGAAAGAGCTCGACTCGAAGCGTTGACTGCCCAGGCTAAAGAGAATTATGAGCGACTTCAGAAGATGTACGAGGAGGAAAGTATAGGTTCAGAAATCGAATACCTGAATGCCAGGTACAATTATGAACAGAATAATTCTGCCCTCGAGTCTATTACAGTAGACCTGAATAATACCAGTATTAAAGCTCCTTTTGATGGCACAGTGGAAACCATTTTGCTGGACGAAGGTGAAATGGCAAGTCCCGGGGTACCGGTGGTACGCCTGATTGGTGACAAGAGGTTTATCATTTCTGCGGGAGTACCTGCACGCTATGCCGATGTGATTGCGAATGGAGATGAGGTTCAGCTTTGGTTTGATACTCAATCTTCTGATACTCTTACAGGATCTATCACCTATGTAGCTAAGAGTATAAATCAACAAAACCGAACCTTTAGAATAGAGGTACTCTTGCCGGACGGTCAAAACTTCTACAAAGTGGATATGATTGCCAACCTGCGTCTTAATACTCTCTCGGAAGAAGGAGCAATTGTAGTTAGCGAGGAGTACATCTACAAAAAGAATGATGAATACATTGCCTACGTCTTGTCAGAAAATGCTGAAGGCAAGGCTGTAGCTGAACAACGTAAAGTAACCTTGGGTCCATCCTTTAAAACAAATATCATTGTTCGCGATGGTCTCAAAACAGGAGATAAACTGATAACAACCGGTTCCGCCTTCCTTAACGACGGAATGCGTGTGAATGAAATTGAACCGGCGGATAAATCTTTAGCTGTCCAATAATCGAATTTGGAGTGTACGAATGAGTACCAATATGAATAAAAACGGATTAACAAATAATCAGGAACCGGGAGATGCGGTTTCTGAACGTAAAGAATTTGGTCTGTCTTCTTTTTCTATAAACAACCGCATTAGTGTATTAGTGCTTGTGTTGTTGGTTACGGTGATGGGGGTTGTTTCTTATATCACCATACCAAAAGAATCATTTCCGAATATAACGGTGCCCAATATTTTTGTGATAACCGTTTACCCGGGAGTATCTCCGGAGGATATGGAGAGCCTGGTAACCCGAAAGCTTGAGGATGAACTGAGTAACATTTCAGATATCAAAGAAATGACTTCCACCTCTTCGGAGGGGTACTCCAATATTAACCTCGAGTTTGATACCGGAATTGATATTGACGAAGCACTGCAGAAAGTGCGGGAAAAAGTGGATTTGGCTAAATCGGAACTTCCGGAAGATGCTGAAGACCCCGTAATTCAGGAAGTAAACTTCTCTGAGTTTCCGGTGATGCAGATCAACTTATCGGGTGATTACAGCCTGGATATACTCAAAGATATTGCAGAAGATATACAGGAGAAAATTGAGGTTTTACCTTCAGTACTGGGGGTAGACCTGACAGGGGGGCTGGAACGTGAAGTGCAAGTGGATGTAGATTTACCCAAACTTAAGTATTACAATATTGGTTTTGGGGATATTATTGCAGCCATAAGTACCGAAAACGTAACTATTCCCGGCGGGGATATCACCGTGGGTTCCAAGAGCTTCCTGCTTCGGGTGCCCGGGCAATATGAAGAAACTGCTCCCATCGAGGATATTGTAGTTAAAGCCGAAAACGAACAGCCAATTTACATTCGGGATGTCGCAAAAGTGACGTTTGGTTACAAAGAACGGGAAACGTATTCTACCCTCGATGGTTCCCCGGTAATTACGCTGGGCGTTAAAAAGCGAACCGGGGAGAATATCCTGGATACTTCAGAACGGGTAAAATCAATTTTGAGTGAAACAGTACCTACCCTTCCCCCAACAACCACCTACAAGATTACTAACGATCAAAGTAAGGATGTGAAGAGCATGGTAAGTAACCTGGAGAACAATATTATCTCCGGACTGATTCTTGTAATTGGTGTTCTCTTATTCTTCCTGGGTGTGAGAAATGCCTCTTTTGTAGGGATCTCGGTTCCTCTTTCTATGTTCTTATCGTTCCTGCTGTTGAGTGCCTTTGGCATTACCATGAACATGGTAGTACTGTTCTCGCTCATACTTGCCCTTGGGATGCTGGTGGATAATGCCATTGTGGTGGTGGAGAACATCTACCGCTACCTGGAAGAAGGCTACGACAATTTCGAAGCTGCCAAAAAAGGAACCGGAGAGGTGGCCGTACCCATTATTACAGGTACAGGTACAACCATTGCTGCCTTTGCTCCCATGATTTTCTGGCCGGGTATTGTAGGCGAATTCATGAGCTACTTGCCTAAAACACTGATTATAACCCTGGGGAGCTCGCTCTTTGTAGGTCTTGTAATTAACCCTGTGATATGCGCGCTCTTTATGCGGGTTGAAGGAGAAGAAGGCAAAGCTACGATGACGAAAAAGGGTAAATACATTATGTATGGTATTCTGGGTATCTTTTTAGCCATATGCCTGCTCTCAAGTTTTGTCACATGGACTATGCTGATTGCACTTACTGCCATACTTTGGGTGAGTAACCGCTTTATTCTCCATCCAATTGGTCAGTGGTGGCAGCACGATGGGTTGAATATTGTACTCGATAAATATGAAGGTGTGTTGACATGGGCGCTTAACCATAGAAGAATTACCATAGGTATCGCCTTTGTAGTTCTGGTGATGAGCATCGTAAGTTTTGGAGTATTTAACCCAGGTACAGAGTTCTTCCCGGAAGACATTCCCCCAAGAGATGTATATGTTCAGGTTGAAACACCCATTGGGTCTGACGTTGAATTCACCAAAAGTGTTATTGACAAAGTGCGGGCGGAGGTTCGCAAGATTCCACAGGTTGAAGATGTGAATACCATTCTTGCTACTTCCGGGGCTGCCATTACAGGTGATCCGGCTGGTGGAGGAGGCCAATCCACACACTTGGGAACTATTGCTATCAACTTTAAAGATTTTGAAGAAAGAGAGCATGGTGTTTTTGAGGCGATGGAATACATGCGCAATCGACTTCCATATATAGTAGCCGGGGCCAAAATAACGGTTGAAAAACCAGCGGATGGCCCCCCTACAGGTCCTCCAATCAATCTTGAGATCTCTGGATCTAATATGGATGAACTAACACAGATCTCAGAGGATATTCTGAATATTCTGGAAGCAGATTCTATTTATGCCAAGATGGATGGGCTGGAATCCGACATACCTGACTCACGTCCTGAAATACGTGTTGAGGTAGATCGCGAGAAAGCTGCATTGTATGAGCTTTCAACTAATGAAGTAGGGATGACAGTTCGCCAGGCAATTAATGGGGTAGAAGCTTCTAAGTTCCGCGATGGAAAGGAAGAGTACAATATTATTGTGCGTCTTTCTGAAGAATATCGCGATGACCTGAGTACTCTGGCCGATCTGACAATCTTTAATGACGGTATACAAGTACCTCTTTCGGAAGTGGCGGATTGGGAAGTGAGTGACGGCTTCGGAGGAATTCGGCATAAAGAATCGGAACGAGTGATAACGATTAGTGCCGATGTTCGCGCCGGGTATCAGTCCAATGCAGTGCTGGCAGAAGCTCAAACGGTTCTGGGGGGCTATCTGGAAAGAATGCCGGCAGGTTATTCTCACGAGTGGACCGGCCAGCAGCAAGAACAGGATGAATCGTTCGAGTTTCTCGGGCAGGCGTTCTTAATTGCTGTATTCCTGATTGCTTTTATTATGGTTTCTCAGTTCAACTCAATAGCCAAGCCAATAATTATTCTGAGTTCAGTAATTATGTCTACTGCAGGGGTGTTCTACGGATTGGTAACCTTCCAGATGGCTTTTGGCCTCATGGCCTTCCTCGGCCTTATATCCCTGGCTGGAGTAGTGGTAAACAACGCCATTGTACTCATTGACTATATTGATATCCTGAGAACAAGAGATGGTTTGGATCTGAGATCAGCACTTATACAGGGAGGTAAAGTACGTTTCCGCCCCGTTGTGTTAACGGCTATAACAACAACCCTTGGCCTGATACCATTAGCCATCGGTTTTAATTTTGACTTCATTACCCTGGTCGGTGATCCCATACTCTTCTTCAGTAACCTAAGTGAGTACATCTACTGGGGAGGTGAACAAGCAGCTTGGTGGGGCCCTATGGCCATTGCGGTTATTGTAGGGTTGATTTTTGCTACTGTACTTACATTAGTATTGGTACCGGTATTGTATAGTGTTATAGAGCGAAGTCGCCGTGGTATCAATAAAGTTATGTTCGGTACTACTGAGCCAGGTATCATAAAAGATCAGAGTGCATTAAATGGGGAGAAACCCCGAAAAGAATTAAAACCGGCCAATATATAAACCGGTTTTATGATTGCTAACAGAAGTCCGCATATCTTGAATGTGCGGACTTTTTTATGTTTAAAAACCTGTATCTTTGAACCCTCAATTCAGAATTCAATTATTTAGTTAACGTGATACAGAGACTACAAACCATTTTTCTTATACTAGCCAGCATATTTAATATCGTTGTTTATTTTACCCCTATTTATGATAAAGCAATGCAGGACCCTCAGCTATGGATTGGTATTGGGTTAGCCTCCTCTTTGTTAATAGCTATTGGGCTTAATGTGGTATCCATATTTTTATATGAAAGCCGGAAAAACCAAATCAGTTGGGTTAAAAGAGCGGCTTTTTTTCAGATTATAGCTCTTGGGTTTAGTGTAGGAGTACTTTTTTCGCTCGGTGGTATTGGAAGCTACCTGTGGGATGAAGCCTTAGGTACCGGGATGATCGTATTGGGATTTGCTGGGCAATTACTGGCACTCCGGTTTATTAAAAAAGATGAAGAGCTTGTACGGTCGATGGATCGTATACGCTAAAATTCTATAGTTTGAATACAGACTACCCCAAGTTTAAAATTTTTGCTACCCTGGCTGCAGGACTGGCTGCCTTTGGTTTTGCTCCTATTCTTGTACGGTATGCGGCAGATTACTCCCCCATGCTGGTAGCTGCAATTCGTACGATAGCTGCTTTTTTATTGTTATTGCCTGTATACCTGGTTCGCAGGAAGAAAGAGAAAGCACAAGTAGCAGCTATTACAGACGATGGTATTTGGGTATTGGCTGCCGGAATTAGCCTGGGGATTCATTTTCTGTTGTGGATTGGTTCTCTGTACTACACATCGGTTGCTTCTGCATCTGTTTTGGTAACCATTAACCCCATACTGTTGATCATTGCAGAACGGATGATCTTTAAGGTGAGATTTAAAGGTGCCGTTTGGATCGGAGTTTTGGTTGCTTTTTCAGGCTCCGCTTTGTTAGGCTATTCAGATTATAACACGGAGTCCACTTTTGCGAATCCACTGCTGGGCAATATGATGGCGTTGAGTGCAGCGGCTATATTTGTAGTTTATTTTTTAATTGGGAGAAAGATCCGACAAAACAGAACGTGGCTGGGGTATGTATTTCCGGTATATGGGTATGCTGCACTTACGTGTTTGGCGGTGCTCCTGATCGTTGAAGGCATCCCCTCATCATTGCCCCTTGAGGTTCTATTGGTAGGACTGGGACTGGCTATTGGTCCCCAGATTATGGGGCATGGTTCTCTAAACTATGCGGTTAAATATGTATCGCCTACCTTACTGTCTACCCTGGTATTAACCGAACCGTTAATAGCCACCATACTTGCCTTTCTCTTTTTTGGAGAGTGGCCGGAATTACTTGCCTTAGGGGCTATAGTTATAACACTTGCAGGAGTAGTTTTGAGTTGGAGAAAGAAACCTGAGCATGAAGCTGACGAGCAAACATAGGCTCGTGAGATGTATTGGAAACCTAAGTTTTACTTATTTTTTGTTTCTGTAACTAACTTTATTATAAGTATTTATAAGAATACTGAATCTTATTTGTTGAATAAACGTTTGAATTGAGAGTTTGAATTGTATATTGAAGTAAGGCAGTTTTAAACGTGAATTACAGGTAGAGAGAGAAGAATTTTTCATTAAGTTGCAGCTTATGTTGAGTCATCACATATTGGATTTAAAGAAACTTTTGGTGCTGGGGAGTTGCAGCATGCTTCTGTTTTTAAGTTGTTCAAAAGAGGAACCGAAAACAATTCCTTCCAATCCTTCTTCCCTGGTATCAGTAACGGAGCCTGTTGAACGGGACTTTGCTGAGATTAAGAATAGTGGCGTTCTGAGGATGATTACCAGTTATAGTTCAGGCTCATACTTTTTATACAGAGGAATTCAGGTTGGTTTTGAATATGAGCTTCTGAGAGCTTTTACCAAAGAGCATGATTTGGCCCTGGAGGTGGTTATTCCCGCTGAAAATGAAAGCCCATATGATTTATTGAATAGCGGCCAGGGAGATATTATAGCAGCCAGTTACACCATTACCCAGGAAAGAGATGAAATTGTAGATTTTACCCGCCCCTATAATTTGGTTGATCAGTTAGTGGTAGTTTCCCAAGAGCTGGATTTCCAGCCAAAAAGCATAAGTGACCTGGAAGGGATTGAGATTAGTATCCGAAGAAATAGCTCCTATTATGTGCGGTTAATGGAATTGAAGGAAGAAGGCTTCCCGGTAGAGATTAATGTAATTCCTGAAGACATGGATACTGAAACCGTACTTTTTGAAGTGGCAAACGGAAACTATGAAGCTACGGTGGCTGATAATAATATTTTTAGTGCCAGCAGTAAGTATATGAGGGGATTGGTTCGCGGGCCGTATATAGCGCAGAACGATACGATTGCATGGGCCATCAGGGAAAATGCCCCGGATTTGCAAACTAAACTCAATCGATTTTTGTACAAACATTTCAGGTTTAATGAAGAAGGGATACCCAAAAGGTCTGCTTTTTTAAATGTGCTCCGCAAGAAATATTTCAAGGGAGGGAATCAGATTGCTGATTATTTTAGTCCCGAGTATCGAAGCGAACAGTATGGCACTATTTCCCCTTATGATAATATCATTCAGCAGGCGGCTGCTGAGCATAATCTGGATTGGGTAATGCTAACGGCTATTGCAGCTCAGGAATCGAAGTTTGATCCTGCATCAGTAAGCTGGGCAGGGGCTGTAGGTATTATGCAGGTGCTCCCCCGCTTTACGGATGTAGCTGAAGATTCGCTATATCTGCCCGAAGTTAACATAAGGGAAGGTTCCAGAATTCTTTCCGAACACCTTGAACACTACGCCTATATGGATTCCACCAATAAATGGGCGTTTGCCCTGGCGGCTTATAATGCCGGTCCCGGACATGTGGCAGATGCAAGGCGCCTTTCGATAGATCACAATGATGACCCCAATGAGTGGGAAAATGTGTCCGAATCGTTATTGAGATTAATGCAGCGCAAATACTATCAGCATGCCAGATATGGTTTTTGCCGGGGGATTGAAACGGTACGTTATGTAAATGAAATCCTGAACCGGTATAACACGTATCAGGCCATACTGGCGCTTTCTAAGTCAAGACCTAATTCCATGCCAGGGATATTTGGGATTAAAACCCTTAACTAACCTGAAGTACGATCATGGTAATATCATCATACTGCACATTATTGGAAAAGCTGTTGATGTCGTCAATTATGGCCTGCATGATATTTTCTGAGTTTTTATCCCGGTTTCTGTTCAGGCAATCAATAAGTCGGTGTTCCTCATATTCTTCGCTTTGATCGGGATTCATAGCCTCAGTTACACCATCGGTAAAAAGAACCAATAAGTCTCCTTCCCGGAATTCAATTTCAGAACTTTCATATGGCATCATGGAAGGCATGGCTCCCAAAATGACTCCCCCTTCTTCCAGTAATACCGGCTCTTCTTCTCCCTTTCTGAAAAGCAGAGGAGGATTATGTCCAGCATTTACATAGGTGAGCTTCTGCCTGTTTTCAGAAAGTTTACCCCAGAAAAAAGTAATAAACTTATCAGAGGGGGTATTATCATGGATGATGTCGTTGATGCTTCCCGTAGCTTCATTTAACGTCACATCTATAGGAGCCAGCGCATGCAACATAGACTGTAAATTTGCCATCAGCAATGAGGCGGGAACACCTTTCCCGGTTACATCAGCAATGGCAAGCAGATGGCCGTTGTCCGGAGTTTCAATAATGTCGAAGTAGTCGCCTCCTACCTGGCGTGAAGACACATTTATAGCCGCTATATCAAATCCTTCAATGGTAGGAAGGGGATCAGGGAGTAATCCTTCTTGTATTGTTTTGGCCAGGTTCAATTCTTCTTCCATCTGCCGCTTTTCTATCTGTTCTTCAAGCAGCAGTGTTTTTTGGATGGTTAAAAGGGCGAGATTTCCCAGGGATTCAAGGAAATTGACTTCCGCATCTTCATACCCTTCGTTATTGGCACGTGGTCCCACACCTACCACAGCAATCTTCTCATTTTGAAAGCGGAGCCCTATAACCAATTTAATATCGTTGTTTGTCAGGAATGCGGAATCGTTATCCTGTACACAGTGAGTAACATCATCCAGTTCAAATAATGCATCCAGATTTTCCTGAGAGGGGTCTTCATTAAGTCCACTTTGTGCAACTATTGTTTTTTTATCATCTACATCCAGGGCAAAAAAGAATGTTCGGATGAGCATTTGGCCAAGCATGGCAAACTTAAATACCCGGGCAATTTCATCGCGATCTACCATCAGGTTAAAATCCTTGCTTAGCTCCAACAGGGTATTAAGGTCGTGTACTTTGCGATCCAGTTTACGGTTTATTTGCCTGAGCTCCTGGAACATACGTGAGTTGGCAATAGCGACCGAAGAAATAATGGTCAGACTTTCAATGAACTCAAGTTCATGATCACTTAGCGGCTGCTGGGTTCCCTTGGGGCCCAGGCATAAGAAACCAAGGTGATGGTTTGAGGTGCGCAGATTGAACAAGGTACTTTGTTCACTTACACCAAGTTGTGTAAACACTTCGGTATACTCATCACCCCTTAGAATGGGGTTTTTTTGGAGATCCACCTCCAGTTTCAGGGTTATGTCTGTACCTTCTTTGTGCCAGCCTCTGGCCTTGGATTTGGAGATAACGTAAGAATACTGTCCGGGTTTTCGTATCAGGATCATTCCTTTGGATACCATGAGTTTCCCCATAGTAATCAACAGGAGATTGTTCAGTACAAAGTCCGGGTCCTGGGATTCGATAAGCATCCGGCTGGTTTCAAGCAGGGTTCGCAGCTCGAATCTGCTTTGGGTATCATCGGAAGAGAAGCGGGTTGATTTCTTCAAGACAGATCAAAGGTTTTTGACCATTCGTATTTCGTTAGTTGTGCCTTTCCGGTTGTATTGCACCTGATCCATGAGTTTTTTGATAAGGTATACCCCCATGCCTCCCCGTTTTTTCTGTTTTATCCGTTTAATCAGGTCTGGTTCGCTATACTTTTTCGGGTCAAAACTTCTGCCATGATCCATGAGTGAGATCCAGAGCTTTGAGTTGTCGGAGCCAATTTCAATACTTACCTGTTTTGCGGGGTCATTTTTATAGGCATGTTTAATGATATTGGTATAGGCTTCATCTACAGCCAGGCGTATTTCTGAAATATCTTTTTGAGATAAACCGATATTTTGAGCGTGAGCAGCAACGAAATCACGCACCTCAGCCAAGTGCTCGGTAGAAGCCTTAACTGACATAGTGTGTATGTTGTTCTTTTTAGTCACGCTCTCTTGAGTTAATCATTTGAGAAACTTTCCAATGCCTCATGTTCGTCGTCATGGATATCATATAAGGTCGGGAATCCCAACAAGTCAAAAACGTTGTAAACCCGATCATTCATATTGGTGAGCTTGATGTCGCCCCCAAGCCCTCTTACATCCTCTATATAGGCCATAAAAACCCCGAGGCCTGCACTGGCTATATAATCAAGGCCATTGCAGTTCACGATAATGGAATACTTATCATCATCGATTAAAGACTTGAGTGAATTCTCTAATTGAGAAGCGGTATGGGCATCAAGTTCCCCGCTAATATCCAGTATACTTATGCCTTCTTTTTGCCGGATAGCGATACTGAAGTTTTTCATTCCGCTTTTAGTTATTTGTTTAGATGATTTTGCTAACGGGATTATAACGTAAACCTGAGAATTAGAAAAATTAATAAGGGGAGAGGACTACGTTTTATGTAAAAAAAAGATACAAAAAAATAGGGCATTACATTTTTCATATGCAATGCCCTGACTATTCATCAAGAGAGACGCTACTTGAGCGCACTTTTAATTACGTAAATGCTTGGGAGATATACAACTATAAATTCTAAGAGTGTTTTAGGCCAGTATTTTGGCTATCTCACCTTGGTTATCCAGTAACCTGTATTGAGTTCAGAAGCCAATTCTTTGCCAAGTTGTTCAGCTTCATTTTCATCCGAAAAGAAGCCAATTCGTACTCTGAACCAGATGTCACCGGTTTTTTCATCGCCTACCTTAACAACATATGCATTGGGATAATCACGGTCGCCCCATTGATTTACAAAGTAATTTGCTTTTGTTTCAGACCTCCATGCTCCAACCTGAACGGCGTATCCTCCATTTTCATCAAATTCAATTTTAGATTCTTCAGCTTGTTTTTGTTCGAGTTCTTTTTGCTGTGCCTGGGCTATACTATCTTCCCGGGCTTTCATCAGTGAGTCGATACGCTGTTGTTCAGCAATGCGGAGGGAGTCGAGCCGGGCTTGTTCTGCGGCTTTCTTTTCTTCTTCGGAGGGGCCGCAGGCCTGCACAGATAAAACAAGAACAGTAAGCAGTAAGGTATAAATGCTGACTTTTTTCATAAGAGTAGATCGTAGTTATGATTTTAATCCCTAAATGTAATATTCATTTTTGTATATGAATCGAACTTACATTTTCCATTTCTGTTTCACAAATAAGGAGTGTGGAAAGATTCAAAAGAATAAAAGAAAACTGTATCTTATTAAGACTGAATCTAAACCAACTAAATATGGTTCGGTGCATGTATGAGCGAAATACTATTACAAATATCAGAGTTAACAAAGTCTTTTGACGATACCGGACCGGTAGTAAATAAAGTAGGGTTCAAGGTTTATAAGAATGAGATTTTTGCACTCCTTGGCCCAAGCGGCTGTGGCAAAACAACATCTTTGCGGCTTATCGCCGGCTTTGAACAATGTGATGTTGGTTCCATATATATAAATGGAGAGCTTGTGGAAGCTCCGCAGAAAAGATTATCTCCCCAAAAAAGACAGATTGGTTTTGTATTTCAGGACTATGCCCTGTTTCCACACATGACGGCCCTCGAAAATGTTGCCTTTGGGTTGCGGGATGTTGAAAAAAAGAAACGGCCGGTGTTGGCAGAAGCGGTATTGTGCCGTACCGGGATGGAAAAATATAAACACCGGATGCCGGATGAGCTTTCGGGTGGACAGCAACAGCGGGTGGCGCTTGCACGTGCCATAGCCCCCAAACCTCGTCTGGTGCTCATGGATGAACCTTTTTCAGGGCTGGACGCAATGCTCAGAGATACTACCCGCAAAGAGGTGAGGGCCATACTGAAAAAAGCAGGGATGAGCGCCATATTAGTAACGCATGATCAGGAAGAAGCCCTTTCTTTTGCCGACCGTATTGCGGTGATGAATAACGGGCAGATCGAACAGGTAGGAACTCCTGAAGAAGTCTACTACAATCCCAAAACACAATTTGTGGCTCAATTTCTGGGACGTACCAATCTGTTTCGTGTGCATGCTGATGGATCCACCGATGTGGAAACCCGTTTTGGAAGTGTAAAACTCAATAAGAAGGCAAGCGGTCTGGTGTTATGTTCCATACGCCCTGAGCATCTGACCATTGAACGCAGTAACAGTGATTCCGAAGAGTCTGGGATTATTACAGGGCGAGAGTTCCGCGGGCACGATATCACATATCACGTACTGTTCAGGGGAGACAAATATATTGTACACACCGATAACCGGGTACTGTTTGATGTAGATGAAAGTGTAACAGTGAAACCTTTGGAAGCTGCAGTTGTATTGGAACAGAAGTCTTAACTAACTAACCAGATTTATGTCAATTTCAGGATTTTTATTATTACTACTTATTGCCTCTATTTGCGGGGGTATCGGTCAAAGCATAAGCGGATACAGTTTTGGGGGATGTCTTATCTCAGCCGTGGTCGGTTTTGTAGGGGCCGTAATTGGTAAATGGATTGCCAGTGAATTAGGCTTGCCCACCCTTTGGACGGTGGAAGTTTCCGGAAACCCCTTCCCGATTGTCTGGTCTATCCTCGGCTCGGCATTATTTACCGGAGTGTTGGGATCTATCTTAAAAGGCAGGGAAAAGAATAGTTAAGGGTGCTTACTCAGTTTTCACCTAACCCGCCTTCTCCCGAAGTCAAAAATTGCTGTGGGCTAAATGTTCAACAACGGGCCAATGGACAGGACGTTGCCGGTATTCAGGAGATCGCGGATCTATACCCGCGATGACTGAGCAGTGAGTAGATGTTTTAATACCACAGTCCAAATTTTATAAGGCAGTCATACCGGTCAATCCCGACAGCAGTCGGGAGCAGAACCGGGATCTCCCGGAAGAGGGCCATATGTACAACAACGCGGCCCACGGTGATTTTTTGATGAGAACACAATCTGAAACAGGGTGTAGAAATGAACAACCAAAAATGTGTTCGTAACTCATGATCATACCATAAAGTGTAATTATTCCAAAAAAATGTGGTGAGATATGCGGGCTAATTGTACCCTACAATAATAGTGAGGCACAATTATTCCTATGTGTGTAAAGACCCTTTTTAATAAGGTTTTCTTGTGATGAGTGTGATGAGTGTGATGAGTGTGATGAGTGTGATGACTGTGATGAGTGTGATGAACGGGATGATTATGCTGATTTTAAATACAATCACAGTGCATCATAAAAAATCACATCCATCACAGTTCACTTTGTGATTTAAACCACTCCTCAAATTCATCTCTTCAACAATACTATTGATTTCACCCCCGAACAGCTGCTATATTTTCCGCACTTATTTTTGGAATCATTGAGGTATAATAGATATAGCTGGCTATACCTACTGAAATCTAAAATCTCAGTTAAAAGTGACCCCGCCGGGAATCGAACCCAGATCTGGAGCTTAGGAGGCTTCTATTCTATCCAATTGAACTACAGGGTCATTAAGCAAATGCAAAGATAAAAAGATAAGTGTAACATTCTTATACTATCATGAGTAGAAGTTTCGTTTGTGGTAATTGAGATTAAAATCTAAAAAAAGTTTATATGTATAAGTTTGGGGTTGCTACACTTCTCTTTTCATCTATTATTTTTTCACAGGCATTCGGGCAGCAAAAAATATCGGGTAATATTGTTGATGCTACAACAGGAGAGCCCCTTCCTTCCGCCCATGTTATTATCAAAGGCACATATAAGGGAACTATTTCTAATGTTGATGGAGAGTACAGCATTGTGGTGGAAGAATTCCCAGCCACCTTGGTTGTTCGTTTTTTGGGTTACGAGTCGTCCGAAAAAAAAGTAACCGGAAATGAAGATGGACCGGTAGATTTTCTATTGAAAACGTCGGTTTCTGAAATGGGAGAAATTACCGTAACGGGCGAGGACCCCGCAATCTCTATTATGAAAGAGGTGATTAGACGGAAGCAGGAGTGGCGGGCCAAGTTGTTTACCTACGAAGCGGAAGCTTATACCCGCCAGCAGTTGAAGAATGATACAGCTATTGTATCCATCTCAGAAAGTGTGTCCCAGGCTTTCTGGGATCATAAAAAAGGCCACCGGGAGGTGTTGAAGTCTCGCCGGCAAACAGCCAATATGGATCAGGCCGATAATTTTGCAGGGGTGAGTTATATGCCCAATTTTTATGATGACAACCTGGAATTGGCTGGTTTCGATATGGTAGGGGTCACACATCCCGATGCCTTAAAGTATTATGATTATAAGCTCAAAGAAATCCGAAGTATGGATGAGCAGGCTGTATATGAGATCGAAGTGCTTCCCAAGCGAAAACTACAGCCTCTTTTTGAGGGGACTATTTTTGTATTAGGTGAAGAATACGCTTTACTATCGGTAGACTTGAAACCAAATGCTGTGGTAGCTTTTCCCCCACCGGTACAAGATTTCAACCTGACGTATTCTCAGCAGTTTAGCAATTTTGGAGGCGAATTCTGGCTGCCGGTAGATGTGCGCATCAATGGTCTTGTTAAAGTTGGGATTATCGGCTTACGATTTCCACCCATTGGGTTTAAACAGGTATCAAAGCTGAATGACTATAAAGTGAATGTAGATCTTCCCGATTCACTCTACCGAAAAGCAACTCTCTTTTCCGTAGATTCCACAACGATTAATACCGGGGATTCCCTTTTTGTTGAGACTATCGACATCGTACCACTGTCGGAAAAAGAAGAAATGGCTTATGAAACACTCGACAGCACCGCAACCCTTGAGAAGGCGTTCAAACCAAAAGGATTTTTCACCCGGTTTATAGATTGGGAAGATGATGAATCGGGGGTAACCGTTAGCGCAGGTAGTGAAGGTGGTTCTTCTTCTGGTTCGGGAAATGCTTCTGGTTCATCCAAAAATAGTAGTTTAATGAAGTTTGTTCGGGATTTAAATCCCAAGGCCCGGTACAACAGGGTAGATGCCTTTTACGGGGAGCTGAGATATAAACGGAGATATTTGGATCGTCGGTTTTCTTCTGCGGTGTTTGGCGGATATAGTGCCGGGTATAAAAAGTGGTCGTATGGAGGGCAGTTGGGATGGTGGCCGTTGAAGAACACAAGAAGGTTTGCAGTATATGGAGGTTATAAAGCAGAAACAGCAAATCGCTACAATTCTGATTTATATCCAACCTTACTGAATACGGCCGTAGTTTCGCTGGGCTACGCAGATTATTACGACTATTATCGGAAAGAGGGGATGTATTTGGGGGCAAACTACAGATTCAGACGGTACTCAGCCGGAACGCTTAAATTTAAGTACAAGTATGAAGATCACTCTTCGATAGATTATAAAATGAGCTATGACTTGATGGGGCGGGACTATATCCAGCGTTTCAATTCATATGCAGATGAAGGCCAATTGAGTTCGATTGAGCTGGAATATGAGCGGGGAGATGCCAATTACAAAGCAATGGGAGCAGTAGAAACAAACTACCTTATGTTAAGTGCTGAACATTCTGCCAAAGCTATTGGTAGTGACTGGAATTTCAGCCGGTTTAAAATTGATTGGTACAAACGGTTTAATACATTTTATAAACGCAGGTTTATGCCCAACGCATTAGATATAAGGCTGAACGCAGGTACGTACCTTGGAGATTTACCCGTCCAAGAGAATGAGGTGCTGGATGTGGCTTTGGGATCTTTTACTCCATTCGGCGCTTTTAAAGCCAAACGTTTTATCCCTTATGAAGGAGCGAGCTATGTTGCTTTAAATGCAGAGCACAATTTTAGAAGTGTACCCCTGGAGCTTTTGGGGTGGAGAGATGCCACTAAAACAGGTTTGAGTATTATTGCCTTTGGAGGGGTAGGAAAAACATGGATAAAAGATGCTCAGGGAACAAAATATGAGTTCCTGTACGGAGGGTCCCCAACCACTACCAATGGGTGGCATGCCGAGGCCGGTCTCTCTTTAAGTAATATTTTTAACATCGTACGGGCTGACGTAGCCTACCGAATTGATGAGCCGGGATTCTATTTTGGCCTTAGCATCGCCCGGTTCTTTTAGCGACTGCAGAAAGGGTTGTAAGTATAATGAACTATCCCGAGGCAGAGTCATCGGGGAATTCTTTGATTAAAGTTCGGGAAGGTGGTACTCTTGCAAACAGTTGATGAGCCGCACTGTACGAAATATTCAGTCAATAAAAAAGGCGGCACCCTTATATAAGTGCCGCCTTTTAAATATCGTCTACAAGATCAGGATTACATGCCTGGTCTGTATTTAAGTGTGCTTAATGGGTGAGATTCTGCACGTCGGTTTCTTTCACAACCTTGCTCAGGAGTATCATCCATACAAGCTACAGGAGCTTTTCCTAATCCGCGAGATTCAATTCTGTCTTCAGCAATACCATTTTCGGTATAGTAGTCAACAACAGAGTTAGCTCTTCGAACACTCAGTCTCAGGTTGTACTGATCGCCACCAACATGATCGGTAAAGGCATCAACACGAACGCGGAAAGCAGGAGCGTCTTTGAGAGTGCGAACATTTTCAGCTAAGATAGCTTCAGCATCCTGGCGAATGTTGGATTTGTCAAAGTTAAAATTAATCGTTTGCAGGGCATCTTCAGAGAGATAAACAGGATCACCTGAGTCATTTGGGTTAGTTCCCATGTCAATTTCCTGCTGATCGTTAAAGCCGTCTCCGTCAGAGTCAGCATTATTTGGATCGGTGTTATGAGTCATTACCTCGTCATAATCAGAAAGCCCGTCTCCGTCCGAGTCGGTGTTATTGGGTTCGGTACGGTATTCGTTAACTTCATCACCATCGGAAAGCCCGTCTCCGTCCGAGTCAGTGTTATTTGGGTCTGTGTTGTATGAATTAACTTCATCACCGTCAGAAAGCCCGTCACCGTCTGTATCTGCTTTTAAAGGGTCAGTGTCATACTCATTTACTTCGTCCCCGTCAGTGAGCCCGTCACCGTCGGTGTCAGCTAATTGAGGATCTGTTCCCAGTTCCATTTCTTTGGCATCAGTGAGGCCGTCGCCATCAGTATCTACGGGTTCCTGAACCACCGGCTCATTGGAACCACAGCCATACTGAACAACAGTACCACCAACTAAAAAGAGTGCAAGAACAAGAAGATGGATTTTACGTTTCATATTAGGAATACTCCAGTTTCAGTTAGTTTTAGGTTAAATTGAAAATCGTAATTTGGGAGGAAAATAATGAACCTGTATGGTGGATCAAAGAAAAACCAAAGAAGGTTAGGATTAATTTCATACTAATTTTATATTGTGCTCCCTGAAAAATGGGGCTATAGCTCAGTTGGCTAGAGCGTCGCGCTGGCAGCGCGAAGGTCCGGGGTTCGAGTCCCCGTAGCTCCACAAAGCCTTGTCCAAATACATGGATGAGGCTTTTTTTATGGATCAATGACATGATACATATTTGTTTTTGTATAAAAAAGCCATTCAAATATAGTATTGTTTGTATCTAAAAGTACTTTATATTAACATAAGTCTTGAGAAATTCCGTGGGAGGTACTATGATCAAAATATTAGGTTTTAGGTTCGTCCGTGCTTGTATAGGGCTCACCATATGTAGTTTTCTTTTTATAAATACTGTAGCAGGTCAAGATCAAAAGGTTAATCTTGAGATCGAATTGGGTGCAGCACTCGAAAGTGCCCAGGTATTAAGTCTGACAAGCCTGGGTGTCGACAAAGATGGAGCCGGCCCGGTTTTGGTAACAGGTTTAATGGAAAACCTGACTAATAAAAAGCTTGAAAACCTGTATCTGGAAATTAAAGTGACTGCTTCCCAATATGGTACTATAGTTGAGTTGACACAGGAAAGTTCCAGCCCCTTTTCGTTAGATCCCCTCGAAACTATTTATGCTACAAATAATGATCTTGCAGATAGCAGAATTCCAGGTATAGATGAAGAAATACGGTTTACAGGAGGATTAACATCCGAAGGAGACAGGTTCATAAACAGCCTGGAAGGTTCTACGACGTTACCGGCCGATATATATTCAGTACATATACAGGTGATACAGGTTACGAATATGAATGGCCGGGAAGTTCTGGCTACTTCAACGGTTCAGATTGGCCGGGCAAAAACTTTTGAGTCAAGTGAAATTTACCTTCGTTCTCCGGGAAATGACGTGGGAGACGGAGCCGAGATAACGAATTCATATCCTCAATTCAGCTGGGAAGGAGAAAATGATATTACCTATCGTTTACTGGTTGTTAAATCTAACGGCCAGGATGGCCCTGAAACACTGCTGGGAAATGCGGCAGATTCTCCCGCTATTCAGAGTGGAGGTTCATTACTTCAGTTTGAGAATTTAGACGTTCTTGTAGACGGGAATTCTTATCAGTATCCTGCATTCGGAGCACAGAAACTTGAAGAAGGGCAACAATATTACTGGAGAGTTTTAACAACACTGAGAACAAGCAACGGTACTGAACAACGTTCCTCAGAAATATGGAGTTTTAAAATTTCGGGAGGCTCTGATACAGAAGGAACCACCAAAGTGCCCCTCAATGAAGATGTAAATGAAGCCTTAACTCAACTTTTAGGAGACTCAGAGTTTAGTCGGTTAATTGAAGATGGCTATGCACTGGAAGGGATTGAGATTGATGGACAGGTGGTAAACGGACTGGTTGCAGCTCAATTGTTAAGAGAGATTATGCAGAAGATCCGTGATGGTGACATAATAATTGCAGAAGACCAATAAAATGAAGCAGAGTTACAAAATTTTATGTTTAGGGCTGGTATGTTTTTCTTTTTTGGGATTAGAACTGAAAGATGTTTTGATAACAGAAGAAAGACCATTGGCAATCGTAAGAAGATTTAAGCCAACGGTTGCTGTCCAAAACCAGGCGGTTGACAAGGATTTGATCCTTTCTTTGGAGGAGAACCTGGGGGAGAAATTATTTGACGGTGATACCCTGATGACAGATGACAAAGGCTATGCATTAGTGGTGTTTATGGATGAAAGTGTGGCAAAGGTAAAACCTAACTCCATGCTTATTGTCCGCGGGGATGTGAGTAACGATGTGAAGTCTATGAATACACGCATTAATCTTGAAAACGGAGAAATATTCTTAAATGTACAACCTCAGGGATCTAATGATTTTGAGGTTGCAACTTCGCGGTCCTTAGCTTCTGTGAAAGGAACAAACTTTGGGAATACCGCCGGTGGTTATGTTTGGGTAGAAGAAGGGCAGGTAGATTTAACAGCCCTGAATTCGGGACAAACGGTTTCCCTGTATGATAAAATGTTTGGTCAGGTAGATCAGCAAGGAAATAACGTAGATACAGGCGAGTTGACCGATCGGGAGCTTCAGGATCTTAATGAAGGATACAGTGATCTGGATAACGATCTTGAAAGGAAAACAATTAAGCTGAGATTCCGGGATGAAAATGGCCAGGTGAGGGTAATTGAGGTCGTTATATTTGAAGAAGGTCAAAATTAGGAGTGTTTGAATAAAAGTTAAGTTATTACAGGTTGAAGATTGTAATGTGACAAAATATGCTTAGAAGAGCCTATACAATAATATGTTTTTCATTTCTATGTCTGTTCCTGATGGATGAAGTGCAGGCACAGTATACCATTCAGCACCAGGCACCAACAGCTGTGGAAACTGAGAACCAGAATACACTGGAGTTTTTAGTGCCCGGCCTTACACAGAATGAAATTCAACGGGCAAATTTTTATTATCGGTACGATGGTGAATTCGGTTATCAGCAGCAAGAAATTCAAATAGAAAATGGAACATTTACTGTAAATTTTAATGTAACGAATGAGGAGGCCAGCCGGCTGGAGTATTATTTTGAGATTACACTGCTATCGGGCGGTAAAGTCACTTATCCGGGCAATAATCCAGAAGAAGATCCGGTACAGGTTGCTATTGTTAGGGGACAGAAGGAAGAGGCTAAACGGCTCACATCGGTAGATTACTCAATACTATCGCCCAAACCGGGAAATGGGGTTACCAAGAATGATGTAGTGATAGCTCTTGCTCTGTTTTATGATGCCAATGATATTGAAGAGGGAGAGTTTAGGTTATATGTAGATAATGAGGATGTAACCGAAGATGCCGACACCAGTGCATACTATATTTCTTATTTACCAGATGAGATAAGTGGTGGAGCCCATACCGTTTCATTAAACTATTTAACCGAAGATGAAGAATATGTAGTGGTAGACTGGGAATTTTTTGTGGTATCTCCCGGCCAGGCATCTTTTAGGGGTTTTGGTGAATCTGTGCACCCCTCGGGGCAGGCTCAATTAACCGCCCGAAACCAGGTGATAGGCGGAAACCCCAATAATGCCTATACCGGACAAGGCCGGCTTTCTGGTTCTTATGGTAACTTGCACTATTCGTTAAATGGTTATTTCACCTCTCAGGAGTCTTCCAGACTGCAACCCCAAAACAGGTTTGGCTTTGATGTAAGATATGGAGAGTGGTTCTCATTTCAAGCCGGGCATGTGTATCCCCGCTTAAGTAATTTTACTATTTCGGGCCGGCGGGTATATGGTATTAATAGCTCTGCGCATCTCTTAAATAAGAACGTGAATTTACAGTTTATTTATGGCGAACTGGATAGAAAAGTGACAAATTTGTACGGAGAGTTGTTGATTAATGAGCAACAAACCCCAGGGGGTACTGTCGTTGATACTACCTATACCGTCACTTATGAAGACCAGGGAAGAGGATCATTTAAAAGAGATGTGTTAGGGGCCCGGGTAGGTTTTGGGAATCCTGACAAGTTTCAGTGGGGATTTCATGCCCTGAAGATAAAAGATGACACCACTTCGCTATTCAATATTCGTGACTATTATACCTTGCTGGATGCCCAACCGGGCTTCTATAATAACCTGAGCCAGGCTGATCGGGATAAACTTTCCCAAAATCCGGATATACTTTCTGTTGAAGGCGGAAGCGTAAAACCTAAAGATAATATTGTAGCAGGTTCTGATGTACAGTTTGGTATTAATAATAACCGCATTCGTTTTGAAGCGGAAGGGGTAATAAGTGCCCTGAATGAAAATATTTATGGCGGTCCGTTAACGCAGGAACGCGCCGAAGAGCTTGGCTTCGATCTCACGCAGGATGAGGTAGATTTCCTGGATCGTTTATCCTGGATTATAGTGGTTAATGAGAATATAGCTACCTTACCCATCCGGTTGGTGGATGATGAGAGCGGCGATAACGAGGCAGAACCGTTTTTTCCAACCAGTATATTGGCAGGGAAAAGCCGGCTTTCCTTTAATTACCCTTCCAACAGTCTTCAGTTTCAGTACCGATGGATAGGCCCCAGTTTTAATTCCCTGGGCAATTCAACCATCCGAAAAGATGTGGCAGGTTTTACGATTTCAGATCGAGTAAATCTATTCTCTAATCAAATCTATCTTACATTAGGGTATGAGAGTCTGAATGATAACGTAGTAAATAACAAAAAAGCGACAACTTCTACCGCTACATACAGAACAAATGTAAGTTGGTATCCGGTAAATAGAGATTTGCCAAGAATCAGTGCAGGATTCAGGTTTAGAACACGGGATAATGACGTAGAACGATTTAATCCAATAGTACCTGGTGAGTTTGAGAACGCAGCCGTTCAGAATATAAATATTACAGGGGCCGATACGGTGATTACCCCTACCCCAAGGATGAACACTACCTTTAACTTTAACACTTCCATCTCAAAGCGATTTAGCTTACTTGACATGGTGCATGAGGCATCAATAAGCTATTACAATCTTCAAACCAAAGATGAAGTGTTTGACTATGGGGGTGTAAGCAGTCAATCTGTTTCAATAAACATAACCTCCCGACTTCCTGAAATTTCTTTGAGAACACAATTAGGGCTTTCCTTTAATAATACAGAATCGGGTGGGGGGCAGAGCGATATCAGCATTTTTGGGTTGTATGCCGGTGGCAGTTACTTTCTCATGGATGACAAGCTTAGTATAAATGGCCGTATAGCAGTTACCAGTAACGAGACAACGGCCCGGGCTTTGGATATTGTAGGAGATGAGGATGACAGTCCTTATAACGATTACTATGTGTTGGGTAACACCCCTACTGAAAATGATTTTTCCACTTTTGTACTACAAGCCGGAGCAGAATATAGATTAAACGAAATGCATTCTCTGATCTTTGATGCCAATTTTACCAATGTATCCGGTTCCGGAAATGCGAACGACCGTTTGATGCAGCTTCGTTACATTGTTAGGTTTTAATTAACCATGGCTAAAAGCAACCGGGAAAAAGTTTTTTGGTCTGTCTCAATTACTACATTGGCTGCATTTGTAATATCAATGGGGTTGGGGTTGATGGGGCCTGTGCAGCGATTTGAGCTTCAATACCACGATAAATTGTTTGAGTGGCGAGGTCCCATCCCCATACAAGATTCCTCGATTGTATTAGTTGCCATGAGTGATGACGCAGACAGCGAAATTCCTGAAAAGTACCCCTGGCCCACCGATGTATATGCCAAACTCATTGAAAACCTGAATGAAGCCGGTGCAAAAGCTATACTGCTTGATGTCATTTTTTCAAAAAGAGATACTGAACACGACAGCATTTTCGCAAAAGCTTTAAGTGATTACGGGAATGTGATTCTGGCAGGGCAGATACAAAAAATTCAAACCAGTCAAGGTGTTAAAGTAGTAAAACAGTTCCCCAATGAGGTGCTGCTGGAAAACAATCCGAACCGTACGGGACAGGTTAGCATGCTTACCGATGTGGATAAAGCAGTACGTTATTATAAATTCGGGTATGTATTGGAAGGGGAAGAATATTATATGCTTGGACTAGAAGGGCTCCGGGAATATGCGGATATTTCCCTGAATGAAGTCGATCCCTTAGACGATGCCTTGAAAAAGAATGAGTTTGACCTGGGGCCTTATTCCATACAAAAAGCAGCAAAAAATAGTTTTATCATCAATTATTATGGCCCCGAGGGAATATTCCCATCATTTAGTCTGGATGAAGTTATAGACGATGCGGAATATACCACGGTTGGAGAGGCTGAAGCTTTTGAAATGAACCTGTTTGACGATCCCGATTTCGGCTTGTTGAAACAAGGAGTATTTAAAGATAAAATTGTGATAGTAGGGTCTACCATGCCAACTTTGGGAGATTATCATTTAACCCCTTACGCTTCAGGCAGCCTGCCCCGGCCAGGTTTCGAAATTCATGCGCATGCCATACAAACTATCCTGGAAGGCAATTATATAAACCGCCTTAACGATTGGGTAACGGTTGTTATAATGTTGGCGTTTTGCTTTTTGGCTACATGGGTGACCAGGATTTTTAATACTATCTGGGGTGTTATTACTACTCTGTTTTTGACCGGGGGGTATTTATATACTACTTATATGGCTTTTGTACACTTTAGCTTAATTTTTATGATTACAGGGCCTATGTTATCCTTAATTGTAGCCCAGGTAAGCATTATAGGATATGAGTATTATGTTGAATTGAAAGAGAAGCTGAGAATTAAAGGAATGTTTTCCTCGTATGTGTCGCCTGAATTGGTAAACCAGATGGTGGAATCGGGAGAGGAACCTCAATTAGGCGGAGAGAAAATTTATATGACGGCCTTTTTTAGTGATATTCAGTCGTTTTCAACCTTTTCTGAACAACTTGATGCCAATCGCCTGGTAGAATTGATCAATGAATACCTGAATGCGATGACGGATATCCTTAATGATCAGGGAGGAACCCTGGATAAGTACATTGGAGATGCCATTGTTGGATTTTTTGGAGCACCGGTTTCATTGCAGGATCATGCCCTTAAGTCGTGTATTGCCTCTCAGTTGATGCAGAAAAAGCAGGCTGAATTAAGACAGAAGTGGAAAAACGAAGACTGGCCAGATATTGTCGGTAATATGCAAACCCGTATTGGAATAAACACCGGCGCTATGGTAACAGGCAATATGGGCTCTGTGCGTAGATTCAATTATACCATGATGGGGGATAATGTAAATCTTGCCGCCCGTTGTGAGAGTGGTGCCAAGCAATATGGGGTGTACACCATGGTCACCGAATCCACCAAAAAAGAAGCAGAGAGCTGTGGTGACGATTGCGTATTCCGGCTGTTGGACAATATAGTAGTGAAAGGGCGTACTCAACCGGTAAAGGTATATGAAATTGCTGATCTGAAAGCCGATGCCGATGAACAGCTATTTGAATGTATTAGCCTATATGAGGATGGAATGAGACTATATTTTAATCAGGAATGGGATAAGGCCATCAATAAATTTCAGCAGTCGGCCAAACTGGAGCGGCACACTCCCAATCCTTCCGAAATATTTATAGAACGTTGCAGAATGATGAAAGCAGAGCCACCAGAAGCGGAATGGAATGGGGTTTTTGTGATGAAGAGCAAATAAGGCGGCTTTTTGTGAAACTGTATTTCCTGCATTACCGGACCCCTCTCTGACTCTACCCCGATTATCGGAGCTTCCCTGTTCTTGCTTCGCTGCGAACTAAGAGGAGGGGGAGACACAGAACCAAGCTCAACGACTTTTTCTGCATTTCACTCCGAAATGGGTTTACCCATAAGGTATTATAAAAAAGAGGACGCCCTGGATTTGTTAGCTTTAAAGTCCCTTTAACTTTTAACTAAATCCATAGGAGTCCTCTTATGAAAACCTACAAACAAGTATACATAGCCATCGACCTACATA
>VEMX01000097.1:15040-35299 GCA_009711805.1 Balneolaceae bacterium | reverse complement strand
TGGCATCCCCTACATTCTGCAGGGACTGCTCCAGGCCTGCCACCCGGGATCTCAATTTGGTTGCAATGGAATACCCCGCCGCATCATCTTCGGCCTTGTTGATTTTAAGACCCGTGGACATCCGCATCCGGCTGTCACCTAATTCTCTGTTCACCCGGTTCAGCGATAGCTGGGAATCCAGGGATTGTACGTTTGTATTTACTCTGTTTAGATCGCCAAAACTCGCCATGATTATTCACCTTTTGTTTATTTAATGTTAGATCGATTTTGGTGTTGTATTAGCTATTATGATTATCGATGGCTAAATGCCGGTCTTAAATTTTTTTTTAAAAAAAACCACTCTTCTAATTCAAAACCCTTTAACCCATTGCTGTACAGTAGGCTATTGAATTAAGAAATTTTCCCCACCTTGCCTTTACCCACTCTATTCCAGATGTATTCGTTGGTAATGATGGTATTTTTTTTCTGAATTTGCTGATTCAATCATTCATAGACTACCATCGATGGATCCTCTTGTTTTATCCTATATAATGAATCGACACCTATGACCTCCTACGCATGAGGAGATGCTTCTCCCTTCGAAAGGCAGTAGCCACTGCGGGACTCCTTAATATCAATCTGAACTGTTCCACTGTCAATGAGGTCATCCAGAGCCGTTCTGCCGAGGAACAGGAAGAATGGGTAAATCACCTCAATCAGAACGAGCTCCCGAAAGATGTCAAGGAGAAGGATCTTTACAATCAGTTGGTGTCTCTAAGCTTTTTTAAAAGACTGTTCTTATGAGTCGTTTCTATACGGTATATCCAAACCCAGTGATGAAGTATAAATCCCGTAGGAGCGCATCACATGCGCCCGGGTGAAGCTCCGAACCCACTATTCCATTTAATATCTCGATAAAAGACACCATTCCTTTCTACGATCTCCTGCAAAATGTTTTCCCAAGAATTCGCCCCAAACCTACTCCGGCTACTTAATCACTATTATACTTCCCAAGGCACTATAACCAATTCCTCCCTGCAAAAAAATACGTTAAGAAGCTGACGCAATGAAGTATTAATCCATAAACCACTCCGCTGAGTAGCTGGAAAAAAGCCGTATTACCCCTGCTTATTCTTTAATTTCAAATGCCCTGTCAAAGCCTACTGTTTCCCGGTATAGAGTAGGAGAAACATCCGTATTCTTTTTGAAGAAACGACTGAAATAATATTCATCGTTATATCCCAGTTCGTAGGCTATTTCTTTTACGGTTTTATTGGTAAGGTACAACTCTCTCTTTGCCTCAATAATAATGCGTTCCGAGATAAGAGTTGTCAATGTTTTATTGAAATGTTTTTTCGTTATTCTTGCCAACGCCTTGGGGCTTATAGCTAATAAATCTGCGTAATCGCTGGGGGCATGCTTCGACTTATAATGCTTTTCGATACAGCTTTTTAAATTCTGCACAGCAAAAGGGGTATCCTCAACCTCCTTTACCGTTTTACTTTCCGGATATTGATCCACTTTTAGCCGGGAAGCTGTAATTAAAAATATTTTCAGATATGAGATCAGTAGTTCATATTGAGCCACAGCTGCATTTTGTATTTCTGATTTCATCTGCTCGGTTAACACCTTCAGCTTATCCCTTGCCTCTTTATTGACATGCACCATGGGAGGGTCATAAATATTATTAAATAAAACACCATTACAAGCTACTTCCTGGTGATGTTTATGAATGCAGAAAAAATCTGGGTGAAAACTAATTGCGATCCCCTCTAATTCATTTTCCGTACTAATCATAAATGGCTGATACGGCGAAAAAGCTAAAAGCGTATGTTCAGAAAAATCATATGCTGAAAAATCAGCAGTTGCGATACCAGTCCCTTTGATGATCCAAATCAACATATAGTAATTGAGGCGTTGGATATGATCGAAAGAACCATTGTCTGAGAAGGTATACACTTTAAAGGCCAGGTTACCTGTTTCTTTATTAAGTAGAGTATAGTTGCTTTTTCGTGTCATTAAATTAAGAATATAGGTTCTGTTCTTTCATGTTGGAAGCAGCCAAAACAGGGATGAACAGTATAAATACTGTTCATCCTTTTCGTTTTGTATTTAGATGGCCGCTTCTTCCACCAATTCTACTTCCGGAAAATCTACCTCTACTAAAACTGCGTTATTAAAGTAGTTTGTAAAGATGTTTAATGCCACATGAGCAATAATTTCGGCGATCTCACCTTCAGTAAATCCGGCTTCTTTCAACAAGTTGATGTCTTCGGTATCCACCTTTCCTCTTTTAGTAACCAATATTCTGGCAAAAGAAAGGGCCGTTTGTATCTTCTTGTCCATTACTTTGCCTGTGCGTGCTCCTTCCAGGAGTTCATCATCAATATGTACAAGTTTCTCACCTATAAAACTATGAGCCGCGTTGCAGTAATTACAACCATTGACATTGGCTACGGTTAAGGCGATAAGTTCTCCTAATTCGGCTCCAACTGCGCTTCCACTCAAGGCTGCGTTAAAAGATAGATACCCCTCCAAAACAGCAGAGGAATTCCCCATCGTTCGCATCATGTTTGGAACCATTCCTAATTTTGACTGGACTTGATCAAAAAGTTCTTTGGTTTTGCCTGTGGTTCCTTCAGGATTTAGTGCTTCAATTCTTTGCATTATGTTCTGTTTTTAAAATTATGGTCTTAATTAGCGACACATAGATATTGATAGCAGCAGCCTTAAGAAATGGAGAATCTTCGCCAGAGAATGGATAATTTTCCAGCTGTACTATTTAAATAGCACTTTTGGCTTACATTTTTTTAGGTTGAAGCATTGCCTTGTTTCACAGATATGGACATGATCTCCTGACGAGCAAAGTGGCAAATGATGGATTTTCTACAAACTCATAACTCTTAAACAGGCAAAATAGTAGCGCTGCTTACTCTTTATCAGCTTGCAGGGCTTCCAATTGGGAGAGCATCTTACGTGCTTGCTCCTTTGTTGGAGCTGATAATACATTATTCTCTACAAAGTTCTCTGCATGTGCATAATTGGACTGTCTAATCTTCTCAGCTGCTTTGGAAATATCGTAGTCCGTATGTCTGAATTCGATTTCATCAGCAATCAGCAGCCAATCTGCTCCGGTATGGCCAAAAGGCATTCCCACACTGCCGGCATTAACGACCCGAACATCTTCAATGGTTCGGTCGAACTGCATATGGGTATGGCCGCATACCACTAACGGTGCCTTATGTCTCTCAAAAATTCCCGCTAACTTAGTTTCCGGTGTATCCTTCGTAAATACCTTGATATCACTATTAGGGGTAGCATGGCAAAAAAGCACATTGCCATACCCTTCTATCTGGAGCTCACATGTTGCCGGCCATTCCGATAAAAACGCTTTATGTTCATCCGAAAGGTTTTCTGCTCCCCAATATGCTTCTCCAGCCGCTCGCTCAGATAATGCCTGCGGATCTTTACCAGCCAAATACCGCAATAATTCCGATTCGGCGTTCCCATGCAAAAAATGGGTAGGAATGGTTATTTCCTGTAGCACAGATAAGGTTTCCCCCGGCATAGGACCTGCAATAACATCCCCTCCTACTACAATGCAATCAACACCTTCATCTTCAATTTCTTCAAGCACTGCCTCAAGAGCGGGCAGGTTACCATGGATATCATATATGGCTGCAACACGCATGTAAGATTCCTTTATTTAAGTTATTCGTTTACTATCCACTTCCATAGCGAAAAGGGATGTGTAAATAATAAAGTAACATTTAAAAAGCCCCGTAATATATCCACAGGGCTTTAAATACATAAACGTAAAAACAGATATTAAGCTTGGTTAGCAACCACTTCTGATTCTGTAAAAAAGTAAGCGGCTTCAATTTTTCCGTTTTCAACAGAGTCGGAGCCGTGAATCATATTTTCACCCACACTGTCGGCAAAATCGGCACGGATAGTACCTTCATCTGCTTCATCAGGGTTGGTGGCACCGATAAATGTCCTGAAATCTTCAATCGCATTTTCTTTTTCCAGGATCATTGGTACACAGGCACCGCTGCTCATAAACTCGCAAAGCTCATCATAAAAGGGACGCTCTTTATGCACCGCATAAAAACCACCGGCTGTGTCTTTGGTGAGGCGGGTCATTTTCATCGCAAGAATTTTAAAACCTGCTTCTTGAATTCGTTTGGTTACTTCGCCGATGAGTTCCTTACGAACACAATCGGGCTTTAAAATAGTTAGGGTTCTTTCTATTGCCATTCTTATTGATTATTAAAATTTTGTAACATTAGTTCTAATGCTATCTCTTCTTTAGTAGAAGAAAGGTACGGTTTTAGTTAGCAATTTTCGAACCATATCACCATATTCTGAGTCATTCGGGTTAGCATGAAAGAAGGACAACAACAAATATTTGACTGGGAATTTTTTTCCACTGCAAAGTGCGAAGAGCTATGGCCCTATCTTTCTGATACCAACACCATTTTCAGAAAAGTTGGAGCTACCCCTATTCAGAAAACTTCCCTTTCGCGAGGCACACCTAAAGGTTTTTTGGAGTTAACCCATAACAAAATTCGCGGCTATTCGGTTTGGAAGGAAGAACCCTATGAATGGGAAAAACCATTTCGCTATTCTTTAACCCGGCACTATAAATTGGGGCTTGTTAAGTATTTTAAGCTATCGATGAATATGATTCCGGAAGAAAAAGGCACGCGGATTAAATTCAAGCTTTGGGCTACTCCCTTCAACTTCTTCTTTAGCTATCTGATTCGCTTTTTTATAGAACGCGTAATCAAAAGACGGCTTTCCAAAGTGCTCATAGAGATTTTTGAAGCCATTAAGAACAAGGTAAAACCCTACGAAACACTGCCTCCCAAAAAGCTGGTGCATGGTGGAAATAACAGGTTGACCAAGCTGCGAACCCGACTTATCGAAGAAACAAAGCGGGAACGTATCGTAAATCGCCTGCTCGACTTCCTCAAAAAAGCTGAAGATGATGAACTCGAACGCATTCATCCTTATGCACTGGCTGAGTACTGGGGCGAAAAAAAATATTCGGTACTGAATGTATTTCTTCATGCCACTAACCTTGAGATACTGGATTTCAGCTGGGATATATGTTGCCCGTCTTGTAAATCCCCAAAACACCGTTTTCGAAAAATGAAAAAAGCCCACATTCAGTTGTACTGCAATGAATGTGAAAGTAATTATTCCATGGATTTCAACCGCAATATGCACATGGTATTTACCCCCCATCCTTTAATCCGCAAGCTTGCCAATAAACGGTACTGCCTAGGAGGGCCTGGTAATAAACCTCATCGCGTATTCCAGCATTACATGGATCTGGCAGAAGATAAATACCTGTATATCCAACTGGAAGAAGGCTCCTACCTGTTCCGCAGTCATAATCATGATGGGTATCTGAAACTAAATGTGCGCGATAACGGAGCCGATAATGTAACCTTATATATAACAGATGATGATTTCGACGGACAAGAAGTCACTATTTCCTGCACGCCTAACCTAGTAATCAGTAACCACTCTTCCCAAAAAGTAACCTGTTTCATCGACAAGCTGAACTGGAAACAGGAAGCTATTTACGCCAGCGAGGTAAGTTCTTCTCTTGATTTTAGAAATCTGTTTGCAGCAGAAACCCTGAAAGAGAATAGTAAGGTGAAAGCTTCAGGAGTAACTATGCTTTTCACCGACTTAATGAACTCAACCGAGATCTACCTACAGGAAGGGGATGAATCTGCCATTGGCCGGGTGATGAGTCACTTTAAAGTAATCCAAAAAATTGTAGCTGAAGAACGGGGCGGTATTGTTAAAACCATTGGAGATTCCGTGATGGCTGTTTTCAGGGAACCGGTATCTGCATTGAAAGCCGTACAGCGGATACAACAAATATTTACAACCTCCACACATATGGGCGAAGCTTTTAAGCTGAAGGCAGGTATCCACTTTGGAGATTGTACTGCGGTAAACCTCAACGGCCGTATCGACTATTTTGGAACTACCGTAAACATTGCATCCCGACTGGTAGATTTGGCTGATGAAAAAGAAATAATGGTCTCCGAAGAGGTGTATAATCATCCTGACGTTAAACTCTATATCAGACAACAGAGAGATAAGTTTTTTGTGAAAGAAAGCCAGCAAGAGCTCAAAGGCTTCGATGATGAAGAATTTAATGTGAAGCAAATCAGGCTCGAACGCCCTCCTATGAAGCTGGTTATTTAAGGTATGCCTTTCAATATTGCCGTAGCCTTTGCATCTTTGGGTTGATTAAAAACTCAACTCACTCACTTTTTTCACAGAAATATGACTGCTAAGAAACATCCTTCCATTAAGGATACATCTATACCGATGAAGGTTAAAAAGAATATAGCGCTCATTGCGCACGATCATCGCAAAATGGATTTACTGGACTGGGCCGAATACAACCGCGAACATCTCTCTAAGCATAATCTGTTTGGCACCGGAACTACAGGATCGCTTGTAGCTGATAGGCTTAAACTGCCTGTATTCACTTTTCAAAGCGGCCCTCTGGGGGGCGATCTCCAAATAGGAACAGCTATTGTTAACAATGAAATTGATGTCATGATTTTTTTCTGGGATCCATTACAAGCCCAACCTCATGATGTTGATGTAAAAGCCTTGCAGCGTATCAGTATTGTCTACAACATACCCATGGCCTGTAACCGCTCATCAGCCGATTTCCTGATCTCCTCTCCTTTACTGGAAAGCCATTACGAACGCTTTATAGTTGATTACAGTCAGCGATTTAACAAAGATTTTGATGTCGAATAAACTCTCCGATGCATCCAGCCCTTATTTACAACAACACGCCAATAACCCTGTTGACTGGCACCCCTGGGGGGAAGAAGCATTCAACAAAGCCCGGGAAGAAAACAAGCCCGTTTTTCTTTCAATAGGCTATGCTACCTGCCACTGGTGCCATGTAATGGCTCATGAAAGCTTCGAAGATCCCGAAATAGCCCAACTGCTGAATGAGGCCTTCATCAACATAAAAGTAGACCGCGAAGAACGCCCCGACATCGACAGTATGTATATGACGGTATGCCAAATGATTACCGGGCAGGGAGGGTGGCCCCTCAACATCGTGATGACTCCCGAAAAAGAACCTTTTTACGCGGCTACCTATATCCCAAAAGATACACTGCACAACCGTATTGGTTTACGGCAATTGGTTCCAGGCATTAGAGGGATGTGGAAAAATGAACCTGAAAAGATTGAGAAAGCCTTTCAGAAAATTAAGGAAGGTTTTGAACGCTCTCAGCAATTCGAACCGGGACAGTTTCCCGGGACAGAAACGCTCGACTACGCTGCTGAACAGTTCGCTCAGCAGTTTGATGCTGAACATGGCGGCTTTGGCTCTTCCCCTAAATTTCCCAGCCCCCACAACCTGATGTTTCTTCTGCGTCAATGGAAGGCGACAGGTGATCAGCGGTTTCTGGATATGACATGTGAAACCCTGGAAGCGATGAGACTTGGTGGTATCTGGGATCATATAGGATATGGGTTCCACCGATACTCAACAGACAGAGAGTGGCTGCTCCCCCATTTTGAGAAGATGCTATACGATCAGGCGTTGCTTATGGTAGCCTATACAGAAGCCTGGCAAGCTACCGGCACTCCCTTGTTTAAGCAAACCGTATATGAGATTACCGAATACGTCAGTAGGGAACTTCTACATACAAATGGTGGATTCTACTCCGCAGAAGATGCCGACAGCGAAGGAGAAGAAGGGCGTTATTATGTATGGAAAAACAAGGAAATTGAGGCTGTACTCTCCAGGGAAGAAGCCGCTCGATTTAAGGATCTGTTTGGCTGTACAGATGCGGGAAATTTCAAAGAGGAAGCCAGTGGACAACAAACCGGAAAAAATATTCCTCACCTATCTTCTGCCCTGAGTGAAACAGATGCCGGGTGGTTTAATGATATCCGGCAGCAGCTTTTTGAAGCACGCAGCCAAAGGGTTCGCCCTTTACTGGATGATAAAATCCTTACCGACTGGAACGCCCTGATGATAGCCGCTTTCGCTAAAGCAGGTTTTGTGTTTAAAGAAGAACAGTTTATCAAATATGCGGAATCCGCTTTTGAGTTCATTCAGGCTGAACTGGTTCAGGATAAACAGCTTATGCACCGATACCGGGATGGGCATGCCAGCATTAACGCTATGGGAGATGACTATGCCTTCCTCACCTGGGCTCTCATTGAACTATATGCGGCCACCTCTAACCCACAGTACCTTGAACAGGCTCTTTCATGGAACCAAACGTTTATTGATGCTTTTTGGGATGATTCTTCGGCCGGCTTTTTCCTCAGTATTCAGGATGAAGATCAGATATTTGGGCGCCAGAAACAGATTTATGATGGAGCCATCCCCTCTTCCAACTCCGTAGCAATGGTGAACCTGCTTCGTTTAAGCAGGCTTACCGGAGACACCGCACTTGAAGAATATAGCCTGGAAATCGGTAAATTCTTTTCTACCGAACTTATCCGTTCGGGATCAAGTATTACCTACGCTCTGGAGACGGTACAGTTTTTGGAAAATAATCCCCGGGAAATTTCTATTGTGGGCAGCCAACCGGACATTGAAGAGTGCCTGAATTTATACAGATCCGTATTTACACCTTTTTCAGTTTTTCATGCTATTCATCCAGCTAATAATGCAAAGCTGGAAGATCTTGCAAGTTATACCATTGCCCAAACTCCCCTGAAAAATGAACTAACTCTCTACAGTTGCACTAACTTCAGTTGTGAGAAACCTGTCACCGGGCTTGAGGCCGTAAAGAAAGTGTTAGTTAAGTAGACTTTTTTTTCGTTTTTTAAGATGAAAATTATTCAATCCGGTTGAAAACAACCTGCGTATATTAAACCAGAAGGCTTGTTCATGCTTTTTTCATTACTTGCAGCAATTGGTAAGTATTTAACTAAAGATGAGGAACGTGACCGAGAGTTGATGTCACGGATTAAAGCCAGAGATGCAGAAGCATTATCTGAGCTATACGATCATTATCATCGATTACTCTTTGGTCTTTTGCTTACTATCGTAAAAAAACGAGAAGAAGCTGAAGATCTGATCCAGGAGGTCTTTACTACCATCTGGCAAAAGGCAGATCAGTTCGATACAAACAGAGGAACGGCTTATACATGGATTGTTTCGTTAAGCCGAAATAAAGCCATCGACCGGTTGCGCTCAAAAGTGTATAAAGAACAGAAAAAACAATCTACAAGCCTGGATGACGACGATGTATTTCATCCGCTTTATTCTGATGCTAACGATCCTTTAGAGGATTCAATACACTCTGATCGTGCACAACGGTTACATAAAGCGCTTGAAAAAATATCAGACAAACAAAAAAAGGTTTTGCAGGTAGCTTATTTCAATGGAATGAGCCAATCTGAAATAGCGGATGAATATGATATTCCGCTGGGTACAGTTAAAACGAGAATGCGTGACGGCATGATCAAGTTAAGAGAGATATTATCTAAAGAATTAGCACAATGACTACCGACGATAAACATGATCTTTTTCTGGAGCTTTGTACAGCTCATGTACTCGGGGCATTAAGTCCTGAAGATGAGGTGAAGTTGCAAGAGCTGTTGGATGAAGTGACGGAAGAACAGAAAGAATGCCTATATGATATGCAAGCCATTGCTGCTGAGATGGCTGTACTGTCTCCGGAAAAAACTCCTTCCCCTGGAGTTAAACATCGCATTATAGAAATGGCAAATGCAACGGCTGCCACTCCTAAACAACCGGCTGATGTTAAAACATTATCCAAATTAAAATATGCAATAGCGGCATCTTTTATTTTCATCTTCCTTTCCATTGGACTTCTTTTTTACTCACAAAGCCTGCAAAGTGACCTTCAGCAAAAAACAGAAGTCATCACACAACAGGAAAACACCATTCACCGCCTTGAAACTGAAGTAGAACGGCGCGAAGAACTGCTATCTATTTTAGAAGCCCGCGAAGTGGACCTTATAATGATGGACGGACTGGAAGTAAACCCGGCTGGCTACGGAAAAGTTGTATGGGATAAGGAAAGCGGCCAGGCCCTTTTACAGGTCGCAAACCTCCCTCCCGTGCCTACCCAAAAAGATTATCAGCTCTGGTTTGTGGTTGATAATCAGCCTATCAGTGCCGGCGTGTTTGCAGTTAATAATCCCGAACAAGATAACTTCTTCAAAATTGAAGAATTCCGAAATCAGGCACCCTCCGGAGCTTTTGCTATCACACTGGAACCAGAAGGCGGATCTCCTCAACCTACCGGCGATATGTACCTGCTTGGAAATATGCAGTAATATATTGGTTATTGGGAAATTGAATCAGTGGATTATAATCCCCTCCAGCCCCTGACAATTGCAATTCTTTATATTCATGCCCTTTTATATTAGACATTGGCATCGGTATATCGGTACTCCTCCCCTTACTGTAATTATTTCAGCTTAACTCCAATCCACTCAACGACCTTCCTCGTAGTTATCAGAAACAATACTTCTCTATATCCATTAGAGACAGTAATACTTAACCAACGAATCCAAGAATAACTACTATGAAAATACTTAAACAGTTACTACTTATGCTACCTGCCGTAGCTTTCATGCTTCTGGGAATAACCACTACCAGTTTTGCACAAACTGTATTCGAAGCACAGCTCAGCGGAAGTAATGAAGCCAATCCAATAACAACTGCCGCTACAGGCAACGTAACCGCTACACTAAATGGAAACGAACTTAAGGTAACAGGTTCATTCGAAAACCTGAGCAGTAACCTTGCTACTGACATTGCCGGCGGTGCCCATATACATGCCGGTATGGCCGGTGAAAGCGGTGGTGTTCTTTTTCCATTAACCGTTAATGTAGGTGCCGATAGTAAAAGCGGTACATTTATGGAAGCCGATAACACCTTTACTTTAACCAGCGGACAAGTCGATACCCTGATGATGCGGGGATTATATATTAATATTCACTCTGAAAACTATACTGGCGGAGAGCTCAGAGGGCAACTATTGGCCGAAGCTGATGCCTATTACCGTGCAAACTTATCTGGCGCATTCGAAAGCCCTTCTGTAAAAACAATGGCGGGCGGGACACTAAATTTTGAACTTAAAGGAGACTCCCTTTTTGTATCAGGCACATTTGCCAACCTTGAGGGGGAATTTGATGCTTCTATAGCAGGTGGGTCTCACTTGCATATGGCTCCTGCAGGCTCAAACGGAAGTATTGCTCTTAGCTTAACAGCTCAACTTGCATCCGATAATTCATCCGGCACCTATTTAGCCGCCGATAATGCTTTTGAGTTAACAGCTGAACAAAAAACTGCTTTAATGAATCGCGAATTTTATGTAAACATTCATACTACTGCTTATGCGGCAGGTGAGCTCAGAGGACAAGTTGTACCAGCGGCATCTACCGCCTTTTTTGCACAACTTTCCGGTAGTGCTGAAATCCCATCTGTTCACAGTGGCGGAAGTGGTGCAGCTGTTCTTGAACTGCATGGAGACACCCTTAAATTATCAGGCTCATTTAGCGGACTTGAATCGGCTTTTAATGCAGAAATAGCCGGCGGGTCGCACCTTCATTTTGGCCACGCTGGTGAAAATGGCTCGGTTGGTTTTTCACTAAACGCCGCCCTGGATGCAGATTTAATGGCCGGCGCGTATATAACTTCCGATAATAGTTTTGAACTTACAGCCGAACAAAAGCAGATGTTGTTAGATCGTAAAATATATATAAACATCCATACGCTGGAATCTCCTTCCGGAGAACTCCGGGGACAGGTTATGGGAGAAGCGACCGCTTATTTCCATGCCAACCTTGCCGGCATTCATGAAGTGCAACCCATTGAAAGCTCAGCTACCGGCGCCACTATTGTTGAATATACAGGCAGCAGTATTATGTTGTATGGTGGTTTCCACGGTATGAGCAGTGCAGTTGCTACTGACATAGCTGGTGGTGCTCATTTACATTCAGGCGCTGTAAATGCCAACGGATCTGTTGAAATCCCTTTAAACCTGACGCTTTCATCAGAAGACACCGCAGGGGTATTTGTGGCCTCAGAGAATATGTTTGATCTTTCCGAAGAACAGGAAACAGCCTTGTTTGCCGGGGGCACCTACATCAATATTCATACCACAGTTTTTACTGGCGGCGAATTAAGAGGACAAGTTCTTTTCTCACCTAATACCTACCCGGCCATGGTAAGCTTAACCGCTCCGGAAAATGGTGTTTCCTTAACCCTTGATGGAGAGTCAAGTACAGCCTTCGAAGCTACCTGGGAAAGCAGTTCTGATGCTGACAACAACGATATTGCTTATATATGGCAACTTGCTACAGATGTTGAATTCAGCAACATCATTGTAAATGCTAATGTTGGATCAGATGCTATGTTCTCGACCACTTATGGTGTTCTGGATTCTCTGCTAAATGATTTAGGGATTGAAATAGGAAATACCACAACCGTTTACCACAGAGTGGTAGTTACCGACGGTAGTGATGAGATGGAAAGTGAACCACGAACGGCAATGATGGAAAGAGGTACAGTAACTTCTAATGAGGAAGATCATCCCGATCAACCTAACACCTTTGCCCTAAACCAAAACTATCCTAATCCATTTAACCCCACTACTAATATCACTTTTAGTATTGAGAAAGCCGGACAGGTAAGTGTTACTATTTACAACATGCTGGGACAACAAGTAGGTGTACTCTTAAATGAACGACTTACAGCAGGTTCACACACCTTAGAGTTTGATGCTTCAGCCCTTTCCTCTGGTATCTATATTTACAGGCTGAAAGCAGGTAATAACACTAAAACCAAAAAAATGACTTTGATTAAATAATCAGATCCTTCAAAAAGCAAAAAAGGCTGCTCGTAACGAGCAGCCTTTTTTTTATTTAATAAACTATAGACTCAACTACTGATTCATCATCAAATCGAAAATATACTCTTTGGCACTAACCAGCGATACATTAGAAGGAATCTGGACCATTGCCTTGGCAATACTTGATTCATTTAGGCTGACAACTTCCATAACTGTTTCTCTGCCTCCATCCTCGTCAACAGCTTCAATCAGCAAAGGGAAATTCTTTCCCTTGAATACCACATCCTGAGACATAATATTAATCCCTTCGTCAAAATCTTTAGGTAAGTTCTTCCATGGTTGAGCCAGAATACCCCAGTTAATATCTATATTGGGAGTTAACCAAACCGAAAGATGAGAATTTCCATCTTCACTGTTGAGAATCATCTCAGTACATTCATATCCCATGATGGTTCTGGTTCGGCTGGTATATGCATAATTAGGTTTTTTATGTCTGTTACCGTTAGATGAATGAGAATTATCGCCCCAGGATGAGAACATACCTACCAATTCCTCAATCTCTGCTTTTGTAACCTGCAGTGCCTTTTTCTCTCCTACCATCACCACAAAATCTTTCATGTCGTTTCGGATAAGTAGCCCTTCTGCACTCATACTATTGTGAAAATCGAAATTTTCTTCTCCTCTAATCAGGATACGGTTATTCGTCACATACATGTTAACAGTGCTTGGTTCTGTCTTCCCCTTGTCATGGCTATAAGTTTTCATTTCAATTTGCCCCTCAAACTGAGCATAGGCCCCGGAGAAAAAAGTTGAAACAAGGAGAATTAAAACAGACAAAAATATTTTCTTAATATTCATTATAGAATCTTTTTAGTTGTAGGACTTTGATTGAAACGTATAACTATAATTCTTGTTTCGCAAAAAGGTTAACCTGCCGGAATTAAATCGTCCATACCCACATTTACCTTCTTAATCCACCCGCCTGCGACCACGTCATTATCTTCATAACAAACTATAGCCTGACCGGGGGTAATGGCTTCGCGCCCTGCAGGAAAATGTACTTTAATTTTATCTTCACCTGTTTGGGTGAGATAACCTATAGCCCCCTCATCATTGTAGCGAATGGCTCCGGTTACTTCCATCTTCTCTTTGGGAACCCGGGCATACTTCACCAAATTAAGCTCTCCGGCTACCAGGGTGGAACTAACCAGATCTTTCTTCTCACCGATGGTAATGATATTGGTTACCGGGTCTATATTTGTCACATACACCGGTTTACCAAGAGCAAGATTTAACCCCCGGCGCTGCCCAATGGTATAGAATGGGTATCCTTCGTGCTCCCCCACCTCATTACCATCCTGGTCTACAAACTTGCCGCCCGATACTTTCTCTTCCAGTCCGGGCACCCTATCTCTGAGGAACCGGCGGTAGTCGTCATCCGGCACAAAGCATATCTCATAGGAATCCGGCTTATTTGCTACATTCAGTAACCCATGATCTTCGGCAATCTGCCGAATCTCCGGCTTGGAATAACTACCCAATGGAAATATAGTTCGCTCAAGGTGTTTCTGAGCTACTCCCCATAAAGCATACGACTGATCCTTGTTTCTATCCAGTCCTCTTGAAATGACATATCGACCATTTTCTTTACGCACATTGGCATAATGCCCGGTGGCTATATAATCGCAGCCCAGGTTATCGGCCCGGCGCAACAGGGCTGCCCACTTAATATGTGTATTACAAAGCACACAAGGATTTGGGGTGCGTCCGCCCAGGTAGTCATCTACAAAACGGTCAATTACCCAATCCCCAAATTCATCTCGTATATCAACGATGAAATGTTTAAAGCCGTAGTTCACCGCAATATGCCGGGCATCATTCATCGATTCAACCGTACAACACCCGGTTTCCTTATCCGAATTCCCCCCGCTTCGATGGTAATCCCATGTTTTCATGGTAATACCAATCACCTCATATCCCTGTTCTTTTAACATAACGGCAGCTACGGAAGAGTCTACTCCACCGCTCATTGCCACCAGTACTTTTCCTTTTTTGCTCATAACATTGGAAGCCCAAATTTACATCTTGACTGAACTCTCAAAGATAAGGCTTTTTTGGGAAGGTATGGTAGTAAGATAATTGTTAATGATTATAGGCATCATAGATTATCAAAGCAGTGAAATTAACTATACCAAGTTCATGCTCAAATATCTTCAGTTCATATTCAATATTTCCTTTTCTGAGTCAAATGTAATTACAGAAAGACTTTCACTAACCCGTTTACCGGTTAGAAGTACCATTTAGAGAACCTACGAGCGTCCGCAGGTCCTCATAGCGTTCGGCTTTCCAGCGAGAATCCCGTAACGCTCGCAGGACCTACGGACGCTGCGAGGTTACTCCCTTTCAATACTGTTTTAAGCTAATCTCCAATCGGTAAACGCGTTTTCACTAAAAACTGGTTACATTAGGCCAAACAACAACTTTTAAGCTATTTTCTATGACTACCACCTTCAAACTAATCATACTGTGTGCTATTGTCTGTGCCTCTCTCCCTCTTCAGGCTCAGGATGCTCAATACCCACTTATCAAAGGCTTTGGGGGAATCTATGAAATCCAGAATTCCATATCTCCTGAACCCAATATGGAGTATAACATTGTGGTAGATTTGAAAACGCTGCAAAGAGATAAGGAAAGCATTAACCATGGCCTCAATAATGTAGCCCGCATGATGAATTTACATGTATTGGGTGGAGTTAAACCCGGATTATTCACCAAGAAATTTAATCGTAGGCAAGGCGAAGTGGAAATGGGAACGGAAGGGTACTGTGGTACCCTGAGTACCCCAATTTTCACTTGAACGCAGCGTACGGGGAAATTTCGCCGCCTAATCCGTACCTCAAAATTGGGCTATTACATAAAGCAATTCAACGATAATATATTCAAGTATATAGATCGCCATTTTGCATCCATTGGTGAATAATTCGGGTTAAAGCTGAAAATCTACAGGTAGCCGTTGTCATACATGGCGGAGCTACGGATATTGTGAGTACGAATGAGGCCTACCAAAAACGATATGAGCTTAACAATCCCAACCTGCCCCTTATCGATACCTTAAAGAAAACCGGGGTTGAAATTTACGTATGCGGACAGTCTTTGCTGGCCAGAGAATATGACCGTGCTGAGGTGAATCCGCAAATAAAAATTGGCCTTTCTATGCTTACGGTTTTCACCACTCATGTAGGTAATGGATATACGCCCCTGGTTTTCAATTAGGTCATATATAAATAGGGTTTCCAAAGCTCCTGTACTCCGCCACTTACATCCCGAAAAAAGGTGATTGGGATGGGACGGTAGGGTTTCTTCTTAAGTGGCATGCGTGCCTCATCCGGAGTCATATTCCCTTTTTTAACGTTACATTTATCGCAGGCTGTAGTAAGATTTTCCCAGCTGTCGGCCCCGCCTCTGCTTTTTGGCATAATGTGATCGATTGTTAAATCCGATTTTTTTCCACAGTACATACAGGTAAAGTTATCACGACGCATTACATTTCGTCGGGATAATACAATCTTAGAATAGGGAATATGAATATAACGACGCAAACGAATGACAGAAGGAAATTGATACGACCTTCGGGTAGTCCGTAATTTCTTGTTGGGATCATCATGTAATAACTCGGCCTTTTCCAGGATCAGTAATTTCATTGAGCGTTGCACCGAGCAAATACTCAGTGGCTGGTAATCCTGGTTCAACACTAAAACATTAGCGTTCATAGCTCATCCGTTATGATTTCTGTTGATGATGGTGCCATATTCTTTCATGGGGAACGCTTCGTTGAAAATAAAAAAGGCGTACATGCTTTCGCAAGTACGCCTTAGTATGAGATATTTGGCTTTAAATATCAATAGCCTACTATTTGTAGCAATTCATCGCGTACATCCGGGTTAATAGCCACTGCCAAAATCATAGATACCAACAAACCTATAAGCGCATACAACAGATCTTTACCAATCATCCTCAATACTTTAGGCATCGGCTTGCCCATGTCCTGGCTGTCCCGGATGCTAATACCCATCTCACGGCCGGCCAGAAGCCCCAAAAACACCCAGGTAGTACTCATAGGTATGGTACTGATAGACAGCTTATATACGAGCAGAATAGCGTAAATAAAGTCAATAATAGTAGCAGACCGTATATCTGTAACCCTTGATTTCTCGGTTACAATTCGCTGAATCTTATCACCTCGCAGGTAAAAAAGAATTCCCAATCCAAAGAAGATAAAGAGCGAAAATCCTAAAAACTGCCCTACACTCAGTGAGCGTGGAAGATAAACGGCTATATTGGCTGCATCCTGCATCACCCACACAGCCCACAAACTACCGGAGGTAATCCATTGAACAGGCAACCAAAATGATTTTGCTTTTCCAGTAAATCTCTTTTCAAGTACTTTGGTAACCAGCAACCATACAATGAGACCGGCTGCAAAAGCAATAAAATATCCCTGCAAACTTTTGCCCAGCACCGATTGAATGTCAGATGCAGAGGCCGCGAAACAGCTCAATAAGAGGAAAGTTGTTGATACCGGCATTCGCATTCGGGTCAATATCAAAAGGAAGATGGGAGCCGCCACCTGCAAAAAGGTAAATTCCCGGGGAGCATCACTAAACCCTTTGGAAGCCAGCCGTTGATAACTCACATCCCCACCATACATATACCAGCTCACAGTAACTGTGACAAGAAATATACCTCCTATATATAACCACAGTACCCACCACTTTTTATCATCGTTAGATGCGATAAATGTACCTATGGTTTGAATACTGTCGTTTGCAATAGCCGAATAACCAGCAAATACAAAACCAACCCACATTGCAATCTCAGCATAAGGGAAAGCCACACCGGCTATAAAAAAGAACATCCCGATCAGCCCTAAAAATATTCTCTCTTCCTTTATTATAGTATAAAAGCTGGTAGGAATTAAAGACTCTGCAAAAGTTGTAGTTTCCTGTTCTTTTGGAACGTTTGACATTAATTCAATTTTGTTATTTTAATTTCCGCCTAAGGGTAAGCATGCTATGTTAAGAAAGTATTACGAGATTAAATTTCTGTTAGCTTATTAGGATCCAATTCTATAGATGCAGAATATTTGCTATAATATTGTTCTGCTGGCGTTGTTCTGTAGTTTGTTTTTACTGGCCTGTTCTTCAACACATTCTTTTGCACCATCTCAAACCAGGAATCCTCCCTTCTTTTTTTGATTTACTGAGTTGAATTGTGCGAGCTTTCGGATACGTTGCTTTGAAAGTGTATACAAGGACTTTGAAAGGGATTAAATTAGAAATGAATTTTTTTACGCTTTTTCCAACTATTTATTACGATAGTTAGCAGGATATCTTTTATATTTGGAATCGCTTTTTTCAGCGTTAATAAAGGAGAATATTACTACATAAAATGTCAAACATAAAAGACTCTATTTCCTCGGGGTATTATAAAGAACCTGTACCTCACCTAACCGCCGACTCCCCTTTTACCTCCATGATGCAGCGTTTTCATTTTGCTGCCGAGATCCTTGATCTCGATGAAGGGATGTTCAAATATCTTTCGAGCCCAGAAAAAGTAGTGATGGTTTCGATTCCCATTACGATGGACGACGGGCGAATTGAAGTATTTGAAGGATACCGTGTAATTCATAATAGTATTTTAGGCCCTTCCAAAGGAGGAATCCGCTATGCAGACGATGTAACGCTGGATGAGGTGAAAGCCCTTGCAGCCTGGATGACCTGGAAATGTGCCGTTGTAAATGTACCCTTTGGGGGTGCAAAAGGTGGAGTTAAAGTAGATCCCAAAAACCTTTCTAAGCCGGAACTCGAACGGCTTACCCGACGATATACATCCAATATGTTTGATGTTTTTGGGCCCGATCGTGACATTCCCGCCCCCGACATGAATACCAATGATCAGATTATGGCATGGATCATGGATACCTACAGCATGAAACAGAATAAAACGGAAACGGCTGTAGTTACCGGAAAGCCTATCATTCTGGGGGGGTCCAAAGGGCGTAAAGAAGCTACAGGCCGTGGAGTAGTTACATCCACACTGGCCGCTCTTAGCACACTAAAAATTTCCCCCAGCACAACATCTATTGTTGTCCAGGGTTTTGGAAATGTAGGTTCGGTATCCGCTAAACTGATGTACGAACAGGGCGCCAAAGTCATTGCCATCAGTGATATTAGCGGTGGTTATTATAATAAAGAAGGAATTGATATTCCTGAGGCTATGCACTACAGCCAAACACATGGCTATTCACTGGAGGGTTTTGAAGGCGCCGATCCTATCACAAACCAGGAATTACTGGAACTTGAATGTGACGTACTTATTCCAGCTGCCAAAGAAGACCAAATCAACAAAGATAATGCCCCCAAGATAAAAGCACGTATTATCTCGGAAGGTGCCAACGGTCCGGTAACGGCCAATGCAGACAAAATCCTGGAAGAAAACGGCGTCATGGTTATTCCTGATATCCTTGCCAATGCCGGTGGTGTAACCGTTTCTTATTTTGAGTGGGTGCAAGATCGCCATGGCTACTTCTGGACTGAAGAAAGAGTAAACCGCCGCCTTAATCGCATGATGCGGGAGTCTTTCGATAATTTGTTTATCGTAAGCGAAAAGTATAGTATAACACTCCGCCAGGCGGCCTATGTGTATGCTATCGACCGCGTGGCAACAACACTAAAGTTGCGTGGGATATATGCTTAGGAAATGGAACTTATAGAAGAACTTACTTTAAAGTCTACCTATGAGGAGCTTGAGAAAGTAGAGGGATTTCTCGAAAACCTTCAGCAGGAGCTTGGATATGATAATGAATTTAATGCCCGGCTTATGCTTACGGTAAGCGAATCTGCAACCAATGGAGTAGTCCACGGCAATAAACTGGACGAAACCAAAACAGTGACCCTCAAAGCTTATCTGAAAGCCTCTAAACTAATTATAGAAACCACGGATGAAGGCGCAGGATTTAACCCTGACGAAGTCCCTGACCCTCTTACTGAAGAGAATCTTCTAAACCCGGACGGCCGGGGCGTTTTTTTGATGGATGAGTATGCCGATGAAGTCAACTATTCAGAAGGGGGCTCTAAATTGACTCTGGTATTTGAGCTTCCGGAATAGTGTTGGTGTAATGATCATCGGTTATTTACCCCTTTTTTCTCGGAGGCTTTTTGAGTTGCGCAGATGGTTTTGGGATACCGGACAGGCATGAGCTTAAGAACTTCAATATCCATCACCAGGCCTGCAAACAACCCCGGCCTCTCCGCGAAAATCTGCGCCTTACTCTGCGAAAATCCGCGTGAAACCACACTATCCAAATCAACCCCCGGCCTTTTCCCCACTTCCATTTTCTCGCAGAGGCCCGCTGATGAAACGCTGAGTT
>VEMX01000097.1:0-14809 GCA_009711805.1 Balneolaceae bacterium | reverse complement strand
TACTCTGCGAAAATCCGCGTGAAACCACACTATCCAAATCAACCCCCGGCCTTTTCCCCACTTCCATTTTCTCGCAGAGGCCCGCTGATGAAACGCTGAGTTGCGCAGATGGTTTTGGGATACCGGACAGGCATGAGCTTAAGAACTTCAATATCCATCACCAGGCCTGCAAACAACCCCGGCCTCTCCGCGAAAATCTGCGCCTTACTCTGCGAAAATCCGCGTGATACACTATCCAAACCAGAGGTTAGGAACGAGGGGATTCGATTTGTGCTGCCAATAAGAACAGACATTCACCCAACAAAAAAAGCGATATGCTATTCACACATCGCTTTTTGTAATAATATAGGCTTACAGCTATTAAGCTACCTGTGCGTCCAGTTGCTTGGTTAGCTGAGACTTTGGTACTGCCCCAACAATTTGGTCAACCACTTCGCCGCCTTTAAAAATCAGGAGCGCCGGGATACTGCGAATTCCATACTTCACAGAAATCTCAGGGTTATTGTCAACATTAACCTTGCCCACTTTTGCTTTTCCTGCGTATTCGCCGGCAAGCTCTTCTACAACCGGTCCAATCATACGGCAAGGCCCGCACCATTCAGCCCAAAAATCCACCAGTACTGGATCATCTGAGTTTAATACTTCTTCTTCAAAATTACTGTCGGTGAATTCTATAGTTTTTCCCATGATTCAATCTTTTGTTTGTCATTCATTAATTGTGAACAAATATCGGAATATTCCATTCACTATTGCACATTCTTTGTAATTATCAGCTTCATAGTACGGCTTTATGAACCATTTACAAGCTCAACGCATTCTTCACCTAAAATCATACGGAGCCCTTGTAATAGTTCATCATTGGGTTCTACTACAAAGTTCCGCACATTCATGCGAATGGGGCCGTTAGCTTCGTTGCTGTGGATCGCAAATTTAACGGTGGTGTTTCCCTTATTCAAGCTGAATAACGTTTCTACCTCCTTTAATTTGTTGGTGGTAAGCTCATTGGTCTTGAGGTTTAATTTCAGTTTCAATTTATCCTGAAATTTCTCTCTCAAATTCTCCACCCGCTCAAATTTACGGGCAATAACCTTGGGTTGACCACTGCGTGTATCTACATCTCCTTCAATAAACAGAACATTATCTGGCTGTAGCAGGCCCATATATTGGTCGAAGGCTTTACTGAAAGCGATCACTTCCACCGAATTATTTAAATCCTCAACTTGTATAAAAGCAAAAGGGCGTCCTTTCTTGTCCGTAACCTGTTTTACCTTGGTGATAATAGCAATGAAACGGATAGAAGCCCGGTCGTTTAACCTTGAGATGCACTCTTCACTTAAATCCTGTTTTCCAAACAAACGGATATCTTCTTTAAACTTGTGCAAAGGGTGTCCGCTCAAATAAAAACCGATCAGTTCCCGCTCCTGGTTTAATCTCTTAATTTGTGTCCACCCTTCCACTTCCCTTAGCTTGGGTTCCTGTGATGCCGCTCCGCTGGCTCCCCCTCCAAACAAATTCCCCTGGTTTAACCGAATTTCTTCCTGCCGGCGAACCGCATAGGACAGAATATCTTCCAGCGAATCGATAAGCTGAGCCCTGTTGTCATTAAGGGTATCGAAGGCCCCGGCCAGAATCAGACTCTCCAGTGTTCGCCGGTTACATACTTTCAAATCCACGCGTGATACAAAATCGAAAATCGAAGAAAAGTCGCCGTTTTCTTCCCGCTCTTCCACGATGCTTTTAATCGCCGAAGAGCCCACTCCTTTTATGGCTGACATCCCATACTGTATTCTCCCTTCTTTAGGGCGAAATTTACCACGAGCCGTATTAATATTTGGCGGATCTACTTCAATCCCTAACCGCTGGCATTCCTCAATAAAGGAAGTCACCTTTTTGATGTCGCTCATATTGTGGCTCATTACCGCAGCCATATACTCAGCCGGGTAATTTGCCTTAAAATACATAGTGTGGTAAGCGACCACCGAATAAGCAGCAGAGTGCGACTTGTTAAAGCCATAACCGGCAAACAAGGCCATCTTGTCAAAAACATCCTTGGCTACTTCTTTGTCGTATCCTAATTCTATCGCCTGTTTTATAAACTTTTCTTCCTCTGGTGGAAGCAGTTCAGGTTTCTTCTTACCCATGATTCGTCGGAGAACATCCGCTTCACCCAGCGAATAACCACCCATCTGCTGCGCCACCTTCATAATCTGCTCCTGGTAGATCATAATACCGTAGGTAGGTTCGAGCAGCGATTTTAAATCTTCATGATCATATTCTACCGTCTCTTTGCCATGCTTCCGGTCAATATAATTCGGAATAAATTGCATAGGGCCCGGCCGGTACAGGGCGTTCATGGCAATAAGATCATTGATGTTGGTAGGCTTCAGCTGTTTCAGGTATTTACGCATCCCGTCACTTTCGAACTGAAATGTACCCAGTGTTCCACCTTGCTGATATAACTCATAGGTTGTTTCATCAGTCAGAGGAATGTTATCAAGGTTATATATCTTGCCGTGATTTTCCTCTACATAACCAATGGCCGTTTTGAGGATAGAAAGGGTTTTAAGCCCCAGAAAATCCATCTTCAGCATACCGGCATCTTCAATCACTTTACCGTCGAACTGAGTTACCATCAGCTCGGCATCTTTGGCGGTACTCACGGGAATATATTTTGTAAGGTCATCCGGTGCGATGATAATACCCGCTGCATGAATTCCCGTATTCCGGACTGAGCCTTCCAGTACTTTGGCCATACGCAATGTCTCGGCCTCCAGGCCTTCTCCATTCCGTATATCCCTCAACTCCTTCACTTCCGAAAAAGCATCGTCCAGGGAAGTACCGGGGCGTTCCGGCACCAGCTTTGCCAGGCGGTCGGCATCCGCGAGTGGAAGATCCAGCACCCGGGCTACATCCCGCACCGAAGAACGGGCCGCCATGGAACCAAAAGTGATAATATGAGCTACCTGATCTTTGCCGTATTTATCTACCACAAATTCTATGACACGCTGGCGGCCGTCATCATCAAAATCAATATCAATATCCGGCATCGATACTCTCTCCGGGTTCAGGAAACGCTCAAAGAGCAGATCGTACTCCAGAGGATCTATATTGGTGATTCCTGTGCAGTAGGCTACCACAGAACCGGCTGCAGATCCCCGCCCTGGACCTACGTACACCCCCATATCGCGGGCGGCTGCAATAAAATCCTGTACAATCAAAAAGTAGCCGGGAAATCCCATGTTTTTGATAATCCCCAACTCAAGATCAATACGTTCTTTGAGTTCGCCGGTAATTTTATCATAGCGTGATTTTGCTCCTTCATAAGTAAGATGCCGCAGGTAGTCATTCTCTCCCGAAAATCCTTCCGGTATTTCAAACTTTGGAAGTATTACATCCCGCTCCAGCACAATGGGCTCTACTTTATCTACAATCTCCTGAATATTGGCAATAGCTTCAGGCATATCCAGGAAAAGATCCTTCATTGCATCCTGAGACTTAAAGTAAAATTCCTCGTTGGGGAACCCATAGCGATAACCCCGCCCCCTGCCTTTGGGGGTACTCATGAGTTCACCGTCATCAATACAGATTAACGCATCATGCGCTTTGGCATCTTCTTCTTCCAGGTAAAATACATTATTGGTAGCTACCAGTTTAACGCCAAACTTGTCTGACCATTTTTTGAAAACCTCGTTTACCCTTTTCTCTTCTTCCAATCCATGGTTCAATACTTCCAGGTAGAAATCATCACCAAAAACATCTATCCACCACTGAAGTTCTTCTTCAGCAAACTCTAACCCTTTATTCAGAATCAGGTCGGCCAACCAGCCTCTGGTACTACCGCTCAGACAAATCAGGTCTTCGGAATATTTTTTAATAATCTCTTTATCAATACGGGGGTATTTGTAATAATACCCTTCGGTAAAAGCGAGCGAACTCAGCTTTGCCAGGTTCGTATATCCATTCTGATTTTTAGCGTACATGGGCATCTGATAGCGCCGGTCCCTGTTATCACGGGTAAATTTCTTTTTGAGCCGATCTTCTACTACGTAAAACTCGCAGCCTACAATTGGTTTTATATCTGCTGCATTCGCTGCCGATACAAATGAAAATGCTCCATACATATTACCCAGGTCTGTGAGCCCCACTGCCGACATCCCTTCCTCTTTGGCTTTTGCAACCAGCTCTTTAATACCAGCGGTTGCCTGGAGCACTGAAAACTTAGAATGGCAGTGCAGATGAGTAAATGTAATATCCTTAACCTGCTCAAATGCAGCGACATCCTTTTTCCCTTTATTCCATTCCCGTTCCTCATCAGCCTTCGATACTTTGGTCTTCAGTCTGCTTGGGGATACCAGGTCAATATATTCTTCTCTTTTCAAATAACTTTCGGGAGGATCATACAGCCGGGCATCCATTGGAAAGTTGACATTGGTATACCCCAGACGAAGCAATTCGAAAAAACAACGGGCTGTTGCCTCTACATCGGCTGCAGCATCGTGGGCATCTTCGAAACCACGATCAAACAGTTTTAAGTGAAGCTCTTCCAGTTTGGGCCATTTGTAGCCCCTGCTGCCCGGGATTTTGGCAAAATCAGTACCACCGTTCTTGGTATCTACCTTGTTTTTATCCATGATGGCCGATGGTATTTTCTTACGCAGAAACTCTGCTCCCATCACTTTCTCATCAAACGATACGTTGTGTCCAATCAGGAAATGAGCTTTTTCAATATCCTTTGCAAACTCCCTCAGTACATCATCCAGCTCTTCCCCTTCTTCGTGTGCCCGCTCGGTTGAGATACCATGAATTTTTTCCGAATTAAATGGAATCGAAAACCCTTCAGGCTTTACAATATAATTACCGCTGTTCAGCAACTTTCCTGTATGATCGTGCAATTGCCAGGCTAATTGTACCAGGCGCGGCCAGTTATCCAAATCCGTGATAGGTGCTGAGAAATCTTGTGGTAATCCAGTAGTCTCGGTATCAAATATCAGATACATATATGTTGCAGCTCAAAACGTTGTGTTTGTGTTTTCCTAAAGTCTTCACTTCTCCGCAAAGAAGACCTGATTTGCCAGGCGGTAATATACAGTTTACCAGAAAACTATTTGGCAGAATCCCTAAAATGACCTGATAATTTCAGTTCCCCTGCAGAGATCATAAAACTCCTTAAACTAAATCATCCATTAGCGAAAATTATATTGCATGTGATCCGTATGACTTCTTCTTGTTCGGACTGACGATAGACGATTGATCATGGATCATCGTCTGCCATAGATAGTATGGCCCAAATTCATCGATCAGGCCGGAGATCGGTCAGATCGGGTGCGGGGTAGTTTGTATAGCTGTGCTGGTACGGGCTAAGGGCAGTTTTATGATCCGCTAGTGATCAAAGGCCAACAAAGAAAACATTAAAAAAAGCAATGACATAAGAATCTATTTTGATTTTTAACACAGTACCTGACGAGTACAGGGAGAAAGCAGCCATTCATTAATATTTAACCTGAAAGGCAGAGTAACCTTCCAGCGGGTCTGGTTTATCCTCTACATCTATAAACTCTACATAACTTGATTTGGGGCCCTGCCTTACCTTGTTCAGCATTCGCTCCACAGCCCCTTCCTCTCCCTGAAATACGGCCTCTACCCTTCCATCGGGGAGGTTTTTTACCCACCCTTTTATACCGATGCTCCGCGCATTCTTTTTTGTAAAGTATCTAAATCCTACTCCCTGAACTCTTCCGCTTATATATACATGCTTTGTCATGAAATAAATTACTCCTGATCGTCATGATTATAATTCTAAAATAAAAAAAGGATTTCTTACCTTTGGTTTCAACAAATCGACTTATATAAAATGACTTTAACTCAATTATCTTATATAGTAGCTGTAGACAAGTATCGTCATTTTGCAACTGCTGCTCAAAAGATTTATATCACCCAGCCCACCCTCAGCATGCAAATTCAAAAATTAGAGGATGAACTTGGGGTGCTTATTTTTGACCGTTCTAAAACTCCTGTTGTGCCCACGGCTATGGGAGAACAAATTGTAAAACAGGCCAAACAAATTCTCAGCGGAGCGAAACACATTGAGGATCTTGTTTCAGTGCAGGGGGAAACGCTTAAGGGTACATTCCGGGTGGGCATCATCCCAACCATAGCGCCCTACCTGGTTCCTTTATTCCTGAAAAAGTTTGTAGAAACATATCCTGAAGTAGACCTCATTTTTGAAGAAGCCTTGACCGATGAAGTGCTCAAGGGGTTGAATGAAGATTATTATGATGTAGGAATTATAGCCACTCCTATTGACCAACACTTTTTTGAGAAAGATTTATTCCTGGAACCTTTCCTCGGATATGTATGTACCGGGCACGAACTGGCAGCTAAAAAAGAACTCTGTATTGACGACCTTTACAAAAAAGATCTTTGGTTGTTAAATGAAGGACACTGTTTCAGAGACCAAACCATTAAACTCTGCAAGCAAGACAACAAAAAGCTAAATAAAGCCCCTATTACCTTTGAAAGCGGAAACCTTGAAACACTGAAAAGGCTGGTTGAGCAAAATTTTGGGGTTACCCTTATGCCCTACTTAGCTATGTACGATTATGATACCAGCTGTGCGAACGGGGTTGTGAAAGAATTTATGGATCCGGTACCTACCCGTAAAATACGATTAGTTTACAGCCGGGAGTTTCTAAAGAAAAATCTGATTGAAGGTTTTGCTGGTGTTATCCAGGATTCGATCCCGGACGAGCTCCGTTCGCAAGAAGAAACCATGGTGGTTGAATAACAGCTCATAATGGAACACAGCGTACTACTTTGGGGGATTTTCAATCTGTTCATCCTGGTTATGCTGATTATAGACCTGGCCGTTTTCAACCGGGAAGAACACAAAATCACCATTCGGGAGTCCCTGGTATGGACGGGTATATGGATTGCCATCTCCGTAGTATTCGGCATTGGCCTGTATTTCTATATGGGACCGCAAAGCTCCCTGGATTTTTTTACCGGATACCTCATTGAGAAATCCCTGAGCGTTGATAACATCTTTGTCTTTATCCTGGTATTCTCTTATTTCAATGTGAAACCGGAATACCAGCACAAAGTTCTGTTTTGGGGCATCTTCGGAGCCTTGGTTATGCGGCTGCTGTTCATCTTCCTGGGGGTAGCCCTTATCGAACGCTTCGAGTGGATCATCTATGTATTTGGAAGCTTCCTGGTGTTCACAGGCATTAAGCTGGCTTTTGAAACTGAAAAAGAAGTACACCCTGAGCGTAACCCGGTTTTGAAACTGATTCGCAAATTTTTTCCGATTTCGAATCAATATGACGGGGCTAACTTTATCACGAAACAAAAAGGCAAAACCTTGCTTACCCCTCTTTTTGTGGTATTGGTTGTTGTTGAAACCACAGACCTTATTTTTGCCATCGATTCCATCCCGGCTATACTCGCTATTACCCACGATGAGTTCCTGGTGTACAGCTCCAATGCTTTTGCCATCCTGGGACTGCGGGCTCTCTACTTTGCTTTAAACGGAGTGATGAAACTATTTCACTATCTACACTACGGACTGGCAGCCATCCTCTCTTTTGTTGGGATCAAAATGCTGATTGCCGATTTTTATCATATTCCCACCCCATATGCCCTCGGTTTTGTAGCCCTTTCGCTTACGCTCTCCATTGCCTTTTCAGTGATGTTTCCTCAAAAGAAAAAAGAAAAAAAATAACGGGATGGGTTTAGTAGTTAAACATCCACACCACCCCGCCATCGGCTTTTTGGTTAAGGAAGGAAAGACCAGCCTTTCCGGAGTTTCCAGAGAAAATATTTCTCAAGAAATACCTTAAAGAAGTCATATAGCACATTGGGAATCATAACCGCAAACTTCCGGGGTTTAAACAGCCTGTTGCTCAAAATCAGTACTTCTTTTTTGCCGGCATCCATTACACACAATCCTGCTATATCGCCCCAGGCCTTTTCCTCTTGTTTGTCTATGCCTTTGATGGTATTGATTACATTCCGGGCTACCACTTTACCTGTCACATCACTTGGATAGCCTGTTTTGGGAAGACTAAACGGTACTTCACCCTGCTCGAAAGGCGGCGCTACATCTACCGCTAATCCAGCGGCCCAAACATTTTCTATGCTTATATGCCGATATGTAGGCAGCGTAGGGATAAACTGGTTATCTCCCGTTAACAATCCTTCTGAATTTTGAACAAAATCAACGCCCGTAAAAGGAGGCATTAGCATGGTAAAACGGGAATCTATCCAAGTACCATCGGTCAGTTCAACGGCATCCTCCAACACTTCTTTCACCCCCACCGAGGTATGATAGGTAATGTGGAACATATCCATGAACTTTTTCAGCATGCCCTCGCCCAGCGGCATACCTTCAATTCCAAAATGACCCAAATAAGGCTCTGGGGTCACCCAATGCAGATCTACTTTCTTACGCACCTTTTTATCCCGCAGCCATTTTTCCAGGTTGAATAAAAATTCATAGGCTGCTCCCATACACCCGGCTCCCTGAGTTGCACCTATGACAACCGGACCGGGATTGTTCAAGAATTCGTCCAGCTTCTCCCGTGTTTTCATTGCTCCGGAAGGCGTACCTATATATACTCCATGTTCTTTTAGGCCGGGGATGGCATCAAACCTTACTTTAGGTCCGGTTGCTATAATCACATGATCGTAGCTATACTCACCGTTTTTGGTATACACAAGCTGAGCTTCCGGATCTACTTTAACCGCTGTATCCTGTACAAACTCAACTCCTTTACTCTCCAGTACTTGTTTGCGGGATATGGTGATATCTTCAACTTCCCTTCTGCCGATAGGCACCCAAATCAGTGAGGGTATATATACAAAATCGGGGTTTCGGTCGATAAGCGTTACATCTACTTCCTCTCCTAATTTTCGCTTGATCTCAAGTGCAGCTGTTGAGCCCGCGAAGTTTCCACCTACTACTAATACTTTCATTTTAGCTCCGTTTCTTCTGCGGTTATACCATAAAAATACACTCTATTATGAAGGGCTTATGAAGAATAAGTGCGGGGTTGGCCCTGGTTATTTGAGCCCCCTAATTACATTCCGGCAATTTTACCTTTATTCTGTTAGTGTTGTTTCCTTGTAATAATCACTCCGCCTTTTTGGTTTCATATAGAAACCATAACGAAACTAATCTGTTATACCCAGTATTACTGTAAAGAATATTCCAGAAGAAATTTACAATCGTGTCCGAGAACAAGCTAAAGCTCACCATCGTAGTATCAACAGCGAAATCATTGCCTGTTTGGAGCGAACCGTTAAGCCTCAGCAGCTTTCTTCCGACGATATTTTGCATGAAGCACGTCGATTGCTTAAAAAAGTAAAAGGAAACCTTTCTTCCGAAGAAATTGAATCCGCGATAAATCAAGGGCGTCCGGTGAAAGTTATAGATATTGATAGCAGCACGGAGGGATCTCAAACCTTGAGCTATCTGCCATTTTGGTCATTTGAGACTCTTTGCAACCCAATACTTTCTCTTTTCTTAATGCAGCCCTGGTCGCAAGGAAGCTGAAGCTTTCTGAAGAATATTAACGACAGACTACAACTTTTTTGACACCGGGTGACATAGGGTTGTCACTGGCTATATGTATCTTAAAAGAAAAACAATGGAAATCATAAAAGCAGGAAGTGACGGCATTTACCTTCCTCAGCTAAATATTGGACTCGACTACAGTGGCTCGGATGCGGAATATGTATTCGTTTCTCATGGGCACTCCGATCACATTCCCAGGAGAAGTACAGCCAACACCTATGCCACCCGCCCGACTAAAAAGTTTATGAAACTCCGGAATTACCGGGGGCAGATAGAAGAACTTAACTTTGGTAACAGCCTGGAAACCGATACTGCCCGCATCACCTTTTACCCAGCCGGGCATATTCTCGGATCAGCTATGACTTTTATTGAAAGTGATTTCGGGAATTTGCTATACACCGGGGACTACCGCTCCCCGGCTTCGCCTGCCTCCGAAGGCTTCCAGCTCCCCAAAGAAGCTGTTGATTATTTTATTACTGAAGCCACTTTCAGTCTGCCCATATACCGATGGAAATCCTATACCCACTTAGAAAAACAAATCTGTTCCTTTGCTTCAAATGCTCTGAATGAGGGATATACCCCCATTTTTTTGGCCTATAACCTGGGTAAAGCACAAGAGATTATGCACTTTCTTAAAAACTTGAACCATCCCGTTCAGATACATAATGCTGGATTTAAGCTTTGTGATGTATATGAACAAGAAGGTATAGACCTTGGACAATATGAAACCTACGACCACGATACCTGCAAAGGTAAAATTCTTATTACCCCTGGTTCTGCATTGGGGAATGGTTTTGCTTCCAATATCAAAAAGAAGCGTATCGCCTATTGCTCGGGATGGGCGGCGATGGAAGCACGCAGGGTTCAGATGACCGTGGACAAGCTAATCCCCCTATCCGACCATCTTGATTTCTTTGAGCTTATTCGTCTTTGTGAAAAACTGAATCCTAAAAAAACATATATCACCCACACTCCCAATCCCAATGTAGTACTCCATTATTTGGAAAAGCGGGGCATTGCAGCTTCTACATTAAAACAAAGACAGAAAACAGCTTGATAAAAAAATATCGAATATGAACTCTCTGACAGCCCGTTAATAATTGAGTATCCCTTGTCTAATGAATGAACAACATCCACATACCTTTCATGCACTGGCTCGAACAGCCCAACAAATCCGGGAATCGCGGGGTACCAATGCCAAAATTCGGGTTTGTATGGAATACCTGCGTTCAATTAAAGAAGATGAACATCTTAATCTGGCTGTTCAGTTTTTGGGAGAAGGTGCGTTCTCCGACATATCAGGAAAGCGGGCATCCGTGGGAAGCAGAACCACCTCTACCTTGGCCGCCGATTTCTGCGAAATTGATTATGAACTAGTATTCAAACCCTGCCGTACGGCAACCGGGAGTTCATCAGAAACCATTGAGAAATTATTTACCAACATTCCGGCCGCCAGACAAAAATGGGAGCCCGTGGGACTCTCACTCAAAGAGATTGAAACAGTGTATGAACAGCTTTATAACACTTCGTCTCGCGCTGGGAAACAGGAAGTACTGGAAGAGTACTGGCGAAAAATGCGGCCCCTGGAAGTAAAATACTTTATTCGCATTATGGGGCGGGGATCGTTGCGTATAGGTTTTGAAACCAAAAGTATTATCAATGCCATCTCCAAAGCTTTTGGCAAAGACACCGAAGCCGTACGCTATGCCCATATGATTACCGGAAGTATTGGAAAAACTGCGGTGCTCGCAAAAAACAATACCCTTGATGAAGCTTCTTTCAAACTCTTTCACCCCCTGCCTTTTATGCTGGCTTCCCCCATCGAAAGCAGGGCGGTAGATCAATATTCAAAATACATTGCCGAAGAGAAGTTTGATGGAATGCGTTGCCAGGTTCATATTGAAGGAGATCGGGTTGAATTATATTCCCGCGACTTAAATGACATCACTCACTCTTTTCCGGAAATCATTGAATTCTTCGCTGAAAAAGATTTACCAAAACTGGTGCTGGATGGGGAAATATGTGTCTTTAAGGATAATACCATCCTCCCCTTTCAACTTCTTCAAAAACGACTGGGAATTAAGAAACCATCCCGGAAAATATTAGACCAATACCCGGTTCTGCTGATTACCTACGATCTCCTGTATCATGATGGAGAACCCATATTCGACAAAACCCTGTTGGAACGCAGAAAATTACTTTCCGGCCTCTCCCGGAAATACACCTTCCCCATCACCACCCAAAAAGAGATCAAAAACCGGGAGCATATACAAGAGCTCTTTGACCTGGCTCTCGCCCATGGAAATGAAGGGTTAATGCTAAAATCGAAAACCTCTGCCTACGAGTATGGACAACGCAGGAAATCGTGGCTAAAGGTGAAAAAAGCCGGAGGCTCACTGGATACCATCATCATGTACGCCCATGCAGCAAGTGGAAAACGCGGGGGCAAATATTCTGATTTTACCCTGGGGATTTCTGTACGAGATGACGAACGTTATGAAGAAGAGTTCATCCCCATTGGAAAAGCTTATGGCGGATATACTGAGCTCGAAAGGCTCAACAAAAAAATTAAGGAACTTACTGTAGAACGATATGGCCCTACATTGGGGCTCATTCCCGGTATTGTGGTGGAACTGGAGTTTGACGATATACAGCGTAATAAACGCACCAAAGCCAATTACACTCTCCGGCTTCCCCGATTTAAAGCCATCCGCTGGGATCTGTCTCCGGATGATATTGACACACTGAAAGAGGTAGAGCGTATGTTCCGTGACAACATTAACCGAGATCGGCTCGACCAAACCCAAGCACCTTCTTTTATATGGAAATAACTGGCTTTATACCGAAATATATTTACCAAATAATTACACTTTATAAACCGAATAAGTAGATAAAAGGACTGCAAATTCTTATCTACCCATTCTCTTTTTCACCCTTAAATATATACTGAACCATGAGCTCCTGGACGCTTAAATCTATCCCCCCACACGACTGGTTTCTCTGCCTGGATATCGAATCCTATTTCGATCACGAGCATAACCCTGAAACCATGTTTGAAGAAGGCTTTACCCGCCCTATCCCTATTGGCGACCGTGATGTCATCATAACTGTTTTCTTTAATGGTGATCCTGAGCAGCCTGAGTTTAATATAGAATCAGCTGAAAGCCTGGATAAGGATGAAATTGAATTGGCTAATGTAAGCCTGGCCAAGATCCTGGGTACCAATATGGATATCCGCCCTTTGTATGATCAGGCTGAAAATGATCCGGTGCTGGGTGATAAACTCTCTGACTTATACGGTTTGAAACGCATGACCCGTGCTAACCTCTTCGAGGATATCCTCTACCGCATTGTTCAGATGCAGATGAATCACAAACCCACGGCCAAAAAAATGATGTTCAGAATCCGGGAGAATTATGGGGCTGCTTTAACTTATGGGAAGAAATCGCTGCCTGCCTGGCCCCGCCCTATTCAGCTGATGAAGGCCAATCCGGCAAACATCCGCAAACTGGGACCTACACTCAGAAAGGGACAATACCTGGTAGGCCTGGCTAACGACATTGTAGCTGGCAATGTAGATATGAATCACCTTTCAGAATGTGATCCCCAAACTTTTTACGATGAAATTACAAGCATAAAAGGGATTGGTCCTACTTCCGGTCAGGATTTAATGATGATGCGCGGCCGTACCGATGCCGTGTTCCCATCCAATAAAAAAGGTTCGGAAGAAAAAGGATTGCGGCGATGGATTATTTACAGCTATGGAGAAGATCCGCATAACACCAGCGAAGAAAAATTTCAGGAGTTAATAGCCAACTGGAAAGGGTATGAAGCTTCTGCTCTTGAATTCCTCTATGCCAATTATATTCTCAAGGAAAAAGAGCAGAAGGCCAAAAAATGAAAGCTCTGCTTCCTGAATAGGAATACAGAGCTTCTCTCTCTTGCTAAATCGTAAAGTTTAAAAATTTTATGCCGGCAGGCTTATATAAAATGCTGTACCATAATTTTCACGGCTTTCAACCCGGATGGTTCCATCGTGTAATTCCACGATTTTTTTAGCTATCGACATCCCCAACCCGGTTGACTTTTCACCTTTTAATCCCAGCCGGCGTGCCTTGGAAAACTGGTCAAAAATATGATCCTGCATCTCATCCGGTATCCCTATGCCTGAGTCTTTTACTTTAATGACTACCCGGCCGTCTTCTTTGTACGACAATACCTTCACCTCTCCGGGACCATCCGTAAACTTCAATGCGTTCGTGATCAGGTTATCCATTACCCGGCTAAATTTCTCCCGGTCCAAACTCACTTTTAAGCGGTCTTTAACATCTATTTTTATATTTACCCCTTTCTCCCTGGCACGTTCTCGAAACTGTGAGAGAACAATACATAAATACTCCTCAATGTGCGTAACCTGGGTCTTCAGATGATATTCTTCACTTTCCATGACCGAATACTCCAGCAGTTCTTTAATCAATGAATCTGCCTTATTATGAGAGTCGTTAATCACTTTAAACATCATTTCCTGCTCGTCACTGATCTCATTTAGATGATCTTCCCTGATTAGATCTACCATCCCTTTAATCCCCATCAGAGGATTACGCAGGTCATGAACGACCGTAGCTAATACCCGGTCTTTGTTTTGCACCTCCCCTTCGAGCTCGCCATTCTTTTTTCTAAGCTTTTCAAAAATGGGCTTTACTATAAATCGATATCCTATAAGAAATACATACAATGCTGTTGAAGCAAATATGGCCTCAAGGATGAGCAGCTCGCTGAAGCTGTTGCCGTATTTCATTAGTATGGCGAACTGGTTTACGATGATTAACACTGCCGCTGTAAATAAAGCAATGATATACAGATTTTTCTCCGATACATTATTAACCCTGATCTTTTTCATATGTCCTTATTTTGAAACCTATAGTCGATAGTCCTTGCTCAATGTTATCGGAGAGAAAAACCATATCTATAGAAATTTTTTTAACTAACTCTCTTTCTCTCTATAGGGTGGCATATCAGCGACCACTCGAGCCCCGGCTGGTCGATCGAATTAATGAGCATTGAAGTGAGAGGGCAAAAGTGAAAAGCGGGACTTCTGCCGTGGGCATCCCTTATATAAAAAAGAAAGTCAAGGATACATTTTTCCCATGACGGTCCCGAACTGATTTTTGAAGTTTCAGGACGCCCTGAAGGATGGTAAATTCTCGGATTCAATAGTGTTGATGATGGCATACA
>VEMX01000073.1 GCA_009711805.1 Balneolaceae bacterium | reverse complement strand
ATAGGTTCCGCTACGAAATTCCTTGACGGCTTTACGACGGATTTGTTCGCTAAAATAACGGTGTTTGTTTAGTTTTCGCTTGTTCATAACTTGGGGTTAAGCGGTCAAGCTATGCTAGAGATAGACATAATATAGCTTCACAAGCATCAAGCATCAAGCATCAAGCATAAGAATCACAAACAATTATTAACTATTCATTTTCCAATGCATACTGATCTATCTTCTGTACAATACACAATAAACGGAGCAAATCGTTTTGCTTATCGAGAAATTGGAACTGGTTCCCCCTTGCTGTTACTTAACAGATTCAGAGGCACTATCGATGATTGGGATCCTGCTTTTATTACCAAATTGGCTGAAAGCCACAAAGTAATTTCTTTTGATAATATGGGTATTGGTGCTACCGGAGGTACTCCGGATCAGTCGATTGAAGGAATGGCTAAATCAGCATATCTATTTATTCAAGCTCTTGGTATAAAGACATTGAATCTTTTTGGCTGGAGTATGGGTGGCTTGGTAGCCCAGGTATTTGCCCTGAATTATCCCGATATGGTCAAGAAGATTATTTTAGCTGGTACAGCCCCCGGAGGCAGTCCAGAAACAGAATATCCAAGTGCAAAGTTTCTTGAAATAGCTACCGAGGTTTATCACCTTAAAGCGGAACATCATCAGCAATTATTCTTTACAGAAGGTAAATCAGGGCTTAACAATACCCTAACTTCTTTAGCAAGAATTGAAGCAGCTGCAAACCCCGATGAAGTTCCCATTAACCCAATCGAAACATGGAAAGCGCAAGGCAGTGCTACCCGTTCTTTTTTACAGGGAACAGGAAATTACTTCTCTAAGTTAAAAGAAATAAACCATCCGGTATTAGTTGCAGGAGCTAAAAATGATATCGCATTTTCAGCTAAAAACTCATTTCTGCTTTACAGAGAATTACCCAAAGCAAAACTTATACTTTATTCAAATGCGGGTCATGCCTTTCATCATCAGTTGTATGAAGAATTTGGACAGGCCGTGAACAATTTCTTAATCTCTGAAAGAGAAATTACTGATAGAAATTAATAGTATAATACCTAACACTTACCCACCCAATATTATCAACATTCTGTTCACTACGAACAAAGTATTAAGGGGTAAGTCTTCCCATCATTCTCGGGAATGGAATAGTTTCGCGTACATGAGAAAGTCCACACAACCAGGCTACGGTTCGTTCTAATCCCAGGCCATATCCTGAATGAGGAACCGAACCAAAGCGACGAAGGTCCAGGTACCATTCAAATACGTCCTGATCCAGCTCTTCTTCCTCAATGCGTTCTTTCATCACTTCCAGGTCATCTTCACGCTGACTTCCACCGATGATCTCACCATACCCTTCAGGAGCAAGAACATCCATTCCAAGAGCCAGCTTATTGGTTTCATCCCGCTTCATGTAGAATGCCTTAATTTCTGCCGGCCAGTGAGTTACAATAAGCGGAACATCGTACTGCATCATAAGAACGGTTTCGTCTGAGCCACCGAGGTCGTTCCCCCATTCAAAATTGCGGGCCGATTCTTTCCAGCTTGGGATGTTTCTCAGGTCTTCTTTAATCTGGGCAATGCGGGCTGATATTTCCTTAACCCGCTGGTCAATCTGAGCCTTACGCCATTTTTTTGCAGAACCTCTCTCCTTCTTAATCTCTTTTTCTTCTTTTTCGAGATCAATTTCTTCCTGTCGCCTTGCTTCGGCCATATCATCCAGCATCCGGGCCGTTTCGTCACTCTTTAACTGTTTAACAGCTTCATCGTAAGTCATTCGCTTGAAAGGCTCACTGGCAGTCTTTTCAAGTGAGGTAGTGTCCCGTTCAAGGATCTCCAGTTCTTTACCCCTCTTTTCCAACACGGTGGAAATAATGGCCTTTATCATATCCTCTGCCAGGTCCATATTCATATCCAGATCGTAATAAGCCATTTCCGGCTCAATCATCCAGAACTCGGTGAGGTGACGGCGGGTTTTACTTTTCTCTGCACGGAAGGTAGGTCCAAAGGTGTAAATCAGTCCGTGAGCCATGGCCATAGCTTCGCCATACAACTGGCCGGTTTGCGCCAGATATGCTTTATCTTCAAAGTAGTCGGTTTCAAACAAGGTAGTGCTTCCTTCTGCGGCGTTGCCGGTAAAAATAGGAGAGTCCATCTGCACAAAGCCTCTTTTCTGAAAAAAGGTATGAATGGCAAAAATAATCTCATTTCGTATTCTCATAGCCGCCCATTGCTTTTGGCTTCGCAACCAGAGATGGCGGTTATTCATCAGGAACTCTACCCCATGCTCTTTGGGCGTAATAGGGTAATCCTCTGCAACCTGGTGAACCCGGACGTCTGACACATGAATCTCGTACCCACCTACACTGCGGTCATCTTTTTTAACGGTACCTGTAATTTCAAGAGAGCTTTCCTGTCGCAAAGAGGTAGCTGCTTCCCATGCATCTTCTTTTACATCATCTTTGGCTACCACACATTGAGTAAGTCCGCTTCCGTCTCTCATCTCTATAAAAACAAGACTTCCGCTGCTTCTGTAATTATATACCCAACCTTTCAGGGCTACTTCTTGATCAACATGTTCGGAAAGATTACTGATATAAATCATTTTGTGCTAAGAATATTAAGTTTAAATTTTGTTTACCGGTTCGTGTTTAATGTTGAACCAACATGACATTTCTGTTAACCTTTGTATGCTATTTTCCCTCTTCAGGCAAAAGAATACCTTCCATAAAATATTGTTCATCAAAGAAATTCCGGGCAAACTCATTGATCTGTTCAGATGTTACAGAATCAATATTCTCTACCAGTTCATCCAGGGTTACAAAACGGCCAAAATAAAGTTCACTTTTGGCCAGCCGGGTCATTCTGCTGCTTGTGTTTTCCTGAGAGAGTAATAGTTTACCCTTTAGCTGCGATTTTGCTTCGTCCAGTTCTTTTTGAGGAATTAGTTCTTCCTGTACCTTCTTCAGTTCCTGCTTAATAAGGTCCCGGACATGATCCACATATTGCTGATCGGTACCTACATATACCCCCCACAAGCCGGTATCGGTATAGGATTGATTGAACGTTTGTATGGAATAGCAGTAGCCGTATTTTTCCCGCACATTCTGATGCAGACGGGCACTCATACCTCCCCCCAGAATTGTATTTGCTAATAGAAGCAGGTATTTATCTTCATGATCAAAGTTGATTCCCCTTCGCCCATACACATAATGTGTTTGTTCAATCGCTTTGGTAAGTTTAAGGTCTACCGGTGTAAAAGCGGGTAGTTTCTGCTCATTTTTGCGGGATTTCCGGGCTTCAAGTTCTTCGAAATAGCTGCTAACTAATGCCACTACTTTATCATGGTCTACATTTCCAGCTACTGAAACCAAAATATTTCCGGGATAGTACTGCTCCGACATATACTCATACAGATCTTCTCTGCTGAATGCTGATACGGTGTCCTCATATCCCAAAATAGATCTGCCCAGTTCATGTCCCTTGAACATCTTTTCACTGAATTGTTCGAACAGATAATCGTTAGGAGAATCGCGATACATTTTCATTTCTTCAATCACCACCTTCTTTTCCTTTTCCACTTCTTCTTCCGGAAAAGAAGGGTTTAACACCATATCGGAGAGGACGTCTAAAGCCCGTTCCAACTGAGTATTCACGCAACGCGCATAGTAGCAGGTGTATTCGGAAGAAGTAAATGCATTCAAATAGCCCCCTACTGCTTCCATACTCAAAGCAATATCGTAGGAAGAACGGCTATCTGTTCCTTTAAACAACATATGCTCCAGAAAATGAGTGATTCCCGCTTGCTTCTGAGTCTCATTCCGGCTCCCGGTTTTCACCCATATACCCACAGATATACTTTTCACACTTTCAATATGCTCGGTCACAATACGCAAACCGTTATCCAGTTTGTTCTTATGTACAAAATCAATTTCTTTCAGCTTATCCATATACAATTATTTGTTTAAATTGCCTCCCTTTTGGCAGGCGGCTAATATACAAAGCTTAGAAAGCATAAACAGGAAATTTGTAATGAATTGAGTAAAAGGTAAAGTAGGATTACCTGGATCGGGCAATGGTGAGAGGGGCTCCAGCTGCCAGACCGAAGGGGTAAGCCAAAGTAACCCCGTAGCCGATCTGACCGATCACCGGGCTGATCGATGGATTAAGACTACACTTCCTGAATTAGGGAAAAGAAAAAGCAAGGTTGCTCGAATCGCGGATTAAGCCGATTGCACAGATACCACAAATTTTTGGAAGCACACAGAACCGATCTTGAATCCACGCTCCGCGAGTCTCTTTCTTCCATAGGAACAGGACTACACTTCCTTAGCACCCGGCCAGGGCAAGAGGGCACGTTGATTAGGTTTTTGAGTAACTTTGACTATATGATTTATGAAATCCGTGCAATCCCAAAATCCGTTGAACCCGTGATTCAGATTGAATGATTTGCGATTTAACGATGTAACGATTTTTGATCAGATTAGACCGAGTCACTCCCATTAAGTAAAAAAGGTTCCTTTCGATCGAAAGGAACCTTTTAGTAAACAACTTATAAGTAGTTATTGATAGCAGGAATTAACCTTCCTTTTCAATCAATGCTTTTCTTGAGAGCCGAAGTTTATTACCTGGCTCAATCTTGAGCAGCTTCACATCCAACTCGTCACCAACACTCAGGTAATCACTTACCTTATCTACGTGTTTATGATCAATCTCTGAAATGTGCAGGAGTCCATCGCGGCCCGGGGCAACTTCTACAAATGCTCCAAAGTCTTTAATCGACTTAACAACACCTTTGTATGTAGCACCTTCATCTAAGTGACCGGTTATTGCTTTGATTCTGCTCTGAGCATCCTGGGCTTTCTCCAGGCTGTCGGCAGATATGGTAATCTGTCCTTTACCTTGTTCATCTTCTTCAATCCAGATTTCAGTATCTGTTTCTTTCTGAAGGGTTTGAATTACTTTTCCGCCAGGTCCAATAACCGCGCCAATCATGTCACCGTCAATCTCCATCTTCACAAATTGTGGAGCAAATTCGGACAATGATTCTCTTGCGGTTGAAATGGTCTCGGCCATTTTACCAAGAATATGCATACGGCCTTCATGAGCTTGTTCGAGGGCTTCTTCAATAATTTCGAAGGATATCCCTCCTACTTTCATATCCATTTGGCACGAAGTAATACCATCGGCAGTACCAGCTGTTTTAAAGTCCATATCGCCCATGAAATCTTCTTCACCGCGGATATCAGACAACACAACTGTTTCCTCATCACCTACAATCATACCCATTGCAATACCGGCTACGGGCTTTTTGAGGGGAACGCCGGCATCCATAAGCGCCATTGAACCACCACAAACCGAAGCCATAGAAGATGAACCGTTAGATTCTGTAATGTCAGAAATAACGCGAATCACATATCCGAAGTCATCAAACGAAGGCATCATCATTCTTAATGAACGCTCAGCCAGGTGACCGTGACCAATTTCACGTCGGCCGGGCCCTCTCATATATCCAGCTTCCCCTACACTATAGGGAGGGAAATTGTAATGCAGGAAGAACTGCTTGGCTTCCTCATCAAATAATGTATCTACCGCTTGTTCGTCTTTCTTTGTACCAAGCGTTACAGACACCAGCGCCTGTGTTTCGCCACGGGTAAAGATAGAAGAACCGTGTGCGCGGGTTATGTACCCCGCTTGTGTCCAGATATCCCGGATATCGGTTGGCGTACGGCCGTCAATTCTTTTTTTCTTCTCGAGAATGAGATTGCGAAGTTCTGCCTTCTCAATATCACTTAGCACCTCTTTGATGGTTCCTATTTCATCTTCATATTCCTCTTCAAGTTCAGCTACGGTGCCATCTTTAATTTCTTTAAGTCCGGCACTGTATTCCTCTTTACCAAGACCAACATTCACATGGTCTTTAATTTTCTGAGTAGCCAGTTCCCGAACTTTGTTTTCCAATTCTTCAGGATATTCTTCCGGAGTATACTCTCTCTTCGGTTTACCAAATTCTTCTCTGAGTTCTTCCTGGAATTCACAGAGGGTGATAATAGAACCATGAGCAGCTTTAATAGCTTCCAGCATGTCTTTTTCAGAGACTTCATGCATCTCCCCTTCTATCATCAGTACACTGTCCACAGTACCACCTACAATCATATCGAGGTCACTGTTCTCAAGCTCATCAAGCGTTGGGTTGATGATAAATTCACCGTCTACCCGTCCAACCCGCACTTCTGCAATAGGTCCGGCAAAAGGCACATCAGAGATATGCAGAGCTGCAGAAGCACCAACGCCACCTAATACATCGGCATCATTTTGTCCGTCTGATGAAACTACATTGGAAATGATCTGTGTATCACATCGGTATCCCTTGGGAAAAAGCGGGCGCAAAACCCTGTCGATTAACCGGCTCGATAATACTTCTTTTTCGGAAGGACGCCCTTCACGTTTTATAAATCCACCGGGGAAACGCCCACCAGCTGAAAAACTTTCTCTATGGTCTACAGTAAGCGGGAAAAAACTCTGTCCCGGTTTGGGCTCTTTTGCACTTACAGCAGTACAAAGCGTCATGGTATCTCCCATACGCACTACTACAGCGCCATCAGCTTGCTTGGCAAGCCGGCCTGTTTCAATTGAAAGCACCTTTCCCGGTGCAAATTCTACACTTCTAAAATCTTCTTTCATTATTTCGTCTTTGTCTTTGTTGATTTACGATTCCGCAAAATTAGGTAAGAATTATACGCATGTAGGCGGAATAAATATAAAAAAGGCCCCACGATGGAGCCTTTAATTGAATTACTTACGGATACCGAGTTCTTTGATAAGTTCTCTGTACTTCTCGATATCTTTCTTCATCAGGTAGTTTAACAAACGGCGTCTCTTACCCACCATCTTAAGCAGTCCTCTTCGGGATGCATGATCTTGATTATTGTCTTTAAGATGATCCGTAAGGTCATTGATTCGCTTGGTTAGAAGGGCAATCTGGCCTTCTGAGGAACCCGTATTGGTTTCACTTCCACCAAATTTTTTAAAAAGTTCTTTCTTTTCTTCTGCAGTTATGCTCATTACAATTTTTGTATTAATGCTTATAAGTCGTTTACAAGTGGCAAAGATAGTCTTTTTTTAGGTAATCAACAATGTTTACATGTATTATTGATTGAATAGTATATGAAGAGAAACAAAGTTGAACTATGACTCTTTTTACTGGTTTAAAAATAGGAATGCCCTGAATACTTTGTCTCCTTTTTTAGCAAAGCAATTACATTTGCTTTCACTCGATAATACCAAAATATATATCCAGCTGAATCGAGGACGCCACTTCCCTTCCTTTTCCCTGTTTTACCGAAGAAATGCCTGCAGGAGTGTTTAAAGATTGAATCTCGGGTAGATACCACAGACAATTATTAAATAATACTAATCGTAATTCTCGCCATATCTTGTAACTTAATCTAATAAGAGAACGTTTTGGCTTTTTCAACTCAATCTTCCAAAACGGGGCAGTTTAAATACCGGATCATTTTAAATACAATTTGTTGGCCATGTCGATTGACTATAAATGGAAAAACCGAAATATCCTTACACGCACGTGTGATATCTTTTTCAAAAACAAGCACATTGGTTTCTTAAATAATAATTCGTTGTCTTCATCAGCAATTGCAAATTTAAATGGAGAGCAATACCACTTTGAAACCAAAGGCATTTTTAAACAACATACTTCTATCATTGATGTGAATGCACGAGAAGTGGTAGGGCAAATCTCATATAACCTTTGGGTAAGTAAAGCTACGGTTTCTCTTATGGATCAGGACTTTCATTGGAAATACCTGAATCTCTTTAATACCGAATGGAAGTTTCACAACAATAAAGGAACGGAAGTACACAATACACCCCATGATTCTGCCGGCTATTCCCTTTCCAGTGACTTCAAAGAGCTTTTATTTCTAAGCGGGCTTTATATTGATCAGTGGTATAAAAAACTTGCTTATACCATTATGGCTGTAGGTTTAGCAACTCTGATTTTTATGTAGCTTGTATCCACCCTTCCTGTATTCACTTTTGAATCTCCCTGCCTGATACCATACCTATATTGTGAATTACAGATCTCCTCTTGCCATAGTTGTATATCCATTCTTTAAAAACCATCATTCCCTGAACTTAATATAAGGGGGGGGGCTTAGCAATTCAGTATCACTCCGCAATTATAATCATCATGTTTAGCAACCTGTATTGGGTTGTAGATACAGTTTATTCTTCTTGTTGTTTGTCTGTCTTTTTTTGCTCACATTTATCGTTTAAGAACATATTTCTAACAGAAAATAGAATACTTCACATCAACTAATAAAAAGAAAAAGTTGTTGTAGCATAACCAGTAAAATAAAAGAGAGCTGATGACTTTTGATATTTCCCCAAATCACCAAATTATCAAAATATTTAATAAACAGTTGTCAGGAACTTACTCAAAAGAGAATTTATAAAGGACGGTATAATGGATATCAAAAAGTCTCCCCCGGGATGGCGGATGGCAGTAATTTTTGCCCTTGTGGTATTACCAGGGATAATTATTGGTGGTTATAGCTATTATAAACTTTACCATAATCTGACCGATCAAGCTTTTAACAGACGAAATTCTACTGTTCAACTCGCTTCTGTACTGATTAAAGAAAGATTTGACCGGGTTTATGATGTTGGAATTTCATTAGCCACCCGTGTTAAATTTCGCAACTTAATAATAGAAAACGATTGGGAAGGCGCACGTTCAATTGTCCGGGATATTCCAACAAATTTTCCTTTCATAAATCACCTTATCTTAATGGATACGTTGGGAAAAGCCATGCAAAATGCCCCCAGTATTGATCATATTATAGGGCAGGATTTCAGCAATACACAATGGTTCAGAAATGTTAAACAAGCTAAGAAACCCCTGCTGAGTAATATACACCACAGGACTTCAACCCATGAACCTATTATTGCTTATGTGTTTCCGGTATGGCACAGAAAAATTCCGGATCAGCTGCTGGGGTATCTGGTTCTTGAGATGAAAATCGAAACAATTTCTGAATGGGGCATGGAAATGGTTTCCCCTGAAGAAGGAGGACTTTATTTGGTTGACGGAAAGGGACTGAAAATCCCCGAATATACAACTACCCAAACTGTGCTTAAAAATTACCAAGAAGTTCCCCCGGTACAAAGAGTGTTGAAAGGAGAAAAGGGTACCGGCATTTACTTTAATCCTCTCGAACAGGAAAAACGGCTGGTCTCCTATGAAGCTGTCCCGGAATACCCCTGGGGAGTTGTTAGTTATCAACCCTTAGACATTGCCTTTGCAGAACGCAACAACGGGATGTATATCTTATCCATCTTTCTGGGTATTATTATTCTGTTGAATATCCTATTCGCTGTAATCATTTTGAGAATAATCAAAAAGCATAATGAAGCTAAAGAACGCTTTAGATCACTCATTTCTTCTTCCCAAGATGCCATTATTACTGCAAATCAAAAGGGAAACATACTTAGCTGGAATAAAGGAGCTGAAACTACTTTCGGCTATACAGCCAATGAGATTATCGGCAAACCTCTCACAACCATTATGCCTGAAAAGTTCAGAAAACTTCACACTAAAGGCATGCAGCGTCACCTCAAAGAAGGCAGCTCAAATGTTATTGGAAAGACGGTTGAATTAACCGGCTTGCATAAGAACTCTACCGAATTCCCCCTCGAACTATCATTGAATACCTGGCAAAGCGGACAAGAACATTTCTTTATTGGAATTATAAGAGATGTTTCTGAGCGGAAAAAAGCGGAAGGACGATTCCGGGATCTAATGGAATCTGCCCCTGATGCTATGATCATTATAAACGAATCAGATACTATAGAACTGGTTAACAAACAAACGGAAGTCCTGTTTGGATATCGACGGGAAGAACTTATAGGTACACGAGTAGAGAAGCTAATTCCTGATCCTTTTATGCATTCATATCAAGAGCATCCAACCCATAATACCAAAAACTCCAACGCCCGTGGCATGGGGATTGGGATGGAGTTGAACGGGAAAAAGAAAAATGGCAAAGAGTTTCCTGTAGAGATCAGTCTGAGTCCGCTGGAGACGGATAAAGGGGTACTGATCTCTGCGGCTATCCGGGATGTAACCGAACGAAAAAAAGCGGAAGAGCGGTTCCGAAATCTTATGGAATCTGCCCCTGACGCCATGGTCATTATAAACGAATCGGGTACTATAGAACTGGTTAACAAACAAACGGAAGCCCTGTTTGAATATCAGCGGGAAGAACTTATAGGGACACAAGTAGAGGAATTAATTCCTGATTCTTTTATGCATTCATATCAAGAGCACCGCACCCATTATACCAAAAATCCCAACGTCCGCGGCATGGGGATTGGGATGGAATTGAACGGGAAAAAGAAAAATGGCAAAGAGTTTCCTGTGGAGATCAGTCTGAGTCCGCTGGAAACAGATAAAGGGGTCCTGGTATCGGTAGCCATACGGGATGTAACTAAGCGCAAAGAAGATGAGAATCTTATCAAAGAATATAACCAGAAACTGAAATCTAAAAATGAAACACTTAAAGATCAGAAAGTTAAGTTGGAGAAAGCCAATGAGGACCTGGAAGCGTTCAGCTATTCAGTTGCTCATGATTTAAGAGCTCCTTTGCGGGCTATATCAGGTTATTGCAATCTGTTGGGGGAAGAGTATTCTGAAACTCTGGATAAAGAAGGAAAAAAAATGTTTGACAGAGTGATAAAGAACACAACTAAAATGGGAACATTGATCGATGATATCCTCATCTATTCGAGAATAAAGCGGCAATCGTTTACCCTGACGACACTGAATATGAAAAAAATATTTTCTGATGTATTCGATGAACTGTTACACAGCGAACATCCTGATGAGGACCGGAAAATCACTTTTAAAGTAGATAAAACACTGGAAATGGTAAGAGGAGATCGCACACTTATTGTCCAGGCTGTCACTAACATATTGGGGAATGCCTTGAAGTATACCAGTAATGAAGAACATGCCATCATTGGTGTTAGTGGAATACTCACTGAACATGGATATACATATCGCATTAAGGATAATGGCGTTGGTTTCGATGCCAGATTTAAAGACAAAGTGTTCGAAGTTTTTCAACGCCTTCATAAAGAATCCGAATTCGAAGGTACAGGCATTGGGTTGGCAATTGTAAAAGACATTATAAACCGACATAATGGTAAAATCTGGGTTGAAAGTGAATTGGGTGAAGGAAGTACGGTCTATTTTACTATTGGAACTTGATGTCATACTCATAAAAAAAGGTTCTATATTGATTTGTGTGAGAATTGGATTCCTCATTCATTAAGGATTCGTGAATTTTATTCACACTTTTTATGAGGATATGAACGAGATAAAAATATAAGTGTGAGGCAGAACCTTAATGGAGCATTCCGCAGCTAGCGATTAAATTTGGAGATCGGTTGCCGTTGGCCCTAACCCGAGCACCCGACAACACCTAACAAATAATCAGACAGAGTTTAGATTACACTCCCTTAAAAAATGAGTACCGTAACCTTAGAATCAATCATAACATGTCCCAACTGCGGGCATGAATCCACTGAAACCATGCCTACGGATTCCTGCCAATTCTTTTGGCAATGTCCCAATTGTGATGAAATGCTAAAACCAAACCAAGGTGATTGTTGCGTGTTTTGCTCCTACGGTGATACCCCTTGCCCTCCCATTCAACAAGAACAAAACTGTTGTTGATATAAAATGAGTATAATAAACTACTCCCAGACAGAGCCGTCGGGGTATCTGTTTGATTTAAATTTTATTCTCCTTTGCAAAAAAAATAGTGACATGTGTAAGTTTTGAACTTCCAAAAACAACCTATAGGGAAATAAACCTAATCATTGTTGTTTATGTATCCTTTTAGAATTCTGATTCTGTTATCATTTCTTTTTAGTTTTGGCCCTTCTGTTAAAGCCCAATCCGAACCTCGTCCGGCTTTACTTAAAAACAAATTGTCTACTTACCTAAATATCATCCATCAAAAGAAAGGGTTTCATGGAGAGGTGTTGGTGGCTAAAGGCACCGATATTATTTTTCAAAGATCGGTTGGTATGGCTTCCGTGGAACATAACCTGAAGCTCATAAATGGAAAGAAATACCGAATAGCATCCATTTCTAAAACCTTTACAGGAACTTTAGCGGCTATAGCAGAAAGACAGAAAAAGATTAGTTTTGATGATAAAGCCGTCCGGTATATTAAGAACCTTCCGGATACTTTTGAAGAAATTACCATCTACCAGCTGCTCACGCACACTTCAGGCCTTCCGCATAATGAAGGGATAGAAGATTATTGGACAATAAAATCGAAACTGCAATTAACGCATGATCAGATCATGAATGAAATCAACAAGCTATCTTTGATTGCTCCTCCCGGATCCAAAATGCACTATTCCAGCATCGGTTACTATCTACTGGCAACAATATTGGAAAATGTATATCAACAGGATTTAAAACAGGTATTACATAATGAGTTGTTCCTTCCAGCTGGCATGAACACGACAGGAGTCGCCAATTCATTACACATTGTGCCTGGCTTGGTACCTGGTTATCACCTTGTTTCTGATGACAGCGTAGTAACGCCCCCCTACCGTAACTATTCCATGTTAAAAGGTGCAGGTGATATGTATTCAACGGCTGAGGATTTGTTGAAATGGAATCTACAGCTTATGTCCGGAGATCTTATTTCTAAGCAAACGATCAAAGCCATTTTTACCTCGCATCCACTCGTCGACAAGAAAGGAAGAAGATATGGCCTTGGGTGGTTTATACGGCAAGAGAAACCCCTAAAGTACTATCATGGAGGTGGTACATGGGGATATTCTTCCCATACGTCATATTACCCGGAAGAGCGGTTAAGTATTATATTGCTTAGTAACCGTTCTACACTTCCAGTAGAATCTATAGCTACAGATTTAGAATACATCCTGTTTGGGAAACCGTTTACCATGCCTAAACGTGAACGAAGCATAGCCTCTGGTTTAAATGATTTAAGCTTGTACACAGGCAATTATGAATCACCTTCGGGCAGAATGAAACTTAGCATTATTAAAAAAAATGGACAACTGTTTGCTCGGCTGGCAGCTAACCCTCCTTTTCGGATATACCCAAAGGGTAACCATCTCTTTTTTGGGAAAAAAGTTGAAATTGAATTGTCTTTTAAAATCAAAGATGGAGAAATATCTGGTTTGACAGGAGAAAGAATGGGAAGAAAGTTTCAATTTAGAAAACTGTAGGTATATGGAAAAAGCTTTCTTAAAAATGGTTGATGATCACCAACATATCATTCATAAAGTATGCCAGATGTACAGAGATACACCAGAGGATCAGAAAGATCTGTTCCAGGATATTGTATTGCAGCTTTGGAAAGCGTACTCCGCTTTCAGGAACGAAGCCAAAGTGAGTACCTGGATGTACCGCATTGCCCTGAACACGGCTATAGCTGTGTTCAGAAAGCAAAAGGTGCCTATCGATCTAAAAGAAAACCTACCGGAAGGTGCTTATACCATTTCCAAGAAAGAACAGTCGGATAAGAAGGAGAAAATGTTTACAGAACTCCGGAAGTTAAGCTCTGCTGAAAGAGCGATCATAGCACTTTATCTTGATGATTTCTCCTACAAAGAAATTGCCAACATCACAGGTATTAGTGAGAATTATGTAGGTGTAAGGCTTAACCGCATCAAAACAAAACTCAAAAAAAGATTAGCTTAATATTATGAATTTAGAAGAAATGAAATCGAATTGGGATGTACCTGCAGCTGATCAAAAACTCAGCACTAATGACATTTTACTTATGACCAAAACCCGCAATCACCCCAAACTTAAGTGGATCAGGATAAAACTTCTCATAGAGTGTTTGTTGCTCATTGGCTTCCTGTTTATCTATAACGATATTTTTGATGGTCTTGCCAAAGCCGTTTGGCTCAACTACCTTGTAATAACATCGGCTTGTCTGTTTATTATAGGAGACTGTATCAGTCTGTTGGTTTTGTATAACCCTGTATCAGGGGATAACCTGAGAAACTCCCTGAAGCATTTTCATTTGAATCTAAAGCGAATAGCCCTCTTCTCAATAAGTACGTCTGTGCTATTTGGAAGCTCTATCATTCTCTTTTTTACTTTTGGCATACATTTCACCCAAACAAAAATGCTACTCCTTTTGGGTTTACTGATTGGGATGATTGTCTTAATTTATCTATCGACAAAGAACTGGATCCGGAAAATAAATCACATTAAAAAAAGCGAACAAGCATTTAATGCACGAATGGATTAATCACGATGCATACCTTATAGCTGCTATACAATAAAAACGGTATTAACTGAGGATTTCCAGACTTCTTTGTTTATCGGCTTTCAGCTGAGTAATTAAAGCCTCCACTCCCTCAAACTTCTTCTCATCCCTTATGCGGTCCCGAAACCGGATCTGTATTTTCTTACCATATATCTCTTGGTCAAAATCAAACATATGGACTTCCAGCGTTTTCTTATGGCCGTCAAAAGTGGGTCTTACTCCAATATTCATCATTCCCCCATACCACTGCTCATCTACCCGTGCATGTACAGCGTATACCCCATTTTTAGGAATCACTTTATGCTGGTGTTCCGGTTCTATATTGGCTGTGGGAAATCCGATTTTACGGCCTCTCTCTTCGCCATGAGCAACCATCCCATTCAATATATAATCTCTCCCAAGAAATTCTGCGGCTTTTCTGACATCCCCCTCCTCCGACAAGGTATTCCTTATAACCGTACTGCTTACGGTTGTATGCCCCATCTCTTTTTTTGAAACTACATAGGAATCAAAATCCAACTCACTTCCCAGTTGTTTAATAGTTTCTATTGTGCCTTCCCGATCCCTGCCAAAGTGATGATCATAGCCAATGACAAACTCAGAAACCCCAATCTTTTCATAAATTATTTTCCGGATAAACTCTTCGGAGCTGAGTAATGAAAAATCACGGTCAAAAGGGATTACCAACAATACATCGATCCCAAAAATCTTCATTATTTCTGAACGCTCTTCAAGGGTGGTTAACAACTTAATTCCCTCTTTTCCAGGGTTAATGATATTTCTTGGATGTGGATCAAAAGTAACGACCAGGCTTCGGGCATCCCGTTGTTTTGCCTTCGAAACCACGGCTTCAATAAGGGCTTTATGTCCTATGTGAACCCCATCAAAAGTACCAACGGTTAGTACGGTATTATGGGCTCTTTCTACATTGTTAAGGTGAACCAGCTCAGCCATTGTCTAATAAAGAATCTCCAAATTTATGGGGATGTAATGCCTGTTCAGAAGCATATTCGCCAATATACGTTCGTTCAAGTGCACTTAAAAATCCTTTGGTCCCCAGGGTTTCCCCGAGATCGTGCGCTATAGATCGAATGTAGGTTCCTTTGCTGCACTTAATACGAAGAGTTACTTTGGGCAAGTTGAACCTCATTATTTCACTTTCATAGATAATAACCGCACGTGGAGGCCGAACCACGGTTTCTCCCTTTCGGGCTAACTCATATAGCTTTTTTCCGCCCCTTTTAAGAGCTGAATACATAGGAGGCACCTGATGTATTTCTCCGGAAAAATGTTCCTCCAGTTTTTGCTGAATCAATTTCCGGGTGATATGTTCAGTAGGCCCTGTTTCGGTGATATCCGTTTCAGCATCATAACTTGGGGTAAAGCCGCCAAGAGTTATTTCACCTATATATTCTTTATAAAGTTCCTGAAACTGAGAGATAGATTTGGTTGCTTTCCCGCAACAAACGATCAGCAAGCCGGTTGCCATAGGATCAAGAGTACCTGCATGCCCAACCTTCTTAACCTTGACTCTTCGGCGTACAAACTTTACTACATCAAAACTGCTCCAGCCTTTGGGCTTATTTAGTAAAAAGGCAGCACCTGCAGAAAAGTCAATATCTGGTTGAGGCGGGTTTTCTTTGGAGTATACAGGCAGTTCATCCAAAGGTATAGCAATCGCCATGACTACCCTTCTTCGTTGTCTGAATCTTTTTCCGGAATATCTACATCATCAAGCAATCGTTCCATTTTGTCGATGTACTCAGCTGATTTATCAACGTAGAAATGAAGTTCCGGTATTTTTCGAACCTGGTTTCTTATTTTAGAGGCAAGCTTGTACCGAATTTCCTGAATGTGATCATCAATGTATTCGTACACCGCCTTATCATCGCGTCCGGGAGAGAATACACTCAGGTACACCTTTGCAATCATCAGGTCGGGGGTCATCGTTACTTTTGTTACGGTAACGAAAGTACCTTCCGGCTGATAATCTTTTTGAATTATGCTACCCAGGTCACGCTTTACTACCTCGGCGAGGCGCTTTGGTCTGAAACTCATAATGTTGTTAGCTAAAAATTAACCTGCTGAATCTTCCAGCGTACGCTTCTCTTCTGTTATCTTGTAACTTTCAAACTGGTCGCCAACTTTAATATCATTGTAATTCTTTATGCTGATACCGCATTCGTAACCAGTGTTTACTTCTTTCACGTCATCTTTAAAACGCTTCAGGGCATCAATCTCTCCATCGTAAATAACTACACCATCACGAACTACGCGGATGGGGTTATTTCTCTCTATCTTGCCTTCCGTTACATAACAACCGGCAATGGTTCCCACCTTAGATACTTTGAAGATTTCCCGGACTTCCACAACACCCACAAGCTGTTCTTTGAGTGCTGGCGAGAGCAACCCTTCAAGTGCATCTCGGACTTCATCTACAGCATCATAAATAACACTGAAGAGGCGGACGTCAATTTCTTCTGCTTCGGCAAGTCCCCGGGCCTGTGCAGTTGGACGTACCTGGAAACCGATAATAATCGCATCTGAGGCGGATGCAAGCAATACATCGGATTCTGAAATAGCTCCAGCTCCCGTATGAATTATATTCACTGCTACTTCATCCGTACCCAATTTCTGCAGTGATCCGGAAAGCGCCTCTATAGAACCATCCACATCGGCTTTAATAATAATATTGAGTTCTGATACCTCTCCTAACGCCAGACGGCGGGAGATATCATCCAGTGTCATGTGCTTGGTACTTCGTATCGCCTGCTCACGTCGTATCTGCTGACGTTCGTTAGCAACTTCTTTCGCTATTTTTTCATCTTCAGCTACAATTAGTTTATCCCCGGCCTGTGGCATCTCATCAAAACCGGTAAGCTGTACCGGTGTTGAGGGGCCTGCGGCATCCACTCTTTTGCCGTGGTCATCTTCCATTGCGCGAACTCGTCCAAAACAAGGACCGGCTACAAATGGATCTCCCACTTTCAATGTTCCACCCTGTACCAGGATGTTCGAAACAATACCTTTTCCTTTATCAAGGCGAGCTTCAAGTACCACACCATCGGCGCGGCGGGCTGGATTAGCTTTCAGTTCAAGTAATTCAGCTTCTATCAATACCTTTTCAAGCAGGTCGTCAATACCAAGGCCGGTATGGGCGGATACTTCAGCATACTGGGTTTTTCCTCCCCATTCCTCAACAATCACATCATGTTCAGAAAGCTGTTGCTTGATCTTGTCGGGGTTAATTCCCGGCTTATCCATCTTGTTGATAGCAACAACAATAGGTACACCTGCTGCTTTGGCGTGATTGATTGCCTCTATAGTCTGAGGCATCACTGAGTCATCAGCTGCTACTACAAGAATTACAATATCGGTAGCCTGGGCACCGCGAGAACGCATGGCTGTAAAAGCCTCGTGACCCGGTGTATCAAGGAAGGTGATTTTACTTTCGTTGTACACCACTTCGTATGCACCCACGTGCTGGGTAATACCACCAGCCTCGCCGGCAGCTACTTTTGCTTTACGGATGTAATCAAGTAGTGAAGTTTTACCGTGATCAACATGCCCCATTACGGTAATAATAGGTGCGCGGGGTTCAAGATCTTCTTCGTTATCTTCTTCAATCTCAAGTTCTTCGTCCATCTCTTCTGCATCGATGAACTCTACTTCTTTATCATATTCTTCTGCTACCAGCTCTATAGTACCGGCATCCAGTCGCTGATTGATGGTGATCATCAATCCAATACTCATACATACCGAAATAATATCATTAACACCTACATCCAGGAGATCAGCCAGTTCATTAGCAGTGATAAACTCGGTTGTCTCTACAACCTGAGACTCGAGTTCTTGCATTTCTGCCTGCTGTTGTATTTCCTCTTCGCGTTCTTCTTTTCGCTTACGGCGGCGTTTCTGGCGTTTACTACCAACAGTTTTAGACGATTGCATACGGCGCATCGTCTCTCTCATCATCTTATCTACATCGTTTTCATCAACATCGGTACGACGCTTTTTCTTCTTTCTTGTCTTCTTTTTACTCTTCTTTTTGTCCTTGGACTTCTTATCCTTGGAATCATCATCCCGGTCTTTGCGACGCTTTCTTTTCTTACGACGTTTTTTCTTGGAGGCAATATCACTGGTGAAGGCCGCTTTCCCCAGTACTTTGGTTCCTTTCAGCTTGCTTGCACTACCCCGGATGACTTCCTCATCCTCATCCTCATCCTCTTCTTCGTCTTCATCTTCAGTTTCTTTTTCCTTTTTCTTGTCATCGGAATCCTGGTCTTCAGAAGGAGTATCGGCTTCAGTTTCCTCTTCGTCGTCATCCTCTTCTTCATCTTCCTCATCCGATTCTTCTTCCTCCTCAGAGTCTTCATCTGCATCTTCTTCAGTATCTTCGTCGGCTTTCTCTTCAGCAGGTTCTTCTGCAGCTATTTCTTCTGCAGGCTCTTCCGATTCTTCCGTATCCTCATCCTCATCATCGGCTTCTTCTACGGCGGGTTCTTCCTCTTTTTCTTCTTCCTCTTCTGCAGGCTCTTCGTCAGTAGTTTCGTCGTCATCTTCGGCTACTTCTTCTTCAACATCAGCGGTATCTTCTAGCTCTTCTTGCTGTTCCTCTTCAGGTTCAAGCTCGAGCGGTTCCAATCCACCAATAGCATCTGATTCGTCCTCATCTTCAGGTTCAAGGTCGGGGGCTTCATCTAAAGGCTCCAAAACGTTATCGAGGGTAACACTTTCGTTACGCTGGTTCATCATCTGATTGCGGCGACTTTCATACTCCTCGCGCGCTTTTACATGATCCTCGCTTTTAGCTTTATCTTCCCCATAGATAGCTTCCAGGGCACCATACATTTCTGGTGTCACCTTAAAGTTAGGCTTGTTTGCGGCTTCGAACCCATTTTCCTGGAGTGTATCCACAATAGATTGTGTAGCTACATTAAATTCCGAAGCTACTTTAAATAAAGGTTTTGGTCTTTTAGACGACATATAAGAGTTTTAAGTATTCAGCCTGTTAAACTAACTATTTTTATTCGGAATTGCCGAATTAGGACTCATCCTCGAATTCATAAGCAATTATGCTCATGATGCGTTCAGCAAGCTCTTCATCAATTTTACCATCTGTTCTGCTTACTAACTCATCTTCATTAAGGTCCAATACTGCGCGTGCAGTATCGCATCCGATTTCGTGAAGCATTTCAATTACTTCTTCACCAAAATCAACTTCAAATTCGTTGATGTCAATATCATCTTCTTCTTCAACTTCCCGGTAAACATCAATTTCGGCTTCCGTCAGCTTGGATGCGAGCCGGATATTAACTCCACCCTTTCCAATAGCCTTGGATACTTCATCTGCAGGCACCAACACATTGGCCTGAGACTGATCTTCGCTGAGTTCAACTTTTAACACCTCGGCTGGTTGCAGAGCTCGTTTTATGAACTCATGTTTATCGGGCGTGTAGTTAATTACATCGATATTCTCGTTCTGGAGTTCCCGGACTATTGCATGAATCCTGATCCCCTTCATACCTACACAGGCGCCAACCGGGTCTACTCTTTCGTCGTGCGAGAGCACAGCTACTTTGGATCGGTCTCCGGGAGAACGTGCAATCTTAACAAGATCAATAATCCCATCAAATACTTCAGGTATTTCATTTTCAAAGAGTCGTTCCAGGAATAACTCTGATGTTCGGGATATAATAACTGTTGGATTCCCATTCTTCATGTGAACCCCAATCACAACCGCCCGAATGGTATCACCCTTGCGGTAACGGTCTTTGTAAATCTGTTCTTTCTTGGGCATCAGCAGCTCAACGCCGTTGTGGTTTACCAAGATATCTTTATTGTGCCGTACCTGGTATACATCCCCTAAAATTATCTCACCTACCCGGTCAGTATAATCATCGTAAATATTATCCTTTTCAATTTCACGGATGCGTTGGGCCAGCTGCTGGCGTGCCATCATTACAGCACGTCGGCCAAAATCTGTAATTTGGATTTCCTGTGCGAGCTCATCATACAGCTCTGCATCAGGGTCTACCTTCTTGGCGTCTTCGAGAGTGATCTCCGCTACCTCGTCGGTGAGCTCTTCTTCCGGAACCACTTCCTGTACGTGAAGAATCTGTATTTCTCCCCGGTCAGCATTCAGTATAACTTCAAAAGAGTCATCTGTTTCATACTTTTTGCGAATCATAGTCCGGAATACATCCTCCAGTATTGAGAGGAGCATATCACGTTCAATGCCTTTTTCGTGTGCTATTTCAGCAAACGACGATATAATCTGTTTTGATAATTCGTTTTGCATCTGTTTTGGCTGTATGAGTTAAATTACGGGGATTATTTTTGTTTCAACGATATCATCAAAAGGAATCAATGTTTCGTTTTCGTCTTCATCTGTTACTTCAACCTGGTCGTCTGAAACACCGGTTATTACCCCTTTCAGTTTCAGATATTCACCACTTGATTTGTATTTAACAGAGGCTACACGACCTTCACTTTTTCGGTATTGCCTGATGTCAACCAACGGTCTGCTTAAACCGGGTGAAGACACATTAAGGCGGTATTTTCGGTCAAACAACTCATGGGCTTCGAGTATAATTCCAAGCTCACTGCTTATATCAGCACATTCATCGAGGCTCACTCCCCGATCTTCAGCATCTACATAAACCCAAACTTCGGTTTGACCACCGCCTGTTTTGATCTCAACATCAACTAAAAACATCCCCCCATTTTCAACAAGAGGTATCGCTAAATCTTTTATTTCTTCTATAGTATTCAATCTGATTCTACCTGATTTCAGGAACAAAAAAAAGCGAGTGCCCTTCGGCGCTCACTACGGCTTCAAAGGTAGGCTTATTTCCTTTAAATTTCAATGAAACACATGGTTTAGAATTGCTTTGGTTTACAAGAGCCTTTTTCGGTGCTAAAATATGACCTTTTACCATGTACTTAACCAATTTTCCCTGACCTGTAAGTGTTATTCTACCTAATTTAGCATTCTATAAATGCGGGAAGATTGTTAGATAATAAAAAGATAACTTAGCAACGGAATATTTCACTAATTATTAATCCTCTTTATATATGAAGCCGATTCTTTATTTTTCTGCTATTGTGTTAACATTATCCCTGATTTCCTGCGGGAGTGAAAAGAAAAGTACTCCAGAAGACCCACAAAAGAAATCCACCTCTCGGCAGTTGGATTATAGTGGAGAAGTTTCGTTCATAAATGAAGCCGGTGATACGGTTTCAACTATTGAAGTGGCTATTGCAGATGAGCAGATTGAGCGGAATGAAGGGTTAATGAACATTATCAATTTGCCCGAACATGCAGGAATGCTGTTTACCTTTCCAGATGAAACAGAACGAAGTTTCTGGATGTCCAACACTCCTCTTTCTCTGGATATCATATATGTAAACTCAGACAGTACTATTGTTCGCATTCATCACAGCACTACCCCTTACTCTGAAAACCAACTTCCCTCAGACGCTCCTGCACAATATGTGGTAGAAACCAATGGCGGTTACTGTATTGCGCGGGATATTAAAGAGGGTATGAGAATTACGTTTTAATTCAATAAACCTTCCTTTCCAGTCATTTAATTCATTTTACCTGAACAATCGCTCATAGCCATGATAAGGCTTGAGTTCAATTAAGTCGAAAGATATAAGCTCTTTTTGGACCAGGGGCAGCGTAGCCAGCTTGGATTCTGCTTCCTCAATATTTTCACATTCAAGTATCAGTATAACCTCGGGTTTATCTCCCCTGAAATACATTTCCCGGATCACTCCTTCTTTATACAAAGCCCATCCTGCACTTGCTTCACCCCTGAGGTGAGGCACAAAGTCTCTGGCGCTGAGTCCGGGCGCTTCTTTCTGTATTGCTAATATCTTCATTATCCTCTAAAGTAAAAGTAAATAAGTGGTAGCTACCAATGTAAAAGAACAGTAGCTATCCTTTATCGGCTTCAACGGCAGCGTGCTCCTCTAAAAACTCCATCACTTTGGCCACATTCTGTTTCGATCCTATGTAGATTGGTGTCTGTTGGTGGATTGAGGCAGGCTTCTTTTCCATGATTCGCATTTCCCCATCTGTAGACACCCCCCCGGCCTGCTCAATGATAAAACTCAGTGGGTTACATTCGTACATCAGCCGCAATTTACCGTTGGGGTATCTCTTGCTGTGCGGATATATGAAGATCCCCCCTTTAATAAGAGTTCGGTGAATGTCAGCCACCATAGAACCAATATAGCGTGCCGAATAAGGGCGATTGGTATCGGGATCAAATTCCTGGCAGTACTTTACATATTTCTTGAGTCCTAAATCCCACGAGTTATAACTTCCTTCATTGATACTGTAAATAGATCCTGAATCCGGGATCTGAATACGTTGTTCACTTAAAATAAATTCACCAATACTTGGATCCAGGGTAAACATAGAAACTCCAAGTCCAGTTGTATAAGCGATGATTGTACTGGAACCATACAGCACATAACCGGCAGCAACTTGTTTTACTCCAGGCTGCAGGGCGTCACTTTCTTTCACGGTGGGCTCGAAGCGTGGCTCTCGCATATATACAGAGAAGATACTCCCGATCGATACATTAACATCAATATTGGAGGACCCATCCAAAGGATCCAGGTATACAATGTATTTCCCTCCTTTGCTGCTCAATTTTACGATACCGTCATTCTCTTCCGATATCACCATACAGGTAATAAGGGAACGATCGAGCGCTGAAATAAGCTGTTGATCGGCAAAAAGATCGAGTTTTTTAACGGCTTCTCCGTGTACATTTGTAGATCCATCCAGCCCCAGGATGTTTGTAATACCCGCTTTATTTACTTCCCTGGAAATGATCTTGGCTGCCAGGCCAATATCCCTAAGAAGCTGGGATAATTCACCAGTAGCTCCCGGAAATCTGTTTTGAGATTGAATGATGTACTCTTCGAGAGTTACCAGGCGGTTTTCCTTTTCGGTGACCATATTTTTCTAATTTTGGAAGCGCTTTTAGTGCAATATAAGAATGTTGAGGAAAGTTTTTATGCTCCTTCCCAAATTCTAACTATTTATAGTTTTGATTGATGAATACAGTTCCCTGGCTTTCTCTTTTAGTTCTTCCAGGGTTCCATTGTTTATGATTACAAAATCTGCTAGCTGTGTTTTTGATTCAAAATCCGGCTGTTTACGAATCCGGGCTATAATATCTTCTTTCTGCGCCTCATCCCGTTCTGCTACCCTGTCAATACGCTGCCGTTCGTTGGCCAGAATCACTACAACATAATCGAACATGTCGGGGCGCCCCTTGTTTAAAAGTACGGCCGCCTCTTCTGCAAATACTTCAATGCCTTCTTTTTCTTTAGCTGCAGCCAATTCTAACAGTCGTTGCTGTAGTACAGGGTGCACCAATTCATTTAATTCCTCTACCCTGCCCTTGCTAAATGCTTCTTCAGCAAGATAAGCCCGGTTCAATTCTCCGGTCGGCAAATAGGATGATGCTCCAAACGCGTCTATAATTTTTTGTTTCAGGCCGGAATCTTCACTCATCAGCTTTTTGGCAAAGTCATCTGCATAAATAACAAAAGCGCCCTGCTCTTCCCATTCCTGGCAAAAAGTAGTTTTTCCTGAGCCAATGCCGCCTGTAATACCTACTTTAATCATCGCCGGATTATTGTGTTCTTTGTATCCTCTAAGTTTGGATAATCGGTAGTATAGTGCAGCCCTCTGCTTTCTTTACGCTTGAGCGCTGATTGTACAATCAAGTATGCTACCGAAATCAAGTTTCGGAGTTCGCAAAGGGGGACACTAAGTTTTGTGCGGTCGTAGAAACTTTCTACTTCTTCATATAAGAGATTGATACGTCTTAAAGCACGTTCGAGGCGAAGGTTACTTCTTACAATGCCCACATAATTCCACATAATCTTTCGGAGCTCTTCACGGTTATGGGATATAAGCACCCATTCCTCTGTGTTTACCATCCCACTCTCATCCCATTCGGGAATCCGTTCTTCAAAGCCAAGTTCGTCAATCATAGCAATAGCCTTTTGTGCACTTTGATCTGCAAAAACCAGTGATTCCAATAAACTGTTGGAGGCCAACCTATTTGCCCCGTGAATGCCGGTACAGGCAGTTTCTCCGCAGGCGAATAGCTGTTGGATGGATGTTTGCCCATCCAGGTCGGTTGAAATCCCTCCACATACATAATGAGCTGCAGGAACTACCGGAATTTGTTTTTGGGTGATATCCAGCCCAAACCTAAGACAAGTTTCATATATGTTCGGGAATTCCCTTTTCGTTTGTTCAGCATCCAGATGAGTCACATCCAGGTATACACTTTCTTCCCCTCTTTGTTTTAACTGGTCATCGATTGCACGGGCTACAATATCGCGGGGAGCTAGTTCCTTTCGATCATCATATTCTGCCATAAATGCCTCCCCGTCCTTATTTCTGAGAATAGCCCCGTACCCTCTTAATGCTTCTGAAATTAAAAACGAATCTGCTTCATAGATATTCAGACTGGTGGGATGAAACTGAATGAATTCCATATTGGCGATATGGGCTTTTGCCCGATACCCCATGGCCACTCCATCTCCGGTAGCAATAGATGGATTTGTACTGTGCTGATACACTTCTCCTGCCCCGCCAGAAGCCAATACCGTCACCTTAGCCAACATACGTTTTACAGTGTTGTTTTTCTGATCCAATACATAGGCCCCAAAACAATGTATATCATCTCCCTGGCACACTTCTTGATCCAAGTGATGTTCAGTAAGCAGGTCTACAGCAAAATGATATTCAAATACTTTAACATTGGGGTGACTCTTTACCGTATTCACCAGGGCTTGCTGCACTTCCCGCCCGGTTGCATCTTTAGCATGTACAATACGGTTCTCTGAATGCCCTCCTTCGCGGCCAAGATCAAGTTTACCATTTTTTCGGGTAAACTCTACGCCAAGGTCGATCAGTTCCTGTATCAGCCGGGGACCTTCACGCACCACTAATTCTACTGCTTCCCTGTTGCATAAACCGGCTCCGGCATCCAGGGTATCTTCGATATGCTTTTCAAACGAATCATTTTCTGGTTCCAATACTCCGGCTATGCCTCCCTGGGCGTAGGCCGTATTGGCTTCCATACTCTCTTTCTTGGTTACAACAGCTACCCGGCCATGTTTTGCAGCTTTTAGTGCAAAAGTAAGGCCGGCAATGCCGCTTCCTATAACTAAGAAATCGTAACTATACGTTGGCATCCTGCCCCTGCAACAAATATGCTTTTATGAAATCATCCAAGTCTCCATCCATAACAGCATTTACATTGGATGTCTCATAATTGGTTCTGTGATCTTTAACCCGCTGATCATCAAACACATAACTTCGGATTTGAGAACCCCATTCGTTTTTGCTTTTTGAGCCTTCAAGCTTAGCTTTTTCAGCTTCCCGGATTTCCTTTTCAAGCTCGTATATTTTAGACTTCAGCAATACCATGGCCTTTTCACGATTCTGAAGCTGTGAGCGTTCCTGCTGACATTCAGCTACCACTTTTTCTGTGGTTCCATCCGAGAGTTCCCCTTCCCAGATGAGCCTTACACCGGTCTCAACCTTGTTTACATTCTGCCCGCCGGCACCACTTGAATGAAACCGCTGAAGCTCAACATCCTTTTCGTTTATATCTACTTCTATAGTGTCATCCACAAGTGGAGCTACAAAAACAGAACAAAAGGAGGTATGTCGCCGGGCGTTACTGTCGAAGGGAGATACCCGGACCAGGCGGTGTACTCCGTTTTCAGCTTTTAAGAAACCGTAGGCATTCTCACCCTGCACTTCTATAGTGGCACTTTTAATTCCAGCCACATCTCCATCCTGGTAGTCAATATTGAAGACTTTGAAGCCGGCACTTTCTGCCCATTTCAGGTACATGCGATACAGCATTTGTGCCCAATCCTGGCTTTCGGTACCCCCTGCACCAGGATTGAAATTAACTACTGCATCCCGATGGTCGTCTTCGCCACTAAGCATATTGCGGAGCTCAAGATCCTCCAGATTTTTCTCCAGTTTTTTTACTTCAGATTCGAGCTCATTGTCAACGTCTTCTCCCATCTCCTGGAATTCAAGATATACATTTATGCTATCTCTTAAATCATTGAGGGTATCCCACCCTTCGACCAATCCCTTTTCATGGTCGATCTTTTTCATGATGCGTTGTGCTTCGGCAGGGTCATTCCAAAAATTGGGATCCTGCGTCTGTTCAGTAAGTTCTATTATTCGGACTTTTCGTTTGTCGTAGTCAAAGGTACCCCCTGAGCGCATTTACACGCTCGTAGAGTTCACTCAGGTAATCTGTATTTACTGCCATATAATTATCCAAAAAATACTGTTAGTTTATTTTTTACGCCCACCGGCTATTAGCACCCCTATGGCTAATCCAGCTACAAATGCGATGCCTATTCCTTGTTCGGGGTTAGCTCGTACATATCGGCGAGCATTACGATATTCGTGTTTCAGGTCTCTTTCAAGATTATCTCTTTCATATTTCAGACGATCGATCAATACATCTAATGTATTTTCTGCCCGTACCTGAATATTATCTGCGGCATCGTAAAGTTTATCCTCAATATCTCTGCGCAATTTAGATTCTTTATTCTTGGTAGCCATAACACTCCTCGTTTTAGTTGAAAAATATAAAATTAGAATGATAATTATTCGTATGATTTACACTGATTTAAACATTATTTGTGCCCAATTAAATGAACTCGATGTCCAATTGGCTTTATCAAAAATGGTTCAGCTATATTCATTCAAATTATCTGGTCTACAACACTTCATGGGAAGATGCAGCTATTGATCGTGAGTTGCTACACCTTAATAATAACAGTTCTGTGCTTATGATTACAAGCGCCGGCTGTAACGCCCTCGCCTATCTGCTTGATGGTCCCCGCCGCATAGATGGGATAGATGTCAATTACCGACAGAATGCCCTTGTTGACCTCAAAATAAAGCTAATCAGGTACCGGGATTATACGGCATTAAGCAACCTTTTTTTAACAGGCCGGCATCCGGAATACCTGGCCATTTATTCCAGGGTGCGTCCATACCTGGAAGCAAAAAGCAGATTCTTTTGGGACCGGTACATCCGTTACTTTTCACCCGGCGGCCGGGGATTATATTACAATGGGACGGCTGGTACTTTTGCATTAATCCTGAATGCCATTCTAAAACTTAAAGGATTAAAACCCAATGTATCCCGGTTACTTCATACGGCATCCAGATCGGAACGAGAGCAGATTTTCAGGTCCACTCAAGGGAAGTTATGGTCCGGGCTGTCACAATATCTTTGGAAATGGGATGGGCTACTGAGTCTGGCAGGCATCCCTGCTTCGCAAGCAGAAGCCGTGGAAGATCTGAATGCATTTATGCAAGGCACCATCTATCAACTGTTTGTGGAACAGAACCCTGCTCAAAACCATTATTGGAGAGTATACCTGGAGGGGAAGTACTCTACTGACTGCTGCCCTCAATATTTACAAAAAGAGAATTTTGCAGTATTACGGAAAAACATTGGGAGGCTTAGCCTGAAATCTTCGAATCTATTGCAGCACCTTTCCCATACCGAAACGAAATACAGTCATTTCATCCTCCTGGATCATATGGATTGGATGGCAGAAACCGAGCCTGCATTACTGGCTAAACAGTGGAAACTGATCCTAACTCATGCCTTGCCGGGTGCTACAATTTTATTCCGGTCTGCTTACCCAGACCTAAGCTTTCTTCCTCCTTTTGTTTTTGGTGAAGTGAATTTCACCAATGCAAAGAATATCAACATCCAGCAACAAGATCGGGTGGGTACCTATACAGCCACCTGGCTGGGAGTCGTTCAGTAATGTATACCTCAAAAGAGCAATATTACCGTATTCACTCCCCCTTCTATAATGCAACGCGGTGGGCGTTTCTTTTTGGAAGAACCAAACTCCATAATCACATACCGGATTCGGCGACTCCTCAACGCATTTTGGAAATAGGTTGCGGTACGGGTTATCACTTAGCTCAACTTGAGCAACGATTCCCTCAAGCCCAGTTAACCGGCATAGACTCCTCCGAGGCCATGCTTAAGATTGCCAAGGGTAAAATTCATTCCGAACAAACTGTTTTCATCAAAGATCGATATACCGGGGATTCGTTTCCTGAAAACAGTTTTGATCTTATCATCTGTTCCTATTCGCTCACCATGATGAACGACTTGAATAATGTTATTGAAGCCATAAAAAAGCACCTGTGTGCCGAAGGCATGTTCATGGCCGTAGATTTCGACCAAAGCCCGTCTCTCCTATTCAAACAATGGATGAAAACTAATTTTGTAGACTTTGATGCAGGTCTTTTCACCAAACTAAAAACGTCTTTTCCCAACTACAGCTACCATACATACCAAGCCTACCTTGGACTTTGGACGTATGCTTTGTTTGTGGGCAGATCATGAGAAGAATCACCCAAAAAAAGCCCGATCATTGCGAATGCTATAAAGTTTAATGTAGGTTTGGAGTGCAGAACGATGAAGCAATCTCTCTCGCAAGGAGCTCAAGTTTAAATAAGACCTGGTTCAATACCAACGCGGCGATCTCCCAAAATCTGTTTAGGATCTACATCAGCGCTGACACCATCAGTTGCCACAGACAGGGAGACTGCCACGGTCTGGCTCGCTAAGCTCACCCTCCCTCGCAGAGGAAGGCTCTTATTATTTTTTCCTCACCCTGCCACGGTCTGTTTTGCCCCTGCTTTATAGCAACATTGCCAATGGGTTTTCCAGGAGGTTTCGTACGGTATTGAGAAACTCAGCTGCTTTAGAGCCATCTACAATACGGTGATCACTGGACAAGGTCACTTTCATTCGCTTACCCGGCACCACTTCTCCGTTTTCCACAACCGGCACATCCCGTATTGCACCTACTGCAAGAATACATGCATTGGGAGGATTAATGATGGCGGTGAATTCTTCAATGCCATACATCCCCAGGTTACTTATGGTGAAAGTGCTGCCCTCCATCTGTTCGGGTTGCAGCTTTCGTTCCCGGGCCAGTCCTGCAAGCTCTCTGGTTTCTGCTGAAATCTGAGCCAGTCCCTTTTGGTCTGCATGATTAATAACCGGTGTCATCAGTCCTTCTTCAACAGCTACGGCTACGGCTACATGTACATCGCCGTGTTCTTTGATAACATCATCATGCCAGGAACTGTTTACGGGCTGATGTCGAGTCAAGGCTATGGCACACGCCTTCACTACAATATCATTGAAACTGATTTTGACCTCATTAGCCTCATTCATTTTGGCACGAGCCGCCACCGCTTGTTTCATGTCGATGTCTATAGTCTCATAGAAATGGGGATTAGAGAATTTGCTTTCCGAAAGTCTTCGGGCAATAGTTTTCCGCATTTGAGACACTTTAACTTCCCGGCTTTCAAGCTGCTGGAAGCTTTGAACTGCAGACGGAGCAGATTCTGCCCGGACGGGTGCTTTATAATCTTCTATATCTCTTCTTATGATTCGTCCCTCAGGTCCCGATCCTTCTACATTTGAGAGATCAATACCTTTATCCTGAGCCATGTTCCGAGCTAATGGAGATGCTTTTATTCTTCCATTATCTGAAGCTGAAGAGGCAGGCTGTGTATCAGATGCTACAGCTTCTTCCTTAGCCTCATCTTTATCTTCCTCCTTTTGATCCTCAGAACTACCTGAAGCGGAGGCACCATTTGAATCTGCCCCCTCAAGGATATCACTAATGTCTTCTCCTTCTTCACCGAGTACTGCCATCAGTCCACCAAGCGGAACTGCATCTCCTTCATCAACAAGAATTTTAAGTACTTTTCCGGCATCAAAAACTTCTACTTCCATAGTCGCTTTGTCGGTTTCCACCTCAGCTATAATATCGCCGGGTTCCACATCGTCACCTTCATTAACATTCCAGGCTGCGATTACCCCTTCTTCCATGGTATCGCTAAGCTTCGGCATTTCAATCTTAATCGCCATAATTCCTTATTGCTTGAGTGAGTTTTTAGTTTCTGTAAGTTACTTGATTAACCGCATCTATCACCTGCTTTGGGCTTGGCAGCCACGCATCAAACAGGTTTTTGGCAAATGGTGCGTTTACATCCGGAAGAGTAACACGCTGAACAGGAGCATCCAAATAATCAAAAGCTTCCCGTTGAATTAAAAATCCAATTTCAGCTGAGAACCCTGCAAACGGATGTGCTTCATCTACAACCACACACCGGTTTGTCTTTTTGATGGAGTCTATAATCATTGGCAGATCCAGGGGCTTAACCGTTCTTGGGTCAATAATCTCGGTTTCCACTCCATCTTTTTCGAGTTGAGCGGCCGCCTGTTTGGCTACATGGTACATTTTTCCGTGAGCAACAATAGTTACGTCCGAACCTTCACGTTTAATTTTTCCTTTTCCAATGGGAATAATATAATCATCTTCCTCAGATACTTCCCCTTTCAAACCATACATCTGCTCCGACTCCATAAACAGCACCGGATTGTCATCACGGATAGCTGATTTCAATAATCCTTTTGCATCATCAGGTTCGGAAGTATAAATCACTTTAAGTCCTGGGAAATGAGCATACATGGAATCGAAAGCTACCGAGTGGGTGGCACCAAGCTGCCCTGCCGAGGCATTAGGACCTCTGAAGACCATGGGTATGGTAATCTGCCCGCCGGTCATATATCGTGCTTTAGAAGCGTGATTTATAATCTGATCTGCAGCCAATACGGCAAAGTTGAAAGTCATGAACTCAACTATAGGTCGGAGACCGTTCATTGCGGCCCCTACCCCTATACCGGCAAATCCAAGCTCAGATATGGGGGTATCAATTACCCGTTTAAATCCATATTTGTCTAACAGTCCTTCACTTACTTTATATGCGCCATTGTATTCAGCAACCTCTTCGCCCATGAGAAAAACCTTCTCATCGCGTCCCATTTCTTCATCGATTGCTTCACGTATAGCTTCTCTGAATTGTAATTCTGCCATCTTATCTACTCAGTTTAATTAGTTATGGAAATATGGATCATCTTCTACGAACATATCATCGTAGAGCTCGGCTTCATCCGGAAAGTCAGATGCATCAGCAAACTCAACTGCATCCAGCACTACTTGTTCAACCTTATTTTCTATTTCCTCAATTTCTTCTTCATTCAGGATATCATTCCCCAACAAATAGCGTTTAATCCGTTCAATAGGATCATTTTTTTGGTATGTTTCCAATTCCTCTTTGGTGCGATATTTCTGAGGGTCAGACATAGAATGACCGCGATACCGATAGGTTCGGATCTCAAGCAACCAAGGCTCTGAGTTTTCGCGTACGTCTTCGGCCACTTCTTTCATGGTCTCATATACCGAGAACACATCCATCCCATTTACAACCGCACTTTTCATCCCGTAGCCTTTGGCCCGATCTACAATATCTTCCACGGTATGTCTTTTGGCGGCCGTTCCCATGGAGTAGCCATTATTCTCAACTACGTAAATTACCGGCAGTCCCCACAGCTTACTGATGTTAAAGGTCTCATGCAGCGATCCCTGATCTACGGCTCCATCCCCAAAGAAACAGGCTGCTATCCTGCCATTCTGTTCATATTTGTTGGCAAAGCCTAAACCACCGCCTATAGGAATATGACCACCTACAATTCCATAGCCACCCCAAAAATGATTTTCGGTTTTGGCAAAGTGCATAGATCCACCTTTCCCTTTAGAGCAACCGGTCACTTTACCAAAAAGCTCGGCCATTCCTTCTTTGGGAGTGACCCCGCGGCAAATTCCCCATCCATGATCACGGTAAGCGGTAATGATATCGTCATCATCATTTAGCGCAAAAACGGTTCCTGTAGAAACCGCTTCCTGCCCAATGTAAAGATGAAGAAATCCGCCAAATTTTCCTTTTTGGTACTGCTGCATTGCCCGTTCCTCAAATCGTCGCTGCAAATACATTTGCTTAAACATTGATTTGAGATCGTCTTCTGATAACCCCAGGCTTTTATGTTTTTTTCTTGTTGCAGAGGGAAGATCAACACCTTTTTGGACGGCACCGTCTTTCTCATCCCCTATACCTGTGGGGGCAAACCTAACTTCGTCTGTGTTCTTCTTAGCCATATTCCGTTTTTTGATAACCTGATTTCTTCAAAAGGATGCAAATATATCCATTTTTTATGAAGAATTCGTAAATCGCTTTACTGAATTGATTCTGTTATAATTTCATTCACTTTGTTGAAGGCTTCCGGTAGTTTCTCTGGCTGGCGGCCTCCGGCTGTGGCAAGGTTGGGTTGTCCCCCGCCTCCGCCACCCACCATGCGTCCCAGCTGCCCCACAATAGCTCCGGCTTTGAGGCCTTTTTCTTTAATGAGGTCTTCGGTGATAGCCACCATGATAAATACTTTTCCTTCGTCGGGCTTCCTGGAGCCCAGTACAATTACCGTATTGTCTTCTGTTTTTTGAATAGCATCGTAGCCCAGCTGCTTCAATACATCCATATCGGCTCCCGGGATATCTCCTTTCACCAGGTGAATGCCTCCATCAAGTACTTCTGGTTCGTTAATTAAACCATCCAGTACTGCAGCCGTATTTTGCAGCTGCATACGATCGAGCTGTTTTTCTAATTCTTTTTTTTCTTCCAACAACTTTTTGACATCAGCCGCAAGATCTTCGGTTTGACCTATGGCTCCTTTTAGCCGCTGCAGCAATTTCTTCTCTTCCCGCAAGTACTGATCGGCATGATTCCCACATACCGCTTCAATCCGGCGAATACCGGCCGCAACTGATGTTTCATTGGTAAAACGAAAATATCCTATTTCTCCTGTCGCCAGCACATGGGTACCTCCACACAGTTCTTTGGAATAGTCGTCATCAAAAGTAATGACACGAACATGGTCGCCGTATTTTTCACCAAAAAGCATCATGGCTCCGCTTTTACGGGCTTCTTCAATTGGCACGCTGCGTTCTTCTTTGAGTGGGATATTCTCCTGGATCTTTTCATTTACCAGTTCCTCTACCTCATCCAGTTGGGCAGCAGTCACAGCTTCAAAATGGGAAAAATCAAACCTCAGGTGATGGTCATCTACCAGGGATCCCTTTTGTTGTACATGCCCCCCAAGTACCTTTCTAAGAGCTGCATGGGCCAGGTGGGTAGCGGAATGGTGCTTTTGAATTTCCTGTCGGCGTTTTTGATCAATAGTAGCTGTCCAGCTGCCTTCAAGATCCCGGGGCATTTTTTCTACATAATGAATGTAGCCCCGCTGACTTTTTTGGACATCCAGCACCCGGATGTATTCATCTCCATTGGTCAATAAACCGATATCAGCTACCTGTCCACCACTTTCTGCATAGAATGGAGTTTGGTTTAACAACAAGGCTATTTTATCCCCTTCTTTTCTATAGGCAGTGATATTTACCTCAGCTTCCAGGTTATCATAGCCTACAAATTCAAAACCATCTGCATCACTCACTGCGGTCCATTCTTTGGATTCACTTTGATCTACAGAGAATGTACCAGCCGCCCGAGCTCGTTCTTTTTGTTCCTGCATTAATGTATTGAAGCCTTCTTCATCTACTTCTACCCCCCGCTCACGTGCCATTAACTGGGTGAGATCGATAGGAAAACCGTAGGTATCGTGGAGTTTAAATGCATCTTCGCCAGAGAGTTTATCTTTGCCTTTCACCATATCATCAAAAAGCTCAATTCCCTGTCCAAGAGTTCTGAGGAAACTTTTTTCCTCTGAGCGAATCACATTCACGATATATTCTTTCTGGGCTACAATCTCGGGGAAAACCTTCGCAAACTGATCAGCCAGTACATCTACCAGCTTAAAAAAGAATGGTTCTTTGAAATTAAGTTTATCCCAGCCGTACCGGATAGCTCTTCGCAGAATACGGCGGATTACATATCCGCGTCCGTCATTACCGGGAGAAGCTCCATCAGCGATGGAGAAGGTAACGGCCCGGATGTGATCGGCTATTACCCGCATGGCAATGTCTTTCTCTTCATTGAGCCCATATTTCATTCCGGCCATCTCAGAAATTCGATCCAGGAGTGGAGTAAATACATCCGAATCGTAGTTAGAAACTTTGCCTTGTAATACGGCACAAAGTCGTTCAAAGCCCATACCGGTGTCCACGTGTTGTGCCGGTAGTTTTTCGAGGGATCCATCGGGTTTTCGGTTAAATTGTATAAATACCAGGTTCCATATCTCTATCACCCGGGGATCATCTTTATTGACAAGCTGGGCACCATCTACTTTTTCTCTTTCTTCATCCGGGCGTAAATCGATGTGTACTTCTGAACATGGGCCACATGGCCCGGTATCTCCCATCTCCCAGAAATTGTCTTTTTTGTCGCATTTCAGGATGTGTCCGTGATCAATGGAGGTTTCGCTTTTCCAAAGCTCAATGGCTTCAGCATCCACCGGAAGCCCGTCTTCATCATCTCCTTCAAATACGGTGGCATACAGTCGGTCGGCTTCCATCCCCCATATATCCACGAGCAGTTCCCAGCACCAGCCAATGGCTTCTTTTTTAAAGTAATCCCCAAACGACCAGTTCCCCAGCATCTCAAAAAGAGTATGGTGGTAAGTATCGTGTCCCACTTCTTCCAGATCGTTGTGTTTACCGCTTACCCGTATGCATTTTTGGGTATCGGTGGCTCTGCTCCATTTTTTACCGTCGTGACTTAATGCCTCTTCTTCACCTAAAAAAATAGGCTTAAACTGGTTCATTCCTGCATTGGTAAAAAGTAATGTGGGATCATCTTTGGGAACCACAGGGGCACTTTCTACAACAGCATGATTCTTTTCAGCAAAAAAATCGAGAAACTCTTGTCGTATCTGGGATGAAGTCTTTTTAGACATTAACTTTAGTTGTTTACATTATTCATTTCAAAGGGCGGGAAAGATAGAAAAAATCTACCTCTAACTCATGAAATCATATTTTTAAATCTGAGCCTTAAAATTCTATCAAATCTATGAAAACAATTCTTAATTATTTCTTCCGCGGGATGCTGATTGTGCTTCCGGCAAGCGCCACTGTTTATTTTACTTATGCCACCCTTAAATGGATGAATGAGGTTTTTAACAACCTGTTCTTCAGTCAGCTTGAAATTTCGATCCCGGGCCTGGGAATACTAACGGCTTTTGTGGCGATTACCCTTATTGGATTTATTATTTCGAGAACATTCATCATGCCCCTGGTGCATTATTTTGAGCGGCTCTTTGTGCAAATGCCTCTCATCAGTATCGTGTATTCTTCGCTAAAGGATTTAACCGAAGCATTTGTAGGAGATAAAAAGAAGTTCGATAAGCCGGTGATGGTTCAGCTGAACGAAAGTGGTATGAAACGCTTTGGTTTTGTCACGGAGGAGAGCTTAGATCAGTTTAGGATTCCCAATGATGTTGCCGTGTACTGTCCGCACTCTTATAACTTCTCAGGCAATGTCTATTTTGTACCAAAAGAGGCCGTAACTCCTATAAATGCAGATCCGACCGATTTTATGCGATTCATTGTATCCGGTGGGGTAACCAGGGTTATGGAAAGTAAAAAGTGAAAAGGTAACAATGAGAAAAAGCCGGGGCTTCTGCCGTGGGCATCCCTTATGGATAAAAATATTTTGGGGCGGAGTATAAAGAAAAGGTCATTCAGTTTGTTCTGCGTCTCCCTCCTTGTTTGGGATGCGAACACAGGAATAGGGCTTTTTAATGGTTCCCATAAAACAAGCGAACGATCTATTGGTTAGCCAGCAAGTCCTCTCCCAAGAGGCTGTGAGAAAATATCTTTTCAACAGGGATTTCATAAATGAGCAACATGTATAGTTATCTGAGTTCGCTTTAGGCGGTTGTTGCTGTTCTTACCGGATTCCAACTGGCAACCTCTTCGATAAGT
>VEMX01000096.1 GCA_009711805.1 Balneolaceae bacterium | reverse complement strand
ACGCACACGGTAATTTCCATTGTGCTGGTCAACGATCTTTTGAAATTTGTATTTGGGAATGACGTCCATAAGTTGTGAAAAAATAATTCGACCAGTGTACATGATTTTATCTATGTTTAGATTTTTAAACGGCGTAGACACTGGTAAGCTACGAGTTCAAGTCGATAAAAATTTTAATAGCACTTATTCCATTGTACAACAATAAGTTACAAGAATTTATAATTTGCTTAACCGGACACTACTGAACCTATGTATTTATTTTAATTTGATGGCAGAACAAAAGAATCAACGATCTGTAAAGTCTTTGTGGAATACGCTTAAAGATATTTTTGCTTTAAGCAAACCGTATCGCTTTCGGTTTTATACAGCTACACTACTGGTATTGGTCGCCTCTGGAATATGGCTAACCGTGCCCCTGGGATTACGGGAGCTCCTTGATGCGGTGTTCGAGGCAGGAGATCAGGATCTTCTCAATATTCTTGCAATAGGGTTGTTTGGGCTGTTTGTGATACAGGCCCTGTTTTCTTTTGCAGGAAAGTATTTACTGGAATGGGTCGGGGAGCGGGTTGTAACCGATCTCAGGAAAAAAGTATACGAGCATCTTCACCGACTGGGATTCCAGTTTTATGCTGAACGCCGGATAGGGGAGATTACCTCCCGCTTAACCAATGATGTTGGCTCCATACGAACGGCCCTAACCGATTCGCTGCCCCAGCTCCTTACCATTTCTTTTTCGCTGATCGGTTCTGTGTCCCTGATGATAGTGCTGAACTGGAGATTGAGTCTCGTTATTTTTGTGACCGTCCCTTTTGTAACTATAGCCACTCGTTATTTTGGGCAAAAAATCCGAAGATTGTCCCGTGAAATTCAAGACGACCTGGCAGATTCAACCGCTGTAGCCGAAGACGCGCTGGCCGCTGTGCGTTTGGTGAAGGCCTTTGTACGGGAGAGTTATGAAGTATCAAGGTACCAGCAATCGGTAGAAAAGCTTTTTGATACAGCTCGTCGTAAAATGGTGCTTACCCAGTTTTTTTGGTCTGGGGTGGGGATCCTTTTTATGACTACACTGGTCATTATTTTTTGGTATGGGGGCAAGGAGGTTTTAGCTGAAAGGCTGACGGCCGGAGACCTGGTTGCTTTTATTGTGTATGCTTTAAATATATCCCGGTCTATTAGCCAGGTGTCCCGGTTATATACGGTTGTGAACACAGCAGCGGGAGCCTCGGAGCGAATTTTTGAACTGTTGGAGGAACGCCCTGAGATACAAGATATTGATGGTGCTCACCCATTATCTGAGGTGATGGGTGAGGTGGAAGCCCGGAATTTGTTTTTTGCTTATGAAGAGGGCCGGTATGTTTTGAAAGGAATTTCATTCAAGGCCAAGGCAGGGGAAACGATCGCGCTGGTAGGGCCCAGTGGTGCAGGCAAAACAACCCTTTTGAATTTGATCCCAAGATTTTATGATCCACAGAATGGGGCTATTTTTGTGGATGGAAATGATATTCGGGAAGTTGAATTTAAATCTTTACGATCCTGTATCTCCATTGTGCCACAAGAAATTTACTTATTTGGTACTTCGATCAAAGAAAATATCCGGTATGGGAATCTTCAGGCAACCGAAGAAGAGATTATCAAAGCGGCGAAAGATGCCAATGCGCATGAGTTTATAGTGAAAACGACAGAAGGCTATGACAGCCTGGTGGGAGAAAAAGGAGTAAAACTAAGCGGAGGTCAGCGTCAGCGGCTGGCTATAGCCCGTGCCATTCTTAGGAATCCCGCTATTTTATTATTGGATGAAGCTACCTCATCTTTGGATTCCGAATCGGAAGCACAGGTTCAGGAGGCGCTATATCGTCTTATGAAGAACAGGACTACTTTTGTGATAGCACACCGGCTTTCGACGGTACAGCACGCCGATCGTATCCTGGTTCTGGATGAGGGTAGAATTGTGGAGGAGGGTACCCACCTGGAGCTTATAGATATGAAGGGACTTTACAGCAGGCTCTATGCGTTACAATTTCGTGATCTGGAGGAACAAACGCTATAAGCAGGGAAGACGGATTAACCTTCATGTTCCATTTTCCCACTGATTAGAGCAGAGACCATTTCGAGGGCCACTATATTTTTACCCCCTCTGGGAATAATAATATCGGCGTAGCGTTTACTGGGTTCTACAAACTCAAGGTGCATAGGGCGCACAAATTTTTCGTATTGAGAAAGCACTCCATCCACCGAGCGGCCTCTTTCCTGTATGTCGCGCTGTAGTCTTCTGAGCAGGCGGATATCATCGTCGGTATCTACAAAGATTTTAACATCCATTAGCTGAAGAAGTTCAGGTTCGCTAAAAATGAGGATACCGTCAATCAGTATTACTTTGGAAGGGGTAACGTGAATGGTTTGGTCCTTGCGGATATGTTTGGCAAAATCATATACGGGTACTTCCACCGGATAGCCTTCCTGCAGAGCTTTAATGTGTCGAATCAATAACTCCGTTTCCAGCGAGGAGGGATGATCAAAATTTTGTTTAACCCGTTCCTCAAAATCAAGGTGTTTCAGGTCTCTGTAATAGGAATCATGTTCCAGTCGGAGGATGTTATCTGCGGCAAATTCTTTACATATATAATTGACAACAGTAGTTTTTCCTGAGCCGCTGCCTCCGGCTACACCTATAATAAGCGGGTTTTTAGACATGTACTGTTAATTGGAAAGGGGGGCGTTAAACGCTTTTCCCTGGCTGGCTTTATAATTTTTTTTGTACTCTTTGATAGCGCGATATATAGCAGATGCTATAATATCCTGGCCGTATTCGCTGCGTAAATATCGTTGTTCAGCTGGGTTTGTTAAAAATCCAACTTCCACTAAAACAGCTGGCATGGAGGCTTCATATAATACCTGAAATCCAGCCTGTTTAACCCCTCGGGATTTTCTTCGGGCTCGTTCTTTGAATTGCTTGGAGATAAGGGCAGCAATTTTTTCACTTGTGGCAATGTGCCCACTGTGGGCCAGTTCATATACCACTAAATCTTCTTCCGAGAGTTCTTGGTCTACTTCTTCTTTAAAAACACTATTCTCTCTTTTCATTACATTAAAAGCCGCTTCACTGCGATGAAGTCCCAGAAAGAAAACTTCAGTTCCATGTACCCTGTGATCTCGAAAAGCATTTGCATGAATGGACAGAAACAAGTCACCCTCTGAAAGATTGGCATAATGCCCCCGGTCTTCAAGATCTTTAAAAGTATCGTTGTCTCGGGTGTAAACAACTTCTACTCCCTGAATTCTTTCCTCAATAAGTTTTCCTACTTTTTGAGAAATGGACAGAACAATTTCCTTTTCATGAGATCTTCGGCGATATCCAATATTGCCGGGATCATGTCCACCATGTCCGGGGTCAATAATAACTTTGTCGAACTTTAATTTTTCTGCTACAGAACTATTCAGTGTGTTTGCAGGAACATCGTCTGTAGATGCTTGCAGGTTTTCTTCAGTTGGAACTATTTCTGCATACCAATTACGGGCAATAAACTGTTGGCTGTAGCTCTCCACTTCCTTTTTAGGGGTTTCGGTGAATGCAAGAAGAAGATCTGTTCCATTTCGGTCAAAATAAGACTGGGTTTTAAAATAGGCCTCTTCATCAAGATAGAAATCTACTCCATATCCATACCCAAGGTCGTATAAACGTACTTCTTTAAGGACGTTGCTTTGGTCGGGCATCAGTATACCGCTGGTATCAATATCATTTTTATACAAAACCATTTGGATCAGATCCGGAGCGGGTTGTATAAGTTGGAAAGAATCGACCGCTGCCGAAAAGTGATAACGAACCACATAGCCTTTACCGTCACTGCGGGCTACATTGGAGATTCGGTTTAGTTCTGTTTGTGCAAAGCTAAATGAAGTCCCTAAAACAACAAAAAGCAATACAGCTGTTAAGCGAAATGATAATAACCGAAGCATAGTATCGGGAAGATTTGAGTTTCGGTAAGTCATATTGTTTGTAGATGATTGCCTAAATGTACGATTTTAGCACATGCTTTAAAAGCAGGCTTTTTTTTGAATTTTTTTTGGGAATTGAACCACTGAAAAAGATCATCTTAGACTATCAAATTTGGCTTAGGAATTATATGTTAAGCGAAGGCCATTAATACCCATTGTGGGTTAAATGAATAGCTGGTGTTTTATTCATTTGGATAACAGGGCTTTTAGGGAACAATAGTAACATAAGAACATAAGGAGTTAAGTAGGAATGGAATAGGCAGTTTTGGATGAACGGTTACATAAAATCTGAGCAGCCTGGTTACACAAAACAACTCAAACTAACTGTTTTTACATAAATCTTATCTGATAAAGAAAAGCGAACGAATATGAAATATCTGCCTGCACTATTAATTATTGTACTGATCGTATCATGTGGTAAAACGGATCCAACGAATGTAGATAAAGGTAAAATGTCTGATAAATATACCGAATTTACCCTGACAACCGATTTAAGCTCACTCTCTGAAAATCAAAAGAAAATGATTCCACTCCTTGTTGAAGCAGCACAGGAAATGGATACTGTTTTTTGGAAACAGGCGTACGGAGACCGTGAACAGCTGCTTTCTAAATTGTCTGGGGAAGAAAAAAGGTTTGCAATCATAAATTATGGACCGTGGGATCGTTTGAATGCAAATGAGCCTTTTGTGGAAGGAGTGGGCCCCAAACCCGCGGGGGCTAATTTCTATCCGGTTAATATGACCAAAGAGGAATTTAAAGAATGGGAATCGGATGATAAAGCAAGTTTGTATACCCTGGTTCGCAGAGATCAAGACTCCGACAGTCTGATAACAATTCCCTATAGTGAGGCTTTTTCTGAGCATCACCGGCGGGCAGCTGAAAAATTGAGAGCTGCAGCCAAACTGGCTGAAGATCCCGGTTTTAAAAAATACCTGGAGCTCAGAGCTGAAGCGCTGTTAAGTGATGAATATCAGGAAAGTGATTTAGCCTGGATGGAAATGAAGAATAATGCAATCGAATTAGTGATTGGCCCCATAGAAAATTATGAGGATGGATTGTTTGGGTACAAGGCAGCTAACGAGGCTTTTGTATTGATCAAAGATAAAGAGTGGAGCGACCGCCTGTCACGATATGCAGAGGTGCTTCCTGAACTGCAACGCGGCTTACCAGTGGAAGAGGAGTACAAAAGTGAGGAGCCGGGAACCGACTCGGACCTGAATGCCTACGATGCCGTCTATTATGCGGGAGATGCAAACGCAGGTTCTAAAACCATAGCCATTAACCTGCCCAACGATGAAGAAGTACAGCTTGAAAAAGGAACCCGGCGGTTACAGTTGAAAAACGCAATGAAAGCCAAATACGATAAAATTTTAGTGCCTATATCTGAAGTGCTTATTGCTGAAGATCAGCAGCAGTACATCTCTTTTGATGCCTTTTTTGGGAATACCATGTTTCATGAAGTAGCACATGGCCTGGGAATCAAAAATACAGTTAATGGAGATGAGACAGTAAGGCAGGCTCTCCAAAATCATGCTTCCGCCCTCGAAGAAGGAAAAGCCGATGTCTTGGGATTATATATGGTGAAGTCGCTGCGTGAAAAAGGAATGATTGAGGAAGGTTCTCTCGAACAAAATTATGTGACTTTCCTGGCAAGTATATTCAGATCTATTCGTTTCGGCTCGTCCAGTGCGCATGGCAAGGCAAACTTGATCCGTTTTAATTTTTTCCAGGAAATGGATGCTTTTAGCGTTGATGAGGAAACCGGCCGCTACAGCGTCAATTTTGATAAAATGGGTAAAGCCGTTGATGCACTTTCGGAACGTATTCTGAAACTCCAGGGAAATGGCGATTATGAAGCTGTAGACGAATTTGTATTACAATATGCTGTGAAAGCTGATCCGCTGCAAAACTCACTACAAAGCCTTGAAGAAAAAGACATTCCGGTAGACATTATTTTTAAGCAGGGAGTGGATGTTCTTGGACTAACAGAGATAGCCGATGAATACAGAAAAGAGCACAAATAGCGGCTATCATGGTTTATGACATCCAAAACTTTCAGCTAATATGATCAGTTGAAAAAAATGTTTAGATGAAGAGGGGGTAGTCTTCATCTAAACTTCATGTGGTATCTGTATTTCTTATTTGACATTAGTTCCTTGTTAAGCTACACTAAAGGTGCTAATCTTATTAACATAAAAAAGGAGGAATACCATGGACGATGAAATATTTCTCGATGCCGCAGAAAGCGGCGATATCGAGACAATACAACGACTCCTCAAAGAAGGAATGGACGTAAATTCAAGAGACGCTCATAACCGCACTGCACTTCTGAAAGCTTCCAAATATGGACACCTGGATATTGTGAAACTCCTGGCAGACAATGGAGCAGAAGTAGATATGAAAGATAATCGTGGAACCAGCGCCTTATACTGGGCTGCTACCAACGGCCACCACGAAATCGTACAATTTTTAGCTGATCATAAAAGTGATGTAGATGTTCACGATGACCGAGGTTGGTCGGCTAAAGATCAGGCCATAACCCACCACCATGAAGACGTGTTAAAAGTACTTGACACAGCTGGAGCTCATTAACTTCAACCTATAGCCAACAACTCTTAAGTAATTATTATAAGGCCCCGTCATGTTTTGATGGGGTTTTTTGTGTAAGGGGAGATCATTTAGCCCAAATTATTCACGAAGGTATATAACAATAAAGTTTCTGATATTGTTATCCGTTTTCTATGATAATAAACCCCCACTAAAAGCATCTGACAGCTGGAAAAGCCCGGGTATGAACAAACAGCCTCCTCGATGGCCGGTTGTTGGGCCTTTTTATTGGTCTGTAGAATAAAACACATCTGCCTGTATGAGCCGGTAGTATCTATAGGCGGGATCATGGAAGTACACCAGGCTGACATATTCCTGGGTCCTGCGGGTGATACTATCGCTGAGCGTTAAATCGTCCACTCCATCCCTGCCCGATTTGATGGCATACTTATAGGTATAGGAGCCTTCTTTGATCAAAGCAGTAGTTTCCCAATAACCGGAATTGGGGTTGTACTCCAGCTTATGTTTGTCGGAGAGCAACCATTGGTTAAAATCGCCTACCAGGTACACTCCCTGGCTGGTATTAAACTGCCCGCCATCTGCAAAGCGGAACCGAACATTGGCATAACGTGAGTTCCGGTCAGATTCGGGTAGCCCAAAAGTGGAATTCCAGGAGGGAACCGGATCGGAGGAAAAATTCAGGATATCTTCCCGTAGCACGGCTTTGGGAGGAGTGAGCCCGGGCAGCCATTCAATAATCTGCCCTCCCTGGGTGAAATTGTTTAACCGAAGTCCATTGAAATCGAAGTTGGCTGCATAAGACCGGTGCCTGGACAGGTGAAAGCCCGTTTCCCCTTTACGGGAGATATCAAAGATGTCGGTTTCACGGGTTTGACCCCAAAATCTGTTTTGCACAAAAAAGAACGTAAGATCGAATTGAGGGAATTCAACAAAATCCGGGTTTGTAAGCACGCTAAAGGGCTGGTCGATAGGAGCTCCGCCAGGACCTGCGTTATAAATGGTTTCTACTCTTGAGGTCATTGTCCCGGCTTCTTCGGTCACAAAGAAGGGCAGAGAAAAGAGTTCAGTGCCAGAAGAGAAATCTGATACATGAAGCATGTAATTTCCACTTATTTTGAAATTGATTTGGTTATTGGGGAATTCAATGTCATAATGGAAATAGTCGGGCTCATGCAGGGCATTCTTCTCTCCGCCTCCAATAATAAGTTCATTGATACCATCGATAAACCAGTCGTCTGGGAGGTTGCTGTTTTCCCAGTATTGGTTGTGGTGTGTGAAAGTAATCCTGAATTGTCCCGATAGGTTGGCCAGTTCATCAAATGAGAGCACCAGCTGTTGATTACTGCCCAGTTTAATGATAGGAGGGGCATTCGAGCTTCCTTTGCGATGCAGCATAATACTTTTAACTGATTGTGGAGCAGGAAGTTGGCCAGGCACCAGGTAGTTGCTTGGATAGGATATTCCAACTCTGCCGTTGGTATCCGAAGATTGTGAAAAATCCAAGGAAGAGCAGGACAGGAACAGGCTGAATGAAAGAAAAAGAAGTAATGACTTATAGGTGGATGATGCCTTCAAAAACAAAATAAGCGGGTCCGGTTAAAATTAAGTTATTGTAGCTTTGTTCGTCTGTATTGAAGTCAAAAGTGGACTCGAGTTCTCCTCCCTTAACAGAAACTTGGTAATGTGCGTGCGATTCGCCTTTTTCTTCCCAATCGTGAGCTGCAATGGCAGAGGCCAAAGCCCCTGTTCCACACGCTAAGGTTAGGTTTTCCACTCCCCGTTCGTAGGTCTGCAGAGAAAGCCTGCCTTTTCCTGCAATATAGACGAAATTTACGTTGGCTCCCGGTGGATTTACCTTATCGTTCATTCTTATATTTCGTCCTTCTTCAACAAGATGATCTTCATCTTTAAGGCTGTTTTCTTCAACGAAACACACAAGATGTTCCGTACCTGCATTAGCTTTTATGAAAAGCTCATTATCAATCTCAAGTTGTTCGGTATGAACGGTAACGGGAAAGTGAATAGATACTTTCTCTTGGCTGCTAACAATGGCTTTATAAATGTTCTGGTGTACATTAAAGCGTTGTTCTGCTTCAAAACCTTGCCTGTTGGCAAATAAGGACAAACAACGGGCTCCATTGCCACACATGCCGGCATCACTGCCATCAGCATTGCGGTAAATCATGGTGTAATCAGTGTTGGGAAGTTGGGGGGGGGCAAGAGCCATCAATCCATCGGCACCTATTCCGAATTTGCGATTGCAGAGGCGGGGGGTTATCTCAATAATTTCATTCAGCGTAAAGCCATAATCACGGTTGTCAAAAACGACAAAATCGTTTCCGGCTCCCTGCATCTTATAAAATTTCAATTCAGCCATAAATTATTCCACAAAAGCGGGTATATGTTTCCAGTTATTCTCGGAGGGAATATACGGCTTCTGTCCCCGCATTAAACTTGAAAATCGCAGGGCCAGTACCAGGAAAGTCAGTTTGGGAGTCACATTTTGCCGCAGTAGCGGGCGCATTCCATCGAGATGCTCAATCATCTCTTCCAGCCTGGCATCTTTCAGAGAATCATTGAATTTCTGTATAGAAGCAAGCTGATCGATGTTTGTAATATATTTTTTGTTTTGAGTGGCCCGGTATACAATAAGGTCCCGGATATACATCTCAATTAGATTGGTAAGGGATATGAGCCCTTCAATGTTATGGGCACTTTGCCAATCCTGAACCATTTGCGAAAGGGCAGCCGCATCATGGCTATAGGACAACCTCAGGTATTCAACTACATATTCGCGGTCTTTTCGAAGCCGGTTTACATCAAAAAACCGGGTCATGGCATAGTTGCCGTTAGACACGCGGGCCAGGTAGTTTGCTTCATCGGGATCAAGCCCGTCAATTTGGATAAGCCCCTGCTTTACTTCTTCATCTTTTAAAGTGCCCAGCGGTATATGTTGGCAGCGCGAAGTTATAGTGGGCAACAGGCTCTCATAGTTTTCAGTTGTCAGGATAAACATAAGTCGATCGGAGGGTTCTTCAAGCAGCTTTAAAAAAGCATTAGCCGTTTCCTTACGCATGGTTTCCACTCCGGTGAGTATAATAACAATTCGGTTTCCTTCATTTGGTTTCAGTTTTGCAATCGGGCGGATATCATCCCTGAAATATTTAATGGGGTAAAAAGCCTGCAGGTTTTTGGATGAATCATCGCTGAGGGAAGGACGGCGGGAAAAGTCTATAATTTCATAGGGATCTTCTGCCAGTAGTTCCAGGCGTTCTCTTAGTTCGTCTGTTTTTGCAGAGGTTGGCTTGGGAATAAAAACATGTATATCGGGATGGGTGAACCAGGAAGATTTTTTGGAAGAAGTGTAGTCGCCTAACTCACTGAGGTGGTCGATGCCATTAATAGCTTCAGCAAACGTCAGAGCAAAAGCTGTTTTTCCTATTCCCGATGGACCTGAAAACAAATAAGCATGGCTGATTCGATCAGATTCTAAAATCCGTTCTACCTGTTCTTTTGCCCGGTTTTGTCCAATAATTCGTCGATTTCCAAATTCGATATTCATAAAACTAATCTATTCCTCCCAGATATAGTCAAATAAGATAATGCCGGCACTTATAGTAACCCCGGCAAAACCAATAAGAGCGGTAATATTATTGGTTGAAGCGTTACCATCAATAAAAGCCGATTTTGATAAGTCCGCCAACAGCAGCATTAAAGGTACAAAAAGGGGAAGGCTTAAAACGGAAAAAATCGCTCCTTTGCGGTCGGCCTGTGATACGACAGCAGCCGTCATTGTTGCTACTCCCGAAAGGCCGGCTGTGCCAACAATCAGCATAACTAAAAAGGCATTCCATGAAACAACCTTTAATTCCATCAGAAAAATATAAATCGAAAACGTTACCACATTGATGAACAATGTGAATAAAAAATTGTACAGGAGTTTGCCGGCATAAACGACCGTTCCCTGAGTATAAATACGCAGGAGGTTGTAGGTTTTTTTGTCAGTCTCAGCAAGAAAGCTTCTGCCCAGCGCAGAGAGTGCGGCAAATAAAATGATAATCCAAACCAAGGCTGTTTTGGGGATGGGATCAAGCTGGTCGGCTCGGAGGGTAAACAAAATCAACAGGAGGGAAGCGGCTACAAAAGCAAGTACGGTATTGAGGGCAAAACGGCTGCGCAGTTCTACCTGTAAATCTTTCCTTAGGACAGTGATTGAGCTTTTTATCCAGTGCATGTCCAAGTGTAAGCATTTCGCCAACGTTATGCATCCGGGGATTGCTCCTTCAGCAGGTGGGCATTCTGTTAAAACTGAAGGTATAAATTCAGTTATGGATACGTTTGATTCAGTAGGTATATGGCTGCATGCCAGAATGCGTGCTGCCGTTCCCTGGCAAATACTTCATTGGATAATACCTCATGATTCAATAAGGTTGAATGTTTATCCATCACAGATAAAGCCGGGTAGTTGAGCCTAAATTCTTCTTTGAAAATTTGGCTTTGATCTTCTACAGACAGTACATGAAATCCTTCCTTTTTCAGGTCGGAACTGATGGTATTATCGGAAGGGTTGAGTAATACAACAGTGAGGTGATCAGCTATTTCCGGGCCATGTTGTATGACAAGTTGTAGTATTTCATTATTACTTTTTACACAATTAATGCAGTTGCTCTTCAGGGGTAAGTAGATCATAAAACGGACATCCTTTACATGGTTTTCCAGAAAATTTTTCTGAAAGCAAGAGACTACCTCACATACTTTATACCGATTTGAAATTAGTGAAAGATCGTGCTTGAGGTTATTGAATGAAGTCCGCGCGGTATAGCTTTGATAGAGGGCATATATATTAAGGCTGAGCAGAATTAAAATTGCGGACCATAATATTTTTCTACTCACTTTCATATCAGTTCTTTTTTTCAATTTCATATTGATAGATTTCACTTTGCTTTTCGCTGTACACAAATAGATGAGTGTTGCTACTTTGTATCAGTTTGGCAGGAGCAGGTAGTTTGTATTGTTGTACTATTTCTTCTTTTTGAAGATCATAATCATACACAGTAGTATTCTTGAAAGTGCCATCTTTACTATTTATTAATAAAAAGATTCTCTCTTTTAAGAGAGGATTATCCGTTAGCTGTAGAAAAGTAGCCTTAGTATTTTGAGGGGGTATGTTTCCGACCATATCTCCCAACTGTGCTTTACGGTTGGATGGGTTACCCGGATCGTAGACTTGTACGGTTTTCAGAAATTTCCCACTCTTCTTATCCCACATTAGCAGGTCTCCATAATACTTGTTTGCATGGATCAGGTAATCACCAGAAAAAGCTGCATAACCACTGACACGGAAGATATCTCTGCTTTTTTTGAGTTGTTTTAACAAATCGGGGGGTATCTTGTATCTTGAAACGGTGGTTCCTAAGGCAGGATCCAGAATAGAGTAACGTATGCCATTCAGCGGATTTAGTACTTTATTCAGGAAAGCGTTTTCTCCCCTTATGTTATAAATAGAACCAACTGATACTTCGCTTTGCTTGTATAGCACGGTTTGAGTGGGATGTCCTTTATAATCAAACAAAACCATTCGCTGGGTATCGGTATCATTCAAGACTATATTTTTCTCCGAGATGGAAATGCCAAACGGGCCTCTCGAAATTTCATTTGGTCCCTTTCCCTTGTTAAAAGTGAAATGCTTTATTCTTTTTTGCCTGATATCCAGGGAGTAAATGCGGCGTAGTTGTGGACATATTCCATATAATCTTCCATTTTCAAATTCCAGGAACGACAAATAATATCCTCTGTCTAGTTCATAAGTATGCTCGAGATGTAGATTGAGAACTTTTTCACGGTTGTCGGTCTGCACAACTGAAATTTGGTTATAGGACTGAAATGGAAATAATAACAGAACAATAAGAGGGGCTAATTTTGACATATAATAATACTTAGGTTGAAAAATACCTCTCACTGTATTTCAAGTGAGAGGTTTTTTACGCTTAGCGATGAGTTTACCTTATAGGGCAGTCTCCCTCGAATGCAACACTTTCAACACCTCCATTCACAATTACAGTGGTATTACCAGTGGTTGAACTGAAGCACTCTTCGTCATCACTGCCACAGTCGATTGTAATTGTGCACTTACCTGCTTCTGATAGTTGAAGCAAACTTTGAGGTTGTTCTTCTACCGAGGCATATTCAAAATTGAAGACCATTAGTAGAGCTATCAGAGTTGCAAATATAGATGCATGTAAAACATTAGATGTGTATTTCATAACAGTGTTTTTTTACTCTTGTTATTATTTATGTCTTGTTTTCCATACCGACCTTCATGCATGGGATTGCCATTATACTATCTATGAATTAACAATTCTTGAAAAATCCCTTAAATAAGTCCTTGAATTTTTGTCTCTTAATAAGGCGTAAAAAAGATTCTGATTATTCTTTTGTATTGATGTTGAAGACGTATTTTTCTAGGAATTTCAAAATCAGAAATTGAAGTTTTCCTATGCTCAGGTTTTAACATCCCGGACGTATATGAGATTAGTTAAGGTGAATTAGGGAACTGTCTTGGCTTACCACTAAGGTTATATTTGTAAAGAGTAGCTTTAGCTAAAATCATTTAACTAAATCTATGGAATTAATCTTTGATTGATTGCGCATCTGGTGCCTATATTCTAATCCTATCATTTAACAGGTTAGTCAACCCCAAATTTACTAAATGAATTTATTTTCGCTGCTCAGTCAAAACACTGTTTTGCCTTTATTTGAAGTACAGTCTAAGAAGGAATTAATTAATGAACTGGTAAATACGCTGGAAGAACAGGTAGAGTCTAAAGAGCAGTTGGAGGAAATTCGCACCGCCGTTTTTGAACGTGAAAAAATTATGTCAACGGGCGTTGGTAAAGGGTTGGCTATCCCACATGCGAAAACTAAAGCTGTAGATGCCAACCTGGCGGCCTTTGCATTGCTGAAAGAATCACTTCCATTCGATTCAATTGACGGACAACCTGTACGCTTGGTATTTTTGTTGGTGGGGCCGGTTTCGAACAACAGCTACCATATTAAGCTGTTGAGCCGTATTTCCCGTTTAATGAACAGTGCTTCATTTCGGGAAAAGATTTTATCATGTGAGGATTCAGAGTGTATATTGAATGCCTTTAAGGATGAAGAAGAAAAATATTTCGTGAATTAAATGAACTACACCTTCCGTTTTCTGCCTCTATTATTAATGCTCTTCATAACGGAAGGGCTTGTAGCTCAATCACTGTCTGAACTTATTTCAACGTCGGAGAATCCGGAAGCTTTTTGGTCGGTAACGGTCCGTAATACGGATAATGAGATTCTGGAAAGCCTTCATTCAGATAAGCTGATAATACCCGCTTCCAATCAAAAACTGCTGACTACTGCTGCTGTACTGGATGAGTTCGGTGGAGAGTACCAGTTTGAAACTATTATTTACGGAGAAGGTTCTCTGGAAGGAAATAACTGGAAAGGAGATTTGATTATTAAGGGGAGCGGCGATCCATCAATCAGCGGAGATCTGTACGAAAATAACCGCTATCACGTGTTCGAAAAGTTAACCGGCCAATTGCATGAGATGGGCATTGAGCGGGTAACAGGAAGGTTGCTGGCAGATGTATCTCTTTTCGACCGACAGCTATACCCCAAGGGGTGGAGCTGGGATGATTTTTCATTTTACTATGGAGTACAAATAAGTCCGTTGTCCTTTAATAATAATGCGGTAGATCTGGAAGTGTTTGCAGAAGGGGGGATTGGTGAAACTCCCCGGATTGATTGGTTTCCTGATAGTACAGAGTATGTAGAATTTGACAATCAGCAGCTGATTACCCATCCTGATATAGATTATGATGAATACTATCGGAGGGCATTGGGAGCTAACCGTATTGTGCTGGGCAGTACATTACCCAAAGGGTATTATGAGGATGAATCCCTGTCTATTCATAATCCGGCTTTGTTTTTCCTCGATTCTTTTCATGAATATGCCGAACAAAATGGAATTAAAATAGAAGGTGGTAATGCGATTCTTGAGGAGAATTCTATAATAGAAACACCCAACGTGCTGGCTATTCACAAATCAAAACCCTTGTCGGAACTTGTGGCATGGGCTAATAAAGAGAGTGATAATTTTTATTTGGAAATGTTTACCAAGAAGCTATCGGCCACAAAAAGCAAGATGCCCGGATCTTTTGAAGACGGGATCCTGCAAGTGCGTACGTTCCTGCATGAGCTGGGAATAGATACTGCGCTGGTTCTGATGAATGACGGTTCAGGGATGGCATCGGGAAATTACACCACCACGGGTATCATTTCGGATGTACTGACTAAAATGCAAGTACATGATCAGTTTGAGGCCTATATACAGAGTTTGGCTGTATCTGGTGTTGATGGTACTTTGGCTCACAGAACGAAAGGAACAGAGATTTATAAGAAATTCAGAGGTAAAACGGGTTATGTAAGCGGGGTGCGTACTTTGAGTGGTTACCTGGATACCTTATCAGGAGACCGTATTGTGGTAAGTATTGCTACAAATCATTATGCCGGAAAGGTGAAACCCGTGGATAGTTTTCATGAACAGATTTTGCAATATCTGTACGAAAAGTATTAATTAACTGCATGGCCGAGCAAACACAGCATATCCTTGTAGTAGACGATGAAAGGGCAATCAGGAATACATTAACAGAAATCCTGGAATATGAGGATTATAAGGTTTCTTCAGCAAATAATGGTCAGGAGGCCATTGATTTTGTTGAAACCCACATACCGGATCTTGTGCTGTTGGATATCAAAATGAAAGGGATGGACGGACTTGAGGTACTGGATCAACTCCGGGAAAAGGGTATAGATCTGCCGGTTATCATGATATCGGGGCATGGCACGATTGAGTTAGCTGTGGAAGCCACTAAGAAAGGAGCTTATGATTTTCTTCAGAAACCCCCGGATCTAAATCGATTATTGATCAGTGTACGGAATGCTCTGTCGCAGGGAAACCTGGCCCGCGAATACCGGAAGATTGAGAAGAAACTCCCGAAAATCCAGGAGATCATCGGGGAGAGTAAACCTATTTCACGGATAAAATCACTAATCGAAAAAGTAGCACCTACTCAATCAAGAGTACTAATAACGGGCGAGAACGGAACGGGCAAAGAGCTGGTTGCCAAATGGATTCATGAAAAAAGTTCCCGAAGACTTGGTCCCTTTATTGAAGTGAACTGCGCAGCTATTCCTTCTGAGCTGCTGGAGAGCGAACTTTTTGGACACGAAGAAGGGGCTTTTACCGGCGCTTCCAGGCAGCGTATTGGTAAATTTGAACAGGCAGACAGTGGTACGTTATTTTTGGATGAAATAGGGGATATGAGTCTTGAAGCCCAGGCTAAAGTGCTAAGGGCTCTACAGGAAAATAGTATTGTACGGGTGGGAGGCAATGAGAAGATTACTGTAGATGTGCGGGTGTTAGCGGCTACCAACAAAGACCTGGAAGAAGAAATTGGAGAAGGAGACTTCAGGGAAGATTTATTCCATCGCATAAGTGTTATTCCTATTAAAGTGCCTCCATTAAGAGAACGCGCCGAGGATGTTCCCTTAATCGCAGAAGCCTGCCTGGAGAATCTTAAGAAAAATGATATTAGTTTTTCCTCGGTTCAGTTTACCGATGGGGGACTTTCATCCCTTAAAAAAAGAAAATGGACGGGAAATGTGCGGGAACTGCATAATGCAGTGGAACGCCTGGGGATATTATCTACAGATGATAAGATTGATGAAGAAACGGTGGAAGACATACTTTCAACCAAAGAAATTGATGCCGGGGATTTAAATTCGCTGGCAGATCAAACTGAGAGTTTTCAGGATTTCAAAGAATCGGCAGAGCGGATGTTTCTGGTTAAACAGTTGGAGAAGAACGATTGGAACATCTCACAAACAGCGGAAGCAGTGGGCATACAACGAAGCCACATTTATAATAAAATGAAAAAATATAATATCGAGCGATAATATGAGCGCAGAATTAATTGATGGGAAAAAAGTAGCAAAATTAGTTAGAGGCAGGGTTCGCGAAGATGTGAATGAATGGACTGGAAAGGGATACCGAGCTCCTTTTCTGCAAGTGGTACTGGTAGGTGACGACCCAGCTTCTAAAGTATATACCGGGGCAAAAACCCGCGCTTGTGAGGATGTGGGAATAGAAACAAATACCCGTATTCTGCAAGACACTATTTCAGCAAAAGAATTGAAATCAGTGATACAGGGATATAATGAAGATGATGGAGTAGATGGCATTTTGGTACAGCTGCCTCTGCCGTCTCATTTATCCTCACACGATGTCATTGAATGCATCGATCATCGCAAGGATGTAGATGGTTTTCACCCTATGAATGTGGGCAGGTTAACGGTAGATCAACCTTGTTTCCGCAGTTGCACACCAGCGGGTATTATGGAATTGTTTAAGCATTACAGCATCCCGGTTAAAGCCAAGCATGCAGTGGTAGTGGGCGCCAGTAATATTGTGGGATCTCCCATGGCTATTATGTTATCCAGGGAAAATTCATCCGGGAAAGCGACGACAACTATTTGCCACAAATATACCAAAGATCTTACCCAGCATACTATATCTGCGGATATTATCATTGCTGCAGCTGGCCAGCCTCACCTTGTTAAAGCCGAAATGATAAAAGAAGGGGCCGTAGTTATTGATGTGGGTATCAACAGAGTGGCCGACGAAACATCAGAAAAAGGCTACAAACTGGTAGGCGATGTTGATTTCGAGTCCGTTCGCAAAAAAGCCAGCTGGATTACTCCCGTGCCTGGCGGCGTAGGCCCAATGACCGTTGCCATGCTGATGAAGAATACCTTGCTTGCTGCTAAGAAGAGCATTTATCCGGAATGAATCCTATATGGACGATGGACGTGGGTGAAGGACCAACGACAAGCGACGAAGAGGGCTACCGACCCACGACCAATCACCAACGACTATTGACCATGGACCACCGCCCCTCGTCTACCGTCTGTTGTCCCTTGTCTCCGTCCCGCTTTTCGTCAATTATATCCTGGGAAGTTTTTTTTAAATAGGGGTGACACACTGTTGTCACTTCCTGGTGTTATTATTGAGTAAATAAAAAGAACAAAACTCAATGACTATGACACCGAATACAGCATCAACCAACCCAAAGCAAGCACGAACACTGAATCAGCTTTTTGCAGAACCTCTGCTCCAGAGAATCAAAAAAGAAAGCAGAGAAGAATACGCGGAGATGCAGGAAGCGTTTGATCTAATGGGATGGGGCGGGTTGCCCGATGCCCTTAAGATTGAAATCTATGATGATGTGAAATTTATGGTTCAGGAATTGAAAGGATACTTTTCTTCCTGCGACCCTTATGTAGAAAGGCGCCGCAAGAGCATCCACTACTGGATAAGCTGCTATCAGGATAATATATGCACGCTTGATGCCGCAGTTAAAGCACTGAAAGTGAAAAGCCTTTGAACAGGAAGGGTGAACCGAACCATTTTTTAGTTCACTACTGCTGTAAATTTTGTTTCAGTAACAGGGATGCAGCCTGGTGTTGAATAACAGCAGAGTAGGCTCGGTATAGGTATAGATGTTTGGGCTTACATATTATTTAGTCTCGGGGATCTATGACTGTTTGAGAATCCGTAATGCCGCCTCCAATATGTCCTGAAGTTGTTTTTTCTGTTTGTTGAAGTACAGCTTGAGTATAAAGCGGCCCACGGGAAAGCCCACAACACCAGCTAAGACTGCTGACAGGATACGTGTAAGATTACCGGCTGCCATATTATCCAGTATAACAGCTGTGAGAATAAAGGGGACTATAAAGGAGAGAAGGGTGACGATCATCTTCAAAACGGTCCATGAACACACAAACTGTACATTGGTCTTATCTTGTTCAGGAGTTAGGGCGATATGTCGGTAACTGGTTTTTTTAAGCTGCTCCCACTCAAAGGCAGGGCCATCTGTGTATGTAGTTCCAGTTCCGCCGGTTATATTGCGCATCTCTCGAATCACATCTTCCCAATTGTTGTCGTTGATGGTTCCATTCAATTGGGATACATGCTGGATTTGACGGCTTCCTTTTATCCAGTCAAAGTGCCCATCAGGTTCTAAAACCTGAGAGTGTATTTCCGACTGTTCTGAGGTTTTTTGGTTTTCAATTGTATGGTGGTGTTCTTCTTCTTCTTTAAGCAAGTTTGTTTGGTGTTTATTTCTTGGTAGTTCCGGAAAGGATTTTTCCGCTTTTCTTATATCACGGTTATCCATGACATATTGAGCTAAGGGGGTAAAATAGAAGTTATTTAGCTCCGAAGGTTAGATTTGTCATCAGAGTGATGTTTATCATCCCGATACACCTCAGCATCTTCTATCTCTATGGTGTCTTCAGGAGTTTTGGCCTGCCCAAAAGATTTAATTTTGTTAGCAACAGCATTCTTTATGTCGATCACTTTCTCTTTTTGGCGGTTATAATGGGTTTTTAAAAAGAAGCGTGCCATAGCTAATCCACCCAAACCTCCAAGAGGGGCCATAAGCATGCCTATTTGCTTGGAGCTGATTTCCTTAAAGGTGATAAGCAAGATTAAAGAGCCAAACATAAAAGCCATGATATTAATAATCATTTTAAGCGCCCCCCACGAAGATACCATCTGCAATTTGGTTTTGCCTTTCTGGGGAGTAAATGAAAAGTGGGTATAGCCTATGTCATTCTTTCGCTGTTCCCATTCAAAAGACTTACCCACTTTATTTATTTTGCCAATACCCCCTGTAATCCTACGGATCTCCTGCACAATTTCTTCCCATTCTTCGTCGGTAAATTCACCATCAATGGAAGCAATAGTTTGTATTCTGGATGTCGCTTTCAGCCAATTATAGCCCGCATCAAAATGTTCAAAATCGGACCGTTGTATGGCTTCCTTCAGAGAAAGCCTGTCGATTCCCACTTCTTCGGCAATATGAATGAGCTCTTCTTCGGTTAAATGCTGATCCTCGCCAAAGAGATCTTTTTTGGTTTGTATCTCAGAAGCTTTGTTGAGAATGCGGCTTATTTCCTGTTTAGTATATGTTCTGTTACTGCTCAAAATACAATAGATGTCAGGGTTGTGGGGTTAGATAAAAAATCCGTATTCAAATAAGAACTTCCAAACAGATATCCTTATCTTTGAAAAACTGCAAGCCAAACTCTTTATGTTACATGTATAAAATGAATAACTCTTCTCCCTTTGAAAGGATTACACGCCAGGGGCTAACTTATGATGATGTACTGTTAGTTCCAGATTATTCTCAGGTTCTTCCACGAGATGTAGATACATCTGTTGCGCTTACTCCCAATTTGACGCTTAATGTACCCATAATAAGTGCGGCTATGGATACTGTTTCAGAATATCGCCTGGCTATAGCGTTGGCAAGAGAGGGTGGCATTGCCATGCTTCACAAAAACATGAGTATTGAAGACCAGGCCGAACATGTACGGTTGGTTAAGAGAAGTGAAAGCGGGATGATCGTAGATCCTGTTACTTTAAAGGAAGGAGCTACCGTCAGGGAGGCCCGAGCGCTTATGAAAAAGCAGAAAATTGGTGGAATTCCCATTGTGGATGATGCGGGCATACTGGTAGGTATTGTAACCAACCGGGATTTACGGTTTGAGTCGGAGCTGAATAAGAAGCTGGGTGATATCATGACTCACCAAGATTTGATTACGGCCAAAGAAGGAACCAACCTACAGCAGGCTGAACAAATCCTTCAGCATTATAAAGTAGAAAAACTGCCCATTGTAGATAAGAACAATAAGCTGGTGGGCCTCATTACTTTTAAGGATATAGAGAAGAAAATGAATTTTCCTAATGCTTGTAAAGATAGCATGGGACGCTTAAGAGTAGGAGCCGCAGTAGGGGTAACAGAAGATACGGAAGAGCGGGTAGAGGCTCTGGTTGCAGCCGGAGTTGATGCTATTACCGTTGATACTGCCCACGGACACTCTCAAGGGGTGCTCGAAACCGTGAAGAAAATAAAGGAAGAATATCCGGATCTCTCGATAATTGGAGGTAACATAGCAACCGTTAAGGCGGCTAAAGCCCTGGCAGATGCAGGTGCAGATGTAGTTAAAGTTGGCGTTGGCCCGGGTTCTATTTGTACAACAAGAGTTGTAACCGGAGTAGGGGTGCCTCAATTGAGTGCTATTATGGAAATAGCTGAGTATACCCACGAAAATGGTATTGGCTTAATCGCTGATGGAGGGATCAAGCAGACAGGAGATATCCCAAAGGCCATAGCCGGAGGTGCTGATGCGGTTATGATGGGATCGATGTTTGCCGGGGTAGATGAAAGCCCGGGCGAGACAATTATTTATGAGTCACGGAAATACAAATCATATCGTGGTATGGGCAGTATTGGTGCTATGAATAAAGGTTCTAAAGACCGCTACTTCCAGGATGTTGAAGATGATATCAATAAACTGGTGCCAGAAGGCATCGAAGGCCGGGTTCCATTTAAAGGGTACTTGGGTGAGGTAGTCCATCAAATGACGGGTGGATTACGGGCTGCTATGGGATATTGCGGAGCTAAAGATATTGAATCTATGAAGAAGGCCGAGTTTGTACAGATTTCAGCAGCCTCCTATAGAGAAAGTCATCCGCATTCTGTTCAGATCACCAAAGAGGCACCGAACTACTCGGTATCCTGAGCGGATCACCGGAAATGAAAAACGTACTCTTTATAGCTTACTATTTCCCCCCCATGGGTGGGAGTGGAGTACAACGTCCGCTTAAGTTTGTTAAATATCTCAGGCAGTTTGGGTGGAACCCCATCGTAGTTTGCCCGGAACCAGGTCTCTATTCTCATTTTGATGAGTCATTGGCAGATGAGCTCAAAGAAATAGCCCCGGATATCTACCGGGTTAAAGCAAAAACGTTGTTCCACTCAACGGGATCTGACTCAAAAAGAATTGACTATATCCCTGACTTCATTACCCAAAAGATACGCAGAGTACAGCGTCTGTTTCTTTTTCCTGACAATAAGAAAGGATGGATCAGCCCGGCAGTTAAAGAGTGTTTTAACATAATAACAAAGACCGATGTCGATCTGATTTACAGTACAGCACCTCCATTTAGTAACCATATAGCTGCTTCTGAAGTGAGTAAACAATCGGGGATTCCCCTGGTGTTGGATTACCGGGATGCCTGGTTGAACAATCATTTTATGGATGAAATGTTTGATTGGCAGAAGAAGAAAATGAAGAAGCTGGAAAAGAGCTGTCTTAAACAGGCAAGTGGGGTTACCGGACTCGATCAATTTATGTTGAAGGGGATGAAGGAAGTTTATGGAAAACAATTCCCGGAGTGTAAAGTTATTTCCCATGGATACGATGCAGACGATTTTAAGGATCACACATCCTCGTCTCTGGATTACCAGGAAGGTAAGCTGAATATTTTATACAGTGGTTTATTTTATGAGAGCAATCAACCAGATGTATTCCTGAAAGGAGTTAGCCAGGCAATACGTAATGGATACTTCAGTAAAGGTGAGGTTCACCTACACTTCCAGGGAGGAATAGAACCACGGGTAAAACGCCTTATTCAGAAATTGGGACTGGCTGATGTTTGTACAAACTATGGGTACTTGCCGCACCAAAAGGCCGTTGCTAATCTAAAGAAAGCAGATTTGTTGTGGATGATTTCTAACTTTAGTTCAGAGCATAAACAAATCAAAAGCGGTAAATTGTTCGAATATATTGGCAGCCAAAAACCAATATTGGGGATACTCCATAAAGGTGCGGCTGCCGAAATATTGCAATCGTATGGAGGGGGCTTTGTGGCAAAAGTAGATTCTGCTGTAGATGTAGCCACAAAACTGCACACTATCCATGATGTATGGAAAAAGGGAGAGCTCCCTGCTGCAAAAAAGGATTATGTGGAACAATTTGACCGAAAAGGACTAACCGGAGAATTAGCTGCCTTTTTTGATGAAATTAGTTCTATGAGTCAGCCCAGGTTTTCTTAACTTTTGAGTCTAATGTTGAAATTTATCCAAAAATTATTCGAACAACGAAACAAAAGAATCACTTTGATTCTGCTGGACGACTCTAAACCGGGCGAAGATAATTCCTATGTTATTGAACCCAAACGGTTTTTTATGCTGATAATAGGGGGGAGTCTGCTCATTGTAGGTGTCATCTCACTTTTTTTTATGCTAACCCCTCTTGGTGGGTTGCTTTATAGTTCGGATCAGGCGGACATCAGGAAACAGATATTGGATATTACCGAACGGACGGTTGCTCTCGAAGACTCGCTTAGACGAAGAGAGATACAGCTGGAAGAAATGAAAAACGTGATCAGGTTGAGCGTAGATACCACCTTAAATATTGACCAACGGTTGATTGCTTCCCAAAATGAAAACCGGTCCCGTGATCCGGTATCTATAGGGTTGGAGATGGATGAATCGGCCGATCAAATCAATCAATATGAGATATTGGCTGCAGGAATGTTGGAATCAGCACCTATGTTTCCTGCCCGCTATCCCCTTCAGGGGACAATAAGCCGTAGTTATAAACCTGAAGAAAGACATTTTGGTATTGACATTGCCACAAAAGAAGGCGAAACCGTAACAAATGTAGCCAGTGGAGCTGTTGTTAATAGCGGCTGGACAATGAACTATGGTTATGTTATATCTATACAGCATAAAGACGGAGTGCTTACAACCTACAAGCATCTCACAAAACTGAATAAAAAGGAAGGCGATATTGTTTTGAAAGGAGATTTGCTTGGCACTGCAGGTGATATTGGAGTGTTGAGTTCCGGCTCTCATTTACATTTTGAGATTTGGAAAAACGGAGTCTCTCAAAACCCAGAGCTATATTTAATTAAATAATTTAAGTAAGGCATGTTAAATTCAAAAAAGTCATCAAAGAATAATTCGAAATCCGTTCCGGGAAACTCACCATCAGTAAACATTCTGAGTGAGGGCACAAAGCTTACCGGCGATATATCCTCAAAAACAGATGTCAGGATAGCAGGGGGGGTGAATGGGGAAGCCCAATCTGACGGTAAGATTATTTTAACCGGCAGCGGAAAAGTGATAGGTAATATAAGTTCAAAAGGTGCAGATATTGCAGGTAAGGTTGAGGGAGAAATTCGGGTATCTGCAAAACTGACGTTACGAAAAAGTGCGGTAATAGAAGGGGATATTTATACCAAAACACTTATTGTGGAGGAAGGCGCTCAAATAAACGGTTTGTGCAGGATGGGAGAAAACGCCAGAAAAATCTCTTCACAAAACACAGCAACTCCCTCCCAAAAGATGAAAGTGAAAGAAGCACCTTAAATGGCAAACAACTTCGTACCGAGAAAATATCGCGTATACCTGGGGTTGGGATTAGAGATTGCAGTGTCAATCGCTTTTCCCATTTTTTTGGGCTACCTGGCCGATCAGTACTTTGATACGGCCCCCTGGGTTACGCTCTCAGGAATTGTGGTAGGTATTATAACATTTATATTCACCGTGCTCAGAATTTCGAAACGAACAACTGAAGAAGAGGGATAATTTGAGGTTCAGTTTTTTTAGGATAATGGGAGCATTGGCACTTTTAAACGGTGCTATTGCTGCTCTCTTTTTTGTGAAGGGTACCCAGCAGGGAGTGTCCGTTTTGTCTGGGGCACTCTTAAGTTCTATCTTTGTGTTAAGCAGTGCATGGATTTTGGATCATTTTAAAAACGCCGAAAGCCGGCTGTTTATCAAGGTTTTTTTTATTTCCATGGGGGTGCGCTTTCTGCTGGTTTTAGTTTTATTCATCTTTTTGGTGGGAGCAACAAAAATTGATGAAATCTACTTTACAGTTAGTTTTATAATTTCCTATCTTTATCAATCTGTTACGGAAATGATTTTTTTAAACAAAATTCTTCAAAAGAGCGATACCAGAAAGAAATGATTCAAAGTCTGCGTCGTGTATTTTTAACCCTGTTATTTTTGTCCATAAGCACTCCAAACATCTTTGCATTTGAAGCAGGGGAGGGAGGTGAAGAAGAACCTGTAATTGATATTGTAGGCACCGTTGCAGATCATGATTACTTCAAGGCTTTCGGCGCTAAAATTTATTTGCCGCGTATCTATTATTGGGAAGACGCAGCTGGGGAAACTCATCTTGATTTTTATACCAGTGTAAAGTCGGCTGAAGCTTCAGAAGAATTTACCCACTCCGAGGAAGGGGTAACTGTGCCGGCTGACGGCGGGCACATTATTGTTGATATGTCACTTACCTCCCACTTGTTGTATTTCTGGTTTGGTTTAGGCGGGGCGGTGTTTATTACATTTCTTGCTGCTTCACGCTACAGAAAGGGAGTTGGCCGCGATGTGGAGCCGAAAGGCGCGCTTCAGAATCTATTTGAAGTCCTCTTTATATTTGTCAGGGACGAGATAGCTAAAGAAAATATAGATGATCATAAGTACGCTCGTTTTGTGCCTTACCTGTTTACTGTATTTATGGGTATTTCATTCATGAACCTGTTCGGGCTTTTGCCTTGGGCTGCAACCGCTACTGCAGATCTTACAGTTACCGGAACGTTGGCTGTAATTACATTTGTGATCACTCAGTTTAGCGGCACCAAAGACTATTGGGGGCACATATTTTGGTTTCCGGGTGTTCCGGGATGGGTTCGCATTATTTTAACACCGGTAGAAATTCTGGGAATGTTTACCAAGCCTTTTGCACTCGCCATTCGTTTGTTTGCAAATATGCTGTCAGGAAAGATTATGATCATCGCTATTTTAGGGTTGGTCTTCATTTTTGCTGATGCATTTGGAACAGCAGCAGGCTTAGGTGTCGGGGTGTTTTCTGTTTCACTGACAGCGGCCTTATATGCTCTTAAAGCATTTGTGGCTCTCGTTCAGGCATATATCTTCACGCTACTTTCGGCAGTATTTATTGGGATGGCTGCCGAGGATCATGAACATGGTGAAGAGGGTTACTACACAGAACACGTTGAATAAGCCTGATATAACATTTTACTCATTAACCATAATCAACTAAAACTAACAAATAGATAGAACTATGGGATTATTAGCAGCTGGTATAGGAGCTGGAATTGTAGCAATAGGTGCCGGAATTGGTATCGGAATGATTGGTAAATCAGCTACAGAAAGTATTGCACGCCAACCAGAGGCATCTGGAGACATTCGTGGTGCAATGATCTTGACTGCAGCTTTCATTGAGGGTGTTGCTCTTCTTGGTGCAGTTATCTGTATTCTTCTTGCTCTCGGAATTCAAATATAAAAGGTAGAAGATGACTCTTCTTTTAGCTGGCGGAAGCTTCTTATCATTCAATACGGGATTTGCAATATGGATTTTAATATCCATGGTTGTATTCCTGTTTGTTATGACAAAGTATGCTGTGCCTCCAATCATGAAGTCGCTCGCCGAACGTGAGCAAAACATCAAAGAGTCTCTGGAGTCTGCTGAACAGGCAATTGCCAAAGCAGAGAAGATATCCGAAGACAACAAGAAAGCACTTCGTGAAGCAGAGGTAAAGGCCCAGCAAATCCGCAAGGAAGCGCTGGATGAAGCTGAACTGCTTAGGACAGAACGAATCAATAAGGCGAAAGAAGATGCAGCTCATATTATTGAGCAAGCCAAAGCCTCTATTGAGCAAGAAAAGAAACAAGCATTAATGGAATTGAGAAGCGAAGTGGCTAAACTGGCTGTTAGGTCGGCTTCCATTATCATCGATTCCGAACTTGATGTTGAAAAGAATAATAAGTTGGTCGATAATTTTTTATCTGATCTTCCAAAAAATTAAGCTATAACTAACTATGTTGGTATCTAAGGCTGCACGCCGTTACGCCACCGCATTATTGGAGCTTGCAAAAGAGCAGAACTCTGTAGAGGAAGTCCTGGAAGATGTGAAGTTCGTTCAGAACACAATCACTGATTCAAGAGATCTCCTCCTTTTTGTGAAAAGTCCGATTGTAAAACCGGATAAAAAAGCAGAAGCACTAAAAGAAATTTTTAGTGAACAGGTTGGTAAGATGATGAATCTGTTTATTACGCTCATTGCAAAAAAGAAGCGAGCGGATATTTTAGGTGAAATTGTTGAAGCTTTTGTAGATGTATACAACAAGCATGCAGGTATAATTAATGTAGAGGTGCGTGTTGCTCAGCCTTTAGATGACAATCATACAGCTAAGCTGAAATCAATGCTTGAAGAAACCACCGGTAAAAAGGTGCAACTCCATATTAAGGAGGTTCCCGAATTAAAAGGTGGACTGGCCGTCAAGATTGACGATACCGTGATTGATGGCAGTGTGAAGCATAAATTGGAACAGCTTGAAGAATTGTTCCTCGAAACAGCCGTGGAATAAAATTTAGAACAGTTTTCGAAATTACATAATACGATGAGTCAAGTAAGACCAGACGAAGTTTCAGCCATATTACGCAAACAGCTCTCAGGTTTCGACAACGAAGCCGATGTTTATGACGTCGGTACCGTTCTCGAGGTAGGTGATGGTATAGCGCGTGTATATGGCCTCTCTCAAGTACAGGCCGGAGAACTTGTTGAACTTCCAGAATCAAAAACGGAAGATGGCAGTTCTGTAACCGGAATGGTACTTAACCTTGAAGAGGATAATGTAGGTATTGTACTTTTCGGCGCTTCTAATGCCGTAGAAGAAGGACATACTGTAAAACGAACCAAAGATATCGCTTCTCTGAATGTAGGAGAAGGGGTGCTTGGGCGGGTTATTGATCCTCTGGGTAATCCACTCGATGGACATGGCCCAATTTCAGGCGACACCATTCGCGTTCCTCTCGAAAGAAAAGCTCCGGGAGTAATTTACAGGGAACCTGTATCGGAACCTCTGCAAACTGGATTAAAAGCTATTGACTCTCTGATTCCAATTGGAAGGGGACAGCGTGAACTTATTATTGGTGACCGCCAAACGGGTAAAACGTCTGTTGCAATAGATACCATTATTAACCAGAAGGCTACACAGAATACTGATACACCGGTACACTGTATTTATGTAGCGGTTGGTCAGAAAGGTTCTACTGTTGCCCATATCCGCAAAGTGCTCGAAGAAAATGGAGCAATGGATTACACAACCATTGTGTCTGCTCCTGCAAGTGCTTCTGCACCAATGCGATATATTGCTCCTTTTGCAGGTGCTGCAATCGGTGAATTTTTCCGTGATACCGGCCGACATGCACTGGTTGTTTATGATGATCTTTCTAAACAAGCGGTAGCTTATCGTGAATTATCATTACTGCTGAAACGACCTCCGGGCCGTGAAGCATATCCCGGCGATGTATTTTATCTGCATAGCCGTCTGCTTGAGCGTTCTGCAAAAATTATTGATGATGATGAAGTAGCTCAGGCAATGAACAATATTCCCGAAGAACTTAAGTCCAAAGTTAAGGGAGGCGGATCCCTTACAGCCCTGCCTGTAATTGAAACCCAGGCCGGCGATGTTTCCGCTTATATTCCAACCAACGTAATTTCTATTACTGATGGGCAGATCTTTTTGGATACCGATCTGTTTAACTCAGGAACACGACCGGCTATTGACGTAGGTATCTCGGTATCTCGTGTAGGTGGTTCTGCCCAGGTTAAATCAATGAAGAAACTATCCGGTACGCTGAAGCTTGACCTTGCCCAATATCGCGAGCTTGAAGCTTTTGCGAAGTTTGGTTCTGATCTTGATCCGGCTACCCAAGCCCAGCTGAGAAGAGGAGAGCGAACGGCTGAACTTCTTAAACAGAACGTATACGAACCTCTTCCGGTAGAACGACAGATTGCCCTTCTGAAAATTAATGATGAAGGCATGCTCGATAAGATCCCAGTTGAACAAATCAACAATTTCGAGAGTCAGTTCCTCGAAACAGTATTTGCCAAGTATAGCGAAGAAATGGATGCACTGGCAGCAAGTGGTCAGATTGATGATGAGCTGTCTGAGAAAATTATCAAAGTAGCAGAAACGACCATCGACCAAATTCTCGCAACTGAGGAAAACTAATCCATGGCTAATCTTCGCGACATACGAAATAGAATAGGTTCTGTCCAGAACACACAGCAGATAACCAAAGCTATGAAGATGGTTGCTGCTGCGAAGCTGAGAAAAGCACAGGACCGTATGATCAGTACCCGTCCCTATGCATCTAAAATAAAGGATGTAGTGAGCAGACTGGTGGGCAGTGCAGGGGGTAAAAACCCAATTATGCGCAGCCCCGATAAAGTAGATAATGTGCTCTTTATTGTGATCGGTTCAGATCGTGGCCTATGTGGCGGATTTAATAATAATTTGTTTAAAGAGATTGAGAAAAAACTCTCTGATGAGTTTGAAACTCACTTGGAAAATAATTCATTGTCTTTAGTAACTATAGGCAAGAAAGCCACTTCCTATTTTAAGAAACGAAAGTACAAGGTAGCAGAAGGATTTCCCGGTTTCTTTGACAATATTGAATATGAGCCGGTAGCGGATATTATGGCAGATGCCATAGAGCGTTTCGGAAGTGAAGAATATGATGAAGTGTATATTGCATTCAATGAATTTAAATCTGTAATTGCACAAACCAGAACAATCCAAAAGGTTCTTCCAATAGATACAGAAAAAATGTCAGGATCAGATGACAATTCTGATCATGCATCTCAGCAATCTATTGATTACATTTACGAGCCTGATTCGGACGCCATCCTGGAGAAGCTTTTACCCCTGCATCTGAACATGCAGTTGTGGAGAGCGATACTCGAATCTAATGCTGCTGAACAAGGAGCAAGGATGACAGCCATGGACAACGCTACCGAAAATGCAAAAGATTTAGAACGAGAGCTGAAGTTGAAATATAACCAAGCTCGACAAAGTGCCATTACTACCGAGATATCAGAAATTGTATCGGGTGCTCAGGCACTTAGTGATAATTAGGAGATTGGCAGAATGGTCTGCCGTAGGCATCCCTTCGGGAGAATGCTGGCGGGCTTGAAAACCGGTTCCCATACATATTGAAAATTTCCTTTACTTTGTAGAGGTATCCTAATGGAGAGTTGGCAGAGTGGTCGAATGCGGCGGTCTTGAAAACCGTTGAGGCCTTATAGGTCTCCGGGGGTTCGAATCCCTCACTCTCCGCATTAGTTATCATACATACATATTGAAGAGTGAATCTCATGGGACATACTACTATGGTTGTTCCGAAGATGTTGAGGAACGGCTCAAACAGCATAATGCTGGACGTGTGCGTTACACCAAAGGCCGCCGGCCCTGGAAGTTGCACCATGTTGAAGAGTTTGAGACGCGTTCAGAAGCCCGGAAGCGGGAATCGTTCTTTAAAAGTATAGATGGATATACCTTTTTGAAAAGTGCAGGAATTATCTAATAGGAAGTTGAGGCCTTATAGGTCTCCGGTGGGTTCAGCCGAAGGCATCCCTACGGGAGAATCCCTCACTCTCCGGAAAATAGCCCCACATTGGGGCTATTTCTGTTTATTACAAATATTATTATCGTGCATACGTTTAAGCCTCAAATACAAACTCATTTATGATAGCACGAATTCTTTATTTTGTTTTTCTATTGGTTCTTATGAGCAATACTTCCCTTTTTGCTCAGGATACACTCAGAATTAGTTACTCAGATTTTGTTGAACAGGCCCTTAACAATTCCGGGCAGCTGGATTATGAACAACAGAATGTGAAATTAGCCAAAAACAGGGTGGATATGGCTAAATCACAACGTATACTGCCCAGTATGAAATTTTCATCTCAGCATGGATTGGTTCCGGCTGTAAAAAGTGATAGCACTTTACCTTGGGGAGAACCTCTACCCAGAGATGAGTATTACCTGGATCCGAACCTCAGAAATGATTGGGAAGACTGGGGAGTATTTAACCGATTTGAAGTAAGTGCCGCACAACCTCTTTTTACATGGGGAGCAATCAATACAGCAATTGAAGCTGCCCGCCTTGGGGCTGAGTCGGCTCGTTATAGCTTTCAGGCGAAAAAAGCCGATCTGGAGACAAAACTGTTTGAGTTATATTTCAGTTATGTTTTGGCAATGGAGGTTGAACGGTTACTTGACGAGGCCCAGAATAAAATTGATGATATTACAAAGGAATTGGATAAAGCACTCGAAGAGGGGGATCAGGATATAGACGGAGCAGATATCTACAAATTTGAAATTTTTAAATCTGAATTTGATATACAGAAGCAGGAAGTGGCGGGGAATATGGAGTTTATCAGGGAAACCTGGAATTATGTACTCCGAAATGATGAGGGAATTATATATGAACCTGAAACACGTTTTTTGGATCCTTTGGCCACTAAGATAGAACCTGTCGATTTTTACCACCAATCAGCCTTAAATAATCGGCCGGAATTGAAGGCACTGAGAAAAGGCGCCGAAGCTACACGCACATATATAAGTTCCCTTAAAAAGAAGAATTTGCCGGGTTTATTTTTGGGAGGATATATCAAGTATGCTAATACACCTAACCGCCCAAGACAGGATAACCCTTTTATTCAGAATACAACTAATCTCTTTACCGGTGGATTTGGACTTAGCATTCGCATGAATTTGAACTTCTTTTCTATTCGGGCATCCCTTGAAAGAAGTCGTATTGAGCTCCGAAAAGTATCCTACGCTCAGGAGGCTGCGCAGGATGGTATACTATTAGACTTGTATGATAAGTACCGAAAAGCAGTACTGGCAGATACCAAGGTAGAAAAAACGGATGAAGCATTGGTAACCTCAAAAAAATGGTTGAGAGAGGAACAATTGGACTTCGATATTGGTATGGGGGATGTGAAGGACTATGTAGATGCCCTGAAAAAAGAATTAGAGCTAAAATTAAAGCTAAAGCAGAATACCTTTGAGCTTAATAAGTCGTTAGCACGATTGAATAAAGCAGCAGGACTTCCTTTAAATACGTTAATAACCAATTAAGTTCTTATGAGATTATTTAAAACAAGTACACTATTCATGCTCACAATATTGCTCTTTACCGGGATGGCAACTGCACAGAATGGAGCTGATTCAGAACAGGAGATCAAGACCTTACTTGAAAACCGGGATAAAGAAATAAAGGAATTACTGGGGCCGGAGGGAACCGAGTATTCCGAAGAACAACGTGCCCAGTTAAAGGAAATCATTAATGGCATTATTGATTTCAGGAAAATGGCAGAAGAGACACTTGAAGAAACCTACGATACGATCTCTAAAGAGAAACAAGAAGAGTTTGTGCAGCTATTTTCTACCATTATTCGGGATAACTCGCTCAATAAACTTGATATATACCGGGCTCAGGTGCGATATAAAACCATAGAGGTTAAAGATAGTTCAGCCTATGTAGAAACGCTGGCTCAGCTTGATGATGTTCGCACACCGGTTTATTACGATATGGTTCACAAGGATAATGAATGGTTTATTACTGATATAATAATTGATGATGTATCCACTATAGGATCATATAACCGTCAATTTCAGCGTATTATAAAGCGGAAAGGCTTCGAATCATTAATGGAAAGTTTGAGAAAACGAGCTGCAAAAGCGTAGTTATAATAAATTCAAAATCATCTTATATTAAAAAGAAAAAGTGCTTAAATCTATAAAGAAGGAAAAGCTCGCCAAAGAGGGTTACGTATATGTGAGCTATGGGCATCCAAAGTATTTGAAGCATACAGTGGCTTCGGTAGTCACGCTTCGCAGGTATGATTCAAAACGCCCGGTGGTCATTTGTTGTACTGAGAAACAGAAATCAATTATAGAAGAAAAAGGGCTTACTCACCTGTTCGATGTTATTCATCCTCTCCCTGAAGAGCATGCTTCCATTGTAGGGTTTAAGCATAATATTCACGAATACCTCTTTTTTGAGCGAAACATATTCTTGGATAGTGATATTGTATGGTGCAAAGACCCGGAGCCGATGTGGACATCATTATCTCCTCATCCGTTTACGATAACCGGTACAATGGTCTCTGATAATTTTTTCGGAGCTTCTAAAAACCTGGGAGTGATAAAAGACGTTCTGTTGCGGCGACGTAAGAGAACCCTTAAACGATTTGGACTTACCTATCTAAGCCGTGTACAAACTGGCTTAATGTATGCTCAGGATTATGAAACCACAAAAAAGGTTTGTACGCTTGCTTCTGAAATGTTGAGCAAAAAAGACCTGACACACTTCCAGAGCCGGAAGATGGAAAAAGGACGCACAGAAGAATCGTGCGAATGGAGCTTAGCAATGGCTATGTCAAAGCTTGATATCCCGGTCTACCCATGGCTTCAGGGACATAACAGCCTTCAATTGGATTATATTGGTATACTTACCGATCATGATGACGACTTCGAATATGTGAATTGTAAGTATTACTCTCATGATTTTGTGTATTCTCTCAGAGGGCTTAAGAGTGATTTTCTGAAAAAATTGATTATTTCTGTTCTTTCAATTATTCCAGGGAAAGGTGATTATATGCTGGTTACTCCTTTCTGCCTGCATTTTGGGTGGTATCACGAAAAGCAACCATTCTTTGAGTTTGCAGAACATACATGGATTCGGTTAACCTCTCGGCGATATCAGGGGAATGAGAAAGCTTCTGTGAAAGAAATAGCACATTCCAGGAAATAGTGGGATATATATTCCTTTGCAAATTACAGGTTCTGTTCAGATTATATATTCAGGGACAAATTATATGAACAACAGCAAAGGAAAACGATAAGTTGGGACGGATTAAAGATTTTTTTGGAACGGGGAAGGATGCGGCTAAAAAGATAGCCCGCTACCTGATTCAACTTTCTATTGTAGGCTACCTGATATATCAGTTGCAGGAGTTGGGGCTGCAAACGATATTGGAATCTTTGCCCCGCAATCCTCTTTTCTATGTTCTTTATCTGTTGATCTACTTTTCCCTTCCGGTGATGGAAGTATTTATTTACCGGATCAAATGGTCCATCAGTTTTAGGTCATCTATATCGGTATTTATTCAAAAGAAGGTTCTTAATACTGATGTTGTAGGATATTCAGGTGAACTCTATTTGTATTATTGGGCCAAAACCAACCTGGAAAAGACCTCGAAACAGGTATTCAACTTCGTAAAGGATAACAATATCCTTTCTTCTATAGCATCCACTTTGATTACCCTGGTGTTACTTTTCTTTTTTGTGACCCAGGGATATATAAATATCGATGAATATTTAGGGGACGTTTCCTTATTGAATTGGGTATTTATCATACTGATAGTAACGGTGACTGGCTTTCTGGTATATAAATTTCGGAGTGCTATTTTCTCTATGAACCGGAATGATAGCATAAAGATATTTTTACTGCACAGCCTCCGTATTATAGCTATTAATGTTCTCCAGATTATTCAGTGGAAAGTAGGACAGCCCGATATCGATTATACAGTTTGGTTTACCTTTTCAGCGGTTCTTATAGTTTCAACAAGAATCCCTTTTATGCCAAGTGCAGATGCTTTATTTACCACTATTGCAATGGAGATGTCGAATATAGTTTCTGTACCTACAGCAGCTTATGCGGGTATCCTTACGGCTAATTTAATTCTCAAGCGAGTTCTGAATTTAGTCTCATATATGGCGTCCAGCTATTTCCAGGATCAGCATGCTGTGGAAGTCTCTGACGAGGATATAGCCGAATTTAAGTCAATGAGGGGAGAATCAAACGACAACAATTCAGTTTAATCGATCTATATCTATGGCTGAATAATTAAAGTCAGTCAGCTCATTTTTGATCACCTTTTGTACCTCTTGGGGAAAATTGTTGAACTTATCAGAAAAGGTGATTCCGGAAGATGTATTCTTGGCTTTCCAATGTTCTCCTTTACTAATCATATCTTTTGCTGTCTCGTGATGCTGTGCCACCATTTGGTTCTCAAATGAAAGACCAAGCTTTTGACAAAGATATCGGAGTACGGCTTCAGTATCTGTTACCAGGTTTTCGTATCGTATATGCAGGTTATTGGTAGCTCCAATATACTTTTTACTATGCCGGATACTCCGGTTCCACCAAAAGATCGATTTTTCCACCGAACGACTGCCCTTCCATTCATCCGGATTGTCAGAGGTAGCCTCTACCATGCTGGCCACTACATCTTCACCTCTGCGGATAATATGAATAACTTTAATTGACGGATCAACAGCTTGTATAAGATCAACAAAATGAAGGTGCCGTGGCGTTTTTTCCAATAAGTAACGTTCTCCGTCTGTACTATTAGCTTCTCCAACCCGATCCAGGTTATTAAGTAGCAGGTTAACCCAGGTATGAGTATTAAAGACCGGATAATTCAACCAGTCATGGGTAGCTTCACCTCCTAAATCATCTACTATGTTTTTAACCTTAGTGAAGTGAGTATTCCGGTAGACAGTAAAAAAACGAGCAACACTATTAATGGATATTGTTTTTGAAAAGAGGTGTGTTTCCGGGAACGAAACAATTTCGGAGTGTGATGCCAATAAGCTCTGAAGTAAGGTTGTTCCGGAACGAGGGCATCCAACTACAAAAATCTTATCCATAATTATGCAATTAAATTAAGCCCAGTTCTTTCGATTCCCGTTTGTATTGATCGAAGGCAGATTGAGCTTCGGGGCTAAGCTGAAATCTTGGATGGGCAAATAAATCTTGCTTTAATACGGCGTGCCACACATACTGAAGCAGAGCCACTGGTGAATTACGGATTCGGCGTTTAAAATGGGTCTGTTCCCAAGTGTTATTGCCATGATAAGCCCGAAGGAATAAGTAGTTATAAGAATCATCCAGTTTAAAATAACGCCGTTCCATCCACTCGTTAAGATATACAGTGTCTTCTGCCCGACGGGTCTCAGGATAGCGGATATTAGCTCCGCTACGGTGCATAATGCTTCCAGGGATGCCATCTGGTAGCACGCCTACATAGGGATGATCCATATACTCTTCAGTGTCGAGATGCATAAGAGCAGAGGAGAGACAGCAGGCATCGTTACCACGGTCCAGTATTTCAGCTTGTATAGCAATACGCTCTGGGTGGTACCAATCGTCATCATCCCATTGTATAAGATAGTCGCCGGAAGCTTCTTCAAGGCTGCGGTTGCGTAGTTTCCCAAGTACGAAGTCAGGTTCTTTTTCCAGCTTCACATAGTTAACCTGGTCGGCAGGAAGGTCTTCGAGTATAGGGCTATAATCTTCCTCACCATCATCAACAATAACAAGTTCTTTATGTTGGTATGTTTGATTTTGGAAACATTGAACGGCCCGTTTAGCCAGGTTTCTCCTGTTTGCTGTTACCATCAAACAACTGACTTTTTTTTGAGGATTGGATGTTGCTGTGTGCTGAGATTCTTGAGAATTATTTTCAGACATTAAATAAGTCGCTTATTTTAGAATAAATGATCCGGAATTTCCGTTAAATTTGGGCTACTTGTTTAAAGCACTAAATATAAATCTTTAATAGCTGATTTGTTACGATTATATAGGATTTTATGAATTCATTGAAGAGGGTGTCGTTTATTGTTTTATGTATTACCACCATTCCTTTAGCCGTATTTTCCCAAAGTATTGAAGAAGATGTAAGCGCCCCGCTTGAAGTAACCAATGATGGTCAGATCGTTATTGAAGATTTTGAAGATGCACCAATAGGAGGCCTTCCCTCAGGTTGGTATAACAGGGATATAAAAAGAAGGGCCGATCATCCTGAAGAGAGAAAATTGTTTCACTATAGTGTAGAAGAAGAAAATGGAAACCGGTTTCTGCACTATGAACATACAGATGCCCGCCACCTGAACTTTCCACTGGGTAAACGAAAGAATATCGACATTTATGAAACTCCCATTCTTTCATGGAAATGGAGAGTTAATAAACTTCCTGAAAATGCAAACGAAGACAGCGATGACCGCAACGATGCCGCGGCAAGTATCTATTTTGTATTTGATATGGGGCGGGTGGCTCTTTTCAAAAAAGTTCCAAAATCTATTCGCTATACATGGAGTAGTACATTACCCAAAGGACATGAAGCTTCCCGTTTTTTTGGTAATCAAAAGATAGTGGTTATTGAATCAGGGGAAGACGAGATGGGAAAATGGATAAAGGTTGAGCGGAACCTGGTAGAGGACTATAAACATTTGTTCGGAGATAAACCTCCAAAACGGCCGTTAGCTATTCTGATTTTGAGTGATGGAAATAGTACTCACTCTCCTGCCGAGGCTGATTATGATGATATAATGCTTAAGCCAAAGGGTAAGCAATCGTATAGCAACGAAAGTAAGAAAGGTTCGCAGTAACGTTAAAACGGTTTTAGTACAACAGAATTTTATTTAGATAAGAGTTCTGTTGTAAACGCTCAGACAAGCTCAGTGAATTAATCCAGCGGTTCCAGGGAAAGCCCATAATGATTAATTGTATAGTGAAGGTTTTGAAAAAGATGTTCATGGAGATATCTATCCCTACATGCATACCAATCAGGAGGAGTGTGATAAAAGGGCGTGTTTTCTTAAACCACATCAGTAGTGTCCGGTTAAAAGTCGAAGAGCCCCAATTGGTTACGAGGTTGGGGGTCGAATTCCGTGAGTGAATCATCGGAAAATAGCTGTTTAAGCGTCATACGCTCTAATATTGTGACGCTCAGTAC
>VEMX01000030.1 GCA_009711805.1 Balneolaceae bacterium | reverse complement strand
CTAGGAGTCCAAAGCTTAAATAAGGCCCGGTACAGCACCGACGCGGCGATCTCCTAAAATAAGCTTAGGATTTTGCATCAACGCTGCCCACACCAGTTGCCATGAACAAGGAGACTGCCACGGGCTGCTTCGCTATGCCCACACATCCCTCGCAGATGGGGGCTTTTATTATTTTCTCTTTCTTGCCTTTATCAGCGCGTCATTCAGCTGTGGCTGGTACATCGTTTGAAACCTCTTAATGATGTTATGCTTTGTAGGTGATATAGTATTAAATTAAATTATGTTAAATTGAATAAGAATAACAGCGATGAGAACATTAACACTTGAAATACCGGATAATATAAACCTGGATGACAAGGAAGCAGCAATGCTTTTGGCAGGTAAGCTATATGAACAGGGTAGACTGTCTCTGGGACAAGCTGCGGCTTTGGCCGGCTACTCAAAAAAAACCTTCATGGAGTTATTAGGTAACTATAACATATCTGTTTTCAATTACCCGGTTGAGGAATTGGACAAAGACATAGAAAATGCCAAAAAATATCGTAGTTGATACAAGCTGCCTGGTAGTACTCGAAAAAATTGATGCATTGGATGTCCTTCAAAAGTTATATGAAAAAGTATTCATAACAGATACTATAGCAGAGGAATTTGGCTCCCCCTTGCCGGAATGGATACAGAAGAAGGAGATTGAAAACAAAAAATATCAACGTTTGCTGCAAACATCTGTAGATCCTGGGGAAGCAAGTGCCATTGCATTGGTTTTGGAAATAGGCGGTCTGCTTATTGTTGATGATATAAAAGCCAGACGAATTGCCGAAGAGCTTTCATTAGATTTCACTGGAACACTCGGTGTTTTAGTTGAAGCTAAACAAAATGGTCATCTTAATTCCTTTAAAGAAGTCTTAAAACGGGTTAAGCGGACTAATTTTTATCTGTCTGAAGAATTGGAAAGAAATCTTTTGAACAGGGTGAGGGAATAAAAGGAAGAAGACTTTTAGAAAGGGTTTGAACTGGAATCCCTAAAAGGAAATCCCCCGGAGGCCAAAACTTAAGTAAGGTCCAATACCACACCGACGCGGCGATCTCCCGAAATATGCTTAGGATCTACATCAACGCTGATCACATCAGTTGCCATGAATAGGGAGACTGCCGCGGGCTGCTTCGCCAAGCTCACGCATCCCTCGCAGATGGGGGCTTTTATTAATTTTTCTTCTTCCCCCGTCAACGCATCGTCCTGAGTGGAGCTCTCATGAGGATGTCTGCGGCAGAAGAATCTCCTCATGATCTATTTCTACATTATATATCAACTATCAACACCCATCTCATAACAGTCTCAAACTTGCTAACAACACCACTAAACTATTCATCTAAATAAAATTAGAAACAGGGGATAATTTTCATATTTTCAATCCTGAAAAAGAAATTATACAAGCGTTATATATGAAAAAATTTATAGGGTTAACGGCTTTCATCTTTCTATTGCTATTGACAAATGGAGAAGCGACTGCACAAAATCGACAGCTTCAATCTTCCCAGCAATTTCGACTGGGTGAGCGTATGATTCGTATTGCAGAGCCAGGCATGTTAACCGATTCGGTAAATGTATGGGGCGATGTGGGAAGTGCCGGCCGGTACCTGGTGCCCAAAGGAACAACCTTGCCGTTGCTTTTAACATACAGTTTTGGCCCGCGGACACTGGGTGGAGAAACCCAGTTAGACTGGTCCAAGATGCGGATTGAGGTGAATGTAAATAAAGAGCTCGAAAACGGTGAAATGACTTATGAACAGTTTAAATACCGTTTCGAAGAACCTTTTCCCGAGGGGATGTATGATTATACATTATCCAATAATGAAACCGTAACCGTACGAGTTAAAAGAAAGCCCTCTTTCCGGGATTATGTTGGGGTAGTGGCCCCGGTCATATCGGCTATTGCTACTTCTATTATTATTGTAGATCGATTGGCTAATTAAATAGATTCATAAATGACAGCTGAAGATATTTATAGCAGATACAGGATTGAGCTAAGATTTCAGTCCAATCCCGTTGTACGTTAGTTATCAAGATAGCTTTATTAACTATATCTTCAATAAAGCTGTTGTTGAAGGTAAATACACATGAAAGAATAAGGGTCTGATATAGTTTGATTGATTTAATAAAAAAACTAAAAATACTTCTGCCAGCCAGAGATGGCGTAAAGCTGATTCTTCTCTTTTTTCTGATGGTTATTGCTGCTTTTATGGAAGTATTAGGTATTGGAGTTATACCTGCATTTATAGCCGTAGTAGCAAATCCTGACAAGGTATTAGGTATTGAGAAACTTCAGCCGATATGGAACCGATTAGACATTTCCACGAGTGCTGACTTGCTGGTATATGGTTCAGTAGCATTGATAAGTGTTTTTATTATCAAGAATATTTATATGGTTTGGTATAAATATGTAGAATCTAAATTTACCTGGAGTCGTTATGCTCATATCAGTAGTAAGTTATTTGAGCTTTACATGCAGGCTCCGTTTACATTTCACCTGAGCAGAAATACTTCCGAGTTATTGAGAAATATTACTGAGGAAGCCCGTAATTTGATTTATAATGTATTTACTTCATTCCTTAAGCTATCGATGGAAGTAGTGATGATTACAAGTATATTTATATTCCTGGTTATTGTTGAACCATTGATCACTGTCATAATTTTTGTTTTACTGGGTGGATTTGGCGGGATATTCCTCAAATTGATTCGCAAAAAGACGAGGAATTATGGTAAAACTGCACAGAATGATCGTAAGATGCTTATTCAATCTGTAAACGAAGGACTGGGTGGTTTTAAAGAGGCACGTGTCTTAAACAGGGAACAGTGGTTTGTTCATCGGTTCAAAAACCATGTGAAAAGTTTTATTAAGGCGCAAACTTTCCAGCAGGTTGCACAGGCTAGTGCAAAACCATTTATTGAAAGTATAGCGGTTGTCGGGATGTTTGGGATAACCCTTCTGTTATATATGCAGGGCAGGCCAATCAGTGCGGTAATTCCCATTTTATCATTGTTTGGAGTGGCAACTATTCGGTTAATGCCATCTGTAAAAATGGTAGTTACTTTGGTAAATACAATCAGGTATTATAGCTATACAGTAGATCCTATTTTTAATGACACTAACTTTTTGAGAGGAATTCAAAATAAGAAAAAAAGCCGATTTAAAACCGACACCGAACTGTCGGAACCATTGCATATAGAAAAGGCGATTTGTTTCGATCAGGTTTCTTATTACTATCCAGATACAGATGAACCGGCAATTGATAATTTATCGTTGAATATTGATAAGGGAGCAGCCATCGGATTTGTTGGAGCGTCCGGTGCAGGGAAAACCACCCTTATAAACTTGGTGCTGGGATTATTGAGTCCTCAGAAGGGCAAAATTTATGTGAATGACGAGGATATTGAAGAAAACCTAAGTGCCTGGCAGCGAAGCATAGGTTATATACCTCAGTTTATTTATTTGTCTGATGATACTTTCCGAAGAAATATTGCTTACGGTTTACCAGATGAAGAGATTGATAATGAAAAACTCGAAAAAGCCATTGAAGCTGCACAATTAACATCAGTACTCAAGGAATTACCCAAGGGTATGAATACTTTGTTGGGGGAAGGTGGAATACGACTATCGGGAGGGCAAAGGCAAAGAATTGGTATTGCAAGGGCCTTATATCATGATCCAGATGTTATTGTAATGGATGAAGGTACCTCAGCACTCGATAATATAACTGAGAAATTCATCATTAATGCTATCGAGAGACTAAAAGGTAAGCGTACAATAATTATGATCGCTCACCGGCTCACAACCGTTGAGAACTGTGATATATTGTATTTTATGATTAATGGGAAAATAATTGATTCTGGGCGTTATGATGAGCTGATTGATAAAAATAAAGATTTTAGGAAAATGGCATTATCTTAATAGTAGATTATAATAAAGAAGCATTAGATGAAGCTTAATGATAAATCAATATTAGTAACGGGTGGTACTGGTTCTCTGGGTAAAGCCCTAATCAACCATATTTTTAAATGCTATCCGGATATAAAAAGGTTGGTAATTTTTTCCAGGGATGAACAGAAGCAATTTCAAATGGCTCAGGAATATCCTACAGATAAATATCCGCAGATACGCTTTTTTATAGGGGATATTCGGGATGAAGATAGGGTAAAACGTGCTTTAAAAGGAATTGACTATGTTATTCATGCCGCTGCAATGAAGCATGTTCCTATTGCTGAATACAACCCAATGGAGTGTATAAAAACAAATGTATTGGGGGCTGAAAACCTGATTAATGCTTGTTTGGAAACTGAAGTAGAAAAGGTTGTTGCTCTATCTACCGATAAAGCTGCTGCACCAATAAACTTATATGGAGCAACTAAGCTTACTTCTGATAAACTTTTTATAGCCGCAAACAATATCAGAGGCTGGAACCCGATTAAATTTTCTGTTGTGCGCTATGGAAATGTGATGGGATCAAATGGTTCTGTTATTCCTTTTTTTTTAAAGAAACGTAAGGAAGGTGTTTTACCAATTACCGATCCTAATATGACACGATTTAATATTTCTCTACAAGGTGGAGTACATATGGTTATGCATGCTCTTGAATATGCTTGGGGTGGAGAACTATTTGTACCTAAAATCCCATCTTATAGGATTACAGATGTTGCTGAAGCCATTGGTCCTGAATGTGAAACCCCTGTTATAGGTATCCGACCCGGCGAAAAAGTGCATGAAGAAATGATAACAGCTTCGGACTCTTTTAATACCTATGATTTAGGAAAATATTATACCATTCTTCCGCAGGTTCCCCGGTTTAAGCTCGAAGATTTTATCAATCATCATAATGCTAAACCCGTTGAGCAAGGATTTCGATATAATTCCGGAGAAAATGAAGAATGGGAAACCGTAGAAAGTTTGAGAAAACTTATTAAAGAACATGTAGATCCAACATTTGAAGTATAGAGCATGGAAGTAATACCTTACGGACGACAGCATATTACAGATGAGGATATTCAAGCTGTAATAGAAGTACTAAAATCCGACTATCTTACTCAAGGCCCTCGTATAGCAGAATTTGAAGAGGTTTTTGCAGAATATGTTGGCTCAAAATACGCAGTAGCTGTTTCCAATGGAACCGCTGCACTTCATTTATGTGCATTAGCCTTGAAAGTGCAGGAAGGGGATAAAGTTATTACGACTCCTATTACTTTTGCAGCTTCGGCCAATTGCGTTCGCTATTGTGGTGGAGAAGTGGTTTTTGCTGATATTGATCCTGAGACCTATTTGCTTGATATCAACAAAGTGAGAGAGTTGTTGGAATCTTCACCAAAAGGAACCTATAAAGGAATTATATCGGTAGATTTTACCGGAAGGGCTGTGGATTTAGAAGCATTTCGCAAACTGGCAAATATATATGATCTTTGGATCATCGAAGATGCCTGTCACGCTCCCGGTGGATACTTTACTGATAGTACAGAAACCAATCAGTTTTGTGGAAACGGAAATTTTGCTGATTTAGCTATCTTTTCATTTCATCCGGTTAAACACATTGCCTCCGGTGAAGGCGGAATGATCACCACCAATGACAAAGAGCTTTACGAAAAACTCTTAAAACTTCGCACCCACGGAATCACAAAAAACGAGTCTGAATTTCAAAACTCCATAGAATTTGCGATTGGAGAAGATCAACAATCGCAAATCAATAATCATCGATACCCTGTCTGGTATATGGAAATGCAGGAGCTTGGATACAACTATCGTGTTACTGACTTCCAATGTGTATTGGGTAGTAGTCAGTTAAAAAGAGCGGAGGAAGGGATTAGACGTAGAAGAGAGATTGCAAAAACCTATAACAAGATTTTTGAAGGGCAAGAGTTTATAAAAGGGCAATCTGGAGTAGTTGAAGGACACGCTTATCATCTCTATGTGATTGAAGTAGAAGATCGTTTGGGACTGTATAATTACCTCCGTGAACACCATATTTATACTCAGATACATTATATTCCATGTCACCTGATGCCTTACTACCGGCAGTTTGGATGGAAGGTAGGAGATATGCCGAATGCAGAATACTATTACAAGTATTGTATAAGCCTGCCAATGTATCCTACGCTGACTGACGTACAACAGGACTTCGTAATTAATAAAATCAACGCGTATTACGAATGAGTAATGTAGCAATCATACCAGCTCGTGGTGGGAGCAAGAGAATTCCCCGAAAAAATATTCGAGATTTTCTGGGCAAACCTATCATTGCGTATTCCATTGAGGCTGCACTGGAAAGTGATCTTTTTGATGAAATAATGGTTTCTACCGATGATGAGGAAATTGCCGAGGTTGCAAAGAAATACGGAGCGAAAGTTCCATTTATGAGATCAAAAGAAAATGCGGATGATTATGCAACTACGGTGGATGTTCTTGTTGAGGTGTTACAAACTTACCAGCAGCAAGGAAAAAATTTTGAAAACGGTTGTTGCATCTACCCAACAGCTCCCTTAGTAAAGCCTGTTTTTTTAGAAAATGCATATGAGAAATTAATTCATAAAAACTTCAATACCGTATTTCCAGTGGTAGAATTTTCATATCCCATACAACGCTCCCTTAAGCTGAATGAAGTGGGAAAAGTAGAAATGAATTGGCCGGAGTATTTGGATTCTCGTTCGCAAGATCTGCCAAAATCTTACCATGATGCGGGGCAGTTTTATTGGTTTAAAGTGGAAGGACTTCTTAAAGAAGAAAAGTTTTTTGGAAATAATAGCGGAGCCATCATATTACCAAATACCAGGGTTCAAGATATTGACACTAAGGAAGATTGGAGGCTGGCAGAAATGAAAGCAAAGCTTATATGGTGAAACAAGAGGTCTACATACGAGCAGATGGCAGTTCTGATATTGGTTTAGGCCACATAGTGCGGTGTATCTCACTTGCAAATATGTTAAAGGATGACTTTTCTATCCATTTTTTTTCTTTAAAAATCCCGGATTCTCTCAAAAATGAGATAATTCAAAATGAATGGGACTTTACAGTAATAGAGAAAGAATTAGATTATATGAATGAGCTCACCGGAAATGAAATCGTCGTATTGGATGGGTATCAATTTGATTCCGATTACCAAAAGCTTATAAAGAATAAAGGATGCAAATTAGTATGTATCGATGATTTTCACGATCAGCATTTCTATGCTGACCTGGTAATCAATCATGCACCTGGAGTAATTAAAGATGACTATGAGGGCGAGTCGTACACAAAATATTTGTTGGGTCCTGATTATGCATTGCTTCGTCCTGAGTTTCTTGATAATAAATCACAAGAAATTAATACATCGAAAGGCATAAAGAATTTATTCATCTGTTTTGGTGGTTCCGATTCGAGGAACCTTACAGCTAAGATTTTGTCCTGGATTCCCCCAAAAAATTATTTGGTTACTGTTGTTCTTGGTAATGCTTACTCACATCAAGATGCTTTGAATAATGTAATAGAAGAAAGACAGGATTTAGAAATTGTTATTAAGAATTCATTAAGTGCTGAAGAGATTAGAAAGGAGCTTGAACAAGCAGATTTAGCAATTGTACCAGCAAGCGGCATCTTATTTGAGATTATATCAGCTGGGCTTCCGGTAGTTTCAGGATATTATGTTGATAATCAGCAAGGGATTTATAAAGGTTTTAAGAAGTTAGGTTGCATTATTGACACTATAAGTTTTGAAAGAAAACACTTTTCTGAAGCGATCAGCATTATAGATGAAGACAAACTTACCATAATTAGACGAAACCAAATGCAAGCTATAGATGGTTTGTCAATGAATCGAATCCAAGAGGAATTTAAAGACCTAACAAGTGTATGCGTATAGGTATTTTAGCATCGGGTGGTTTAGGCTACAAGGTTTTATCTGATTTAATAAAACAGATTGGAAAAACTGTATTTATTGCCTCTGATAGTAACTCCGAGCAAATTATTAAATTTGCTAATCAAAACGATGTATTGATATTTACTGGCAACCCAAGAGGTGGAAAATTAGTAGATTTTATTAAAAAACATCAAATTGAAGTGGATTTAATTCTTTCGATAAATTATCTATTTCTTTTGGATGAAGAGCTAATTGATTATTTGCCTGTAGCCATAAACGTGCATGGAAGTCTTCTGCCTAAATATAGGGGACGAACTCCACATGTGTGGGCCATTATTAATGGAGAAACCCAAACAGGAGTCACGGGACACATAATTGATGCTTTTTGTGATACGGGTGATATCGTTAAACAGTCAGTAGTTCCAATCGAAAAGGATGATACGGGTGCAAACATTTTAAAAAAATACGAGAAGATATATCCTGAATTATTGCTTTCAGTCATAGAGGAGATTCAATCAGAACAGCTTAAAAGAGTTAAACAAGATGACAGTAAAGCCACCTATTTTGGAAAGAGAACTCCGTATGACGGATTGATCGATTGGAATTGGCATAAAGAACGAATTCGTAATTGGGTCAGGGCCCAAGCGGATCCTTATCCTGGTGCGTTTAGCCTGTTGAATGGAGAAAAGGTTATTATAGACGAAGTAAATTATTCCGATGTAGGATTTAGAGACACCATTGAAAATGGGACTATATTAGAGGCTAAAGATAAACCCATTGTGAAATGTCCTAACGGGACTATGGAGCTTACACAAGTTAGAAACCAAGATATTTTAAAAAAGTTTAAATCAAAGATGGTATTAAAGTGATGAAAATTGAAGATTTTGGAATGTCAAAAAATAGCAGAACGTTTATTATTGCTGAGCTTTCAGCTAATCATAATGGAGATAAACAAGTTGCTATTGATACCATTCGGGCGGCAAAAAAAGCTGGGGCGGATGCCATAAAGCTTCAAACCTATACTCCGGATACTATTACTATAGATTGCGAAAACGAATATTTCCAGATTAAGGAAGGACTTTGGGAAGGGAAAACATTGTACGAGCTCTATGGTGAGGCTTATACTCCCTTGGAATGGCAGGAAGAGTTGTTTGAAGTAGCCAAAAAGGAAGGGCTAATCTGTTTTTCTTCACCTTTTGACAAAACTGCCGTTGATTTTCTTGAAGAGCTAAATACTCCGGCATATAAAATAGCCTCTTTTGAAATACAGGACATTCCATTAATTGAATATGCAGCCTCTAAAGGTAAACCCATTATTATGAGTACGGGCATTGCTACCGAGAAAGATATAAAACTAGCCGTGGATACCTGTAGAAAAGTCGGTAACAAAGAAATCATTCTTCTAAAATGTACATCTTCTTATCCTGCTCCAATCGAATTGGCTAATTTACGAACTATGGTGGATATGAAGCAGCGATTTGGAGTTGAAGTAGGGCTTTCTGACCATACTCTTGGAAATACCGTTCCTATCGTAGCAACTAGTCTGGGCGCGAAAGTCATCGAAAAACACTTTATACTTGATAAATCAATAGGTGGTCCCGATGTAGACTTTTCTTTAGATTTGGAAGAATTTACTTTGATGGTAAAAGGTGTAAGAAAAGCAGAGAAAGCACTTGGAGAGGTGCAGTACAATATTTCTGAAAAAGTTAAATCAAATAAAAAATTTGGAAGATCTTTGTTTGCTGTCAAAAATATAAAAAAAGGTGAGCCTTTTACCCGTGAGAATGTTCGGTCTATTAGACCAGGATATGGCTTACACCCCAAATATTATTATAAAGTTATTAGGAAAGTAGCCAATATTGAAATTGCTAAAGGAACACCACTGAACTGGGATCTTATAGATTAAAATACCATAGTTCCGGTATATTGACAGTAGAAAAAAAAATTACTTATGGAGATAATTGATAACGATAAATCCGAGCTAGATAGGGGCATTCTATTGCTCGCTTATGAAAGCGATGGTGATGCTATTGTAGAAGTCGCACTGAAGCTGAGAAGAAAAGGGTTTACCCCCTTTATCATATTTGGTGCAGAACTTTCTATTTACCAGAACCTGACTTGGCATGATCGTTGTCGAGAGCATGAAATACCTTTTTCTACATTAAGAGATGCATACGATGAATATAAAAGCAACAAATATAATCCGGATCATAACTGGTTAAGATTTTTTGAGGAACAATACTGTTATTCAAAAAGTTTTAATGAATTAATTATGACAGACCCGATTATATTTCGAGCGCATCATAACCGTTCTCCTTATTACAAAAATTTGAAGCCTGTACAAATCTATCGCTGGGCAGAATGCCAAACTCGTTTAATATTAAGAGTATTTAGAAAGGTCAATCCTGTTGCTGTTGCCTGCATAGAACGTAGTTATTTCGTTAAAAATGTTGCTGCTCAAATTGCCCTGTCCCAAAAGATTCCGGCTTTTAGCTTGATTCGAAGTAGAATAGGGAAGTACTGTTTTTGGCATCCTTACTTTGGGTTGGGGGGACTTAAAAAGCCTTTACCAGAATATTTCGGGCAGAAAGAAGTTCAGGAAGATTCTGAGTTTTTACAGGAAGCTAAAGGGTTTTCTGACAGTGGGCAGGCATTGTATGCGGCTCCATCCCTGGAAGGAGGACGCAGAAAACCAGGGATATTAAAGCTGGTTATAGATTATTTGAGAACCGAATATCGAGCAGTCCGAGGTTTATTGAAACATCTGCAGAACTGGATGAAGGGCAGTTTGAACAGATGGTCTACCGATTTCAGTGGTAGTTATCTGAAGGTACGGGTATGGCATTTTCTTAGAATTCTCAGGAGTTTCAGTAGTAAAATATCTAAGATTTATGATATACTTCCTGGGCAGAATGAACCATTTATTCTTGTCCCCTTACATGTATTACCGGAAAGTTCTACACTAACTTTAGGTCCTGAATATTATGAATTGAATTTGGTTCGTAAACTAAGTGAAAGAATACCTCCAGGGATAAACATTTATGTTAAAGAAAATCCCGGGATGATATCTTTAAGGACAAAGAAGGAAATTGCCTTATTTCGTGAACTTCCAAACGTATATTTTGTATCTCCCTATTTAGACACTTCGAATATGCTCAATAAGGCTGCAGGTGTTATGGGTATAAGTGGAACGGCCTTATTGGAAGGAGCTCTTCTGGGTAAGCCTGTACTAGCTGTAGGTTCGCCGGAATTTGCTTCAGGTATAAGTCATTACACTTATAATGAGTTGGATGACTTTTTAAGTTGTTGTCAAAAAAATAAGGGGAAAAAAGTAAGGATAGAAAAAGTTTTTGGATATCTTGAAAGAATAAGCTCTGAAGTATTCCCTTTGGATTTTCATCTCCTGTTTCAACCCCATAAAAATTCGGATATAGATTATTCAACGCTTACGAATAGATTGATGCATTTAATAAAACAGGACCGGTTAATAAATATTTTAAATGAGGATATTAAATTGTCATGATTAAGATTACTCCCCCTGGTAGTATAGGTAAGTATTTTTTTCAGGCTTTTGCCAAAGTTGAAGGTCTAGTTCAGCATATTAAATATATGATTAGATATAAGAACAAAGCTTCGAGTTTGAAAAAACTCGGGAAAGAGGTAATTATTGATTACGGGGTTATAATCAGTCATGCGAATAATGTGAGTATAGGTGATGGCACATTTATCGGGAAAGACACTATTATCATTTCAAGAAATCCTGTTTATATAGGCTCTGGTGTCGGTATCGCTGCTGGTTGTCGTTTGATTACCTGGAATCACGATATTAATAACCAGTGTTTAAGTGTCAGGAATATGCCTCAGACTGATGGAAAAATCGTATTAAATGATGGAGTTTGGCTTGGATATAATGTGGTTATTTTACCGGGAATCACTATGGGCAAAGGGGCTGTAGCAGCCGCAGGTGCAATAGTAACTAAAGATGTTCCTCCCTTTACGATTGTCGGTGGGATTCCTGCCAAACCTATAGGGAAACGTATGGCTTAAGAAAACCAGCTTTTCCAATACTTTTAAATTGTAACGCTTTCAATAGATACTTTTATGAACCAGTTGTATAAAATATATGCCTATTTGTTTGCCCGTCCCTTTTTCCAAAGGTTGCATCTGCATTTGTTGAGGTTTTCCTTAAGCGGGATGGGAATTCTTAATTTCTATGATAATCGGGTAAGTGGAGAAAAGTATTTTATTGAACAAGTATTAGGTAGGCTTATATCAAAGGATCCGGTGTTCTTTGATGTAGGAGCCAATTACGGAAACTATATAGATTTTCTGTCACAGACCTATCCAAATGCTGTAATTCATGCATTTGAGCCGCATCCCAAGAATTTCCTGCAGTTATCAAAAAGAAAATATGCAGCAGATGTCAAGTTCAATAAATTAGCCATTGGAGAGGGGCGGGAAACTATGAAACTATATGATTACGAAGAATCTGATGGATCAACACATGCCTCTTTATATAAAGGTGTGATCGAAGAACTGCATCAGCAAAGTGCTGTTTCAGCTGAAGTTCAGGTGGAATTCCTCGATAATTATTGTTCAAGAGAAGGTGTTTCAATTGTGGATTTGCTGAAAATTGATGTTGAAGGGCATGAATTAAGAGTGTTAAAAGGAACAAAAAATCTTATAAGAAAGGGTAGTGTGAAAGTTATCCAATTTGAGTTCAATGAAATGAATGTAGAGTCGAAAGCTTTTATGAAAGATTTTTTTAAGTTATTAACTGATTATAGTTTCTATCGGTTATTACCAAGCAGTCTATTGAACCTTGATAAGATAAGATATAGAACGATTACGCATGAAGTTTTTGCTTTTCAGAATATAGTAGCTATACATAAAAGCATCGACTCTAATTTAAAAAGAAAATGAGCAGCCAACCTATTTTATTTCTGGTTTTTAATAGGCCGGATACTACAAAAGAGGTTCTTAACAGAATCAGGGAAGTACAGCCCTATAAGTTATACATTGCAGCAGATGGACCTAGAAAAGGATATCTGTCTGATTTCATCAAATGTCAGAAGACTAGGGAGATCTGCATGCAGGTGGATTGGGAATGTGATGTGAAGACTTTATTTAGAGAGGAGAATCTGGGATGCAGACAGGCTGTAAGTACTGCTATAGATTGGTTTTTTGAACAAGAAGATAGCGGGATTATATTGGAAGATGATTGCCTGCCTAGTAATTCCTTTTTTACATTTTGTGATGTGTTGTTGAAACGGTATAAGGATCATGAAGATATAATGAGTATTACTGGAAATAATTTTCAACCCCACCGCCGAACGGATTACGATTATTATTTTTCGCGATACATGCATTGCTGGGGTTGGGCGACATGGGAAAGAGCGTGGGAAAAGTATGACTGGGATATGAAAAACTGGAAACAGGCGAAAGAAAAAAATCTCGTTAATAAAGTATTTCAAAAAAAAAGACAACAACAGTACTGGTTTGATATTTTAGAACAGGTGAGCAATGGTAAGATTGACAGTTGGGCTTATGTATGGACCTACAGTATCTGGTTGAATAATGGAATTAATATCATTCCAGAGGAGAACCTGGTTTCGAATATTGGGTTTAGCAGCGATGCTACACATACCATTGACGATGAAGATCACGCTGCTAAACTTCCGACAACCGAATTGCAATTTCCTCTAAGACATCCTCCTAAAATTAAAACACATAAAAAAGCTGATGAATATAGTCAGCTTCATCATTTTCATCCCAACATTCCTATCAGGGCCTTCCGAAAATTGAAGAAGGTTTCATTAAGGATCTTCAAAACTGTTTTCAGTAAATCATGAAGAAAAAGCATATCATCAATTTAAAAAAAATCCTTGGCAGATTTCCCTGGCTAAAAGAAAAGTTGAGGAGTATGCGCCATCAGTACAGGTATAAAAATACCAGACAACTGATCAGAGGTCGGCATCAAACAAACTGTACACATAGAAGTATTATGCATTTTTCATTTAATAAAGCTGCAACTCAGTATATAAAATCAATTTTGGTGCGATGTTCTTCAGAGGCAGGGCTAACCCATATTGGACTTAATGAATATGCTTTTCATACTTCATTTCCTTTTATGGATCATTTGGCTAAAGAAAAGTTGAAAGACTATCAGTATATATTTAAATCATCGGGATATTTGTATAGTGTATTTGGTGGTATGGTTGCAGAGGTTCCCGGTATAGAGAAGTGCAAAGTAATATTAGTTGTGCGCGACCCCAGAGATATTTTAGTGTCGGGTTATTATTCGATGGCATATAGTCATCAAATCCCGTTAATGGAGAGCAGTAAACGAAAGAATTTTTTGGACAAACGCTCGTATGCTCAGGAGTTTGGTATCGATAAGTATGTAAAAAGAGAAAGCGATAAACTGTTGGAAAACTACCTCAGGTACGAGAAGTATCTTTTAGATCCTTATGATCATTATCACATAACACGGTATGAGGATATGATTGATGACTTCAGGCAATGGCTGATAGATATATTGTCCTATTGTGAATTGGATGTTGATTATATCCTTATTGATGAACTAGTTAGTGCCCAACATCAAAAGGCTCCAAAAGATGAAAACAAATTTAAGCACCGTAGAAGAGGTAAGCCAGGGGATTACGGGAACAAGCTGAAACCGGAAACCATAGCATTTCTTAATGAGAAGCTGGAAGCAATGTTAGTAAGGTTTAATTATGTTTAATCTGAATTTAGCTTTTTGTATACCCGTATGTCATTAAACAATCCATTCAGACATAAAATTATTATATGAAGGTTCTCCACCTTTCAGCATATGATATTTCGGGAGGAGCTGCAAGAGCCGCCTATAGAATCCATTGTGGGTTACGAAATCTGGATATTGATTCCAGGATGTGGGTGCAGTATAAATTATCAAAAGACCCCACTGTTAAGGCTATATATGGCAATCACAAGTTGGGTAAACTGTACAGCCACCTTCGTCCTTTGTTTAACAAATACCTGCAAAGATTTCAGCAGTCTACTAATTCTGTCTATCATTCTGCTAATCTGTTACCGTCTGGTTTACATAGAAAAATAAACCGTTCTGATATTGATATAGTACATTTACACTGGATCAATTCAGAAATGATTTCAATCTCTGAAATTATAAAAATTGAAAAGCCGGTTATCTGGACATTGCATGACATGTGGGCATTTTGCGGTAGCGAACATTATGATGATGAAAGAAATCCAGGGCGATACTTGGAGGGCTATTATTCAAAGAACCGTCCGGAAGATTATCAAGGTCTGGATGTCGATAAATTGGTTTGGCGGGCAAAAAAGAAAGCGTGGCAGGATCATGCAAACAGGCTTAATTTTGTAGTACCCAGTCAATGGATGGCGGAATGCTTCAAGAAAAGTGAATTATTTAAAGATGGCTCCGTTTCAGTAATTCATAATGGGCTTGACCTGTCTGTTTTTAGGTCCCATAAACCAGATAATGCCCGTGACATTTTGGGATTACCTGATAATAAAAAAATCATTTTGTTTGGGGCTATGGATGCAACCAGTAATCCCATTAAAGGCTATGAAAAATTAAACGAGGCTATTCAATGCTTAAAGAAAGAGTACGAGGATTTGAGTAACCTCTTATTTGTAGTGGTCGGGAATGATACAAAAATGGAAGAGTATGATGATGGGGTACATTTCCGGTATATGGGCACTATACAAGATAACATCACCCTATCACTGATTTTTTCTGCCGCAAATCTTAGTGTAGTTCCGTCAAGAATGGAAGCTTTTGGGCAGATGGCCAGTGAGTCATTAGCTTGTGGAACCCCTGTTGTTGCCTTCAATGCTACAGGCTTAAAGGATATCATTGACCATAAGAAAAATGGATATCTGGCAGAGCCGTATTCATCTCAGCAGTTGGCAGATGGTATCCGTTGGGTTTTGCAGAACGAAGGAACTGGACTGAGGGAGAATGCATGTGAAAAATCAGTCAGTAAATTTGATATAAAAGACGTTTCTCGAGAATATTTAAATAAATATAAATCAATAGTATTTTCTCCTGAAAATTAGGATTTTTGAACTATGCTAAAAGTAATTTATGACAGCGATTATGAAGGGCACCATGCCGAACATCTGGAACATCTGATAAGATGGATTCAGCAAAACAAAAAGCATGAGATACAAAATTACCTTTTTGTAATAACCCGGGAAATATATCGCAAGTTGGTTGATAGGATTGAAAATATATTAGTGAACATAGAATTTATCCCATCAGACACATACCAGAAAATAGCTGCAGAAGCCAGTCCTCTTAAACGAAGTAAACATGAATTAAGGTATCTTGAGCGGCTAGCCTCTGAGAAGAATATTACAGAAATTTTGTTTATGATTCTTGATCGCTACCAGTATATTATTGGATCAAAAAAATTTAAACGACTTAACTTAAAGGTATCAGGAATTCTTTTTAATCCATATCCCAGAATCCCCTTTTTGGGAACTACCTTGAGTGAGACGGTTAAAAAAGTAGTAAAGAAGGGAAAGAAAATAATTCTGAACTTTTGGATGATTCGTAATAAAAACATTGAGGCGATATTTATATTGGATGACAAGTATACAGTAGATTATTTAAGCCGGGTATTTTCAGATCAAAAAGAGGTATTTAAAGTGCTTAGGGAACCGATTCCCGAATCCTCAGTTAAGAATATGGGAGAGCAGGATAATTCAGGAGAAAATGAAGTGATAAAATTATTAGCCTTTGGCGTAGTAAATTACAGAAAAAATTTGCTCAATATTATTGAAGCCGCAAAACGGGCAACAACTGTGAGAGAAAGAAAAATTGAATTACTGATTTATGGAAAATGTGTTAATAAATATTATCTTAATGCATTGAAAAGAAAGATTGAGTTAAGTGAAACTGAAAACGACAATTTTAACATCATTTTTAAAAATCGGTTTGTAACGGAAGAAGAAAAAGAGCGGCTGTATACAGAGGCAAGTGTAGTACTGGCAATCTACCTGGATTTCTATTCTTCAAGTGGTGTTTTAAGTCATTCGGTTAGATTTGGTAAACCATTGATTGTATCAAAAAAGGGATTAATGGGGACCCTAACTGAAGAATATCAGCTGGGTGAAACAGCAATTTCAACTTCTGTGAATTCAATTATGGATTCGATTATTAAGATCCAGGAATCAAACAAGGATTACACTGTGCACCATGAGGAATTTCTCAGGGAAAGAACACCGCAAAACTTTGCCAGTACTTTATTGGAAAATTAATCTAACAAGCCGACGTATTGCAATTTCAGCCTAAGAACGAGTTGTTTTTTAAAAAGCCTCAATTCTATAGTAAGGTTTTTGTTTTTCTATTTATAATGGGGATTTATTCAAGGTATCACCTTAATCTACCAAGCGGAATATTTATACCCAATATTATTAGCCTGATTGGTGGGCTTGGGTTATTAGTAAGTCAGGGATTCCGCATACGGAAAAACATACTGATTTATTTTCTGGGTTTTACTATGCTGAACCTGCTGCTATTTGGCCTGGGATATATAACTGTAGGGTATAACTTAATTGAGGTGGCTAAATCCTTTATACTTTTTGAGGTATCGGTCTTTTTTGCTTTAGTTTTCTACCAAGAGCTTATTTATTGGAGGAATGAGGACCTAGTACAGTTTTACAAAAAGCTAACCTATTTTATAATTTTTCTCTGTTTCCTTGATTTATTTCCTATAATACATGATCTAAATATGCAAATTATGGGGAAGCAGGTTATGAATGTGTTAGAGAATGATCGGAATTTTTTCTTTGGTACCACACTTCACCGACCATACCCTCTAACTACAGAACCTTCTCATGCTGCTAAATTACTTTTTGTAGTTATGCCATCCTGGCTTTACCTAAGTCACGAAAAAGATTTTAAAAGATTTTTTCTCCTTTGTTTTGTTACTCTGGTAATTATTCGTTCTCCAATTATCCTTGGTATAATTGGATTAGGATTTCTTTTCTTTCTTGCTGAAAACAAGTTCAAAAAAACACATCTTAATTATTTTGCTATAGGTTTAATATTGATCATATTGATTGTACTAAGCAGTATAGCCTACCTAAATGTTTTGGGGCCAAGGGCAGTTAAAATTATTAGTGGAACTGATGCGAGCACCTATGCTCGTGTTGTTAGGCCTTGGTTTGTGGTGAAAGAAGTATTACTTAATCATCCATTTTTTGGAGCTGGTATGGGAAATACAGAATATTTGGCTTATTTATACCAAAAAAAATATTTATTGCTTAGTTTAGAAGGCCTTGATCGAGGATATTTGGTTTTTGCATTGCTAGCACCTCTAGCTTACATGGGCTTGTTCGGTTTTATCGGTCATTTCTTTTTGGTAGTAAGATTTTTAAAGCCGAATAGTAAGCGATCACTTAAGTTCTATTTAATTGTTCACTATTTACTTATTTCTATATCAATGGGAGCCTTTCTAACTATAAATTATTGGGGTTATTTATTTATCTTATTTAGAGTTTATTCGAATATTTTTCCGGAAAAATCTTCACCCATTTCTTACAACAAGCACTGGTAGAATTAGTATCATAGCTTATATTTTGTAACCATCGTTTCTTGATAACTTTTTTTGATCGATAAATATGAATAAATCTGTTCTTTTTGTTACAAAGAAAATGCCGATAGAGAACGGAAGATCCATATATGCAGAGAATATATATGAATCTTTAGTTGTTGACGGTGTAGATAGAGAGATATGTTTATTGCCTTTTAAAATATTCAGTACAGGAAATTTTTTTTTATTACGTATTTTAAGTGCACTATTACTAATCCCATCAATGTGGATACCAAGCCTTTCGGTAAGGAAACAGTTTTTGACAACGATTAGGGAAAAGACAGTTGACAAGCAATACAGTCATATTATTCTTGATCATATGCAGCTATGGTGGCTCATTATTCCTCTGAAAAGGAGGTTACCCGAAAGCCGGATAGTTTTGGTATCTCATAACCTTGAGTTTAAAGCTAAATGGTCGTATTTAAAGTATGGTAATATTTTTCTCAAGATTGGTGCTCTAGTAGAGGTAATTCCAATTTTTATTTGGGAAGTGGTATGTGCCTTTATTTCGGATGCAGTAATAAGTATTAATTCTCAGGAACAGAAGTTTTATAGTATTATAAAAAAAACAAAAGCATCGTTTCTGATATATCCTTTTGTAAAGACAGGGTCCGAAGATTCTTTAAATAGAAATGTGGGTAATAATCTAGTATTAGTAGGTAGTTATAGGTACAAAGCGAAAGAGCAAAATGCTCTGTGGTTGGTAAATACAGTGATGCCTGAAATACATAAATACAATTCTTCTATAACTTTAAATTTAATTGGAAGAGGTATAACAGGTGAAATGAAGCAATCCTGTATGGGGAAAGCATATATCAATATAGTTGGAGAAGTCGAAGATTTAGAGCCTTGGTATAAATCTGCTTTTGCTGTTATTATTCCGGAAAAAATGGGGGGAGGATTTAAGTTGAAAACATTGGAAGCTGTTCGGTATCGCCGGCCGATATTAATTCATAAAAATGCTGCAGAGGGAACTGTTTTTCAACATAATACAGATTGGTTGGTTTTTGAAACAGCCGAAGAATTGGTAGTTTCATTAACAATGCTGTACAATAATCCTAAAAGGAGAAAACAATTGGTACATCATTCATTTTCACAGTTGTGCAAATATCACACTGTTGGGGCCGCGAGGAGTAATATGAAGCAAGTTCTTAAACTAGCCTGAGCGTATAGATGATCAATTATAAAAGAGTTGAAAATTTTGGAAATAAAATTGTACCAAACCCTATTACAGGGCCTTGTAAGTATGCAGTTTCTTTTCTGAGGTATGCTGAAAAGCTTCGTATAGCAAAAAAGGAATATCAAATACATGGAGACGCCTATTCTAACCATATTCTCTTTGTTGCCGGGCTTCCTAAAAGTGGTACTACGTGGTTAGAAAATATGCTTGCCAGTTATCCCGGGTATACTAAGAACATGTTACCTGAAGTAATAAAATTTGAGTACAAGAATAGGGGTACGCATTTTCTTGAGATCAGAAAAGAATGGTTTCGTGAGCTATCTGAAACTCTAACCGTATTAAAATTACATTGCTACGGTTCATTAAATAATAAACTGATATTGCAAGAATTAAATTTACCATATATAATTATTTTTAGGGATTTGCGTGATGTTGCAGTCAGTCATACTTTTTACGTTAAAAATACTTGGCATCATCCGGAACATTCAGACTACAAAGATTTAAGTATACAGGAAGGTTTGGAACATTTTTCCAGAACTTTATTACCCGGTTTTAAAAAATGGATATATAGCTGGTTTGAGGAGGAAAATAATACCCATAGTCTATTTATCCGATATGAAGACTTGAAGAACCAGACATTTGAAATAATGAAGAAAGTTGTAGCTCATTATGATTTACCGGACGACAATCAATTATTGAAGGAGATTATAGAGAGTAATAGCTTTAAGGCCAAAACGGGTGGGCGTGAAAGGGGAGAAGAAAATAGTTCCAGTTTTTACAGAAAAGGTTCTTCAGGAGACTGGAAAAATCATTTTACAAATGAACTCAAAGAAAAATTTAAAAAAGAAATTGGTAAGTTGTTGATTGAACTGAATTATGAATCTGATTATAACTGGTAAATTAATAATAAAATAAGGAAAAATGGATATTAAGAATAAAACATTAGTATGTGGTGCCGGTGGTTTCATTGGGGGGCATTTGGTAAAGAGATTAAAAGATGAAGGTTATTGGGTTAGAGGTGTCGATCTTAAAGAAAATGAGTTTGGCAATATGGATGCTGATGAATTTATTATTGGTGATCTTAGAGATCCAGAGGTCGTTAAGAATGTTGTAACGGAAGATTTGGATGAGGTATATCAACTTGCTGCTGATATGGGAGGAGCTGGTTTTGTTTTTACGGGTGACAACGACTCAGATATCATGCACAATAGTGCCTTATGTAATTTGCATGTGTTGGAAGAAGCAAAGCAAAAAGGTATTCCGAAGATCTTCTATTCTTCTTCGGCTTGTATGTATCCTGAATACAACCAAATGGATCCAGATAATCCAAAATGCTCAGAAGACAGTGCATATCCTGCTGACCCAGACAGTGAATATGGGTGGGAAAAACTTTTCAGTGAGCGCTTATATCTTACTTATCAGAGAAATCATGGAATCGAAGTAAAAATAGCTCGGTTTCATAATATCTTTGGTCCACAGGGGACGTGGGATGGTGGGCGTGAAAAAGCGCCTGCTGCAATTTGTCGGAAAGTAGCACTAGCAGAAGATGGTGGTACTATCGAAGTTTGGGGAACCGGGGAACAAACTCGTTCTTTTCTGATCGTTGATGAATGTGTGGAAGGAGTTCGCCGTTTGATGGAGTCAGGTTTTTCAGGACCAGTTAACATAGGTTCTGACGAAATGATATCTATTCAGAACTTCACCAAAATGGTTATTGATATTTCAGGTAAAGAACTTTCTATAAAAAATATAGAAGGCCCAACTGGGGTAGCTGGGCGTAATTCTGATAATGCACTGATCAAGAAAAAATTAGACTGGGCACCAAGTAAACCTTTACGTAATGGTGTTGAACAGACTTACAAATGGATTCAGGAACAAATTGAGAAAAGGGAAAGTGTATCAACAAAAGCCTGATCTTTTAAAAAAACTTTCTGACATTGTCGCAGAACCTACGGCCCATGGTTCTGGTGAAAAGTTTGTATTTAGAAAAAATGAAGATATGCCAAATGCATCCACACAGGTTGCATTTGGACATTTTAGGCTTGGTGAAGTTTGTGAAGAACATGTTCACCCGACCATGTTTGAATACTTCTTTTTTATTGAGGGGGAAGGAACTTATATAATTGAAGAGGAAGAATATCATTTAAAGCCTAATTCATTTCTGGAAATTCCAGCTGGAGTTAAACATTCATTACACGCTGATAAAGGGGTTAACTTAAAATTTGTGTATTGGGGAGTTGCGGTCGAAAAGTAATTACTCTTTTCTGAATTATAAGATTCTTTAAAAGTTTAAAATTTATCAATAATGAGTAAAAAAGTTCTATTACTTTGTCAACATTTTTATCCTGAGATGGTTTCAACGGGTATGCACATGACAGAACTTTCAGAAGCATTAACAGAAAAAGGAGTTGATATTACTGTTTTTTGCGCTCCTCCTGTACATGATATTGAAAATTGGAATCAGGAAGTACCAAGGTCAACGAAATATAATGGAATACATATTAGGAGGGCTAAAACTTTAGGTAAACACAAGTCAGGTCTGCTGTATAGATTGTTATTCGCATTTACATACATGATTCAAACTTTCTTTTATACTTGGAGAGGAAGGAAAAAGTTTGATGGTATCCTTGTAGGAACTAATCCTCCATTTCTGGGGATAGTAACTTTAATAATGAAAAAAGTTTTTGGGGTTAAATACTCTGTAATAGTTTATGATGTATATCCGGAGTATGCCAATAACCTGGGGGTTATAAAGCATAATTCTTTGATATCAAGAATTTGGTTTTGGATTACAAAATCAATTTTAAGTAATTCGATTGCAAATATTACTATAGGTAGAGATATGCAAAAATTGATAGATAAGAAAACTATTAATTCTGATGTTACCAATGTTATCATACCTAACTGGTCTGATGAAAGTGTGATTAAACCTCAAAAAAATAAAATTAATTCCTTTCGAAAGGAGCTTGGACTTAAAAATGAGCTGATTGTACTTTATTCAGGAACAATGAATAAATCGCACAATTTAGAACCCCTTTTAGATGCAGCTGAATTGCTGAAGGATGAATCAATAATTTTTGTATTTGTTGGAGAAGGTTCAAATAAAGAAAACCTTATAAAATTGTCTAAGGATAAAAGTTTGAATAAGGTTAGATTTCTTCCTTTTCAGCCAAAATCAAAATTACCGGATGTTCTTGGTAGTTGCGATATCTCTGTAGTTTGTCTGAATAAAAAATGGACTGGAATATCCGTTCCAAGTAAAACATATGGTATTATGGCAGCAGGAAGACCAGTAATGGCTTTTTTGGAAGAGAATAGTGAAATAGGGCTTACAATCAATGAAAATAATTGTGGACTGGTTTTTGAAAACCCTACTCCGAAAGAAATAGCGGAATATTTGCTTAAATATGAAAAGAACAGAGATTTACTAAATGAAATGGGAGAAAATAGTTACGAAGCTTTTATAAATAACTACACATTAGATAAATCTTCTGAAAAGTATTTAAATCTAATTAAGGAAATCTTTTAATTCATGGAAAGAATATTAATGACAGGTGGTTCTGGTTTTATAGGGCACCACTTCCATGAAGAATTTCATGAGAGAAGCATCATCAACTACGATATTCAGCCTCCTTTTGAAGAAAAAGAATCTGAGTTTGTACAAGGATCTATTTTAGAAAAAGATAAGCTAAATGAAGCTCTTAAAGAAGTAGATATAGTTCTGCATTTGGCTGCTACCCATTTTGATTTCCAGGAAAATTACTTTAAAACAAATGTGGATGGCACAGCCAATTTGTTAGAGAAGATGTCTGAAAACAACATCAAGAAGTTGGTTTTTTATTCTTCTGTTGCGGTTTATGGTGAATTAAATGATGGAATTACAGAAGAAGTTATCCCTGTCCCCAACATACCTTATGGAGAATCTAAATTCCAGGCAGAAAAATTGGTTGAACAATGGTGTGAAAAAGACAGTGAAAGAAGTGCATTGATCATTCGCCCGGCGGTAGTCTACGGACCATATAATTTTGGAAATGTTTTTAATCTGATCAAACAGATCGATTCCGGTTTTTTCTTAAATATCGGGGACGGGCAAAATGTAAAATCCATTGTATATGTAAAAAACCTCGTGAACTATACGCTTGAGTTAATGAAGGAAATGTTACCGGGAGTGAAAATCTACAACGGTGTTGACCGGCCCAATTATGGGATATTTGACCTCACTTCCATAATAGCGAACAAGCTCAACAAAAAAGTGCCGTATAGACTACCATTATTTATCGCTAAGACATTAGCTTTACCTTTCGATCTTTTAAGTGCTGTAACTGGCAAAGATGTGATCATTACCCGAAAAAGAATTGATAAATTCTGTTCATCTACTCACTTTATACCTGAGAATTTAAAGAAAGAAGGTATTAAACAAGACGTGTCAACAGAAAAGGGAATAGAAGAAACCATCAATTGGTACAAATCGGTAAATTGGAAACAGTTATATGCCGAATGGCAAGAACGAGTAAAAAAGTATAATTAATGAACATCCTCATCCTTACCCAAGATGATCCCTTTTATTTGGCCCAACAATTAGACTACCTGTTCAATAACTTATCCAAAGGAACAAATGTAGTTGGCTGTGTGGTATTTGATGTATCCCCATTTGGTAAAAAAGAAACTATCGTTCAAAAAGCCCTTAAAACCCGCCGTATTTTTGGCAACGGTTTTTTCCTCCGGTATGGGATGAAGTTTTTAAAATCAAAGCTTAGTTCCTCCTATAAAATAGATCATGTACTGGGAAAGCACGGTATAGAAAAAATCGAAATTGAAGGAAGCATTAATGCAGAAGGATCGCTTCAAAAAATAAAAAGCTATGATCCTGATCTGTTCATTTCCATTGCCGGAAATCAAATCTTTAGAAAGCCCTTAATTGATTTGGCCCCGAAAGGGTGTTTGAATTTACACACGGCATTATTGCCCAAATACCGCGGCCTTATGCCCTCATTTTGGGTATTAAAGAATGATGAAGATTATACCGGTGTATCAGTTTTTTTTGTAGATGAGGGAATCGATAGCGGTCCCATACTCGTACAGAAGAAAGTCGAAATTGGGAATCGTACCCAGGAAGAACTCATTCAACATACTAAAAGACTGGGAATGGATGCTATTATTGAATCCATAGAGCTTATTAAAAAAGGGGACTATGAACTCATTCCAAATCCAGATGAAAAAAGCACTTACTTTTCCTTTCCCACCCGCGAGGATGTGAAAGAATTTAAGAAGGCGGGGAAGAGGTTTTATTAAAGCCCGTCATCCCGGTCAAGACGAAGCTCGGGATGTTCAGCAACGAGCCGTTGGTTAAGAAATGGGTAATTGCCCGCCATATTAATCCTCCAAGCAATCCAACGCTAATGTTTGTATTATCAAGCCGGAAAGAAATTTATATGAGATATAAAATACGAAAAATTGCTAATGAACGGAGATTGCCGCAGGCTGTGCTTCCGTTCGGTCGCTGCACCCTTCGCAATGACGAGTCATTATGATACACGCTCTATCATTCGACATCGAAGACTGGTTTCATATTGTGGATATTCCAGAACTGGAAAACCGCGATAACTGGCATGAATTTGATTCCATTGTAGAAGATAAAACCGCTTTGATCCTGGATATCTTAGATGAATACGATACCAAAGCCACTTTTTTTATCCTGGGATGGATAGCTCAGAAATACCCAAAACTGTCAAAACGTATAGCCGATGCAGGACATGAAATCGGAAGCCATTCATTTTGGCACCGCAGGGTATATACTATGCACCCGGATGACTTTAGGTATGACCTTGCCCTTTCCAAAGATTTGTTAGAACAGCAAACTGGGCAGAAAGTGAAAGGATTCAGAGCCCCTTCGTTTTCTATAACACCGGGCACAGAATGGGCTTTTGACATAATGGGAGAACTTGGTTTTTTGTATGATGCCAGCTTGTTTCCTGCTACACGGGGACATGGTGGATATCCATGTACTCAGGAAACACATATCATTCCATTAACAGAGGCTAACACCTATCTTTTTGAATTGCCTATGAGTATTCAGGGTTTCGGTCCCGTAAAAATTCCTTTCAGCGGAGGGGGATATATGCGTTTGTTACCATCCGGTGTTATACAACGATATTTTAATTCATTTGAAGATAACAAAACCCCCGTAGTAGTCTATCTCCATCCCAGGGATTTTGCCCCAGAACAACCCCGGGTAAAAATGCCATTAGATAGAAAGTTTAAATCTTATGTTGGTCTTAACAGTACGGAACAAAAACTTCGTAAACTTTTGGAAGATTATTCTTTTGATACCTGTATGAATGTGATCATTGAAGAGACTCGAAAACAAAAAGAAGCTGAAGAAATTATTGAAAGTGTTAAAATGGTTTCTTGAGATGTATTAAAAGCTTGGTAAGCAGGGTCAGCTTCATCAAAACTCAAGTAGTCTAACTTATCAACCCAGGCCCGAATTTTAGCTAAAGCATTTGATCGAAAAAAACTGGCAGACAATATGTATGAATATCTAAAAGATTTAGCACCTACATAACAGTTTTTTTATTGGGAACTTTTGACTATTATCAGTGTATTCTATTACAGTGCAAAAATAGTTTATGTAGAAGAACAACAGTTTTAGGTTTATCTTGCCTGTAGATTAATAAATGATATGGGTATCATTGAGATCTGAAATGTTTCTAAGAGGGTTAATATATAGTAGGGTGGGATGGATAGTCTTGAGAATATAAATGTCGTTTTATTACAACCACTTTTTTCAGGAATAATGGGATTCCTGTTAATATATATATCTATACCGATACTAATAAAAGTTGCCTACCTGAAAGACCTGTATGATAAGCCTGATAATGAACGAAAAGTACATCGGAATTATATCCCGACACTGGGTGGTGTTGGAATTTTCATAGCCTTTTTTCTTGCTTTTTCTCTTAGCGGTTATGCAGAACAGTTTACAGCTTATCCCTATTTGGCGGGAGGGTTGATGGCTCTATTTTTTTGCGGGCTGAAGGATGATCTGATTGGCTTATCTCCTGCAAAGAAATTGAGTGTGGAGATTTTAGCCATACTGCTGTTGATCTATGGATCAGGTACGGTCATTGACAATCTTTACGGCGTTTTTGGTGTGTATGAGATTCCCTATGCTGCGGGGGTGTTGCTTACTGTCTTCACTATGATTGTGGTAATAAATGCTTATAACCTGATTGACGGTATAGATGGATTGGCCGCTGGTATTGGAGGTATAGCTTCTGTTTTCTTTGGGGTAGGTTTTTGGGTAGGAAATGAAATGGCCCTGGCTGTAATGTGTTTGTTGTTAACAGTCGTACTATGTGCCTATCTGCTACATAATTTTCATCCCGCGAATATATTTATGGGAGATACTGGGTCGTTGGTAATAGGGTTCTTATTAGCAGTGATGACGGTGTTTTTTGTCCAACTGAATGAAGCACCCGGTTTTGTAGCATACTTTGGGGAGGCATCTCCTATACTACCTGTTGCTTTCCTTGCTTTGCCTTTATATGACACATTGAGAGTTTTTGTACGAAGAATGCTGCGGGGAGCTTCTCCTTTTACCCCCGATTCTGATCATATTCATCATGTGCTAATGAAGCTGGGCTGGGGACAGCGTAAAGCGGTTGTGTATTTATATATGGCTTCCATTCTGATTATTTGTATCGGGATAGTATCATCTCAATTAGGGGTTAATATTGCGCTCACAGCTATTATAGCTTCAACATTGGTTTTCTTTCCAACTTTTGGTTTCAAACGAAAGCTTTTTAAAGCTATAGGTTTAGACCTCAGTGCTCTTTTTCACTCTGAAGAAGAGATGGAATTATATGCTCACCTGAATTCACCAAAACGTAAGGCTGAGGAGCAAGCGGAAGAAGTTTAGTTGTAATAATTCGGGATGCGTAGCTAAATCTTTCCAGTGGAATGGGTAGAAAACAATTACCTTTACCAATCTGATGAAATTACAGAATCACTTAATTATTTAAGCAATAGTTTTCAATTCATGAATATAGAATTCTTTATCAGTCAAATTGAGGAGAAACAATACAAAATCGGAATCATTGGTTTAGGCTATGTTGGCCTGCCTCTCATGTGGACCTTTCACCAAAAAGGGATGCCGGTGATTGGCTATGATATAGACAGCCAAAAAACCGAGAATCTGAAGAAAGGGATTCCCTATATCAAGCACCTGGGAAAAGATATGATGCAGGTACTGGCGGGCTCAGACCGCTGTGATGCTACTACCGACTTCTCCCGGCTGACTGAAGCAGATGCCATCCTCATGTGTGTGCCTACCCCGCTGGACCATCACCGGGAGCCGGATATGAGCTATGTAGAGCAAACTACGCGCACTATCGGAAAGCATTTGAGAGAGGGACAGCTGGTGATCCTGGAATCGACTACTTACCCGGGGACTACACAGGAGCTCATCATACCGTTGCTGGAAGAGTTATCCGGATTAACAAGTGGGAAAGGTTTTTACGTGGCCTATAGCCCGGAGCGGGAAGATCCGGGGAATGCAGATTTTAATACAGCCGGGATACCTAAAGTGGTGGGGGCGCATGGAGAAGATGCCCTTAAGCTGGCCCAGGCTCTCTATGACACTGCTATCGTGGAGACCGTACCGGTATCAAATACCAAAACGGCGGAAGCGGTAAAACTCACAGAGAATATTTTCCGCTCGGTCAATATCGCCCTGGTGAATGAACTGAAGGTGGTGTATGAATCTATGGGCATTGATGTGCATGAAGTGCTGGATGCAGCGGATACCAAGCCTTTTGGTTTTATGAAATTCACCCCGGGGCCGGGCCTGGGCGGACATTGTATTCCTATTGATCCGTTTTATTTGACATGGAAGGCGCGGGAGTTTGAAAAACATACCCGTTTCATCGAATTGGCCGGAGAGATAAATACCACTATGCCAATATATGTAATTGACCGGACGATTCAGGCTCTTAATGTCCACAAGAAAGCAATGAATGGAGCAAAGGTATTGGTAATAGGTCTTGCCTACAAACCGGACGTGGATGATATGCGGGAGTCTCCTACTTTTAAATTGTTTGATTTGCTCAAGGGCTATGGCGCTGAGGTATCTTATTACGATTCTTATATACCAGTGGTACTGCCAACCAGGGAACATGAAGAGTGGATCGGAACCCAATCAGTAACATGGAATAGAGAAACAATTTCATCATTTGATGCGGTGATCATTTCCACAAACCACTCGGATATTGATTATGGTCAGTTGGCCGAATGGAGTGACTGTATCATTGATACCCGAAATGCCATGAAAGGAATTGAACCCAAAGCCGGCGGACATATTTTCAAAGCTTGATTTTTGTGGCCAAGCTTTCTGATTCCGAAACTGAAGCTGCTGAAACTATAAACTGGCTGGATTTTTCCGTTTCCTGTAAGTATATCTCAAAAGAAGAACATCATCTATTAACAGAGACATATGATCATATAATTGGAAAATTGGCAAACATGTCCCGTTACCCCCAAAAATGGACATTCTAAACTCAAATTCCATCGACCTTCCTTCACCCCCTCACTTGATCTCACTCCCTCCAACTACAAAAGGGAAAAGGATAAACTAAAACTATGCTGGATTGAGAGAATGAACAGGATGCTTCTTATCATCCTGCACATCCTGGTAATCCCTAAAATCCTGGTTCACAATGCGGGGATTTGAACCAGGTTTTTACCGGATGTTTTGGATGCCCCGGATTTTGATCCGAAATTACTTAGCCTCAGTTTTACTATCGTTGATGGCCAATTACGGCTGAAGCCCGTTTGCCCGATTGCCCGATCGAAGCAACGCAGCTTTTTCTTTTACCCAATTCAGGAAGTGTAGTCCTAATTCAACGATGAGACCGGTGATCGGTCAGATCGGGTATGGGGTGGCTCAACTTCAGCCACCGTCCCGAAACCGCGGGTACCCAAGCACAAGCAGATCGTAAATCGCTACGTCGCTACATCGCAAATCGTTCAATCGAGTATTTGGATATACAGAAACATTCTGCCCCTAATTCATCGATCAGGTCTGGTACTGTTGCTACCACCAAAACCTCCAAGGTTTAAACCTCTTGAGCCTGTACTTAACAATAGCCGAAAACCTTGGAGGTTTTTTCTTACCCTCGTTCCGAGCTCCGCTACCTAACACTTATGGCGGCTCTGCACTTCCTCCAACTACAAAAGGGAAAAGGATAAACCAGCATTATATTGGATTGAGAGAATGAACAGGATGCTTCTTATCATCCTACCCATCCTGATAATCCCTACAATCCTGGTTCACAATGCGGAGGTTTGAACCAGGATTTCATAGCCGTTGAGGGGGGGATTCCTCTACTTTTGTATCGAGCCCGACCATTCGGTACAAAAACTCCCGGCGGAGAATACTTCGTGGGCGTTTTGGGTTCACAATTCCGCTCCCCATTCTAAGGCCGACTTTGACTCAGTTTGACCGATTGCCCGATTCAGGAACCTAACTTTTATCTTTCCCCCAATTCATCACAACCATCCTGACCATCACCCCCATCACAGTTAAAACCGGAAAAGGATAAACCAGCATTATGTTGGAATGAGAAAATTGACAGGATGTTTCTTATCATCCTGCCCATCCTGATAATCCCTAAAATCCTGGTTCACAATGCGGGAGGTGAACCAGGATTTTACCGGATGCTTTGACTTACCCCTCGGCCTGCCGGCTGAAGCTCGTCCGATTGCCCGATCCAGACAACCCAGCCTTTATCTTTCCCCTAATTCATTCATCACACCCATCACAGCTAAACCGGAAAGAAAAAACTAGTTATTCAATCCCGGTCCTCAGGATGAGTTGCAGACCATGGAAACCAATTCTATGGCACATTTCCAACATTCTCATTCCTCAAATTTGTATGCAGTACTCATAATTCACATTTTTCTTTTTCTAATAAGAGTCTTGGTATAGGATCCATACAATATTCGTTTAAATTACTCCACATCGTACATCCCCCCACAAAAACCCAAAATATTGATCCATAAAATCTCTATTTTTTGCACCTTAATTCTGAAGGAGAAATAAAGGAATACATGAAAATAACTGTCGCAGGAACTGGATATGTAGGATTGTCACTGTCGGTTTTATTAGCCCAAAACCATGAAGTAGTAGCATTGGATATCGTCAAAGAGAAAGTGGATCTGATTAATGACCGGAAGTCTCCCATTTCAGATAAAGAGATAGAGCATTTCTTTGCACATAATGAGTTAAACCTCACGGCCACACTGGATAAGCAGCAGGCCTATGAAGGGGCAGAGTATGTGATTATTGCCACACCCACCGATTACGATCCCGATACTAATAACTTTAACACCAGCTCTGTTGAAACTGTTATTAAGGAAGTCCTCGAGTATAACCCGGATGCGGTAATGGTGATTAAATCTACCATTCCGGTGGGCTTTGTTAAAGAGACCAAGGAGAAATTTGAGATCGATAACCTGATTTTTTCTCCTGAGTTCCTGCGAGAAGGTAAAGCGTTGTACGATAATTTATATCCCTCCAGGATTGTAGTGGGTGAGCAATCAGAAAGAGCCCGTATATTTGCAGATTTATTGGCTGAAGGAGCCGCAATGGATACGGATGATATTCCTGTGCTATTTACGGATAATACAGAAGCCGAGGCCATCAAGCTGTTTGCCAACACCTACCTGGCGATGCGGGTGGCTTATTTTAACGAACTGGATTCTTATTGTGAATCTCATGATTTGAGTACGGTACAGGTGATAAACGGGGTAGGTTTAGATCCGCGGATAGGGGATCATTATAACAACCCTTCGTTTGGGTACGGGGGCTACTGCCTGCCCAAAGACACTAAGCAGCTGCTGGCAAACTTCCGGGATGTGCCTAATAACCTGATTGGGGCCATCGTGGATGCCAACACTACCCGTAAGGATTTCATTGCCCGTCAGATTTGGAAGAATGATCCCGAGGTGGTTGGGGTATACCGTTTAGTGATGAAGCAGGGTTCGGATAATTTCCGGCAAAGTGCCATTCAGGGGGTTATGAAACGTATCAAGGCCAAGGGGATTGAAGTAATTGTATATGAGCCTTACCTGGAAGAGGATGAGTTCTATCACTCCAAAGTGTTTCGTGATCTGGATGCGTTTAAGCAGGAGTCGGATGTCATCGTGGCCAACCGCATGGTAGATGAAATCAAGGATGTAACCGAAAAAGTATATACCCGAGACCTGTTCGGTAAGGATTAAAGAATCCCCGTTCCCCCTGGGGATGTCTACCTCAGCGCTGATCCCATCAGCTGCCATGAATAAGGAGATTGCTGCGGTCTGCTTCGCTGTGCTCACACATCCCTCGCAGAAGAAACCTCACTCGCGAGGAGCCCAAACCTTCCATCAGGCCCGATACCCCACCGACGCAGCGATCTCCCAAAATATGCTTGGGATCTACCTCAACGCTGATTGTATGTGTAATGAAGCCCTCATCTACGCCCCCTTCTGTCTTCCCCTTCAGCAAGGGGAAGGACGCGTTGATAAAAAGACCTTGCCTGTGAAACAGCTTCTATGTTATAACAACATCTATAAAGCCCTCTCCTTGCTGAAGGAGAGGGTTGGGTGAGGTTGGGTGATCAAGGACCCGCAAATGAAATAATCTTCCATTTCCTAAAAGAAGCCCCACTCGCGAGGAGCCCAAACCTTCCATCAGGCCCGATACCCCACCGACGCGGCGATCTCCCAAAATATGCTTGGGATCTACCTCAACGCTGATTGTATGTGTAATGAAGTCTTCATCTACGCCCCCTTCTGTCTTCCCCTTCAGCAAGCGGAAGGACGTGTTGATAAAGAGCCTTGCCTGTGAAACAGCTTCTATGTTATAACAACGTCTATAAAGCCCTCTCCTTGCTGAAGGAGAGGGTTGGGTGAGGTCGGGTGATCAAGGACCCGCAAATGAAATAATCTTCCATTTCCTAAAAGAAGCCCCACTCGCGAGGAGCCCAAACCTTCCATCAGGCCCGATACCCCACCGACGCGGCGATCTCCTAAAATATGCTTGGGATCTACCTCAACGCTGATCGTATGTGTAATGAAGTCCTCATCTACGCCCCCTTCTGTCTTCCCCTTCAACAAGGGGAAGGACGTGTTGATAAAGAGCCTTGCCTGTGAAACAGCTTCTATGTTACAACAACGTCTATAAAGCCCTCTCCTTGCTGAAGGAGAGGGTTGGGTGAGGTCGGGTGATCAAGGACCCGCAAATGAAATAATCTTCCATTTCCTAAAAGAAGCCCCACTCGCGAGGAGCCCAAACCTTCCATCAGGCCCGATACCCCACCGACGCAGCGATCTCCCAAAATATGCTTGGGATCTACCTCAACGCTGATTGTATGTGTAATGAAGTCTTCATCTACGACCCCTTCTGTCTTCCCCTTCAGCAAGGGGAAGGACGCGTTGTTAATGGCTTGAACCATGAAACAGTTTCCATTGTACATCAACGCTGATTCCATCCGCTGCCGCAAACAGGGAGACTGCCACGGTCTGCTTCGCTATGCTCATGCATCCCTCGCAGATGGAGGCTTTTGTTATTCCCCCCCCCTAAGCATGCAATCCCCCAAAGAAAAACTAAAAACCCTTTGCCTATTTCCTTACATTCTCTTCAAAAAGGAAACAGATTGCAGCAAACAGTAAAATTTTCAGTGATCGGATTTGGCCGTATTGGCCAGCGACATGCTAAAATCATCCAGGAATATCCACAATCAGAACTTGTGTCTCTGACGGATACCGATACCAGTCAATTTCTTTCCGGGGATAAACTGGGGTTGGATACTATTACCACCTATACATCGATCGATGAATTTATAAAGGAAGACAAGAACAGCTCAGATGTAGTATGTATTTGTACTCCTAACGGTTTGCATACCGATTTCGCCATACAGCTATTGGAAGCAGGGTATCATGTTGTTATAGAAAAACCGATGGGGATATCTATGGATTCCTGCCTGGACGTGATTGGGGCACAGGAAGCCAACAACCGCCGGGTATTTGTGGTAAAACAAAATCGGTACAGCCCACCTTCAGTATGGATGAAAAAGATGGTAGAAGAAAAGATTATCGGTAATGTACTAATGGTTCAGGTTAATTGCTACTGGAACCGGGACGATCGTTATTATAAGGGAAGTCCATGGAAAGGTGATAAACAGCTGGATGGAGGGGCGTTGTTCACTCAATTCAGTCACTTTGTAGATCTTATGTTCTGGACTTTTGGGGATATCAGGAGCTCAAAGTCTGTTATCAAGAATTTTACTCACCCAGATTTGGCTGATTTTGATGATTCCGGTTTTGCTCAGTTTGAGTTTGTGAATGGAGGTATTGGGTCGATCAACTATTCTACTTCTTGCTGGGACACGAATATGGAGAGCAGCATTACAGTAGTGGGCACCAAGGGGAGTTTTAAAGTGGGCGGACAGTATATGAATGAGGTAGAATACTGTCATATTGAAGATTACGAGATGCCGGAATTAGAAGCGACTAATCCACCCAATGATTATGGTCCATATAAAGGTAGTGCAGCCAACCATCATTATGTAATCGAAAATGTCGTGAATACACTGAATGGACACTCCGAACCCACGGCTAACGCCTATGAAGGCATGAAGGTGGTAAGTATAATAGAACGCATTTATAAAGCCGGTGGGTTTATATAGGTTATGACTGTTTCCTCGACCAAGGCGTCATCCAGAAGCCGAACACCGGTAGTAAGTGAACAATCTCTTAATTGGCTGGCAAGTCCTCTCCTTCAGGAGAGGATTTAGGTGAGGTGAGGAGGAGACAGAGGCGGTCGGAGAACAAGGATCTTTCAAGTCGGATTGTTACCTCTAAACCATTTTACCCATAAGGGATGCCCACGGCTGAAGACTCATCACTGGCAGGTATTATCTGATCACCTAAAGCAGGAAACACCCAGAAAAAATATTTCAGATTCAAACAGTGTAAGAGCAACTGACAGTTTGTTTTTGGCTAAATTACTGTTCATGCTTTATTTTTAGATGTGCTTTCCACATATTGGAGTAGCAATCAATCAAGGCATGAATACTTATTCCGACCAAGACTTAGCAAACAAGAGTGTTTCGTCAGCTGGTAAGCTTTCTGGACAAGTGAATAGCAATGAGCCCGTTTCTCTGTTTGAGGATAACCGTTCCGTTTCGAAACAAGAAGTCAGGCTACACAAGATGGCCAATCCCCTTCACTCTGATACTTATCCAGCTCGCTTGCATACTACATCTGGAAGTGTGGCCTATGCTTCTCCTCCCATTCAGAAGAAAGTTGCCCATGGTGAGGTTATTCAAAGAAAGTGGGATAAAACTGATCCCAGACGATGGGTTTGGGATGGGGTGCCCGGAATTACAACGGCTGATATTGAAGAAGCAGAAAACGCTGGTGTAGAATGGTACGATCCCTATGCCGGGCAGGCAAAACGTACCGGGGGCGGAGGCTTTTTCAGGAAGGGGGGAACGGATCGCATGGTAACCCAGGATGGAACAAACTACACCCAGAAAGGAGATGAATTTGATCCCGAAGAGGCTCAGGATACAGTTTCCTATTTCGGGGGGCGTGTACAGGTTCATCACCGAGGTTCAGATATAGAACAGCAAAGTGAAGGAGCGATATTCCCGCCGGCATATCAGGGACCTCTTCAGCCTCCAAGCCGAAAAGCACCTCAACAGAGTTTGGCTTGGTTACAGGGTTTAGAAGGACAAGGAACTTCCCGGAGGAATGAAAGCAGTGTTATGGGAGGCTCAGCTCGTGAGGAGATGCAAAATTTCGGGTTGCCAGACAGAGAGTATGCCCCATGGGCTCACATCAGACCTGATCATACCCGACCGCCTGATAGAGAAGATCAAAGCTTAAGACATCCTTCAACCGAATCTGCAAATATGAGACACAGTGCAGTGGAGCAGGGGATCAAAATGTTTGTTGAGGCGTACGGCGATACTCCCGTGGGACGAAGACTGTATGGACAAGTAGATTCTGATTCCATGCTATACACCAATATGTTAATGCAGGTAGGCATTATTGGAAGTGATGATATTACCATCTTATCCCATGACCAACCTTTTTTCAGTGAAGTAGGCGGGCGTTCCGGGGATGGGACGGCAATTTTTAAATTCCTTGAAACTGAGTATTTCAAAGAGATGACCAGAATGGTGGGATTTGGAAGTGAATTGGGAGAGGATAGTTATGATGATATGAGTGATGAAGAAACTGGGGATGATATTTTAAGTGACTGGCCGGAACAAGCTGCGAATCAGGTATTGGTGAATAATATCACGAATGCTGATGAATTGAGACTTGCGGCAAACCAACTTTTTGGTGCCATAGAGAGCGCTCTTGAAATAAACCCCAGGCTGGAGGAAGTAACCTCTGACTTTGTATCTGAAACGGTATCTGCATATGCAGGGAATACTGGATTAAACAATGAGCTTTCTGAAATCCTCGATTTTTTAGTTGCCGAGCTGGTTTATGACGAAGATTATTCCGAAGCACTGGAGGAATTGAGAGAACACCCTGCATACAGGGATTATATTATAGATTTACAAAGGTGATACAAAAGCAGCGTTTTTTATGAGTGAAGAAGACAAAAGTCTCGATCTGACAGGAATCGGAAAGCTGGGAAGTTCAATACCGGATGCCTCATGGAATAAACTCGTACAAACAGCGTGTGATACATTCGATGCTCTGATTTCACCCATCACGGCTACAACCACGGGTTTGGGACGGTTGATTCGCGCCAAGTTTGACGGTATGCTTGATGTGCAAAAAGTGTTGGCCGCCGATGCCACTTTAAGAGCCAAAGAAAAAGTAGGGGCTGCAGGACGAAAACCAAAAGGGAATCCCAAGTCAGTTATTTTACTCAGGTCTATCGAAAATGCATCCAACGAAACCGATACAAACCTTCGTGACATCTGGGCCAACCTGATGGCCAACGAAGTACTGGATAACCAGGTACACCCCGAGTTTCCAAGGTTATTGGAAAGGCTGAGCTCCAATGATGCCGCAACCCTGGCCGAACTGGCTGTAGAGAGCCGAAAGGATTCTGTAAAAAAAGCTACACGCTCGGTTGTTTATGGATTAAGCATAATGGGGGTGAGTATTTCCAGGCTCATCGAAGAGGAAAGTGATTTTAGCAGAGAGCATTTGAAGAATTCGAATCTTATCACTAAAAAAACGGGACAGTGGCAGTTAACGCTGTTTGGAGAGGAGTTTTTAAAGGTAGTGGCTGATCCTGCTTTTGAAGTAACCAATACGGAATAATAGAAGAGTCGTTTAACGCTTTTCTTTATTCTCGTTAAGAAACTCTGGCTTCCCGTGGATAAAAGAACTAAAGAGGAGGTCGAGGAACAGAGGATCTTCAAGTCGAATTGTTGTTTCTTAATCATTTTTACCCATAAGCGGAAGGACGCGTTGATAAAGAGCCTTGCCTGTGAAACAGCTTCTATGTTATAACAACATCTATAAAGCCCTCTCCTTGCTGAAGGAGAGGGTTGGGTGAGGTCGGGTGATCAAGGACCCGCAAATGAAATAATCTTCCATTTCCTAAAAGAAGCCCCACTCGCGAGGAGCCCAAACCTTCCATCAGGCCCGATACCCCACCGACGCAGCGATCTCCCAAAATATGCTTGGGATCTACCTCAACGCTGATTGTATGTGTAATGAAGTCTTCATCTACGACCCCTTCTGTCTTCCCCTTCAGCAAGCGGAAGGACGCGTTGTTAAAGAGCTTTCCTGTGAAACAGCTTCTATGTTATAACAACATCTATAAAGCCCTCTCCTTGCTGAAGGAGAGGGTTGGGTGAGGTCGGGTGATCAAGGACCCGCAAATGAAATAATCTTCCATTTCCTAAAAGAAGCCCCACTCGCGAGGAACCCAAACCTTCCATCA
>VEMX01000025.1 GCA_009711805.1 Balneolaceae bacterium | reverse complement strand
TATGTAGGTCGATGGCTATGTATACTTGTTTGTAGGTTTTCATAAGAGGACTCCTATGGATTTAGTTAAAAGTTAAAGGGACTTTAAAGCTAACAAATCCAGGGCGTCCTCTTTTTTATAATACCTTATGGGTAAACCCACCTCAATTTAATGTTAGGGCAATACATGGTACGATGCCCGGATGGAAGTCAGAGGCTTTTCAATAGATCCCAAAATCTCAAAAGTAAGTAACCGATCTATTGGTTAGCCAGGCAAGTCCTCTCCTCCAGGAGAGGATTTCCCCATAAGGGGTGCCTTCGGCAAGGTGAGGTGAAAGTATATGGCAGCCTCAGTCTTTATGGAAACTAACCATATCAATGCTGATTGAGGTAGTGACCACCCTAAAACTCTCTTAACCCGGATTATTCACCAAGAAATTTAGTCGTACGCAAGGCGAAGTGGAAATGGGAACGGAAGGGTACTGTGGTACCCTGAGTACCCCAATTTTCACTTGAACGCAGCGTACGGGGAAATTTCGCCGCCTAATCCGTACCTTAAAATTGGGCTATTACATAAAGCAATTCAACGATAATATATTCAAGTATATAGATCGTCATTTTGCATCCATTCGTGAATAATTCGGGTTAAGTCTTACAGCGGGTATCGGAACTTTTCAGTCACCGCTCCGCTGAAGACTGAAAAGATCCGGGGAGCACCCTTTGGGAGATGAATTTTCTTATGATCTGTTTTCACACCGTATATCGAGACTCACCCTCAAACTCATCACCATAAAAAACCCCGACCAACATATCAGCCGGTCAGGGTTATCCTGTTCTCCATGAAAGAGCTGTCAATAAATGCAGTTCCGTCTATGAACAGCCTGTGGTAGATCCACAAGTGATGCACTTCATGCAGGTTCCGTTACGAACCATAGTCATGCTGCCGCATTCCGGGCAGGCTTCACCGGTGTACCCCATTTGTTTGGCTTTCTCATACTCGCTTTCATAGTCAGAATTTTTCGAAGAGGTAGCTGCTGTCTGTGTATTATCGTTAGTCTCGTCTACCGTTGTAGGCTGAGGCTGAGCCACCGCATCGGTTTTGCTTTCAGCCTGCGCTGCACCGGCTTCGCCCTCCGATTCTTCAGTCGGACGTAAACTCCGGCTTGAAATCTGATCGGCAGGTACGTGAGCCAGATCTTCTCTTCCGAGGTAAGTAACGGCCAGTTCACGGAAGATATAATCAATGACCGAAGTACTCATCTTTACATGAGGGTTTCCGTTTACCATACCACTTGGCTCAAACTTGGTGAAGACAAAAGCGTCTACAAATTCCTCCAGAGGTACTCCATGCTGTAGTCCGAGAGAAATTGAAATCGCAAAGCAGTTCAACAGGCTTCGGAAAGCGGCGCCTTCACGATGCATATCAATAAAGATTTCACCGAGTTGACCGTTTTCGTACTCACCGGTTCTCAGGTAAACGCTTTGTCCACCAATCTTAACTTTTTGGGTGTATCCTTCGCGACGGAACGGAAGCCGCTGGCGACGAGCCACATATTTATGGATGATCTTCTCAGCTACTTCAAGCACTTTATCCTGTGCCTGTACTGTCTGTTGATCTACCTCATCCTCTTCTTCCTCCAGTTCTTCCAGAACATCAGCCATAGAATTCAACGGCTGACTTAGTTTAGAACCATCCCGGTACAGGGCATTTGCTTTGAGCATCATCTCCCATGAAAGCATATAAGCGTCCTTCATGTCTTCAATCGTAGCCTCATTCGGCAAGTTGATTGTTTTGGAGATCGCCCCCGACAGGAATGGTTGAGCTGCTGCCATCATGCGGATGTGACCGCGGGCAGAGATAAAGCGTGTTCCTGTTCGTCCGCAACGGTTGGCACAGTCAAATACGGGCAGGTGCTCATCTTTAAGGTGAGGAGCTCCTTCCACCGTCATTGTTCCGCATACATAATCGTTAGCTTCCTGAATCTGTTCCCTGGTGAAACCAAGAAAACGCAGCATATCAAAATTCATATCAGAAAACTGCTCTTCTTCTATACCAAGTACTTCTGTACAAAAATCCTCACCGAGCGTCCATTGATTAAAAGCGAATTTGATATCAAAGCTTCCCGGAAGTGCCTTATTAACAGCTTCCAGTTTTTCATCGGTGAACCCTTTCTTTTTCAGGCTTTCTTCATTGATGTGAGGGCAACCTTTCAGCGAACCGGATCCCTTGGCGTGGTTGATAATTTCTTCAGATTCCTTTACAGAATAGCCAAGATTCTTAAGTGCTTTAGGAACGGCCTGATTAATAATTTTGAAGTACCCGCCTCCGGCCAGTTTCTTGAATTTAACTAAGGCAAAGTCAGGCTCAATTCCTGTAGTATCGCAATCCATCACCAACCCAATAGTCCCGGTTGGGGCAAGTACGGTAACCTGTGCATTTCGATACCCATGCTCTTCCCCAAGTTCTACGGCCCGGTCAGAAGCTTTACGTGCGGCCTTCACCAGGTAATCGGGACAGATAGAAGCATCAATCCCCATGGGCTTTACGGTCAGGTCTTCATATTCTTCCGGATCTGCATTGTAGGCAGCTCGTTTATGATTGCGTAACACCCGGAGCATATGCTCTTTGTTTCGTTCGTACCCCTCGAAGGTTCCCAGCTCTTTTGCTATTTCGGCGCTGGTAGCATACGAAGTCATGTGCATGGTAGCGGTAAGTGCGCCGGCAACAGCCACCCCTTCGTCACTATCATAAGGAAGGCCCTGTACCATAAGGGCGGCTCCAATATTGGCGTATCCAAGTCCAAGAGTACGGAACACATACGACAGTTCAGCTATTTCCTTTGAAGGGAACTGAGCCATCAATACGGATATCTCCAACACTACCGTCCATATGCGGGAGGCATATTCAAGAGATTCAATATCAAATTCTTTGTACTCACCGTCTCCCTTAAAGTACTTCATCAGGTTCAGAGAAGCGAGGTTACAGGCGGTGTTATCCAGGAACATATATTCCGAGCAAGGGTTACTTGCATTAATCGGGCCGTCCTCAGGACAAGTGTGCCATTCGTTAATGGTGTCGTGATACTGCGTTCCGGGATCGGCGCAAGACCAGGCAGCATAAGCGATGTCATCCCACAATTCACGGGCTTTCATCGTCTTCAAGGGTTCAGCATCTCTGCCTTCCTTCTTAGCATTTTTGAGTTCTACCCGGCCATAAAGGTTCCAATCGCTATCTTCCCTAACTGCTTTCATAAAGGAGTTGGGAACCCGAACCGAATTATTCGAATTTTGGCCGGCTACTGTAGAATATGCTTCAGAATTCCAGTCCGTATCGTAGGTGTCAAATTCCAGGTCGGTGAAACCCTGTCCCGCAAGCTGAATCACCCGTTCAATATAATTCAGCGGAACCTGGTCTCTTTTGGCTTTGCGTATTGCCTGGGCCAGTTCCTTATTCTTAAGGGGATTGCGGCTCATGGCACCGTTAAAAGTACGTCCTTCAACCTCAACGGGCTTGTGGCAAAGCTGAATAATTTTTTTCAGATGCTTCTGTACACTTTTTGAACCGGCAACCAAGGCTGCCACTTTCTGTTCTTCGCGAACCTTCCAGTTAATATATTCTTCAATGTCGGGGTGGTCTAAATCGAGCGTTACCATTTTGGCAGCTCTTCGGGTTGTACCTCCCGACTTTATAGCTCCTGCGGCACGGTCTCCTATTTTCAGGAAACTCATCAGTCCAGAACTTTTACCTCCTCCACTCAACGGCTCATTAGCTCCGCGAATTTTTGAAAAATTACTTCCGGTACCCGATCCATATTTAAAGAGCCGGGCTTCACGAACCCATAGATCCATGATACCGCCTTCGTTCACCAGGTCATCATCTATACTTTGAATAAAGCAGGCGTGTGGCTGAGGGTGAGTGTAAGCATCTTCAGACTTTTTAAGCTCACCCGTTTTTCCGTCTACATAATAATGCCCCTGTGCCGGACCATTAATTCCGTACGCCCAGTGCAGCCCGGTGTTAAACCACTGCGGACTGTTTGGAGCCGCCATCTGGTTAGCCAGCATGTAGCAAAGCTCCTCATAAAAAACTTTGGCATCATCTTCAGAATCAAAATAATCATGCTTCCATCCCCAATAGGTCCAACATCCCGCCAATCTTCGAAAAACCTGCCTGCTGTCAATTTCATGATTAAAACGTTTTTCCTCATCAATCTTTTTTAAAGCTTTCTCATCTGCTTTTGAACGCTGCAACCACTTCGGAACTCCTTTTTCTGATACTTTTTTCAACTTTGCCGGTACTCCCGCTTTACGGAAGTACTTTTGAGCAATAACATCCGTAGATACCTGGGACCAGCTGTCCGGCACTACCACATTCTCCATATGGAATACCTGCGAACCGTCCGGGTTTTTAATCTCAGAGGTGCGTTTTACAAAGTTGATATTATCGAAAGGGGTGACCCAGTCTTCCTGGGTATAGAAGCGTGTGAATTTCATTGGCGTACTTCAAATTTGTAGTTAGTGATTGACCTTCGTGGATGAGAGATATTCAAAATATAGCAGTTCTCTAATCAGCATTTATCTCCTAAAGAAGTACGAAATAATATAGACGAGCATGGGTGTTTCAGCAAGAAAAAAATTAAATACTTTTCCACAATTTGGATGACTTATCCACATCTCGGCAGTACATTTTCGCTGATCCCAAGGCATAGATAAATTAATTGTCAAAAACAGATGATAAAAAATTATACAATATGATAACTTTAAAAACCTACCAACATTAAAAATGCCTTTTAAAACAAAATGAAACGGCTTTTCTCCCTATTCTGACAACTATTGTCAATATAAAAGTTATCAACATTCATAATTCATCTCTGAATAAATACATCTTATTTATTCACTTTATTATATAATTATTAAAATAATTTTTTGGTATAATAAAATTAGCATTTTTATATAATATATTAAAAATATAATGATGCATATTTAAGATCATTTTGTTGAAAACTTATCCCCAGCAATGCCTTAGGCTCAATACCTCCCAAAAAGTAATCTCCAGACTGTTACCACTATCCGAATTCATGCACCTGGACAAGAATCCCCCCTCTTTCAAAATAACTCTTCACCCGGCGGTGAATTGTAGACATGCAACTCCGTTAATTTTTTCTTTCTGCAAATGTGGATAACTTTTCACCACCCGATGCTTACTTATAGAATAAACTTGAAAACAATATAATCTGTAGTACATTCTTCTTTATAAAATTAAAAAAGCTCCATAGAAGGAGCTTTTTTAGAATCAGTTAAAATGCTGGACTGTTTAGTTTATTTCAGGAGAATCATCTTCTTGGCCTGAGAGCCATGTTCTGTACCAACCCGATATATGTATACACCCGAGGCCAATACAGATGCATCGAAATGAACGGAATGCACACCTGCCGGCCGATAGTCATTTATTAATTCCGCTACCTTTTGTCCTGTGGCAGTAAATATTGTTAATGACACCTTCCCGGCCCTGGCCAACGAAAATTTAATATTGGTGGTGGGATTAAATGGGTTTGGATAATTCTGCTCCAGTGTAAAGTGCGTTGCTATATCTTCAGTTTCGGTTGATGTGGTCGTCATATCATCATACACAAAAAGAAAACTACCCGGTATAATACCTGCATCAAAAGTAGTAGTGTTCCCGTTTTGTTCTCCGTAGATGGTTACCTCTCCTGCCGAGGAAAAGTCCTTGGCATCTGCCAGATAGAAGTTATTGGCGACAGGCTCATATCCCATTGCATAAAAGCTCCCTTTTACCAAGGTATCTGCGGCAAATTCAGCCGTAGCTATATCATACGCCCGAACACCTCCGGCATTAACGTATAGTTTACCTTCCTCTTCGTTAAGTGCTATATCCGATCCTGCTGATTGAAGCTCTCCATGGGCAACCTGCTCTCCGGTATCCAGGTCAATACCATGAACACCACCCGGGCGAGCCGTACCTTCGATTAAATTCCAGTTGTCGTCATAATCTCCTGCATAACCGGTACATACAACCCAAAGGGTATTATCTGAATCAATGGCCATACCTGCCGGACCACGACTAACCATAAGCGTATCTACAACGGTATCGGTAGCAACATCTATCTTAAAAATTGTGCTGTCGGCTCCAAAACCATTATTTGCCACATAAGCGTATCCCTGATGATTAATGATTCGGTCTGCATTTTTTCCTGCCGGGATGGTTGAATCTGCAACCGAATAATCGTTCAGGTCCACATTATATACCGCACTGGCATAGAGGTCGGTTACATAGGCTTTACCTTCTCCAACTTTGACAATTTCGCGGGGACTCGATCCTTCTCCCAAACTGATTTGGCCGGTTTGCTGAAATGTATCGGGGTCGAGAACTACTATCTTTTGTGAATTATTGAGTACCACGTAGATTTGATCGTCAATCCAGCTTATGCTTTGAGCTACATCGCCAAGATTAACTCCATTGGCATCCAGAAAAACGCCGTCGGTTGCTGTATTACTTTCAATCACATAATTAGTGAGAGTGGCATTAGCTGCATTAAAATTGCCTTCATTCCCAACTACAACCTGAATCAGCTCCTTGTCTTGGGAGAAGCCCTGCACGGAAACAAGAAGGGTTAGTGTTATAAGTAGTATGTATCGAATCTTGCTCATTTTGATTTTTTATTTGAGTGAATATTGAATGGTTAGTTTAAATTGATAATTGCGAGCCGGCATGGGGTAATCGCTGATAATGATATAGTCTTCATCAAAGAGGTTTTGAATAGTAAAGCGGGGAGTAAACAAAAAACCTGCTTTTTCAATATTGAGCTGGGTACTCCAGTTGGCTACCCTATAGGCAGAAATGGGATCAAAGGGACTGCTATGGTCGGCGGTAGAGAAGCGTTCTTCCGTAAAATTATAACTTAAAACCGATGACAGTTTCTTCCATTGCAATAACACATTACTTTTAACCTGCCATTCGGGAGTATAACGCAGCTGCTTGCCTGTAGCCCGGTCTCCTTCAAAGCGAGGTCGCTCCAGTGTAGCTAAAGTATGAAGCAACATGGCCCTGATATTAATATGAAAGTCTCTATAGCTGAAACCTGCTTCTTCCTTTATTTCGAAACCTGAAAGCCGAAGCCGTTCCAGGTTCTCCGGGCGGTATTGGCCGTCATCTCCGGGAAGCCAGCGGATGCCTTCTTTCACGATGCCATCGTACAAGCTCAACTCCAGGGAATTTTCGAAACGATTTATATGGTGTTCAAAAAGAATACCTGCTTCATATTTCAGGTTGGTTTCGGCGCTTAAATCCGGGTTTCCGTATTTTGGCCAGTATAAATCATTAAAAGTAGGAGCAACAAAATTCCGGCTCAGCTGCCCTTTTAGATAGATATCATCTTTTATCACTTCAATATTTGCACCTATACTGGCACTGTATGCTTCTTTGAAATCGGAATAGTAATCGAGCCTGCCCCCACTGTACAGATGAATTCGTTTCAGCGGTTCCCATACGGGATTAAACTGCAGGCTAAACTTGTTTCGGTTTGCAGGTCCTGAATACGATGAGGCCTCTACCCTGCTCTGCCCAAACTGTATGGCCGATATCAACTGCAGTGTTTTGTGAAGTTTACTTTGCAGTTCTATATCTGCCACCATTGAAGTGGTGGTACTTTTGCTATTTATATCTGCCGGGAGATTTTTGTACTCCAGTTTCTGCCTGTTTACATACAGCTTTGTTATAAGCGGCTGACCTGAAATAATCGTTTGATATTTATTTACCCATCGCAGAAAAGAATCCCCCTGTTTGGCTTCCGGGCTTAAACTTGATATCCCTCCCGGAATGTTGTTGGAGGAATCGTGCCCCCATATTATAGAGGAGAATTTTTTCTCTTTTTCTTCCCAATGAAGCGACAGAATACCCGTTTTTGATGTAAGCTGATTATTGTTTCTCTTTTTTTCTACCTCTACAAAGCCGCCTGCTTCATTACTAAACTCCCGGCTTGTATAGGCATAATTGTTTTCTGAATGTTCATATCCTCCTACAAAACTAACATTCCAATTACCCACAGAAGTCCCTGCATATGTTTCTGATATAGAAGTACCATATGAACCCAGTAACTGCGAAAAGCCAACACTGTTTTGGACTTCCCTGGCTTGCAAAGCAACCGTACCTCCTCCTTTTTCGCCGAAGGAAGTGTTTCCATTTCCTGAAGCCACTGTTATATGCTGAATTGCGAAAGAAGGGATAAGAGATAAATCCGTAAGTCCCAACATCGCGTGATTTAACTGGAATCCGTTCCATAATACCTGTGTTTGAGAAGAGGAGTATCCACGCTGTGCGAGAGTGGCAAGTCCGCCGGGGCCATTGGACCTAAGCTGAACGGGAGCATATGCGCTCAATGCATTGGCGATATTACCACCGGAAAGAAACTGAATTCGCATCGAATCAATCTCAGAGACTGACACCGCTTGTTTGGTAGCAGGTTTCCGGATACGAGAAGCTTCTACGGTTATTTCTTTTACCAGCACCGTATCCATCTGGATTTGTGCATACACAGAGCCTGTAATCAATAAAAAAAGAGTAACAAAAAAGAGACGCATGTCATCAAAATCAGTAGCTCCTTTTACCCGAAGGAAATACGATAGTTGAATGAAGGCAGGTCTCCTGGCTTCTCCGGTAGCAGCGCCTTCCCGTCTCATCAAAGAAACAGTGGCAAAGGTGAGGCTGCAAACAATCTACGATGCAGATCTGGAGTTACAGTTGCGGGAACAGCTCCCGTTTTACACGGGATTCCCTTTTAACCCAGCACTGATAGTGCACTGGGACCATCATTAAGTTGATTCAAAGGTAAAGACAATATTCTACTATTCAAATGATGAATTTCTTGGAAGAGCTTTTTAATCTATGCGTGCGGTAATTGAGTTATTATGTAAACGACTTTTCCGGCCCAGTACCCCCTCTTTTTCCTCCCAGGCTCTCTTAAGTCTTACAGCGAGCCCAACAGTTATTCGCAAATCAATCAGGGGCAGGCAGAGCCTCTGATCGGCATTGCACAGCAGAGTCACGCAGCGAGTACAAAAAGCACTAAACTTAAATTGCAATAAGGTTCTATTATTATATCTTCTGAATTGCTTAAGTATATCATTCTGAACATACTTGGTCAGTACTAACTAACTGTGAAATGCTCTTTTAAAAACCGGACATAAATTATTATGAAACTCACTAAGCCAACCTTCTTTGTAGCAGGGATTGCCCTCGGCTTTCTGTTAGCCTTTACATTCTTTCAGGCCAAAGATACCCCCATAACTTCGGAAATGATTCAGGATGCGGCAACTGTCATTGGGCTCGAATTCACCCAGACTGAGCGCGATACCATGGTAGAGGCATTGGAAGACACCCGCGAAGATTTGCAAACCATCCGCAATTTAAAACTTAAAAATTCAGTTCCCCCCTCCCTGGTGTTTAATCCTATCCCGGTAGGCAAGCAGTTTGAATATCAGCGGAAGCCCCAGGTATGGAATTTACCCGAGAATGTAACTCTCCCTGAGGATAAAAATGAACTGGCTTTTTATACGGTGGCAGAGCTGGCTTCATTGATCCGAGAACGCAAAATAACCTCCGTTGAGCTGACTGAGTTTTTTCTAAATCGTATTGAGAAGTACAATAATGACCTGGAAGCCATTGTAACAGTAAACCGGGAACGAGCCATGGAACAAGCCCGGCAAATGGATTATGAACTGGAAAACGGAACCTACCGGGGACCCTTACATGGAGTTCCCTATGGAGCTAAAGATCTGTTTGCTGTTGAAGGATCTAAAACAACCTGGGGCGCCACTCCCTATAAAGACCAAACCATAGACGAAACGGCTACGGTTATTCAGAAACTGGATAATGCTGGTGCTGTTCTTATTGCAAAAACTACATTAGGGGCTTTAGCTTATGGTGATATCTGGTTTGGAGGGAGAACCAATAACCCCTGGGATCTTGAACAAGGCTCCAGCGGTTCTTCGGCAGGGTCGGCGGCGGGTACAGCTGCTGGTTTATTTCCATTTGCCCTGGGGACCGAAACATTGGGGTCTATCGTTTCTCCCTCAACCCGAAATGGAACTACAGGCCTCCGCCCCACTTATGGAAGAGTAAGCCGAACCGGGGCCATGGCTTTGAGTTGGACCATGGATAAGGTAGGCCCAATCACGCGCAGCGTAGAAGATGCAGCACTGGTATTTAATGCAATTCACGGTCCTGACGGAGTAGATCAAACTCTGGTTAACCTTCCTTTTAATTATGATGCAGACCTGGATATAACCGAACTAAAAATAGGCTATCTGAAATCTGCTTTTGAACGGGATTATTGGAATAAAGGACGAGACAGCCTGGTCCTTGCCACCCTCCGCGATTTAGGAGCAGATCTGATCCCCATCGAACTTCCCGATTATCCCGTTGGAGCACTTCGCCTTATTTTGACGGCGGAAGGAGCAGCAGCATTCGATCAGTTAACCCTTACCAATCAGGATGATTCTATGAAGTGGCAACAGCCACGGGCTTGGCCAAATACCTTCAGAGCGGCACATTTTATACCCGCAACCGAGTATATTAATGCCAATCGTGCCCGCTACGAACTCATCCAAAAAATGGATTCGCTAATGCAAAGTGTAGATGTTTATGTGACTCCTGCTTTTGGAAGTGCAAACCTGCTGATTACCAATCTAACAGGTCATCCCAGTGTGGTTCTACCCAATGGCTTTACTGATGACATGCACCCCACCAGTATCACTTTTATGGGAGATTTATTTGATGAAGCCACAGTGCTTTCTGTAGCCAGAGCTTACCAGGAAGCCACGGATCACCACAAAAAACATCCACCCCTATTTAAGAACTGATTTGATCCATAGTTAATGATCCACTCATGTTTCAAATAAAAAATAATGCTAATGCATTTAGCAAAAAAACTGGCCAAATATTAACCCTGCTGGTTATCCTGGCCGGTATAGCAGCTTGTCAAAGTAACTCCTCCGACAACCGACCGTCATCTGGGTACCTCCGGGGAGCTGAAGGAGATTCTATCTATTATGAAGTGGTTGGATCTGCTCCCGATAGCATCGTTGTTATACATGGCGGGCCGGGAGCAGGCATGCATAGTTTTTCACCTTCCCTCATCCCCTTGGCTAAACATTTTACACTAATCTTTTATGATCAAAGAGGGGGCGGGCGCTCCATATTACCAGCCGATACCACCCGGCTGAAACCCCACTTTTTTGTTGAAGACCTGGATGGGGTAAGAAGACATTTCAATTTAAACCAAATGAAGGTCATAGCTCATTCATTCGGAGCTGTGTTGTTGGCAGAATATGCTCAGTATTACCCAAATCATTTAGGTCCTGTTGTATTGCATGGAGCTACCGGACCAGTTCGTTCTGAGGCAGCTAACTACTATCGTAAAAAGGCCGAAGAGGCAACCAAACTACCACCAGTTGACAGCAGCCTGATCCGTCAATCCTCTTCGCTGTTAATGTCTCTGCTAAACGGTACTGCAGAGAATCCTCTGGAAGCATGTAAAAAATATGAGGAAATAAATCGCGTTATATCCCTCCAACAGAAACGGTCTGTCAATTACCAGGGCACTATTTGTAAAGCCCCGCCAGAAGCTATTCAGTATTATTATAAATATACCGCCCAGCTTGCTCCTGCATATTTTGGGAATTGGGATTATTCCGCTAAGATGAAGAAAGTCCAAAGTCCGGTTTTAGTGGTTTATGGACAGCAGGATTCCCTGGGCATCCCAGCTCAGAAAAGGTGGGCAGACTCATTCCCCAAGGGTACTCTTATCACGGTTCCGGAAGCAGGAAAAGCAGCTTTTTCAGATAATCCGGATGAGCTCATTCCAACCGTGGTTTCCTTTTTTAAGGAAAAGAAATAGCTCCTCGCCTAACTATAACTGCTACTCCCCAAACATTTCTTCATAGTCTTCTATAGAAGCTTCTATGATTTTATGAGCATGGCTGGCATCATATATCCGCTCTACAAACACATCGTTTATATCCCGGCCTGGTATCAATTTATAGGTGCTGAAATAATGCCGTAAACGCTCTATTTGAATTTCCGGCAAATCATGGACACTATTCACATCATTATAATAGCGATCATTATGTAGTACAGAAATGATTTTATCGTCTGCCTCGCCCCGGTCAATCATATGCAGTCCACCAATTACACGAGCGGTAAGAATCACCTCGGCCTTATCGATGGGACGTTCACTAAGCACACAAATATCGAGGGGATCTCCATCTCCTTTATTGGTTTCTGTAGACAACACTCCTACTCTTTTGCCGCAATATGTTCTTGGAATAAAGCCATACAGAGAGGGAGGTAATGAAGAGCTGCGCTGAGGACGATCAACCCTCATATAGCCTGTCTTTTTATCCACTTCGTACTTGATGGTATCAAAAGGGGTAATTTCTATAAAGGCGTTAACAACGGAAGGTGGTTTTATGCCAACTTCAAGCCCATGCCATGGGTGGGGTCTCCACCGATAAAAAGGATTCGGAAAGCTCATATAAAAAGATATAGTTTGTGATCAGAATCTGCATGAAGTATAAATCATTTTTAAATCATAAGCCTAACCCGGATTATTCACCAAGAAATTTAATCGTACGCAAGGCGAAGTGGAAATGGGAACGGAAGGGTACTGTGGTACCCTGAGTACCCCAATTTTCACTTGAACGCAGCCTACGGGGAAATTTCGCCGCCTAATCCGTACCTCAAAATTGGGCTATTACATAAAGCAATTCAACGGTAATATATTCAAGTATATAGATCGCCATTTTGCATCCATTCGTGAATAATTCGGGCTAATCTCATATCTACATATATTTTTATCAGGAAGTAAAAAACAGAACGCTGATTTATACATCTTTGTTTAAAATCAAGAATGCCGGTGAAAGAATAAAAGAGAAGGAATCGGTAGGTTAGGCAGGCTATATATATGGCCGGAAAATTATCAGCTAAAGGATTGTAAGGACACTCCCAAATGAAAACAGGTGGCCTCACTTTCCCCTTTTAGAGGAGTTTAAGTATTTGCTTTATAAAGACGAAAAGAGACCTATAGCTAAGAACGAGGTTATTTTCATGGAAGAACAATTATTAAAAAGTTTAGGGAACCTGGAGAAAAGGATACAACTGTTGCATGAGATTGTCTCGCAAACAGATCCAGATCTGGACAATCAATTAAACACTGCCCTCTGGCTTGTAACAACTCTTCTTGAAATGAATACAGGGATCATAAGCAATGTGGAAGGGGACACTTACACTATTGAATATTGCTATTCCAAAGAAAATGAATTGCAACCCAACCAGCAGTATGAACTTGGTAATACCTATGGCAGTATTACCGTACAAAATGATGCTATTATTACTATAGACTATATGAGAGAAAGCCACTGGAATCGGCATCCATGCTATTCCATATTTTCCCTGGAGTCTTATATTGGTGTTCCCTTACGAATAGACGGGGAATTATACGGCACTCTCAGTTTTTCCAGTTCCTCTCCCAAAAAAGATGGGTTTATTCCCCTCGATTCAAACCTTGTATCCCTGATGGCAGACTGGGTTGGGTCTATTCTTAAGCGAAAGCAGATTGAACATGAACTTAAAGAACGTGAAGCTCTTTACAAGCTTATTTCTACCAATTCAGCAGATATGGTTTGCCTGCATAAACCTGACGGCACCTATCAATTTGTCTCTCCTTCCGTCAAAAATATACTCGGATATACTCCTGAAGAACTTATAGGCACCAATCCTTACGATCTCTTTCATCCCGGGGACTTGCTAAAAATACAAGAAGAATCGGACCAAAAATCTCTTGAGAATGATCTTGCCAAAAATTTTGAATATCGTATCCGCAGAAAGGATGGAGAATATATTTGGTTTGACACGGCTTCAAAATCTATTACTAATGAACAAGGCGAAGTAGTAAAACTGCAAACCACTTCACGGGAAATCACCGACAAAAAGAAGGTGAGCATTTTGTTCGAAAAATCCCAGCAAATGGCCAATGTAGGTGGATGGGAATATGATCTTAAGACAGGTGAGCTTTTTTGGACAGATGAGGTATATCGCATCCATGAAGTCCCTATTGGGTCAAAAGTATTTGTAGAGGAGGGAATTGATTTTTATCCGGGAAAAGCAAAAAACACCATACGCCAAGCATTAAACTATACCATTGAAACCGGAAAAAAATATGATGTATCCCTCCCCTTTGTTTCTGCCAAAGGAAACCACAAATGGGTACGAGCTATAGGAAAAGCTCTTTTTGATGATGAAAAAGCCTATATGATCAGAGGAACATTCCAGGATATTACCGAACAAATGAAATTGAAAGACCTCTTTATTCAGGCTCAGAAAATGGCTCATGTGGGGGGATGGGAGTATCACATCAACTCTGATGATCTTTTCTGGACCGAAGAAGTGTACCATATTCATGAACTCCCGCCTGGATCTCCCATCGATATAGGACAAGCTCTAAGTTTTTATCCGCCAAAAGCACGGCCGGTTATACAGCATAAAATTCAGGAATGTTTAGACGATAATATCTCCTGGGATGTTGAACTGCCCATTGTTACGGCCAATAGAACCAAGAAATGGGTACGTGCTAAAGGACATGCCGAATATGTTGAAGGAAAAGCAGTTAAACTGATAGGTACCTTCCAGGATATCACCCGCCAAAAAGAGAATAAAGAAAAGATAAAACAACAAAACACCCAGCTTGTTCATCTTTCCCAAACCCGGGATAAATTATATTCCATTATTGCCCATGACCTTAAAGGAGCGTTTAATGGGATTAATGGAATGCTTGGATTAATAGAAGAAGAACTTGAGGATCAAAATAACGAAAGCGTTATGTACAAACTCAACCTTGCGCAGACTTCCTCACAAAATGCATCTAAGATATTTCAGAACCTCTTAGACTGGATTCTTATACAGCAAGATCAGTTAAAACCCTCTACAAAAGATGCAGACATTGTTGAGCTGGTTAAAAAAAATATTAAGGTAATGACATCGGCAGCGGCCAATAAAGAAATTGAGATTATCACAGAGTTCGAAACGGATGTTATGCCTGTTAAAGCCGATCCCGAAATGCTGGGTACGGTATTCAGAAATCTAATTTCAAATGCCATTAAATTTTCGAATCCTAAAAACCGTGTGGTTATTGGCATATATAATCATGAAGGGAATATAATTATCGCTGTAAAGGATTACGGCATCGGAATGCCCGAAAGTGTTAAAGAATCACTGTTTACGGTTGATTCTCGGCCACAACGAAAAGGCACATCAAAAGAAAAAGGGAACGGGCTGGGACTTTTGTTGTGTAAAGAACTCATTAAACTCCATCATGGTACTATTGAAGTGGAAAGCGAAGAGCATAAAGGCACGGAGTTTCGAATACGTTTACCTCAGCATAACTATGCTACCAGAAATTGAACATCTGTTTTATCTGTTAACCTAAGCAGGCCACATTATTTTTATAATTAGAGATATTATTAGTTCAAAAAAAATTTATTTTGTTGGTCTAATATTAACCATTAGAGAGTACTGCCGGGCAATAGAATTCAACGTTGCAGAAAATACCAGTATCACTTCATAAACTACTTTGCATTCCAGTTGATATTTATTATTGTTTATTAAGATTCTTTAATATTCGTAGTTGGGAATTCATATGAGTGAGGTTAGTGAATTAAGGAAGTTCCGCATTGAAGGCGAACAGATTGTAGAAAAACGTATGAATCTCTTGCAAGAGATTGTCTCTCAATCTTCTTTGGACCTCAATAAGCAATTGTACAATGCCCTTAAACTAACCACTCAATTATTGGGCATGGATATCGGGATCGTTAGTTCGGTTAAGGGAAATACATACACTATAGTGGAGCATTTTGCTGAGGATGCTGACCTGCATAATGGCCAATCTTTTGAACTGGGTGACACCTACTGTAGTATTACACTCGAACAAGACCAGGTTGTCACTATTCATCATATGGAGCGGAGTCCCCACAAACGCCATCCTTGTTACCAAGCTTTTCAGCTTGAGACCTATATTGGAGTACCCATTAAAATTGAGGGAGAACTCTTCGGGACTATCAATTTCTCCAGTCCTTATCCCAAAATATCAGAATTCCTTGGCGCTGACAGGAAGCTTATTACCCTTCTGGGGCAATGGGTTGGCTCTGTTATAAAGAGACAGCGAACAGAAGAAGAGCTCAAAGAAAGGGAACATTTATATAAACTGATCTCCACCAACACAGCCGATATGGTTTGCCTGCATGAACCTGACGGTACCTATTGTTTCGTATCCCCTTCTGCTGAACGAATTTTGGGATACAAACCAACGGAATTGATCGGGAAAGATCCCTCTTCCCTTATTCACCCTACCGATCTACAGCGCATTAATGAACAATCTCACGCTGAGGCTCTCTCTAACAATACCGTACATAGCATTCAATATCGTATCCGGAAAAAAGATGGAGAGTTTATTTGGTTTGATACAGCAACTGAACCTATTACCAACGAGAAAGGTGAAGTTATAAACCTGCAAACAACTTCCAGGGAAATTACTGACCGCAAAAAATTGGAACTGCTTTTTGAGCAGACCCAAAAGATGGCTGAAATCGGAGGTTGGGAGTTTGATCTAAAAACAGGTGAGGTTTTTTGGACCGATCAGGTATATCGTATTCATGAAATGTCTATGCGGGATAAAGTAAATATCGATGAAACTCTTAAGTTCTTTCCGGGGCAGGCAAGAGAACAAATTCAACAGGCTATGATTCACACCATACGCACTGGTGAAACTTACGATTTAACACTTCCCTTTGTTTCTGCCAAAGGAACACATAAATGGGTACGCGCTATTGGAGATGTATATACATTCAATGATGAACCTCAAACTTTACGGGGTACCTTTCAGGATGTGACTATTCAAAAAAAATCTGAGGACAAGATTAAAACTCAGAATGAACAACTTCAAAAACTTACCAGTACCCGCGATAAGTTATACTCCATTATAGCTCACGATCTAAAAGGCACCTTTGTAGGCATTATGGGAATGCTGGAACTTACCCTTGATAACATCGACCAGGAGGCCGTAAGTGATCAGATTATCAAAAAAATTTCCAAAGCTCAGTTAACATCGGAGGGTGGCTACCAGCTTTTAGAAAACTTATTGGATTGGGTGTGCCTTCAAACAGCACAACTCCAGGCTCATTTCGATGAAGTATACCTGCCTGTACTCATTCAAAATATTATCGATTTACTGCATTCAGCAGCAGACTGTAAGAATATTACCATTACCACAAATTTTAAAACAGGCCCGGTGATTACAGCAGATGCCGAGATGATTGCCACGGTATTGAGAAACCTGATTTCGAATGCTATTAAATATTCTCCCATCAACGAAACCGTGCAGGTTACCCTTACTGAAGAAGAAGAATGTGTACTCATCTCCATTAAAGATAACGGGATTGGGATGTCAGAATCGGTCATCAAATCGTTGTTCAATGCTTCCAACCGTCCTCAAAGAAAAGGCACCAACAATGAAAAAGGAACAGGACTTGGATTGCTGTTATGTAAAGAAATGATTGAACTTCATAAAGGAACCATCGCCGTTGAAAGTGAGGAAGGCAAAGGCTCCGAATTCATTATTACACTCCCACTACATCCACAGGTTGAAAAAATCCTTAATTAAAACGAGGATTTTGCCCCCATATAAGATTGAACCAGATAAGCTTCGAAAGCTACTTTCACCAAGCCGGAAGAAACACCCACCCAAAAATGATATCATTTCATATTCATCTTTTATCATTTATAAATAAATTTTTTTACCTCTAACAGGTGAATTTTATTTGCCGGTTCCTTTCAGCTATATATGCCATCATAATAAACGCCTTTCTCCCGTAACAAAGCCTGCATATAGACCGTAAAGACGCACTGTTGTTAAAAGAAATATCAGGCCAAAATAATACCCATGAAAAGATCACGCTACCTATTCATTCCCCTCCTTTCTGTTGCAGCTCTGTTAGCCATTACTGCTTGTAATAATCAAGATCCGAATGAATCTGAAAATGAAGAAGAAAAGCTCGTAATTCCCGTGGAAGTAAGCAGTGTTTCCCGGGGAGATATTTCAGCTTATTACTCAAATACGGCAACTTTGGAGGCAGAACAAGAAGCAACCATTGTCTCAAAAGTACGGGGCATACTTACCGAAATTAAGGTTGAAGAAGGGGATGTTGTCCAAAAAGGCCAGGTAATTGCCACCATCGAAGATGAGCAATATCGTATTGAAGCTCAGCGAGCCAAAGCCACCTTGGATCGCCTCCATAATGATTACCAAAGAAATAAAGAACTCTATGAAAAGGAACTGGTAGCTGCCGAAACTTATCAAAATACCCAATACGAATATGAATCTCAGAAATCGGCCTATGAACTGGCCAAGCTAAACCTTGAGCATACAAATATTAAAGCACCTATTGGCGGTGTTATCTCCGAGCGTTTTGTGAAAGAAGGTAACATGATTGGAACAGACCAACAGGTATTTAGAGTTACTGATTTTAGCCCTCTGCAAGCCATTTTACATATCCCGGAGCATGAGATGTCTAAGATCAAAAAAGGACAAACAGCCCTCTTAAAGGCGGATGCTCTTCCCAACCAAACATTTGAAGGGCATGTAGAACGAATTAGCCCGGTGATAAACCCTGAGACTGGCACCTTTAAGGTTACGGTATATGTAGATGAAACAAGAAATGTATTGCGGCCCGGTATGTTCGGCAGAATAAAAATTGTATACGACACCCGCCTGAATACCCAAATGATTCCAAAAGCTGCGGTCATCTCCGAAGATCAAAACCAGAGTGTATTTGTAATAAAGGATTCTCTCGCCTTCAAACGAAATATCCGCACCGGGTATGGCAATGGAGTACGGATTGAAATCCTGGAGGGGCTGGAAGATGGCGAAATGGTTGTTACTATTGGACAGGGCAGCCTGCAAGACAGCAGTAAAGTAAATATAGTTACGCGTCTGTAAAGACAAATTAAAACAAGCTATTCATGAAGATTATAGATTTTTCTACCCGCCGCAAAGTAACGGTGGCTATGTTTACCATTGGAATACTGTTATTCGGAATGGTGTCACTTTCCCGGTTAAAAGTGAACCTGCTTCCGGAGTTGAGTTATCCCACCCTAACGGTGCGTACAGAATTTGAAGGAGCGGCCCCTATCGATATCGAAAACTTAGTCACCAAACCTATAGAGGAAGCAGTGGGCGTGGTTAAGGGAGTTCGCCAGGTACGGTCAATTTCAAGAGCCAGTCAGTCTGATGTGGTTCTTGAATTTGCCTGGGGAACCGATATGAATATCGCCAACCTGGATGTAATGGCTAAACTGGATGCCGTGCAACTACCACTGGAAGCTGAAAAGCCCATCACCCTCCGGTTCGATCCTACCCTTGACCCCATTGTACGTTATGCCCTGTATTATAATACCTCAGAAGAAGATAAAAACAATACCAAGGTCGATTATGCAGCTTTACAGGACCTCTCCAGCCCGGAGGCTATTGCCAGGCTCAAGAGCTTGCGTATTCTGGCAGATGAACAGTTAAAAAAGAAACTGGAATCCTCTGATGGAGTCGCTTCCATTAAGGTTAGTGGTGGACTTGAAGAAGAAATACAAGTCAATATCGATCAGCAGCGGCTTTCTTACCTCAATATCCCTATTGAAGCCATAACGCAGATATTAAATGCTGAGAATGTAAATATGTCTGGCGGGCGCCTGGAAGAAGGCTCCCAGCAATACCTGGTGCGTACCCTTAATGAGTTTAAGACGGTAGATCAGATTCGCAATGTAGTAGTGGCTCGTAAGGGCGATAATACCATTTACCTGAAAGATGTAGCCGAGGTGAACCAGTCCTACAAGGAGCGTGAGGCCATCACCCGGCTCAATGGCTCAGAAGCGGTTGAGATTGCAGTTTATAAAGAGGGAGATGCAAATACGGTAGCCGTAGCTGAAGCTGTTAAAACGGGCATTGCTGATATACAGAAAGTTCTTCCAGAAGGTATGCAGCTCGAAAAGGTCTATGATCAGTCGGTCTTTATCTCTTCGGCGGTCAATGAAGTAAAAAATGCAGGTATTATAGGGGGTGTACTTGCCGTACTTGTACTCTACCTCTTTCTTAGAAGTTTCTGGACTACCGTCATAATATCAGTTTCTATCCCCGTTTCCATCATTGCAACTTTTAACCTGATGTACGGAAATGATATCACCCTCAATATTATGTCGTTGGGGGGTATTGCCTTGGGTATAGGTATGCTGGTAGACAATTCCATTGTAGTACTGGAGAATATTGCCCGCCACAAACAAATGGGCAAAAGCGTTATGCAGTCGGCCCGGGAAGGCGCCGGCGAAGTAGGTATGGCCGTAGTAGCATCCACCCTTACCACCATTGCCGTCTTCTTCCCCCTTGTTTTTGTACAGGGTATTGCCGGGCAGCTTTTCCGCGATCAGGCGCTTACCGTAACCTTTTCACTACTGGCATCACTGGTGGTTGCTGTCACTTTAATTCCCATGCTCTCTTCACTTGGAGGAAATAAATCTGAAGTGGAGAAACCAGAACTTCAAGAGCCCAAAACTTCTTTTGGACGAGTACTTCGTAAAATCCGAATGTTTCTATTTTATACAATCCCAACTGCTATTGCTAAAGCATTCCGTTTTATTTTTAGCTGGATTGGTAAGTTCTTTAAATTTCTTTTTTCTCCCTTGGTATATGCCTTCGATAAGTTATACCAGGCTACAGAAAACATCTATGTTTCATTTTTAGAATGGTCGTTAAACCACAAGTTTATTGTTTTGAGTACGGCTTTACTCATATTTGCAGGATCCATTGCCCTGGTTCCCCATATCGGTATTGAACTGATTCCTCAACTCTCTCAGGGAGAATTTAAAGTAGAATTTAAATTACCTCCGGGAACTCCTATAGAAGAAACCGACCATGCTCTGCAATCTGTTCAGCATGCTGTCAAAAATATCGCTGATATCCAGGCTACTTTTGCTGTGGCGGGAACCGGAAACCGAATGGATGCCAACCCTGACCAGGGAGGCGAGAATTGGGGAGAACTTAATGTACTGCTTGCCTCTGGCGCTTCTTCATTACAAGAAGAAACAACTATGGATAATATGCGATCATCGCTGCAAACCATCCCTGGCTTGCAATATAAATTTGCACGTCCCTCTTTGTTTTCATTCAAGACTCCTATAGAAGTTGAGATTAATGGATTTGACCTGGACAAACTAAAAGAAGTCAGCAATAAAATCTCTCGTAAATTGTCCGCAAACTCCCGTTTTGCAGATGTAAAAAGCACCATGGAAACGGGAAGCCCTGAAATACAGATTCTCTTTGACCGCGACCGGGCCGCAGCTCTTGGCCTGCAAGTGCATGACGTTGCCGACCGCATTGTTAGTAATGTCCGGGGTGATGTTGCCACCCGTTATTCATGGAGAGACCGAAAGATTGATGTATTGGTAAGAGCGCGTAAACAAGATCGTTCTTCTATAGAAGAGATCAGACAACTCATTGTTAACCCAAACAGCGAGCAGGCAATCCCTCTCAGTGCCATTGCTGAAGTTCAACTTACAATTGGGCCGGGCGAAATACGACGGGTTGCTCAACAGCGGGTAGCCATTGTATCGGCCAACCTGAATTATGGAGATCTTGGAGAAGCTGCGCAAGAAGTTCAGCAACTGATTAATGAAGTTAGCATGCCTTCTGGTATTTTTGCCCGTGTGGCTGGTCAAAATGAGGAGATGTCAGCCTCATTCCAGTCTTTGATATTTGCACTTTCCCTGGCAGTATTCCTGGTGTACCTGGTCATGGCCTCCCAGTTCGAGTCTCTGCTTCACCCCTTCATCATCTTATTCTCCATACCATTGGCCCTTGTGGGGGCTATAATCGCGCTCTATATAACCAACACTACCATAAGTGTGGTTGTATTCATCGGGCTGATCTTATTGGCCGGCATTGTAGTAAACAATGCCATTGTGTTAATCGATTTGGTAAACCAAATACGTCAGAAAGGAGCCGATAAAATAGAAGCTCTGTTGGAAGGGGGAAGATCCCGCCTCCGCCCTATTCTGATGACAACCATGACAACCACCCTTGGACTACTCCCCCTGGCCATTGGCTTTGGTGACGGAGCTGAGCTACGGGCCCCAATGGGCATTACTGTAATAGGAGGACTATTGGTATCTACCCTGCTTACCCTTATAGTCATTCCGGTGATGTACGCATTACTTGACAGAAAGAAATACAACACCTCACAGGAAACCGCTTAACCTAATTGCCATGTTGTTTACCGATTTTTCCATACGCCGGCCTGTTACAACCATCATGGTTTTCTTAAGCCTGATTGTGGTCGGGCTTATAGCCACACGTCTGGTGCCGCTTGAGTTCATGCCAAAGATTACTTTTCCGGGAGCGTCAGTGCAGCTTCCTTACCCCAACTCTACCCCTAAAGAGGTGGAAGAAAACATTACACGTCCGGTAGAGGAAGTACTCTCTACCATAAGTGGGGTTGATCGCATTAATTCAAATTCCGGGGAAAACAATGCCAATGTTGTCGTCACTTTTAAACAAGGTAACAATATTGACCTCAAAGCCATTGAGATTAAAGAAAAGATTGAAAGCATTCGAAATCAGCTTCCCGATGATTTCGAACATTACACCATCAACAAATTTTCTGACGGTGATGCCCCTACACTTCAGCTAAGAATCTCGAGCAATCGGGATTTATCGGACGCCTATGAGCTACTGGATCGAAATTTAAGCCAACGCATTGAACGTATTCCGGGTGTGGGCCAAGTCAACCTTTATGGCGTTGAGAAGAAAGAAATTCGAATAGAACTGGATACCGACCGCCTTAACAGCTACAATATTGATATTAACCAGTTAAACAATACACTAAGGCAAGCAAACTTTTCTATCTCAGCTGGTAAAATTACGGATGCCGGCAAACGCTATATGGTTCGGCCTGTTGGAAACCTGCAGGGTGTAGAAGATATTGAAAACCTTATTATTGGGGAGAACAATCTGAGGCTTAAAGATATTGCCTCCGTCAATTACACCTCTCCCGAACGAAATTATGCCCGTCATCTCGACCAAAAATATGCCGTTGGCCTCGACATTAACAAAGAATCTACCGCTAACACCGTTGAAGTTGTAGACCGTATTTTAGCTGAAATTGAAGAGATCAATAAGTTGCCCGAAATGCAGGGTATCAATATCTATGAAATGTTTAACCAGGCCGATGGTATCCTCAGTTCTCTTAAGGAATTATTTAATTCGGGCATGATAGGAGCGCTGTTTTCTGTATTTGTACTGTATTTCTTCCTCCGGCAGGTAAGCACCACCCTCATTGTAGCTACTGCCGTTCCCTTCTCTTTAATTGTCACGCTTGGCTTCTTCTATTTCCTGGATATCTCCCTTAATATCCTGTCTATGACGGGGCTAATACTGGCTGTAGGAATGCTGGTTGATAATGCCGTGGTAGTAACAGAGAACATCCATCGGTATCAGCGGATGGAAGATAATCCCAAAAAATCGGCTATACTGGGAGCCAAAGAAGTGAGCATTGCTGTAACAGCGGGTACACTAACATCAGTAATCGTATTTCTCCCCAATGTGGTAAACGAAAGTTTCATATCGAAGCACATGTACTATATCGGTATGGCTATTATCATCTCACTCATAGCCTCACTGGTTATATCGCTAACCGTAATTCCTCTTTTAACCTCAAAAATCACTCCTCCGGATAAAACCAGAAAAGAAAATATATTTGACAAACTGGCGGTTAAGTATTCGGCTTTGCTTGGCTGGCTGCTTGAACGCAGAACTATTTCGGTAGTGCTTATTACCCTTCTCTTTTTCAGTGGGGCGATACCCGCTATGTTTATGCGCGTGGATATGTTCCCTGACTTTGAGGAACGTCAACTGGAATTACAATATAATTTGAACGGCTCTTTCACTCTCGAACGCATTAAGAAATCGGTAGACAAGATCGAGAACTATCTGTATGAGAATCAGGATGAATTTGAGATTAAATCGGTATATACTTTTTACGAACCTAATTTTGCCTTGTCTACCATCAACCTGACTGATGATAAGGATGCAGAAAAAGCAACCACTCTTATTAAGGAAGAGATTGAGGCAAACCTTCCAGAAATATCAATAGGAATCCCCTCCTTTCAATTCATTAGCCGTAATGGTGGAGATAAGGTTCGGGTATATGTACAGGGAGAATCTATGGATGTACTTGAAGACCTTGCCGATCAGGTTGAATGGCGGCTGAGTCAGCTTGATGGATTCACAGATGTACGGTCGGAGGCAGAAAGCGGAAATCAAGAAGTTCGCCTAACTGTAGATCATAACCGGGCACGCAACTTTGGACTTACATCACAGGGAATTGCCACAATGGTTTCGGGGGCTATACGCGGACAAACTGTACAGCGTATTCGTGGAGAAAACAGTGAAACTGATGTAGTACTTGCCTTTAAAAAAGGGGACCGGGAAACGGTAGATGACTTAAAAAATATGCCCATTCATGTCGGGGACGATAAAACCGTTAAATTGGCTACACTGGCCCGCTTTGAAACTGGAAATGGATCCAGCCGCATCTTTCGGGACAATCGGAAAACCTCATTGGGTATATCGGTAAACCTGGATAATCTTACCATAGAGGAAGCTCGTGAATCTATTTCTAAAGTGATGGATCAAATTGCCTACCCTTCTGGTTATAGCTGGAGCTATGGCCGCAGCTTTGGGGACGATATGGATGCCATGAACACTATGCTCTTTAATATCGCCATTGCCTTTTTCCTCATTTATCTCATTATGGCTTCCCTTTTTGAATCCCTCCTATACCCTACCAGCGTGCTCAGTTGTATACTGTTTGGTGTAGTAGGTATCTTCTGGTTTTTCTTTATAACGGGCACCACCTTCGACCTGATGGCCTTTATCGGTATCCTGGTACTTATGGGTATTGTGGTGAATAATGGGATTGTGTTGGTTGATCACATCAACCTGCTGCGCTCCAAGGGACTTTCCCGTAACGAAGCGGTTATTCAAGCTGGTAAAGACCGTATGCGCCCCATTTTAATGACTGCAGGCACCACCGTTCTCGGGCTTATTCCCCTTTGTGTAGGCACTACCCAAATTGGAGGTGACGGGCCTCCCTACTTCCCTATGGCCCGGGCTATTGTTGGAGGATTGACATTCTCAACGGTTGTTACCCTTATTGTGCTGCCATCCATCTATATGATTTTGGATGATATTGGAATATGGGCAAAACGCATCATCCAGGCCTCCAAATAATTTTTTCAACTACATTTTTCCCTGGTGAATAAAAAAAAGGCGTCTGTGCTACGCCTTTTTTGTTTTATACTTCAAAGTACCGAAGCTGGATTAACGCTCAATCCCAGTTTGGAGCAAAATCAGGATTGATAATGCGCAATGACTCGTCCAGATCATCTATAGCATAAAAGTCATCATCTTCCAGCATAAAATCATAAATATCCATATTCTCCTTCAAGTGTTCTTCTGTAGATGCTTTGGGTATAGCTGCAACTTGTTCCTGCTCTATTAACCAGCGAAGTGCTATTTGAGCCGGTGTTTTCCCATATTTCTCCCCCAGTTTCTGCAGCAATGGCTCTTCTGCCACCTTACCCTGTGCCAATGGACAGTAGGCGGTTACCAGAATATCCCGTTCAGCGGCATAGTCCAGTAAATCAAGCTGCCCAAGAAAAGGATGGTATTCCACCTGGTTACAAAATATGGGAGCGCCTAATTCTTCATTTACTTCTTTCAATAATTTCATCGGAAAGTTAGACACACCTATACTCAACGCCTTGCCCTGATCTCTCAACAAGAGCATAGCTTCCAGGGTCTTTTCTACATTGTAGTCGGAATTGGGCCAGTGTATTAACAGAAGATCAACATAAGGAGTGTCCATTTCGCTAAGTGAAGTCTCAGTAATCTTGAGCAAATCATCATGTTCAAGATTAGTGTGCCAAACTTTTGTGGTAATAAAAAGTTCTTCTCTGTCTATGTGTGAGCGTTGAATGGCCGAGCCAATCTCTCTTTCATTTTTGTACATCTGAGCTGTATCAATATGGCGATACCCCAAATTCAGTGCTGTTCGTACCGTTTTTTCGCATTCATTGCCTATCAGCCTGTGAGTTCCTAAACCTATTTCAGGAACTTTCACCCCTTGAATTGTTTTAAATTGCATGGTTTTAAAAGTAGTTGTCCTCTATTATTTAATTTAGATTTTTAACTGTGTTGGTATTAACCCATATAAAGTCAACGTTGTTCCTTATTTGACAAGTGTCATTTTCCGGGTGATAATTCTATTGCCTACTTCAAGTTGATATATATACATACTACTTGGCATATCCGTGGCATCCCATTCATATTCATGTCTTCCTGCATTTAGCGATCCTTCTACCAATACAACTACCGGCTGGGCTACAATGTTAAACACAGACAGCTTTACTTCCGCTGCTTCTGGCAAGTAAAATGAGATAATCGTATATGGGTTAAATGGATTGGGAAAATTCTGATATAACTCCAGCTCCCTGGGCACTTCGTCACTATCTGTTAGTCCTGCTTGTGCCTCCGGCGGAGATATTCTCAGGATAAATCGGTCTTCCTTCCTGTTGTCTTCAGTATGGCCGGTATTCAGCTCCATCTGTTCATCTTCTCGCAATGTTTGATATGAAAATGACAGCTCAAAATTCTCATCAACATCATATATATTGCCGGTTAGCACATCCTCCAGTGTTACGTCCCATCCATCCGGTATTTCCTCCCATTCCGATGTTGACAGGGTGAATTCTCCGGATATAGTAGAGGTAAAATCAATGGGCAGCGATAAATTATGTTCCAGTTCTTTCGGGAATTCGAGGCTTCTGAAATAGGAACTATTTTGATGTAAAGAAAAACTGATATATTCCTGATGCGGCAATTGTAGTATAGGAAAAGCTGCTAAATTGAGTTGTTCCGCTTTCATTTTTTCTTCACTGAACACAAGCTCAATTTTTTCATGATTGCTTCCCTGAGATAACTGAAGCGAGAATGTAGTCATCTCCTCATCTGCTTTGTCCTCATATGGGAGCCCATGATCAAAAGTAGCAGGATCTAAACTGAAGGTCAGGTCGCGGTCCTGGATGCTGTTCAACTTAATCCAAAATGGCTGTTGAGCATTTATCAACTGCTCTCCATGAATAGCCCTGTATTCTAAAGCCGACTGATTATTTTCACGAATGGTATACACATGTGTTGAGAGATCCAGCTCGGGGTACTTCCTTGTAATTTCATTTAGCAAAACATGAACCTTTACAGGTTGATTAGAATTGTTAAAAACCAAATTCAACCCTTCTAAACCATCAATTCGGTTATTCCTGTTCCGGTCGGTAGCTGTTAAAGAGAATTCCAGTTCAGAAGCTGATTTCTTGTTGAACGTTTTCTCAGAAGACAGTCTTTGTATATTGTTTTTGTTGAAGAAACCAAATACAGATGTCCCTGAAAGTTCATTCGAAGTACGCTTATTGATGCTCGCAAACTCACTGAAAGTCTCATCCCAGTAATAAAACTCAATATCGCTAAAATCCTGAGGTAAAGAAGCATGGTATGAAAGCACTTTCCAGCCGGGGGTTTGTTGAAGTTGAATCCCTTCCGCTTCCGCTGAAATATTCTCATTTGATTGCCCAAATTGCCTGTTGCTGTCTTCTGCAACTTCGGTTATATGCAGCCGTGAAGGATCCCGCTTCTTGCTTACATAAGCTGAATAGACGACCTCATGCACCAGCTCGTTTGCATAATTGGCCAGGATTAATTCTCCACCTTTGGCAGACAATATCTCTGAAAGGTCCTCAATCACAACCTGGTTGCTGTAATCCATCTCAGATTTCACCAAGTATATACTCTCCCCGGCGGCAATTGAAATCGTATTATTGATCACAAGCTGGTTATCATTGCCCGTCAGGGTCCAGCCTTTAAGGTTTACCGTTTGGAGCTCACGGTTTTCCAACCTGATAAATTCTCCTGCTCCGTTTTCTCCAACTACGTTGGTAATTTTTACTTCCGGGATTTCATCATCATTCAATATCAGGCTATGGGTAAGAAAATCTCCGAAATTCCCTTTTGACAAGTTATCGAGTCCAAAAATGCCCGTTTCAATCCCTTCATACTCCTTATCATCTTTCAACGGAACATGTACTTCGTAAACTCCATCTCCGATCAAACCGGTAAAATTGAGCCTGGTTGTATCCTTTTTAAGGATATCAGCTCCACTGGTACTGCTTCGTTCGGCATTATAATACACATCTACGGTAGCCTTTGAGCCATCATGCCCGTACACCGATACATTTAAGGTTGCAAACTCTTGATCCTCAAATACGGTAGATACTGAATTCTCAAACAGGATAACCGGAGGGGTTAACAGATTAAATGAAGTACCAAACACTGGAAACTCTTTTGGGCTTCCTCTCCAGTTCGCCGGGTTACCTACAAACTTCCGAAGCATGTTATGGGTACCACTAGCACCATTCCGAATGTGATACTGATAATTGGAGGCTTTTCCCAAGACTAAATAAGCTTTTTCTTTTTCAGCCAGGTTATATGGATGTACTGAATGGTCTTTTTCAAGCCGCTCATCCCACTCACCCCATTCCAAACCGTAAATAATGCGGTGTTCTTTTTCGCTTTCCTGGTAGGCAAACAGCTGGTGTGCGTTTCCGTCAAAATCAATACGACCTTGTTTGGAGATACGGGAATCATCGTAATGACCTACATGCACATTTAAACCCGCTTCCAGTATTGTATCGGCATGTATTGTTATGTTGTTTCCTGCTACACGCTGCGTTTCACTATCCCAGCTACCATCCGAAAAATAGAGCAGCGTACCTTTCTCAATGTCGATTAACGGTATAAAATCGAACGAATCCTTCTCTTCGTTTACTGAGACAACTACAACATCGCCGGGTAGCAATACAGATTGTGCTTTTACTCCTTCGGTTAGAAGAAAAGCAACAATAAAAAGGGCGATATGTGAGATTCTCTTAAGGGTGCTGTATAGTAACTTTTGAGCCATAGGCTATCACGTGGTTACTTCCATTTTGGACGTATACTCAATTAACAGATTTTCGAGCATAAATACATGCTTTATTTTAAAAAAGATGTACTGTTAATCATCGAGGTGTGCTTCCCCTAATCGGCCCTCTGTGGAAGCCACAGCTACTGATACTGCAGCATCCCCTGTAATGTTGACCGTGGTCCTGCACATATCAAGTATACGATCAACTCCAAGAATTAGTGCGATACCTGCGGTAGGAACCTGTATCGTTTCAAGTACAATCACCAACATAACAATACCAGCTCCCGGTACACCAGCTGCACCAATAGAAGCAGCTGTAGCTGTTAATACAATCATAAGCTGTTGTGCTATACTCAGATCCATCCCTAATGCCTGTGCAATAAACACGGCTGCCACAGCCTGGTAGAGACTTGTTCCATCCATATTTACGGTGGCTCCAATAGGCAGTACAAAACTGGCTACTTCCTCTTCTACCCCAAGGTTTTTTTCTACCCGCTCTAATGTTACCGGCAAAGTCGCTGAGCTGGAACTGGTACTAAAACCAAGCAGCATAGCAGGGCGAATAGCCTTAAAGAAGGTCGATAGTTTCATATTACTGGTAGCTTTAAAAAGGCTGGCATACACAACAAACACATGAATAATAAGCGCCATAATTACCGTTATGCAATACCAACCAAGAGCATATAACAATTCCATGGCCTGTCCGAGGTCATCTCCTGCGAGATCAATAATAAGGGATGCCATTAGTGCAAAAACACCATATGGTGCCGTAAGCATAATAAGTTCAACAATCCTGATAATGACATCATTAAAAGCATCGAACACTTCTACCAGCGTTTGGGCTTTTTTACCACCTATCTGGATGATTCCAATTCCCAGCAAAATGGCTACAAACACTATCTGCAGCATTCGTGAATTATTGCCGGCAGCTTCAAAAAAGTTTTGAGGCACCATATCAACTACAAAATCCAGAGGCCCTCTTTCTTGTACCAGGTTTGCCGTGGCACTGCGGTCTTCAATAGAAGAACTGTAGGTTTCCTGAAGCGTTTTTGTTGTTTCGGCCGGCAGTGTTTTACCCGGCTGAATAATATTTACGGCAGTCAGGCCGATCGTAATGGCCAGCACTGTGGTAATGGCGTATATGGCCACCGTTTTAAATCCCATTCTTGAGAGCTGGGTAGTGTCATTAAGGCTTGTTACTCCAACGACCAGCGAAACCAATACCAGCGGCATGGCAATCAGCTTTAGCATGGATATAAAAATGGTGCCAAATGGTTTTATGTAATCACTGGTGAACTCATTTAATCCTACCAAACTTGACATCAACCCCCAAAGCAAACCGAGAACGAGTCCTATTATAATCTGCCAGTGTAACTTTTTATACCATTTCATACGCCAATAAATAAAATTAAAAATAAACTAATGATCGAAGCCAGGCCTGAAGCAGCCCAGTTCACAAAATTGTTGCTAACATACATATTCTCTTGTCCAAATATGGGTAAAAAAGAACCGTCAATTGTTTCATTTTGAAAACGGGCGCCCAAATATGAATCAATAAAAGAACCAGCAAAGCCCATACCCAAAATAATAGCAAGAGCAGTGATACCAGCCTCAAATTCAGAGGCCCAAAATATAAAACAAATAAAACCTGCTCCAAACAGTGCCGCAAAAGTACCCTCTACACTCACTCCCCCATCTGTTCCGGGATCTACTCTTTTCCCTGTTGTAATCATCCAGGTTTTGGCTTTTAAGCGGTTAGCCCCAATTTCGGAAGACCAGGTATCGGCCGTTGCCATTGCCAAACTGGCTACTGCCGCTATCTTAAAACCATCATAGTCGGTTAAATACCAGATGATAATCCAAATACAAAACCAAAAACCGTTCGACCATACCTGAATACCATCTCTCCGGAATTTCTTTTCCAGGAACCCCTCATTGCTAATTAAATCTTTGGAAAGTGCAGAACCTGATATAAAGAATGCCATCACCACGGCAGCCCCCGGGATTCCTCCCAAACCAAAGGCAATGGTTCCAAATACAGTAGCTGCTGTTGCCCCCTCAAGGGTAAGCCAGTTGAATACAAATGCCATTTGTGAGAAAAGTAATGCCAGCAGAAAGGCCAACAAAATGCGCAGATGTACTTCGGCAGTTCCGAATAGTATAAATACAAATACAAGCGCGAAGAATAGGAAGATATTTACATATCGGTCGAGCACCTGTGCTACTCGGCCTGAGTCTTTATTTCCGGGTCATTCCCTCTGTCATGCTTCATGATTGCAAAAATAACCAATACATAACCGGCCATAATAACAATAGGCGAGATATACAGAGAAACGATCCCGTCAACTTCATTTTCAAGATACATGGCCGTAAAACCGGAAATAATGAGTAAAATTGCCAAACCAATTAGCTTATAATTGAATGATGAGAAAAACATGGGTTGTTTATCATCCATTTTTTGACTGCGTTTTGCCATACTGGTCTTTTATATTCCTTAACGTTTTATAGTTTGAAACGGTTAAAGAAGTTATTTAATTATCGCTTCATTACAAAAGCTCAATAAGTACATGCAAAGAATCATATTAGCATCTGGGAGCCCGCGAAGAAAGAAACTGTTGGAGCAACTGGGAATGGCCTTTAAAGTATGCCCCAGTAATGCCGAAGAGGTAACCGCTCATACCCAGCCGGCAACTATTGTAGAAGACCTGGCCCTGTTAAAAGCAAATGATGTAGCCCATTCTTTCTCCGATAGTATTGTTATAGGTGCCGACACTATTGTGGTTTTTAATGATGAAATACTTGGCAAACCTGAATCTGAAGAACAAGCTATTGAAATGCTTGCCCGACTGAGTGGGAAAACCCATGATGTGTACACCGGGGTGGCTTTTGTTAAAACTGATAAAAAAGGAGTTATTTCGTCTCAAAAAACATTTCATGAGCAAACAAAAGTACAATTCAGTACGTTGTCTTCAACAGATATTCTTTCATATGTGCAAAGCAGAAGCCCCATGGATAAAGCAGGAGCTTATGGAATTCAAGACGACTGGGGCGCTGTGTTTGTAGAAAGGATTGAAGGTGACTATTATAATGTTGTAGGTTTGCCCTTGAATCGGTTTTACAGAGAATTGCAAAAATTTCATCCCCATTTATCATTTAAAGCTACCTGATGGTTAAAAAACACCTATTCATATTATGTATACTTGTGTTGGGCGCACAGGAAGTTGCTATAGCCCAGGTTTCTACTGAGTTTCAGTTGGGCCTTCGGCTTATGCAGAAACAACAGTATGAAAAAGCTCTCCCCCTCCTGAAAGAAGCGGCAGAAGAGGAACCGGACAACTACGCCTATGCCGACCGGCTTATCGAATGCTATATCCACCTTAAAGAATATGACCATGGTATACAGGTAGCACAGCGTTTAAAAAAGAACCCGGAGTTTCTATCGCGGGCCAATGTGCGGCTTGGGGAATTATATCACTTTAATAAAGACACCGCCCGGGCTTACCAGATATGGACACAAAATATAGAACAACATCCCCGCCAACTGCAGCTATATGTAAACACCGGGCGAACCATGATCGAAAGGGAGGAATACCTCAAAGCCATTGAAGTGTACAAGATGGGGCGTATAAACTTCAAGAATGAACGGTTATTCTTTGGCGACATTGCCAACGCCTATCTGCGGGCAGGTAATTATGAAAACACCATAAAAGAATGGATCAACCTGCTGAAAGATGCTCCCAATCAGGCTGGATATATTAAGCGAACTCTTTTGCGCTACGATGATCCCATCCTCTATGATATCACTATTATTGAACTGGATGAACGGCTGAGCTCTATGGCTATTGATAACGCCGCTTATCCTGTTTTCTATAATCTGCTGGTATGGTTACTGCAGGAAAATAGCTTATACCGGCGTGCTCTGGTTACCGCTAAAGAATACGAAAGCAGATCATCATCCTATAACCTCGCTCTGTTTAATCTGGGCAAACAGCTTACCGAAAATAAAGAGTTTGCCTTAGCGAAAGATGCTTTTCACTATTACATTGATAACGCTATGGGTGAAATGAAATGGAGGAGTATGCATGAGTTATCGAATACCTACTCCCGCTGGGCGAAATACCTGGAAGACTATAGCCTGGATTTCAACTCTAAACGGGACAGCCTGTATACGCTTGCATTTAAACTATTGAACGATATTGAATCGGAGACATCCAACTATAGCCGAATGGAGGCTATATACATTCGGCAAGCAGAACTTTCGCTCGACCATATTTTTGACTTGGAAGAAGCTAAAAAAGCAATCAAAAAGCTAAAACGTATTCCCGGTAAAAGTACGACCCCACACACCAATTACCTGGACGGGCGTATTCATCTTTCAAACGAACAATATCCTGAAGCCCGAATTAAATTTACCCAGGCAAATAAAAAAGCCCGGATTGGAAGCCTTGCTGAAAAAACAAGGTACTTCCTTGCACTCACCGATTTTTATGCCGGAGATTATGAATTTTCAAAGATTCAGTTAAAAACATTAGGGCGCCAAAATACCTCATATTATGCCAATAATGCCCTTGAACTGAGGCTGTGGCTGCAAGAAGGCTTAGCCGCTGACAGCACCGGATCTGAACTGGATACCTTTTCTGAGGCCGTCTTCAAATATAACAATGGGGCCCCCAAAGAAAGTACCCGGGAGTTTCTTTCTATTATTGACAGTGAAACCGGCTTCCAGAGCCTGAAGGATGATGCCCTCTTATTTTTTGTGGAATCCAGGTTTGCCGATGATTCCACTAAATTCAAACATTTAACAATGTATATGGGAACATCACCGGTTACCCCTGTAAAAGAAAAACTACTCTGGGAACAGGCTAAGATTGCAGAAAAAATCGATATTATTATAACATCAATAGGCTGCGAAACCACCGAAAACTGTTTCTTTAGCCCCGGATACGGATCAGATCCTGTTTCTGCACAGGATTTATATGAAGAACTTATACTTTCATTTCCTCAAGGTTTTTATGCACCTTACGCAAGAGAACGTTTAACCGAATTAAGCAGAGAGAACTCCTGATATGTTTAAGAAGTCTTTCATTTTAATAACACTCATTTTTAGTACATGGAACTGGGCTCAGGCTCAGCAGCAAGTTTTAATTCCCATGGATGCATCCCAAACCAATCACCTGAAAGCCTATGGGGTCATCTTTAATCATATTACCGATGGCTACCCGGCCAAGTGGTTACTGAATTACCGTGGAGGTAGTTTTATGGCCGTTGTCAATAACGACATTATTCGAAAATCACGCCTCCGCAATGTGCAACTGGAAGTTATTGGTCCTGCTGATGCCAGTCAGATTTTGGCCGAAGTGGAAAGCAACAGCAGCAACACATCCGTAGTCAATCTTGAGAAAGCCCCAAAAATAGCGGTATATACGCCAGAACAGGCCTTGCCCTGGGACGATGCCGTTACCCTGGCTCTTACTTATGCTGAAGTTGAATATGATAAAATATGGGATGTGGAAGTACTGGAAGGAAAACTGGATGAATATGACTGGCTACACCTACACCACGAAGATTTTACCGGACAGTTTGGGAAATTCTGGGCCAGCTACCGAAATATGCCCTGGTATATTGCACAGGTGAAACAGATGAGAGCCATGGCTGATAAACTGGGTTTTGCCACCGTCAGCGAACAGAAGAAAGAAGTAGCCCGCACCATTAAACGATATGTGGGAAACGGCGGCTTTCTTTTTGCTATGTGCTCGGGTACCAATACCCTTGATATTGCCCTGGCAGCCGAAGACGTAGATATTGCCCCTATGCAGTTTGATGGAGACCCCGCAGACCCGAATGCACAACAAAAACTGGATTTCAGCAAAACTTTTGCCTTCCAAAACTTCAATATCAGCCTTGATCCCCGAAAATATGAGCATGCCGACATCGATGTCCCGGTAAGCATTAACCAGGTTGATCAATCCCTTGATTTCTTTACCCTGTTCGACTTTTCTGCGAAGTGGGACCCGGTACCAACTATGCTCACTCAAAATCATGTAAGCAGTGTTCGTGGTTTTTACGGACAAACCACCGCTTTTCAAAAAGACAAAGTAAAATCGTCAGTGGTAGTGCTGGGTGAGGCTCCCGGCCGAGACCAGGTTAAGTATATTCATGGAAATTACGGGAAAGGAACATTCACCTTCTATGCCGGGCACGATCCTGAAGACTATACCCACCGCGTAAACGACCCCCCTACTGATTTAACTCTGCATCCCAACAGTCCGGGCTACCGCCTTATACTCAATAACATCCTGTTTCCGGCCGCCAAAAAGAAAAAGCGTAAAACCTGATTTCACTCTCCCCAGGTGATTGTGTGAACTCTATAGGATAACAGAATACCCTCATTCGGGTATAATCATTTTGCTTGCCCTTCTTTATGTTGAGCTATCCTCTCATAAACAGGCAACACGATATGTATTATTTAAGGAATTTTTTAGTGGCACTCATCATCGCAGGAACGGCTGTCAGCTGTGTTCAGGTAGGTAAAATAGTTGGAAAGCTACTCACCTCATCAACGGATGATTTAAATGAAGCCTCGACCCAGGTACGGTTTATACGCAACACCTATCCTCCGGAAACCAATACTACGGAAGCAGGCTATTTCGAAAACTGGGCGGAAGGCCGAAATGCCGTAACCGTGAACTCCTTCAAACGAAACGGGATTGGCATGCTGAAGATAGACGGAAAAGTATCGGCCAATGGAGAAACCCTTCCCTATGTAGATAACGGCGCCTATGGTAAATTTTTGAATGACCTCACCCCACAAAAGATCGATATCGAAACTACATCAGGACAGTCCGTTAGTTTTGAAGTAGCCCCAATTGAGGCCGTAAGCATTAAAAGTATCAATAACGGAACCAACGAAATTGACCTGACTAAAGACCTCGTCATTGAGCTGGATGAAAACGAGAATACGCAACACAAAAATATGCGGGTTATGCTCTTGATGAAGATGATGGGAGCTCGCGGATGGGTGGATGTAGCTAATTTCAAAGCCAAAGAAAAAGTAGTTATCCCCGCCGAAGCGTTTAGACATCTTCCCGGACTGAATCCCGAAGGCGGAGATTCCTACCTCCTGATAGAACGATATAAAATAGAACCCAATATTTATGAGAACATCGGAGCCGCCCAGGTTTTATCTCTCTCCTGGGATGCCAAACCTGTTACTGTAACAAACAAGGTTAAACAAAGCAACGGACTAAAAGTAAGAGGAGAAATTAAAGACAAAAAGGGAACCATCAGCTATACAGCTACCAAACCTAATGCGTTTCTGGGACGTCCTTTTTCGCAAGGCAAGAAGTTTGCCCTCACTTCTCTTACCATTCGGGCTACCAAACTGAAACAGAGCCGTTCCAAGACAAGCACTTCCACCTCCTATTACTCCAACTATAAAGTAACTACAACCACCACCAGAACTGAAACACGTAAATTCCCTACCCTTCCGGATATATTCTGGGATCGCCTTACCAACAAAATGTATAAAGATATTCTGGGTACGCTCAATAAAAACCTCAATGCGGAGTTCATCGCTGTAGAAACAGTCGTTGAAGCACCCTCATATCAACAACTACAGCCTATTGATGATAAAATCACTGAAGTGGCTGTTTCCCAAAGCTATAAAGGAACCAAATCATTATTACCCACCACCCTCCCTGCCATCATGAGTTCAATCTCATCAACTTTTGCCTCAGATCGAATTGATGCCCGCTTGCTCAGGGAACTTGATGTAGATGCCCTGGTGGCCGTCACGGTAGACCTGGAAATGCCGTGGGATGAGTTCTCCCTCTCACCCCGAATGAGTTTCAGGATTACAGGTGCCCCTAACGGCTACATCTACGGACCTACTGTTTTTGCCGAAGGAGTTATTTCCGGTAACGGTATTGAACTGGATGAAGCCAAAGAATATTCTGTGCTCAATATTGACCTGTTGAACGAAATTATTCGGCAGGATATGCTTATTCGTGCCTTTGATACATCCCTTAAAGAACTGAAAACTCAAGAACAGAAACAGGCCTATGAAAAAATATGGGCGCTGCAAGATTAATTATTAAATGCTCGCTGTTAAATGTTAAATTTACCCTCAGTCAATTTTGAGCGTTTAACACTAAACAGCCGCAATGAAGCCAAGCCATAAATTCGAAGATCTTATAGAATTAGTAGCCATACTCCGAAAAGAATGTCCGTGGGACCGCAAGCAAACGCATGATTCTATCAAGGATAACCTGATTGAAGAGGCCTATGAAGCTATTGAAGCCATCGATAACCGGGATTTTGATGAGTTTAAAAAAGAATTGGGTGATCTCCTGCTTCATGTGCTTTTTCACAGTAAGATGACGGACGAGAAAGATCGTTTTGATATTGGGGATGTCATCTACACCCTGATGGAAAAGCTGATACGCCGGCACCCTCATGTATTTGGGGATACAGCCGTAAATGGAGAAGGAGAAGTGGCCGAAAACTGGGAGAACATTAAACTGAAGGAGGGTAAAAAATCTACCCTTGACGGCCTGCCTGTACAACTTCCTGCCCTCATCCGTGCGCAACGCATGCAGGAAAAAGCCGCCAATGTAGGCTTCGACTGGCCGGAGTGGGAACAGGCCTGGGAAAAGCTGGATGAAGAACTCCACGAGTTCAGGGAAACTCTGGAAGAAGAAGACACCCAAAAATCGGCCGATGAATTTGGAGACCTGCTGTTTTCCCTGGTTAATGTATCCCGCTATTTTGATATGAATGCCGAAGACAGCCTTCGCCGGACCAACGCTAAATTTGAGCATCGCTTCCGCTACATCGAACAAAAACTGAAAGAGCAGGGAAAAACACTCAACGAATCCACCCTGGAAGAAATGGACGCCTACTGGAATGAGGCAAAGGAATTAAAGAAATCATAAGTAATCTAAGAATTGATTAATTCTGATTATTGTCACGACTTGCATCTTCTAAAGCAGAGGCAAATAGACCAGCTGGTACAGCTACCACACTTAAGCCAATCATTAGAATTAGAAAGGTAAAAATCTTTCCTCCCATGGTTATAGGAGATATATCACCATATCCAACTGTTGTCAAAGTAGCTACTGCCCACCAAAGGCTATGAAAAATAGATTTAAATGCCTCCGGTTGAACTGAATTTTCAAAATAATAAATCCCAACAGCAGCTATATAAATAAGAAAACAGGTTGCACTCAAAAATATAACCAGTTCTTCTTTAATATCCTTAAATGCGATTCGATACCTTTTCAGTGCTTTACTATATCGGGCGATTTTTAAAAGCCTAAATAAACGAAGAAGTCGTACAATTCTAATCGCGCGTAGATCTATTGCAATAGTTAAATAAAACGGTAAAATTGCTAATAGATCGATGAAACCATAGAAACTAAATATGTAATCCAGTTTTTTTTCTGCTACATAAATTCGAAGAAGGTACTCTATTGTAAATATACTGACTGTAATGATTTGCGAAATAAAAAGAAATTGAAACGCCCCTTCGCTTAAATCAGGTATTGTAGAAATAGAAAATGTAATCAGTGAATAAACGATGAGAAACTGGATTGTGAGGTCAAATATTTTTCCCGTCTTAGTATCACTATTCTCGACAATTTGTTTTAAATCCATAAATGAATTTTTAAGCAGCCTGACATATAATTTTCCAAACGAATCTACTTCATTCTTATTTATCAAACAACTGATATTTCTTAATTAACGCTTTTGCAGTTGTTTTTAACGACAGCTCAAACGTGTGAACCTCCACTTCTCCAGGATGTGTTTAAAGTATTTTCCTTGCTTTTACCGAACCCTCCCTGACTCTACCCCGATTATCGGGGTCTCCTCTGCTGCGAACAAGGAGGGAGACACAGAACGAAGCTCAATGCCAGGTCTCAAATGAACAAAATGGCCAACATGTAAAAAGGCAGAAGTCCCTGTCCATCCCTGAATTAGCTTGACCGTTAGTTAGGGTTATTAGTTTAGATTAAAAACACAATATGGATATTCTCGCGCCCTGTCAACAGCATTGGATTGGAGGCTAGCCTCCGAAAAATCCGGGGTG
>VEMX01000051.1 GCA_009711805.1 Balneolaceae bacterium | reverse complement strand
CGGCGCATTAAAATCGTTGAACGACACCTCAATAATAGACCTATTCGAAAATTTGGGTACCTTTCCCCCATACAGCAAACCCTAAAACACCACGCAGCCTCTGTTGCATTAGTGACTTGAACACAGCTCTCAAAAAGAAATGAAATTCCCCCATTTACGGCAGAATAGCAGTATGGCTTGCGGCACCACTTCGTTGGCTATTATTCTTAAATATTATGGATATGGAAACCTGAAACAATTATTAGATGAAGAGTCAGAATTATCCCGAAGTGGTACCTCACTGTTTAACATCTCTCAACTTGCCAAGTCGTATCATTTAAATCCACAAGGATATGAGCTTTCAGTATCTGAACTTCAGGAGGTACAATTACCGTGCATATTACATTTCGAGAGCAATCACTTTGTAGTGTTGCACAAGATAAACAAAAGTGCTTTCTATATTTCGGACCCGGCTATAGGCAAGTATAAACTAAATCGAAAGGCATTTCTTGATAAATGGAATGGTATTATTCTTGAGTTAACTCCAACAGAAAGTTTTTCAGGCCAGGCTTTGGAAACCGATCTTGAACATTTTAGAAAAAACTATAAATCGTTAAAGTTTGCTCCCTTTATTGAATATGCAAAGAGCAAAAAGAAACTATTTTTTTCTCTTTTTGCATTGTCTTTTTCTATCAAAATACTCTACCTAATTATTCCCTTATTAATCAAATTTATTTTTGATTATGGAATATCGTTAGGGATAGAAGGCTTGGCTTTTTTATTTTTATTTACATTATTAACTGTAGGCTTAATTGCGGTGGGTTTTTATTCCCGGGACAAACTTTTCTCTCAAATTAAGTTCAGCTTCGAGCATTTTTACTTTTCCTCTCTTTTCGATCATTTAATACGATTAAAGCAACGTTACTTTGACAGGTACAAAAAAGAGGATATCATCAACCGCTTTGGTGAGAACAACCGTCTTCGTTCTTTGTTATCTTCAAGTTTGTTGGATTCTTTTTTCAATTCTGTCTTTCTCTTCATCTATTTGCTGATACTGTTTGTTCTAAGTACTGAAGTATTTGTTGTTGCTTTTATTACTGTTCTTGTCAATTTAGCACTTATTCTATACACCTCTCCAATCATTATCAATAATGAGAACCTGATTTTTCATGAGAAGAACAAAGTCTTAAATATTTTCCTTGATGGATTTCTCGGGCTTAAAAATGTAAAACCATTAACTGCAGAAGGCTACTTTTCGAGCAAATGGGATAATATGTACAAATCCTCTCTCCTGAATATATTTAACTCGGAAGAGCTGGTTATAGGACAGCGGGTTTACATTATTGCAACTTCTCTGGTATCGAGGATCATTGTTCTTTTTTCCTCTATACTGTTAATCCAGACTGGAAGTATCAGTTTTGGAGATTTTATTGCTGTCAATGCAATATACTACATGGCTTTGGGATCGGTTAGTCAGGTGGTGCTTTTACGAAATCGGTTAATTAAGATTGATCATTCTCTTGAACGGGTAACAGATTTTTTTATAAAAAAAATTGAAGAAAGTAATGATGAGCAAACACAAAGCAAAAGAATTGATATTCAATCTATTACTATTTCAGATCTGTATTTTTCCTATGATAGTGAAGCTGAAATTTTAAAGGGGGTCAATGTTACTTTTTATAAGGGAAAAAAATATGGTGTTGTTGGAAAAAATGGCTCTGGTAAAACAACATTGATAAAACTAATCATCCAACTATACGATCACTATGAAGGTAATATCTACTTAAATGATGAGCCGATAAACAAAATAAAAAAGAAAACTCTCCGAAAAAATATATTCTATTTTCCTTCAGAAGTTTATTTATTTGATGTTTCTATTCGAAATAACATGCTGGTAGCTAACCCGGAAGCCTCAGACAATGAAATATATCAGGCTCTCGAACTTGCCGGACTGAAAAATATGGTAGATGAATTTTACCTTGGGTTAAACCATAGAGTAGGAGATAGGGGCATGAAACTATCTACCGGACAAAAATTGCGATTTGGGTTTGCTCGGTTATTCTTGAGTAACCCCTCTGTTATCATCCTTGATGAGGCTACCAGTTCTTTAGATCCTGACGCAGAAAAAGTGCTATTGAGTAACACATACCAACAATTTAAGGACACCATGATTATTTCTGTGGCTCACCGAATACATGCATTAAAAAAGTTTGACGAGATTTTAGTCATAGATGATGGGCAGCTCGCAGAATGTGGAAACCATAACCAATTAATGAAACAGAAAGGCCTCTATGAAAATTTTGTTCTTCAATCAACCTAACAAATTGTATGGATCCATTTCTTAAAAACGATAAAAAATTCAGCTTTTTAAAAAAACTGACTTTTTTTGCAGTACCAGTCATTGTGGTTGTTTTTCTTTTTCTGCAATCTATTACCGGGGTTACAAAATTCACTGCAACAGTAAAATATCCTGATAAATATTCATTTATTTCTGATGAAAGGGTAGAGATTGTTCAACGACATGTTATGGTTGGCTCAACATTACAAAGCGGAACTCCCTTGGCAACCATAACATCCGAACAAATCCGGGAAGAGACAACTAATTATCTAAGGTTGAAACGTGAAGAACAATTTTACAAAAAAATTGTAGCAACTGACTCAGTATCTATCACAACAATCGAAAAGTTAGTGCATGAACAAAAGCAGCAACTTCGCAATAATGCAAATTACCAGAAACAGTTGTCTTCCGAATACAGGGCTTCACTATTAAATCTGGTTTCACAGGTAGATTCTCTCAACCAGGCACTTCTTTTACAATCCGAAACTTTGTTAGAAAAAGAAATTGAATCAAAAACAAAGTTAAACCAGGAAAAGGTATCTGTACTTCGGCAGTACATTGATAACAAAGAGAAGTTGTATCAGCTTAATTTTGAAACAAACCAATCTGAAACAGAACCAGGCACATCTTATCTAAACTATAGCAATGCATTACAACAATTAAAAAACAGTCAGGTTCAAATTCTTGGTGCTCTTACTACTATCCAGTCAAAAATAATTTCGGCTAAAACTAAGTTTAAGCAGAAGTATGGGGCATTTGAGGTTAATCCTGGTTCTATTACCATTTTAACTCCCAAAGATTTTTCCTCACCCCTAACCTATCTGAATACCCAGCAATATGTAGAGTCGGGTTCAATTTTATTCTCTTATTTAGAAACAGGGAATTATTACTTTGAAGCACACGTATCTCCTCATATTGCTTTAAAAATTTCAGAGAACAAAAAGGCAAAAATCGTATTCAGGAACGATACATTTTTAGATATAAGTCTTATTGATGCCGGTATTACCTCCATTTCAACTACCGCAAACGAAAATGGGCAGTATCAACTTATATTATCTCCCACCCATGAAAGAGACCTTCTGCTATTTGACCAATTGAAAGGGACGGCTTTTACCTATTGATGAAATATAAAAACCCAGCGTGCTAAGGCGGGGTTTATTTGAATCAAAAAATGTATGTTTCTGTACCACTAAGTGGGATCCGGGGGATCATCGTCTTCTCCTCCCTTCTTGTCGTCTCCATCTCCTCCCGGGCGTTGATAAAGTATATCTGACCAACTTTTGTGTTCTTTTTTCATAACTGAACCTCTTTTGTTTTCTTCAGGTTGTTCTTTCCAAAAAAGTATATATTTAAGTTAAATGCAATTAGGAAGGGCAAGCTAATTCATGAAAGTACAATATATTTCATTTCTTATACTTGTTTTTGTAGGCTTGGGCGGGAGTGTGCTTGCTCAGGCAGATTTGCCCACTCATCCCGATTCCCTTATGAAAAAGGGGAAAACTTATGTTTCAAAAGCTAATTATGAGAAAGCCGGGCAGTATTTTAACCAAGCTATGGAGAAGTTCTTACAACGGAATGATTCGGTTAAATGGGTAAATGCAACTCTTTATTACGGGGAAACATTGGTAGACCAGGGACAGGTACAAGAAGGGTTGGACTGGTTTCATACCGTACGTCGTAAGAAGCCTGTTAATACTCCTGTTTCATACAAAGCACGAACATATAACAATATTGGTTGGGCATCACGCAAGATAAGGCAAAACAAGGTTGCACAGCAATATTATACCGAAGCCTTAAACTTAGCTATACGAAGTAATGATTCGCTTATGATAGCCAGGCTTAGCTACAACATGTCAAATGTTAAAAGCGATTTCGGAGATTTTGAATCAGCTTTAAAGCTCCGTCGGCAAAGTCTTGATATATACCGCTCTTTGGGCAATCAGGAATATCGACTTGCATTAGCACTTTCGGGTGTTTTTTCTGACTTGGCAGACCTTGGCCTCTATGACCGGGCTGAATCCTATATGCGGGAAAGTCTTTATATTCGCGAACATTTAAATAACCCCGATCTGCTGGATGTGGGATACCACAATATGGCCTGGTTGTTTAAACAGCAAGGCAAAACCGACAGTGCCCTGGTGTATTACCATCGTTCGCTGGCCCTCTCCCGCAAACTGGACAACCCTTATGATATTACTGAAACTCTTTCAGAAATTGGAAGTTTATATGAGCAGTCCGGCAACCTGGAAACTGCCCGCCAGTATTACGAAGAGGCCCTGGGCTATAATCAGCAAACTGACCGGCCGAGGGATATAGCTGCCAACCTTCGGCAAATAGCCGACTTGTATATTAAACAAAAAGCTTTTCAAAAAGCGAAAACATATTATAACCGGGCAGAAACACTACTCGCAAATACCCATGCCCCCAAAGCCCTGGCAGACTTATACCAGGACCAGGCCAACCTGCTTTATAAAACCGGAAATGTTGACAAAGCCCTGATGCTAACAGAAAAGGCCTTGTCTATAGGAAATGAAAGAAACTTTCTTTATGTCATATGCAAAGGCAACCTGTTTAAAGGGGAAGTATACAGTAGTATTGATTCTTTGCAGCAAAGCATGGAGGCTTACCGAACTGCACAATTGGTTTCAAATAAATTGCCGTTTACATGGCAAATGTCTCCTTTAATGAATTTGGCACGAGTTTACCGAAAGACAGGGAATGACCGTTCGTATGTTATGGCTCAAAAAAGCTTCGCCCTTATAGATTCTATGCAGCGAAATATTACCGGCCTTACTTTTAAAGGAGGGTTTTTTAATAATTATGCCGGTTTCTATTACGAAGTCGCCGGCTGGCATATAGAGGATGGCCAGTCCCTTAAGGCCTTTGAACTTATTGAAGCAGCCAAAGCAAGGGTATTGCTGGATGAGTTAGCAGAAGCCCAGGGACAGGCGTTAGTCCAGCTGGATGAAACTACACTTATCAAAAAGCAGCAAAAAATAAAATATATTGACAAACTGAATGACCAGCTGAGTGATATTGAAAACCCGGAAGAAAGGGCAGTATTAAAGCAACAACTGGCCGATGCTGAGTTTGATTACCAGGCTTTTCTCAACGAGGTTCGGATGGAAAACAAAGAGTGGAAGAACTTTGACTACCCAGATCCCATAACTCCCCGTAAGGCTCAGGAGCTGCTGGATGAAGAGACCGCTTTTGTAGAGTATGCCTTTGCCAAAGACAAACTGCTGCGTATTTGTATAACAAAAGATGAATTTACTGCTTCTGTTATTGAATCAGTGGGTCGCACACCTGCCCTGGATTATTTTAGTGGCCTTGAAGAACAATTCCGTGCCGGGATAGCTGGAACCATCCCTGTTGAAGAGTTGAAAAAAATTACAAAGCCCCTGTACCGGGTTTTACTGGCTGATTTAAATGAAAAACTCCCGGAGATTAAAAATCTGGTTATCGTACCGGATGGCCCGCTTGCATTCCTTCCTTTCGAGGCTTTTGATATAGACGGGCAATACCTGATTGAGCAATACAATGTAAAATACCTGCCCTCTGTTACTATTTATAATTTTATTCAGGAACCTCACCGCGAGACAACTCATGATTTGCTTGCCCTTGCCGGCACCGGATTTAAAAGTGCTTCCGTCACCAGTGAAACCCGTTCTGAAGCTTCTTTTGCTTCTTTGCCCTCTACTTTACTGGAGGTAGACTCTATTGCAACAAATTTTGAGCAGACCCAGGTTCTCAAAAATGAGGATGTCACCGAATCCGGTTTTAAATCGTTTGACCATTCAGACTTCCGTTTCCTTCATTTTGCTACTCACGGTGAAATTGATAAACAAAAACCTTCTCAAAGCGGGCTCATACTATCCAAGAACACCGAAGTGGAATCCTTGTTTGGCGAGGATGGATTCTTAAACAGTCTTGAGATATCCATGCTTTCTTTGTCAGCAGATATGGTTGTGTTAAGTGCCTGTAACACCGGGGTAGGTAAGCAGATGAACGGGGAAGGATTGCTGGGACTTCAGCGTTCGTTTTTAACGGCCGGGGCCTCTTCTGTTTCGGTAAGCCTGTGGAATGTATTTGATCGCAGTACCGCCCTTTTCATGAAAGATTTTTATTCCAGCATGCTTACATATCAAAATCAGGAATACGGACTCTGGAGTAAATCACTGGATTACTTTGGCCTTTACACTCATCCTATGTTCGATTATAAAGCCAAAGCATTAAGAGAAGCTAAACTGAAAATGATTGAACACCCGTACTATAACCACCCGGTATATTGGGCTCCTTTTATTCTTATTGGAAAGTAATATGAGTGGTAATTGAGTGTGCGGGGTCGGACAAAAGGGCATAAATTTTTATTTCCAATTATACTCCTCCATCTGCCGGCTCCAACGCCGTCTTGATGGATTTCACGGGTTCACTTCCGGAGGTGCAACTAATCGGTCAGACGGGCTGTAGCCGGCAGACCGTAATAAACCGAAAAGGGCTCCGTCAAAAATATCTATACATCGCTGTGTCCAAAGCGTTAATACTTACCAAAGATGCACAGCAAGATTTAGAAGACGCATCTGTTAATATCTCACTCATCCTATATACAGCCCGGATCTTTTCAATCTTTAGCGGAGCAGTGACTGAAAAGTACATGAGTGGGAAGTCTCTGACTTCTTGCGAAGCTACTGCTCTTAAGTCAGCGCTCGATGGGCTTCGTACTCTGTAATGCCCTCCCGATACTCACTGTAAGACTTAAGAGAGCTTTAGGGTGATTTGAGGACAAAAGGGCATAAATTTTTATTTCCAATTATACTCCTCCATCTGCCGGCTCCAACGCCGTCTGATGGATTTTCACGGGTTCACTTCGGGATGAACAACTAATCGGTCAGACGGACTGTAGCCGGCAGACCGTAATAGACCGAAAAGGGCTCAGTCAAAAATATCTATACATCGCTGTGTCCAAAGCGTTAATACTTACCGAAGATGTACAGCAAGATTTAGAAGACGCACCTGTTAATATCTCACTCATCCTATATACAGGCTGAACTGTTCATGATCATGGGGCGGAAGCTCCTTCTGCAGGTATCGACTCTTTACTTTTTGAATATGTTCGTTAACGGGCTTGCACCTGGGTTTTTTGAATAAACTCCTGGTTGTCAACCTCCGGACGTTCATCCGAATTCGCTACTACCGCCGTGAGGTTATACACCAACCGTGTACGTTGCAGATATGGTTTTAGGGTAATCTTATCAATTTCATCCCCCGGGCGGTGGTAATCGGGATGTGTGCCGTTAAAAAAGAATACAAAGGGGACACCTAAGCGACCAAAATTCCAGTGATCGCTTCGTCGATAAAATTGGTTGGGGTCTTCAAGATCGTTATAGCGCTTGCTTAGTTTGATGTTATCTCCTTTAGCATTGGCAAGTTGAGTCAGGCTATCTAATCCTGAAGAAATAATCTCTCCTCCGATGATATATACATAGCTGCTATCATTAACATGCTCTTTATCTACGCGACCAATCATATCAATATTAATATTGGTTACGGTATTTTCAATTGGAAAAATTGGGTGATCAGAATAATATCTTGAACCCAGTAATCCTTTTTCTTCTCCGGCTACACTTAAAAATAGTACACTTCGGCGTGGCCCAACTCCTGCTTTTTTGGCAGCTGCCATTGCTTTAGCAGCATGCAGGGTTGCAATGGTTCCACTTCCGTCATCATCTGCACCATTATAGATAGCATCTCCGGTTGAGTCGGGGCGGCCTACACCTACATGATCGTAATGGGCACTCAATACTACTACTTCATCCTTCAGTTCCGGGTCACTCCCTTCCAGAAAAGCAGCAATATTTTTACTGGTAACCGTATTTTCTTCCACATTGGCTTCATGCTCAACCACATACTCTAATTGCTGAGCTTCAAAGCCTTCCGGCTCTTCTGCCAATGTGTTACTGAGCTCTACCAACGCTTCTGTTGAGTCCAAATCAAGCAGGCTTGCAGCCAACATAGGGTGTATTCTGTTATATGCGGGAGCGGCACCTGCATTGTCATTTTGAAGATATGCCAAAGACAATCTTCCTGAATTTCCAAGGTTTTGGCGAACCCCCGCTGCTTGCTGATCAAACTCAGCTGGATTTTCAGGACTCATTATCAGCAGTGCCCCTAAAGCTCCGGAGTTCTGGAACATCGACTGTAAGTACCCCATATTGGTTGTTCCTCTTTTAAAGAAAACCATCAACCATTTTCCTTCAGCATTTTCTGGGTAATGGTTTACTCCTGCCTCTTCGTTATACATGCCATAGCCTGCAAAAATCACTTCTCCCTTAAGAGGATCGCTGCCCCCGAATATGGTAGCTATATAAGTGGTCTCTTCTTCTTTAGACAAAACGGATTCTTCTATCAGTTCATCATTCTTATAAATACGATAACTATAAGAACTTACAGTAGGTTGAGCAAGATCGAAATGCTGGAAATAAGTGTTATTATCTCCAACCGGCTCAAGGCCTAATGCTGAGTACTTTCGTACCAGGAAATCTGCAGCTCTGTCCAGGTCTTCTGTGCCGGTTTCGCGTCCCCGAAGTGTATCATGAGAAAAAGCAGCCAAATCATTATATAATCCCTCTGCGGTTATTTCATCACTAAAATCATGGATATTTGATTTTGAACTTTCAGTCCCCTTAAAAACACTGCAAGCCCCTATTGAGACTGCAATTCCTACAAATAGTAACTTTTTTAACATCTATCTATTTTTGTTGATTGGTGATTTATGCCCCGATTATTTCATCCACGGGCTTTAAGTCTATATAAAATTCTGTGGGTTCTTCACCTAAAAACAGGTTTATCTGGTGTTCCTTTATCATTTCCAGCATGGCCAGAAATGTGACTACCACAACCACTTTGTTTCCCAGGTTTTTGCATAACTGTATAAAGGATTGGCGTCCCCGTTGTTGAAGTGTATTTAAAATATACTCTGCTTGTTGCTCTACGGTAGCTTCAACTTTTTCCACATGATGAACTACATTTTTGCGTTCAATATCCTTTAATACTTTTTTAAAGGCCGCCATCAGGTCAAATATAGTAACATCTTGCAGTGCCTCACCCGTTGCCTGTTTATCAACCTGGTCTGCTTCCGGATAGCCCCTCATATATTGTTTCCTGGCTTCCTCATCAATATCAGCCATTTTTTCAGCCATCTCTTTATATCGCTTATACTCCAACAGCTTTTGAACCAGTTCATAACGGGGATCATTTTCATCCAGTTCTTCGCCTTCTTCTTCCTCCCGGGGTAACATCATCTTGGCTTTTATAGCCATAAGCATGCTCGCCATTAGTATAAATTCACTTGCCACATCCAGGTCAAGTTCTTCCAACAGGTGTACATATTCTAAAAACTCTTTGGTTATATAAGAGATAGGAATGTCATAAATGTCTAATTCATCCCTCTTGATAAAGAATAGCAATAGATCAAGCGGCCCTTCGAAGTTTTTAAGTTGAACTCTATACATGCTTAAAATTACATCGTTAATAACTAAATTTCTTAATTTTTTTTTCTATGAGTAAGTTTATCTTATACAGGGACAAAAAATTGGCAAAAATAAGTATATGGATTATTCCAAATTCGTAACGGCTATAATAGAAAAAGACGAAAAGGAAGTGGCTCGACAAGTCGAAGTTATCATTCCTGTGCTTATTAAGTTTTTAAAAGTGCGTTATGGTGCCTCCCACCACGATGCCGAAGATTGTGCGCAAAATACATTATTGATAGCTATAGAAAAAATCCATGCAGATGAACTCAATAGCCCTGATGCCATCATTTACTATCTTTTTACAACAGCTAAGTACGATTATTTCAAAAGTAAATCTAAGAATAAGGAAATTAATTTTGAAGAAGTACCGGAATCTCATTTTAAAAAAAGCGAGCAGCTGACCCGCTTAATTGATGAAGAAAAAATGACCCTGCTTGAAGAATGTATAGAACAGCTTAAAGCCGACTATAAAACTTTTATTGAATACTGGTTTGAAAACCCGGCCAGTGATGCTTCCACTGTAGCAGAGTATTTTAATATCTCGATAAATAATGTCTGGACTCGCAAACACAGGGTTATTCAAGTGCTAAAATCATGTTTTAAGGAAAAAAGCCAGCTACATGTGTAAGGTTTTACCTTTAAAACGTACTTACTGTTGTAACTCACTGTATTTAACAAATACAGTGATTCATAAAGTAGAGACCTATGGATGATTTGAAAGAACGCGAAATAAGGAAAAAAATAGATGCCTATATAAAAGGGCAGTTATCGGAAGATGACACTCAGAAATTATGGGTTGAGTTTGCTAAAAAACCTGAATTATTGGAAGATTTGGAAATTGAAGTAGCCATTAAAGAAATTATTTCAAGACAGCTTGTCTCCCAAAAACAAGCCAAAAGATTCACTTTGCCTAAGTATACCTGGCAAGCTGCAGCCGCTGCTGTTTTATTGATTGCAATAATGGTTCAATTTTTTAGAGTTGAAACCCCTACTTCCATGAATGATTTTGTGGTAGAACATATCTCGGCCGAACAAATTGAAACCGCAGATGGAATCCGGGCAAAAGATTTAGCCATTAGCACTGCTGACTCACTGTTAAATCTTGGGTTTGAAGCATTTATTTCCGGCAATGACGACCGAGCCCTCGAACTGTATAACCAGATAATAAAAAACTACCCAGAGGAACCTTACCTCTCCAAAGCGTATCTCAATATTGGTATTATTCATTACAATGACGGAAATTATGAAAAGGCCATACCTGCATTTCAGCAAGCAGCAGATCGATCTGCCAACAAACAAATGATAACCGAAAAAGCCTACTGGTATCTGGGAAATGCACTTGTAAACACGGATAAGCTGGAAGAAGCCCGAAAGGCTGTCTATAAAGCTTATGCAATGGAAGGCATATTCAGAGAACCTGCTTTCTTATTACTGCAAAAAATTAATAACGATTTGGGAAATTATGATTTTGAGCCCCTCGAATCAGACGCCAATGATTAACATTGTTGGGGAATAGGCTTAAGCAGATTTTTGGTATGATTCATCAGTATTTTGTGTGTCTTCACCTTTTCTTCTCCTTTAGCTCTTTGTGCTCGAACGTAAGTGCCATCTTCTTGCAATAACCACCGTTGCTTGTTATCTCTCAGGTATAAATTTATCATAAACTGCAGGTATTTTTTAAGCTCTGGTTGCTCTATGGGAGTAATGGCTTCTACCCGGTCATCCAGGTTACGGTGCATCCAGTCTGCCGAACCGATGAAGTAACGGTCGTTGCCTCCATTGCAAAAGTAATATACCCGGGAATGCTCAAGGAAACGTCCTATTACAGAATGTACTCTGATATTTTCGCTCATACCCTTTTTCCCGGGAATCAGCCGGCAAACACCCCGTACAATTAAATCTATTTTTACCCCTTCCTGTGATGCCTTATATAACTTCTGAATAATCAAGGGATCTTCCAGGCTATTCATTTTTGCCACAATACGGGCTTGGTTGCCTTTCCGGGCTTCACTTATTTCCTTATCAATCAATTCGTTCATCGATTTTCTCATATGCTTGGGAGCCACAATAAGCTTTTCAAAGGATTGGTCAGGAGCATATCCGGTAAGCAGATTAAAAATATCTGTCACATCAGAACACAGATCTTCGTCGTTAGTAAAAAGTCCCAAGTCTTCATAAAGTTGCGCCGTATCAGGGTGATAATTCCCCGTTCCTATATGACAATATGTTTTAAGGCCGTCTTCTTCCTCCCGTACTACCATCGTAAGTTTGGTATGAATTTTTAAGCCGGGTATTCCATATGCAACATGAACTCCATAATTTTCCAGCTTTTGAGCCCAGGTAATATTTCTTTCCTCATCAAATCGCGCTTTTATCTCTACCAATACTGCTACCTGTTTGCCTTCTTCAGCAGCTTTCATCAATGAGTGCATTAAAGGCGAATCTTTTGAGGTTCTGTATAATGTTTGCTTAATCGCCAATACATTAGGGTCGTTGGCGGCCTCCTCAACAAACCGCTGTGTTGAAAGCTCAAAACTGTGGTAGGGATGATGCACCATAAAATCTCCGCGACGAATCACTTCAAACATACTGGGAATTTCCTCATCTGCAGGATGCCTGAGCGCCGGATGTAATACCGGGGTCCAATTTCTTTCTTTCAGTCTTGAAAATCCTTCAAGTTTAGCTATCTGCATAACATCAGCGAGACCAATAATACCATGTACCTTATATACATCATGCCAGTCGATATTAAGATTCCCGATAATATACTTTTTTAGATGCCTGGGCATTTTGGCATCAATCTCGAGACGCACAATTTCGGCAAATTTTCGCTCCCGGAGTTCATCTTCTATCGTTTCCAGCAAATCTTCGGCTTCTTCCTCGTTTCGTTCAAGAGAAGCATTTCTGGTCACCCGGAATATGTGTGCAGATAACACTTCCATCCCCGGAAAAAACTGGCCTATCTTTTGTTTAATGATATCCTCAAGTGGTACCAATACCACCTCATCCTTATGGCGGTGTACCTGAACAAATCGAGGACGGTTAGCTGGAATTTTCAACCGTGCAAAAAACCTTTCCTGCGTACGTGGATTGCTCAACTCAATTGCAAAAGAAAGGCTTTTATTGGAAATAAAGGGGAAGGGATGAGCTTCATCAACAGCCAGAGGAGTAACAATGGGATAAATCTGTTTTTGAAAATAACGGTCACTTACACTTTTTTGGAAGTCGGATAGTTCTTCGTACGACTTTATGTGAATGCCTTTACTGGAAAGAGCCGGTATCAGTTCCTCAAAAAAGCAGTTCCGATACGTTTCAATCATTTCCTGCACCTCATTCCGCACCTCTTTTAATTGATCGGAAGGTGTCATTCCGTCTACCGTCAGTTCCTTTACACCGGCCATAAGTTGCCGCTTTAATCCTCCTACTCTTTTTTGGAAAAACTCGTCCAGGTTAGAGCACACAATGGAGAGGAATTTAAGCCTCTCTAATAGCTTATTCTTTGAGTTCTTGGCCTCTGCCAGTACACGCTCATTAAATTTCAGCCAGCTAATTTCATAATTCAAAAAATAATCGCTCCCGAAAATCTCAAGGTTACTTGATCTGGGATCTTTGTGAAGTCCTTTCTTTTTCAAGATTTCGTTCTTCTTCTTGTTTGCCCTCTTCCTGGCTTTACGTTTTTTTTGTTCTTCGATCGGATCGTATGTTATTTCATCGGGTGAAAGAGATGCTTTTTTCATTCTACAATACTTTAATTTGCATACGCAATTAGCACTAAAACTAAGTATAATTATTCAAACTTAGTGTAAACTTATATTCAAGCTTTAAAACGTGAACAATCCGCTTTTAGATCCCTTTGAAAAAGAAGATGGCTTTGAACAAAACGTGCGGCCTTCCTCCCTGGAAGAATTTATCGGCCAGAAAAAAACGATATCAAATCTTTCCGTTTTCATAAAAGCGGCCAAACAAAGAAACGAAGCGCTCGACCATGTTATATTATCGGGGCCTCCCGGCTTGGGTAAAACTACACTTTCTTACATTATTGCACATGAAATGGGAGTAAAGATCCGGCCTACCACCGGGCCGGTACTTGAAAAACCCGGTGACCTGGCCGGTATGTTAACTAATCTCGAAGAGGGGGATGTTCTTTTTATTGATGAAATCCACCGGCTGAACCCTATTATTGAAGAATACCTGTATTCGGCCATGGAAGATTACAAACTTGATATTGTTATAGACTCCGGCCCCAATGCACGGAGCATTCAGATTGAGTTGAATCACTTTACCCTGGTTGGCGCCACTACCCGAAAGGGGCTGCTAACCGCTCCTCTAAGAGCCCGCTTTGGCATCGACATGCGACTCGACTATTACGATGTAGAACTTCTTCAGCGCATCGCCCTGCGTACAGCACATATTATGAGCATGGGAATTACTGAGTCTGGCGCACACGAAATAGCCCGGCGAAGTCGCGGAACACCCCGCATCGTAAATAAACTGCTGCGCCGCACCCGGGATTTTGCCCAGGTAGAAGAACTAGACACCATTGATGAAAAAATTGCCGACAAAGCTCTCAATGCACTGGATGTAGATCAAAATGGCCTTGATGAAATGGATATACGGATTTTGAATGCTATTATTGAGAACTACTCTGGCGGACCCGTAGGGCTTAATACATTGGGCGTTGCTGTAGGTGAAGATAAAGGCACCATCGAAGAAGTATATGAACCTTTTCTTATTAAAGAGGGCTTTTTACAACGAACCCCCAAAGGAAGAGTAGCTACAAAAATGGCTTATCAGTATTTGAATATTGATGCCGGTAAAACAGAACGGGATTTGTTTAATTGATTCCTCATTTTCTCACAGATTCTTTTTACCTTTGACGTTCTTGTTTGCTGACAGATAACATTCTGCCGCAATTGATTATTCCCTAACCCCAAGTACCTTATCAAGAATATTTCTCAAGAATGAAAAATCTCTTTACTTCAGAATCCGTTTCCGAAGGCCATCCGGATAAAGTGGCCGATCAAATCTCAGATTCTATACTTGACGCTCTTCTCGCCGAAGACTCCGAATCACGCGTAGCCGTAGAAACCCTTGTAACAACCGGCCTTGCTGTTGTTTCCGGGGAAGTAACTACCGATGCCTATATTGATGTTCAGGAAATTGTCCGTAATACCATTAACAATATTGGCTACAATAAAGCCTCTTACCGTTTCGATGGCGACAGCTGTGGTGTGTTAACCACTATTCACAGTCAAAGCCAGGATATTGCACAAGGCGTAGACAGAAATGGCGCCGGCGACCAAGGTATGATGTTTGGATATGCCACCCGGGAAACACCACAGTTTATGCCAATGCCCCTTCAGTTTTCGCACAGCCTGCTGAAAGAACTTGCCCGTATTCGCAAAGAAACAGATGTAATGCCTTACCTTGGCCCAGACAGTAAAAGCCAGGTTACCATTGAATATGACGACAATGGACAACCAAGCCGTATTCATACCATTGTTCTTTCTACCCAGCATGATGACGGGATAGAGCAGGATCAAATCAAAGCTGACATCAAAAAACATTTGATTGGCAATGTAATTCCTGCAGAATTGATTGATGACGACACTATTTATCATATCAATCCAACGGGCATATTTGTGATTGGTGGTCCACATGGCGACACCGGACTTACCGGCCGTAAAATTATTGTAGACACCTATGGCGGAAGAGGAGCACATGGAGGAGGAGCTTTTTCAGGAAAGGATCCATCTAAAGTAGACCGAAGTGCCGCTTATGCCGCCCGCCATATTGCCAAAAACATTCTGGGAGCCGAGCTCGCTGACGAATGCCAGGTTCAGCTGGCCTATGCCATTGGGGTGGTAGAACCCGTATCTATCAACGTTGATACCTTTGGCACTGGTAAAATGAGCGACACCGAACTGGCTGCTAAGGTAGCCAACACCTTCGACTGCACTCCACAAGGCATTATTGATCGCTTTGGGCTAAAAAACCCCATCTACAAACAAACAGCTGCCTATGGCCACTTTGGGCGGGATGAATTCCCCTGGGAACAGCTGGATTATGTGAGTAAGCTGACCTAACCAGCTACAACTGATATAACTATACTGGCTCCAATGTTCTGCATTGGAGCCTTTTTTATTTATAAAACCAGACAGCTTACCGCTTATAATTGACGATTGACCGTTAATCTTCGGTTCCACTTGAATATTGAACCATCAATTTCGTTTATTGTGTCTTCAATCTGCTACAGACTACAATCCAGCTATGCAATCAGCCTCCGGACAGCCTTCCATTGATCTTTTTGGTATCACCATCATGGAGCCCATGGTTACCTTCACTGACTTCTGGATTTCCGCTGTCTGCCTATATGCATTTTATCAGCTTAATAAACTCAATAAACAAGGCAAGGTACACCAGTATATGCGATGGTATTTTTCCATCATGGCCCTTGCCACTTTTTTAGGGGGCATACTGGGGCATGCTTTTCAATATGCGGTAGGGCTCTCATGGAAATTACCCGGCTGGCTCATAAGTATGCTGTCAGTGATGTCCATTGAACGGGCTTCCATCATGCATGCCCGGCCCGTCATCAACAACAAATTCGGTAAGTTCCTGGAGGTAGCCAATGCGGTAGAATTGCTCACATTTGCTGTTATCACTTTCACTACTTTGAATTTTTTCTTTATCCAGGTGCACTCAGCTTATGGGTTGGGACTGGTTGTTCTTCCCCTGCACTTTTTGGTGTACCGGCGAACCCGTAATGAAGGCAGCCGTATATTTTTCCTGACGGTACTTTTTGCTACTCTGGCTGCTTTCTTCTATACCAGTGAAATTGGCATCCACACCTGGTTTAATCATTTGGATGTAGCCCACACGGTAATGGCTATTAGTATGTATTGCTTTTATAGGGGAGCCCGCAAGCTGGAAGTACTTAAAGCCGATGATATTAAAGAAGAGAAGAGGCACTTTTGGGAAACGGTAGCAGAAGCTTTTCGAAAGCTGAGAAAGTAAACCCTTCACTAACATACTCCCTATAGCAAGGGGTAAAACTTAATTAATTGTACCGCATTGTACTTGCCTAATACCCAATTTTTAAGCTTTATTGGGATGTATAGACCTTCAATAACTATTCTCTTATGAAATTCATCCTGCCACTGCTTCTGTCTTGTTCATTTCTTGCAGATTCTCTTTTACTGCCCGCGACAGCTACTTCCAGCCAGCCCTCCTTATTTGCGTTCACCAATGTGAATGTAATTCCCATGAATAGCGAAGCCCTCCTGAAAAATTATACAGTAATAGTACGTGACGATAAAATTATAACAGTTAGTCCATCAAGCGAAACAGAAATCTCTTCAGCTACGCAAGTAATAGATGGTTCAGACAAATATCTGCTTCCGGGATTAGCAGAAATGCATGGTCACATCCCACCAAGCAAACGAACTGCTAATATGCCGGCTTATTTTGATGACTACTATGTGAAGAGCACCTTGTTTTTGTACCTATCGGCGGGTATCACTACCGTGCGGGGGATGTTAGGATATCCGGGACAGTTAGAACTGAAAAAAAGAATAAACAACGGAGAGCTTATCGGACCAAACCTGTATCTGGCAGGACCTAGTTTTAACGGAAATACCGTTTCTTCTCCAGATCAAGCCAAAGAACGGGTAATACAACAACAAAAAGAAGGGTGGGATCTGCTTAAAATACATCCCGGACTTACCCTGGCTGAGTACAACGCTATAGCAGAAACCGCACATTCCGCAGGCATCACTTTTGGAGGACATGTTCCACAAGATGTAGGAATAGTACATGCTATAAAATCAGGCCAAAAAACCATCGATCATATTGATGGTTATGTTTCCTACCTGGAAACATTTGAAGGCCCCGAACAACAAACAAAGCTTGACGAAATTGTACGGCTCACAAAAAAGCATGATGTATGGATTGTACCAACGCAAGCCCTCTGGAAAACCATTATCGGTGCTGCTGATTATGAAACCCTGCAAGAATATGAGGAACTCAAATACATCCCTGAAGCAGTATTGAACAATTACATCAACTATGTAGATAACCTTGAGAATAGTGCCTATTACGACCCTGTCAATGCGCAGGGACATGCCGACTTGCGGCAACATATTCTTTCGGAAATGAACAAAGCCGGGGTTAAGATCCTTATGGGAACCGATGCCCCACAGCTTTTCAGTGTTCCCGGATTTTCTATCCATCGGGAATTACCACTTATGGAAGAAGCAGGAATGACTCCTTATCAAATTATCGAAAGTGGAACCAGAAGGGTAGGAGAGTATTTTTCAAGCCGGGACAACTTTGGCACAATTACAGTAGGTGAGCGGGCCGACCTGATTTTGATAAACCACAATCCTCTGGAGGATATATCCCATATTAAGAATCATGAAGGTGTTATGGTACAGGGCCGATGGTTTTCTCGTAAAATAATCAATAAAAAATTGAACGAAATAAAATCCTACTATAATGAATAAATTGCTGTCTGAAATATCCGCCACCCAAACTCCCGTAACCAATGTAATACCTTACGTTCTTTTGCTACTGTTTCTTACTTCCTGTTTAGAAGGACAAGTTACAGCCGAGGAGCAACCGTTAACCAAACAAGAAGAAGCTATAGCTTATTTTAAGGATGTTGCCTTAGGAATGGAGTTTGGGAATGTTGATGAGGTCACCCGAAAATGGCAAAAAGATATATTCATATATGTAGAAGGAGAACAGGATTCTACTTTAATGGAAGAGCTTGATATAATCATAGCTGATTTGAATGATCTTATCGATGACGGGGAAACCACCCTGAGTATTACCCATGATCCTGACTCTTCCAACTTCAGTATTTTCTTTGGATCAGGACAAGAATTTGAAAGCCGTTTTTCCCCAGCCATAGGATACACAGAAACCAATTACGGTATGTTTTGGTTATCATGGAATCCCAATAACGAGATAAGACAAGCTACCATGTATGTTGATATTTACAGGCCTAAGAAAGTAAACCAACGTCACCTTTTACGTGAAGAACTCACGCAGTCGTTGGGTATGGCTAAAGATTCTCCCAAATATGAAGATAGTATTTTTAATAGCTCCTATAGCGTCAGTGCCGTCACCGAATATTCCGAAATGGATAAAGATGTAATTCAATTATTGTACCACCCTCAAATGAAAACAGGACTTTCTGTGTTTCAGGTTCAGCCAGTTCTTGAAAGCATTATCGATGACGTTGTCCAATAGCAGCTGGTAACGACTATCCGCTAACCAGATCTCGTACTTTATTTTCCAGCTGTTTCAGAATGCCTCCTTTCAGAGCTTCAATCACAGCTTTTTCAAGTAATGGGCTCATCACTTGTCCCACCGTTTGCTGAAGAGTATTGCTGTCCTCTTTGCCAATTCCTTCTAATTCCAGCGAACCCATTGCTATTTCGGTAGTACGCTCTTTTTCAATCTCGGTGCTTAATTTAACAATTCCCTCTTCAACCCGGAGATATTCTATAATCACTTCTTTTTGTGATTCTTCCCGCGAGGGAGATCCTATATTCTGATTTAGTTTTCTGAGGTTTATCCCGGTACCCTGTTGCTCAAAAAAGAATTCCGGCTTTTGTATTAGCATTTCCTCTACAACCACCCGGTCCGCAAATAAAGACCAAAGATTCACTTCCATATAAATCTGATCAAAGCGAACTGCCTCTTCATCGCTGAAACCTTTCGGATTATGAATCACAAAACCTTTAATCTCTCCACGTCCTCCGAATATTGAAATATCGAGATCATCCATCTCTACTTGCGCTTTCAACAGTTTTGATCCCTGCTGCTCTATTGCAGACTTTACTATGCCATCTATGCTAAGAGTGGTCATAAATAACAGAGAAACCAGTACTGCTGCTATCAGCATAGATAATTTTAATGCCTTATTCATTGCTCATATCTTTATCCTGTATGTGTATGCTCTTGAACACGGACGCCAAACATATGTTCCAAATCAGAACTACCGAATCACTTCATCTTTTTTTTAGTTTTACTTTTATGCCATTTCAATTTTTATAAATTGCGCTGCGTAATTATTAACTAACTACATCCTATGATCAAGCCTATCCGAAGTATTTTGCTCGCTTCGATTTGTGCTCTTCTTTTTAGCCTGAACGGGTATACTCAATCTATCCCACAAGCCTTTAAGGGAGCTCAGATTATTCCAATCTCCGGCGAGCCTATAAATAATGGAGTACTAATTGTCGAAAATGGAACAATAACCACTGTTGGTGGTGCCAGCACTAATATCCCTTCCGATGCCAATGTGCACAATGTATCCGGCAAAGTAATTATGCCGGGCCTGGTTGACACGCATTCCCATATTGGGGAAGGAGACGGGGGAGACCGTTCCTCGGCTTTGCATCCGGACGTTCGTATTATGGATACTATTGATCCGCGAAGCGACACTTTCCGCAAAGCTCTGGCAGGAGGAATCACTTCGGTAAATGTGATGCCGGGTTCCGGGCATCTGATGAGCGGGCAAACGGTATACCTCAAGCTCCGTCCAGCCAACACTATTGAAGATATGCTGCTGGTGATTGATGAAGAAGAAAATATTTACGGGGGTATGAAAATGGCCAACGGAACCAACCCCATTGGGAATCCTCCTTTTCCGGGCACCCGCGCCAAGTCAGCCGCCCTGGTTCGTTCGCTGTTTGTGAAAGCCCGGGAATACCAGGCTAAAATTGATGCGGCAGGTGGTGATGAAAGCAAGATGCCTCCCCGGGATATTGGTATGGAAGCACTGGTTCAGGTTTTGGAAGGTAAACGCACAGTTCACAATCATACCCATCGCCACGACGATATACTCACCGCCATCCGCCTGTCTCAGGAGTTTGGCTACGATTTGGTACTACAACATGTGAGTGAGGCCTGGAAGGTAGCAGATGAAATTGCAGAGGCTGGCGTACCAGCATCCATCATAACACTCGATTCTTTTGGTGGAAAACTGGAAGCCGTTGATCTCAAAAATGCAAATGGCAAGTACCTGGAAGATGCCGGGGTAATGGTTGGTTTACATACGGATGATGGTATTACCGATTCACGCCTGTTTCTTCGGTCGGCTGCACTGGCCATAAGAGAAGGTATGAGCCGAAAAGGGGCATTGGAATCCTTAACCATTGCCAATGCTAAAATGATGAGAATAGATGACCGGGTTGGCACACTTGAAAAAGGAAAAGATGCAGATTTCATCATACTATCCGGTGACCCTTTCAGTGTATATACTCATGTTGAACAAACCTGGATAGAAGGCCATAACGTGTGGAACCGGGCAAATGAAGAAGATCGTAAATTTGCTACCGGGGGTTATGAAGTATTCCGGGGAGAAGTTCACACTCACCATACAGATGGAGGTTCACAATGAGATATATTAAATCATTCGTTTTCGTTTTTGCTTTCATACTACTTGTGCAGCCTCTTCAGGCGCAGCAAATTGCTGTGAAAGGTGAAACGGTTTATACCATGGCAGGAGATCCCATCAATGATGGAGTCGTATTAATTAAGAATGGAAAGATAGAGCGGGTAGGTCCGGCTTCAAACATCACTGTTCCTTCCGGATATACCATTCATGAAGCTAAGGTTGTTAGCCCGGGGCTTATTGATGCTCATTCGGTAGTGGGACTTGCCGGCCACCTGAACCAAGATAATGATCAGGATCAGCTTGAAACCTCCAGTGCCATTCAGCCTGAACTACGGGCAATGGATGCTTACAACGCACGGGAAGCTTTGGTGGGACATTTACGTGATCATGGAATCACAACCGTTCATACAGGTCATGGGCCGGGAGCTCTCATCAGTGGACAAACTATGATTGTGAAGACAACAGGAGAAACCGTAGAGGAAGCCCTGGTCGACTCCACAACCATGCTGGCTTTTACCATGGGGAGTATGATCTCCGGTGCCATTAAGAAACCGGGCACACGTTCTAAAGGCGTTGCTATGTTACGGCAGCAACTTATCAAAGCCCGCAGTTACGCCAAAAAAAGAGCCAACGGCGACGACTATTCCGTAAACCTTGGAATGGAAGCACTGGCAGACCTTTTGGATGGTAAAATCAAAGCTCTTGTCACCGTCCATAAAGCCAATGATATCATGACGGCACTACGCCTTCAGCAAGAGTTCGACTTCCCCATGGTTGTTGATGGAGGTGCAGAAGCATACCTGATTATAGACGAACTTAAAGCAGCCGGAGTACCTGTTATTGTACATCCTACTATGATGCGTACCTACGGAGATGGCAAAAATGCCTCCTTTGAAACAGCCGGCAAGCTGTATCAAGCTGGTATTCCGGTTGCCTTTCAAAGTGGTTATGAGGGGTATGTACCTAAAACACGTGTTATACTCTTCGAAGCCGGAGTTGCAGCCGCCAATGGTTTAGGTAAAGAAAATGCACTAAAGGTGCTGACTATAGAAGCGGCTAAACTGCTGGGGATCAACAACCGGGTAGGTTCTCTTGAAGCCGGCAAAGATGCCGATATTGCTATGTTCGATGGAGATCCTCTTGAATACACATCACATATCACCGGTGTTATCATCGATGGGGTTAAGGTGAAATAGCCCATAACATAACTCTTTTTAAAGATTTGGGGTGATTTTCGTATTCGGAGGTCATCCCTTTTTTAACCCGAATTATTCACGAATGGATGCAAAATGGCGATCTATACACTTGAATATATTACCGTTGAATTGCTTTATGTAATAGCCCAATTTTGAGGTACGGATTAGGCGGCGAAATTTCCCCGTACGCTGCGTTCAAGTGAAAATTGGGGTACTCAGGGTACCACAGTACCCTTCCGTTCCCATTTCCACTTCGCCTTGCGTACGATTAAATTTCTTGGTGAATAATCCGGGTTAAGTACCAATACCGCAGACACCTACGGGAGCTCGTTCTGATTTCAATTATTGCCTTCTCCCGTGAGGATGTCTACGGCACGCGAGGGATGTGTAAGCCTGGCAAACCAGACCGTGGCAGTCTCCCCATTCATGGCAACTGGTGTGGTCATCGTTGACCATACCGAGGCCAAGCCGTCGGGGAATTCTATGATTAAGGTAATATCGAAGATGCCCGGACACACTATTTGAGTACGCACCCATACTCAATTACTAAAAAACATGCCTTTTAGCTAAAAAACCGGTATCCTTGGGTGGGAACAAAAGACCGAATTTGTACTACTAACGTATTTTAATGAAAGAAAAGGAACGCCTTGGCTTCGAAGAAGCTTTAAAGGAATTGGAGTCTATTGTAAGTAACCTGGAAGACGAAGATATTACGTTGGAAAAATCTGTCGAACTTTATGAAGAGGGAATCAAGTTGTCAAAGTTTTGTACTGAGATACTTGAACAAGCAGAACTTCGTATCCAACAGGTGAACGAAGAGCATACTTAGAACCTTACTGTATATGGAATTAGAAAGCCCCAAACCAGGAGAGTTACTTGCCAAAATTAACTCCCCGGACGATTTAAAGGAATTGCAGCCTGAACAATTGCAGGATGTTTGTGATGAATTACGACAGTACATCATCGATACCATATCTGTAAACGGCGGCCATTTTGGAGCCAGCCTTGGTGTTGTAGAACTCACAACCGCCCTTCATTATGTGTTTGACACCCCACAGGACCGTCTTATATGGGATGTTGGGCATCAAGCCTACGGCCATAAGCTGTTAACCGGCAGAAGGGGAAAATTCCATACCAACCGGAGATATGGCGGGCTATCCGGTTTCCCAAAACGCAGTGAAAGTGAGTATGATGCCTTTGGCGTCGGGCATTCAAGTACTTCAATATCTGCCGCATTAGGGATGGCCGTAGCACGGGATCTGAATAAAGGAGACAACAACGTAATTGCTGTAATCGGTGACGGAGCCATGACAGGCGGGCTGGCATTTGAAGCTATGAATAACGCCGGCGCCATGAATACCGATATGCTGGTCATCCTCAACGACAACAACATGTCGATTGACCCGAATGTAGGAGCTCTCAAAGAATATTTAGCTGATATCACAACCAGCCGCACCTTTAATAAGATGCGGGACGAAATTTATGATATGCTCGGGCACTTTAAATCGGCCGGAGAAAAGATGCGTAAAGTAGCTTCCCGATTGGAAAAAGCGATGACCGCCGCACTAACTCCTGGTTCTCTCTTTCGCGCCCTGGGTTTTAAATATTATGGTCCCACCGATGGACATGACGTAGATGGGTTATATAAAATACTCAACGATCTGAAAAATATTAAAGGCCCTAAGCTGCTTCATATTGTCACCGTAAAAGGCAAAGGCTTTGCTCCTGCTGAACGGGAACAAACCAAATGGCACGCCTCCAGCAGTCCTTTTGATAAGATTACCGGAAAAGCTTTAACACCGGCCCCAAAATCCCAAAAAGCACCTAAGTATCAAGATGTCTTTGGTGAAGCCTTGGTAGAATTGGCGGCAGCCGATGAACGCATTGTAAGCATGACTCCGGCCATGCCCAGTGGATCTAGTCTCTGGCCTATGATGAATACATTCCCCAATCGCGCCTTTGATGTAGGTATTGCAGAACAACATGCTGTAACTTTTGCAGCCGGACTTGCAGCAGAAGGTAAAAAAGCATTTTGTGCCATCTATTCCACCTTTCTGCAACGGGGATACGACCAGGTAATTCATGATGTAGCCATCCAAAAGCTACCGGTAGTATTTTGTATAGATCGTGCCGGATTGGTGGGGGCTGACGGCCCTACACACCATGGAGCCTATGACACTGCCTACCTGCGGGCAGTTCCAAATATGATTGTCTCTTCACCTTTGAACGAGCAAGACCTGCGGGATATGATGTACACAGCCTCGGGGTATGAAGATGCCGCCTGGGCAATTCGCTATCCGCGGGGACGGGCTACCGGAATGAAAATAGCCGAAGGCTTTAAGAAAATAGACATCGGAAAAGGGCAAAAGCTGCGAGATGGTGAAAACATTGCCATTCTTAGCTTTGGGCCCATCGGTAAATATGCAACAGAAGCTGCAAACCTTTTAGCTGAAGAAGGCATTGAAATCGGCCACTTTGATATGCGTTTTGCCAAACCGCTGGACACCAGCTTGATTGATGAAGCATGCCAATCCTATGATCATATTATTACCCTGGAAGACGGGACCAAACTGGGAGGTTTCGGAAGTGCCGTGGCCGAATATCTGGCGGAGAAAAAAGAGAAACCCACCCTTAACATCATGGGCATTCCAGATGAAATCATCGAACATGGAACCCAGGAAGAGTTACATGCCGAAATCGGGATCGATTCTGTTGGGATTGTAGAAGAAATAAAAAGAAAGCTGGATCCTACTCCTGTAGAAAGTTGAAGACGTTTTTAATTGCCCTCTTTCTGCTAACTACACTAACCATTACCTCTTGTGATGAAGAGGATCCACCCGCAAAAGCTCAACTTCGCGGAGTTGTGAATACTGCTGACGGCCAACCTGTTGCTGATGCAGCTATTCATATTAGGAATTACCTGGTGCCCGGAGGGTTTACTGAGCCCCCATCATCAGGAAGTACAGGATTTGAGTTTACCGTCACTGAAGAAGGTCATTTTCTCATCGAACTATACCGATACGGCAGTAACCGTCCACTCACAACCCTGGTTGATGAAATATTACAAACCGGTAACCATCGCATTACAATAGCCGACAGCCTGCTCACCAACGGAACCTATCGTTATACCATCACGGGTACTTCCCAACAATCGGAACGCTATTTCCTGGTAAACAAGCCTGATAGTGCCTTGCTGCATACCATCCCCTTTGAACGAACCAACCAAGATGGTGAGTTTACCATCAGCATAAGAAACCTGGCCCTGGGGGAGATATTCTACGACGGCAAAAATAGCATCCTGATCGGAGATAGTCTGAAAATTCTTGTTCAGCAGGGAGATACCTTTACAGCTATGGACTCGCTTAAACTCAGCCGGCAGGAAGACACATTTATAGAACTGAAGAGCCAACAACCCTGAAGCTTATTTCCTGTTCTGTCTTTTGCTTAAAACTGCCTAACTTTGAAACATGAATTTCACACTTTCAGATTTTGATTACGATTTACCTGAGCATCTTATCGCTCAATCTCCAGCCCAGCCCCGCGATCACGCCCGGCTGCTTGTTTATAACCGGCACACGCAGGAAATAACAGACGACTATTTCTATAACCTAGATGCATACCTTCCATCCGAAACCACCCTGGTGGTAAATAACAGTAAAGTAGAGAAGTGCCGGCTGCTGTTTCAGGAGGGGAAAAAAGAAATTTTTGTTACCTCGGTAAGCAACAACAATACGGTTGAGGCCCTGGTCAGACCCGGAAAAAAGTTTAAACACGGGAAAAAAACGGAACTGGCTAACGGCATCACCGCAACCACCACCCATATAGCCGATGACGGCCTGCGAACCCTCCGGATCTCCTGCAGTCTGGACGACCCAAAACTGATCCCCTATAAACACACGCCTTTCCCACCCTATATCAAACAGGATGAATCCCTTTCAGAAGAATATCAGACTGTGTATGCCAAGGATCTCGGCAGTAAAGCCGCCCCCACCGCGGGACTCCATTTCACCGATGAGCTTCTTGAAAAGCTGCAACAATCCGGTATTAAAAAATCGGAAGTGACCCTGCATGTTGGGCTGGGGACTTTTGCCCCAGTTAAAACCGAAGAAATCCAAAACCATTCAATGCACAGTGAATGGTATCAGTTAGAATCACAAACGTGTGATGAATTGAATGACGCCTATCATATTACGGCTGTAGGCACCACCAGTGTGAGGGTGCTGGAGTCTGCTATTGATGATACCAAGTCCTTCACCCCGCAAAGCAGAGAAACGGATATATTCATCACTCCCGGCTATAAGTTTAAATGTGTAGACGCTCTCATTACTAACTTTCATCTACCCAAAAGCACCTTATTGATGCTGGTATCTGCTTTTATGAGCTATGATGAAATGCGCCGCATCTATGCCCACGCCGTTAAAGAAAAATACCGGTTCTACTCCTTCGGCGATGGTATGTTGATTTTGTGAGCTGATAATTAGCGTATGGGGACCCATATTATATTTAGTTGGGCCCATTCGACCTCTGAAATACGGCCCGGGTACTTACCCAATTAGTGTGCCTGGAGGTCTTGCTAGTGTAGGTTAACAACGTACTTATTTTTTGAGCTAGTTGGTAGCTGGCTCAGGTGGAAAAAGATTCGTATCGTATTAATTGGGTACTTTTCTTCGGTAGCACCGCTTGTCCATGGCTACATGCCCTAACAAAGTGATTCCGCATCTTCTCCCGATCAAATCGGGATGCGTGCGGGAAAACCCCGTCATCCCGGACAAGGCGTAACGAAGTGAAGTCGCCGATCCGGGATCTCCCGCCACATGGGTTGCACCTGCCACGGCCTCCTTGTTAACCACCTTGCCCGTACCAGGGAGATCGCGGGTCTTCGTATACACTTCGCCCGCGATGACTCCTTCTTTAATACCCCCCGTAGTTTAGATAGGTGAACCCCGCCCGATATCTTGGTTCATTTTTTAAGGGAGCAAATCGCCGGTATTTTCCTCGCCATTTCTCACAGACCCCTGCCAGCGCCGCCAAACCTACACAAGAAGACTTTTTTATGCTACCGGAAGACACACTTTTCTGGGAAGTACCGACTCTTACCTGCCCGCTACTATACTTGATGAACAACATACCCACCACCTGCTACAAATTCATGATGAGTATATAATGAAACCATTTCTTTAAAGGTAAAGCTGAGCATCCGAATCTCTTTTCTTACTAAAAATATTTATTACTAGAAGAATTCATAATAGTTAATCATGCTCTTTTTATGTTTGTTTTTAATAGCAGCGAATTATATTTTTAGCCATGACTAATTTATCATTTTTAACAGGACACCGATGAAAGAACATATCGTTTGGATGCTGGTATTATTCACGGCCGGTTTCTTTTTGATGATAAGCTGTGAGGCCATCATACCGGAGGCTCCGGCTGAAGAAGACTTGCTGGATGGTCCGATAGCGGGACTTAGCTATGAAGAACAGGATCAATTTTTGAAAGGCGACATCGCTTTTAATGATGATGTTTTTACACCCAAAACAGGTTTAGGGCCTACTTTTGTGGCTACTTCATGTGGAAGCTGTCACCCCGGAGATGGAAAGGGGCATCCTTCAACCTCTCTTATCCGTTTTGGACAAACCGAACCCAATACCGCTCCAACTATATCCGGAGCCCCTCAACTTCAAAACCGGGCTATTCCAGGATATCAACCTGAAAAATTACCTGACGGAGTCCCTTTTATGAAAATGACTCCACCGGCCGTAACCGGCTTAGGCTTGCTTGCAGCCTTAACGGATGAGCAAATTTTAGAAAATGCGGATCCCAATGATGAGGACGGAGATGGCATTTCCGGGGTTCCCAGCTATGTTACTCCGCCGGATTACTTTATACCGGAAGATCATCACCAGCCAGAAAACGGCAGATATATTGGCCGGTTTGGAAAAAAGGCATCCACAGTTAATTTACTGCACCAAACAGCTACAGCCTACAACCAGGATATTGGCGTTACCTCCACATTTGAATTACACGATGTTTACTCGGGATTGACTATTGACCCGGAAGTATCGGATCAAATCGTAAGAGATGTTGTCTTTTATCTGAAAACGTTAAAGGCTCCCATCCAGCGGAAACCGAACAATCCTGATATTATGCGAGGAAAAGAGGTATTCAATACCCTGCAATGCAGCTCATGCCATACTCCTAAATGGACAACTCAGGAAACAGACATCGCCGCCCTTTCTAACAAAGCATTTTACCCATACACCGATCTTTTGCTGCACGATATGGGTCCTGGCCTGGATGACGGAGCCACGGAAGGTTCGGCAGAAACCTACGAATGGAGAACACCTCCCTTATGGGGATTAGGCTTGTCGCCTGATTCACAGGGCGGGAAGTACTTCCTGATGCATGACGGCCGTGCTCAAAGCATTGAAGAGGCCATTTTGTTGCATGGTGGTGAAGCTCAAAACAGCCGTGATCAATTTCAAGCGCTTTCTTCTGATGAAAAAGAAGCGTTAATCAAATTTTTAGAATCCCTTTGAGCAAACAATATGGAGCGAAAAGATTTTATAAAAACCTGTAGCTATAGCTGCCTTGGCCTGATGGGAGCTGCATTTTTCCTGGAAGGATGCGCCGCTCCAAAATATCTCCATGCTGAATTGGATAAAGAGTTCCTCCTCGTTCCCTTATCAGAGTTTGAATTAGGGAGTAAGGACGAAAAGAAATTCAGAAAATACCTCGTGGCCTATAACAGCCAGCTAAAATACCCGGTTTCTATATTCAGGATTTCTGATATGGAATATCGCGCTTTGCTTATGAAATGCACCCACAAGGGAACTGAACTGCAAGTATATGGTGACCGGCTTCAGTGTCCTGCCCATGGAAGTGAATTTACCCAAAATGGAGAGGTGCAAAATGGTCCGGCAGAAGCCCCGCTTCGAACTTTCCCTGTACATGTTGACAGCAACATATTAAAAATCGATATGGGATAAACACATTTCGCATCACTTTTAAAAAATGCGCTCAATTCTATGAAAAAAAATATACTTCTTTTTTTAATTCTCGCCTCTTCCATTACCGCTAATGCCCAGGTTGACAGTAGCCTGTTCAAAGATACCCGGAGTGATACGATATCAACAGAAGCAATGAATATGGATGCTGTTTATGAGCGACCATTTTTTCAGGCTGGTACATCACCCGTTTCCGTAGGTGGTTATGTAGAAGCCGATTATCAATATATGGGAGAAGACGGAATTACCGAAGGCCATACCTTCCGTATTCCCCGGTTTACCCTTTTTGTTGGCTCTTCCCTTCATCCAAAAATCAAGTTCCTGTCAGAAACTGAATTTGAAGAGGGCGGGAAAGAAATAGCCATTGAATTTGCCGCACTGGATATCAACTTTTTTCCCCTGCTTAATCTTCGCGGGGGCATTATTATGAACCCCATCGGAGCCTTTAACCAGAACCATGACGGCCCTAAATGGGAATTTGTTGACCGCCCCATCGCCATGACCAAAATGTTGCCTGCTACATGGAGCAATGTGGGCTTTGGGTTTTACGGGAAGCGATTTGTAAACGATTGGGGCTTTGGCTATGAGATCTATCTCACCAACGGATTTGATAACAGCATTATCGCAAACGGAGAAAACAGAACCTTTTTGCCTGCGGCTAAAGAAAATGCCGAACGCTTTGAAGAAAGCAGCAACGGTCAGCCTTTGATTACAGCTAAACTGGCTGTAAAAAACCAAAACATTGGAGAAATAGGCCTTTCTTATATGGGGGGGATTTACAATGCTTCTGAAGATGACGGTTTGATTCTGGATAAAAAAAGGCGGCTGGATGTTTTTGCTGTAGATTTTAATTCCACCCTGGAAAAAACAACTACCAATATTACGGGTGAATGGGCGTGGGTGATGGTTGATGTTCCAGAAACCTACGGCCAGCAATTCGGAGACCAGCAACAAGGAGGATTCGTGGATATTGTACAGCCGGTTTTAAGAAATACTATTGCTGGTTTTGATAATGCGGTACTGAACCTGGCCTGCAGGCTGGAATATGTAGATTGGAATGTGGGAACCTTCCGGGAAACCGGGGCAAATATTTCAGATGATCTATGGGCCATTGTTCCCGGTATAAGCTTTAGGCCATCTGCTCAAACCGTACTCCGTTTAAATTACCGGTATATGCAACAACAGGATATTTTGGGTAATCCTCCGGCTAAAATTTCCGGCATTCAAATCGGAATTTCCAGTTACTTTTGAAAATCACTTTCCAAAAAGTATAAGTCAAAATTCGTATGATCCAGTAATTATCTTGTCACTTGAGCGGATCTGTCAGGTAGTAGTCCAAAAACTCAACGGTTTTATACCAGGCATCCTCTGCTGCTGCTTTCTGGTAGTTATTTCCTGATGGATTGGCAAAAGCATGTCCTGCATTTTTATAGATATAAATCTCATTTTCAACACCTGCACTATCCAGGGCCGTTTCGAATTCTTTAACGGTTGCTACAGGTATTCCCTGATCAGCACCCCCAAAGAAACCAATAACGGGCATCTCAAGCAGCCTGAGTTGATCCTTATCAGTCACCAGTCGCCCGTAGTATATGACGGCCAAATCAATTTTGGCGGGCAGAGTGAGCGCAGCCGTTAGTGACATGCCGCCGCCAAAGCACCAGCCGATGGTACCTACCTTCGAAGCTTTGTGCTGTTCATCCAGGTATTGATAGGCCGCCTTCAGGTTTTCGGTACTGGCAGACATATCATCCATAACCCCTGACATATAGGTCCGGGCATCTTCCGGGCTTTCTGCAACCTGCCCTTTATAAAGGTCCACCGCCAGGGCCGTATACCCTTCAGCAGCAATTCGGCGGGTCATCATTTTAACATTATCATTAAGTCCCCACCACTCATGAATCACAATAATTCCCGGGGCATCTCCCGGGGCACCTTCAGGCTGAGCAAGATAACCGTTCACCTGTTTTCCGTCTATTTTGGCATACACTACCGATTGGGTGTCTACGGGTGCTTCTGGCTCATACCAGGCCTTATTTGCTACCGGTTTGTCTTCTGCATGCTCTTCCATCATGCGGTCTTCATACGCCTTTTCCTTCTTCGAGCACCCCACTCCCATCACCAATACAAGCATTAAAAAAGATATCAATGATTTCATTTGCTATGTTTTTAATTTTATAATTCATTCTATGAACAGCTACAGACTAATTGTAATTCCGTGCTGTAATTATACCCAACGATTCGTATATTTGATGCCCTTTGAAATAATGGATATTCAAAATATGCGCCGGTAGCTTAATCCCGAATACTCGGGAAGCGTCTGACTTCGGATCAGAAGGTTGAGGGTTCCCCCGAATTGCTCGGGACAGGCGTACAAAGAATTTTTATTGATATATGCGCCCGTAGCTCAACTGGATAGAGCGTCTGACTTCGGATCAGAAGGCTGAGGGTTCGAATCCTTCCGGGCGTACACTTACAAAAACCCGCTTTAATGTAGTTTAAAGCGGGTTTTTTTGTGCTTTTTAGCCATTTCCTGACATTAGATTCGCTGAAAAGTTTTCACATATTAGGGTTTTTTTCAAAAAAAAGGGTACATTTCAAATGAGCTAATAACCCAAAAATGAACAAATATGGCTTCACTAAAGAAAAGGGGTAAAAACTACTACATTGTCTTCAGCAAGAGTGAGGATGGTAAGCAGACTAAGAAGACCTATTCACTGGGGACGACTTACAAAAAAATTGCGGAAGAGAAGAAGGTTAAGTTTCAAAAGCTATACGATCAAGGTGAAATCGACCCTTTCCAAGAAAATTGGAGTGTCAAAGCCTATGAAGATTACCTAAAGGAAAGTCAGGGTAAAGGAATGGTAGTTGACAGTTACTACCTTGATGAACTCAAAGAGACCTTTCTAAAAACCAAGTCTCATACTACGGAAGCCACCCAAAGCGGATATAAGTCTGTCATTAAGCTATTTATTGAAGATGTTGGGCGCTCCATGACTGTAAACCTAATTAGCCCGGAGGACATTAGGTCATTTTGCTTTAAAAAGAAGTACTCCAATGCTACTCAACGAAACTATTATAAGCACTTGAAGGTGTTTTTTAAATGGCTGAAGGAACAATCCATTATTAGTGAAAATCCCTGCGACAGTGTTACGCCTCCAAAAAAGAAAGATAAGCTCGTTGACAAGATATTCAGTGAAGAGGAATTGCAAGCTATTTTTGATGCGTTCAAAGAACACCATAAGAAGTGCAAAGAAAACCGACATATCGTTCAGAAGTCACTGAGGCAAGATTGGTTTATACCTATGATAACAACGGCTTATTACACAGGCTTGCGCAGAAAGGAGATTACAAACATAAAATGGCACCAAGTTGACCTAAAAAACAGAGAAATTAGTGTTACAGACACCAAAAATGGTAGTGAGAGGACTGTAGTGATTTTTGATATTGTTCATGATGTTCTCATCAAATGGAGAAAGCAAAGTCGTAATACAAAAAAGGGATTAGTATTTCCCAGTCCAAAGTCTTCTAAAAAAAATCAGTTCGCTCTACCAGGAGATTATGTGTCTAAGGTATTTAAAGGCTACGTTAAGAAGGCAGAACTTAAAGAAAGTATTCATTTCCACGGATTGAGGCATTCATGCGCTACATTTATGATTCGTAAGGGGTTTGATGTGACTCTGGTAAAAGAAATGCTTGGGCATAAAAGCATTGAGGTGACTATGAGGTATGTAAGTCTATGTGTCCAAGATCGAAAAAATAGAGCCGAAGAATTAGGGTTAATAACGACGTAATAAATAGAATAGAAGAAGGATAAATGACAGAGAAAAAACTTATCACAGCTGGTAAAAACCCAGAATCGATATCAGAAAATATCGTTTACCTAACTCTTATAGCTGAAAGGATAGATAATCACGCAAAGGCTCACAGCCATGATGAATACATCAATTTGCCAAAGAAATTCGCCTATAATTATTTGGAATATAATGGCACCTATTGGAGTGTAATGGAGACGTGCTTGCGAAACTTTGAAGAAGTAAAGCGACCTATTTTTACTGATGACTATAAAGAAGTGGCCATAGAGCTTTGTCAAGAAGATCTTGAGACCTCAGTAGATGATTTATTGAGATTTGTATCAAATAAAATCCGTGGACAAAGTAAAAACATCTGCTTTGACCTTAATGAAAATGCTCACGCTCACCCAGTTGTTCTAAAATTATTGAGAGACCAATTGCTATCAAATGAGAGGAGAGAAAGGAGAAAGAGGGGAAATGAGGGTGATAAAAAACAAAAAATAGAGACAAACACTGTTTCCCTTATAAAAATACCAAAAAGTACTTTAACTAACTTTGAGAGGAAGTTGATCAATGTGGCTCAGAAAGGATTAATGGAGGAGGCTTTGCAATTCGCTGAAAGACGGGCAAAATTAAGTGGAGATAAATATAAATTTAGAAAGTTAAGAGAGAGCTTATCTGATATTTATAAAGACTATGTTATACACAGCACCACAGGTAAGCCCAAAAAAAGCATCTTAGGGAAGGATGATGCAGATTTAATCAAACATGTTGTCAATAACTATGAAGTCATTGGGAATAATATCTACCTGCTGAATCAGAGAAAATACGAGAAGGCTGTTAGAGAGCATTTTGTGCCAAAACTTAAAAAAGCACGAAATTCTCTTGCCAAAAGTTAATTTTTGAAAGCCTCTATATAGCCGTAGAAAGAGCATTTAAAGTGAAATTTTCAGATTTGGCAATTTATACGTTGTATAGCTTACCAAAATGCCAAATCTGAATTCACTTATCGAGTTAAACCCTCCTTTATAGTCCATATAGTCACGATCATTGGTAGAGTTAATCAAATAACTGAAACCAAATATAGACTATAAAATGACTACAGATAATAAATTACTAACCCGAATAACAAGCTTGGAAGACAAGCTCGATTTTGTCGTGAGTGCCCTTCAGCGTAAACGTGACACTACCAAATACCTAACTGCTCAGGATATAGAAGCAGAATTTGGAATAGATCAACGAACGGTCTTAAACCGGAGCAATCTTCATCCCAGCAATCCAAGGTTTATCCCAAGTATGAAGATTAGCGGAAAGGGACGCCGTAAATACTTTGAAAGAAAAGTCATCGACCGTTTACTAAAACCAGTTTCAAGGAGGTAGTGCCATGAATACAATTATTAGATACAAAGACCTGAAAATAGAGATAACCATTAATGAAAGTGGTAATGATGAAGTGAAAACAATAAGTGACTGTATTCCTCCAAATCATCCTGCTTATGAGTTGGCAGAAGACTTACGGACAATGGAGAGACGAGTAGAAGAAGCCAAATTAATTTTAAAGGGGGAGTAATCAAATGCCAATATCATATAATGAACTCATAAAAGGAGTAAAGAGTACATTTCAAAAAGCAAAAGAAAAGATACCAACCAAGAAGGTTGTACCACACAAGGATGTATTATCAAAAATGCTTGATAAGGTAGAGCCCTTGGATTACCAAAATGAGGCAAAAACAGATAAAAAGCTGGCTAAAAAGCACTTCCTTGTGATAACGGTAGAGAAAATACTTGAGCTTGCGAAAAAACATGACTGGGGGTTATGTAAGCGTCATGATTTCATCTATCTGTACAATGGTGCGTATTGGGATGAAATTGAGGAGGATACACTGCAAACTTTCCTGGGATCTGTCGCATATAAAATGGGAGTTGATAAGTTTGAGTCGAAGTACCATAGATTTAGAGATGAACTCTTAAAACAGTTTATGGTAATGGCTCACCTACCTGCTCCAGAAAAGAAAGGCTCTGAGGTATTGATCAACCTTCAAAATGGAACGGTTGAGATAAACCCAGAGGTAGAGAATAAAGTAAATTTAAGACCCCCAGATAGTGATGATTTCATCACGTATCAGTTACCATTTGAATATGATCCATTTGCTACAGCCCCTCTGTTTGAGAAGTATTTGGACAGAGTACTGCCAAGCAAAGATCTGCAAAAAATTTTAGCAGAATTTTTAGGGTACATATTTTTAAAACCATCAACTTTGAAGCTTGAGAAAACACTGCTTCTTTATGGCACGGGTGCAAATGGGAAGTCTGTGTTCTTTGAAATTGTAAATGCGATGCTTGGAGACGAGAATGTATCCACATACACACTCAAGAGCCTGACGAATCAAAATGGTTATTACAGAGCTAAGCTTGCCAATAAGTTGCTTAACTATGCCACAGAGATAGATGGCGAAATGAATACGGCCTTATTTAAGCAGCTGGTGTCCGGTGAACCAGTTGAAGCGAGGCTGCCGTACGGTGAACCATTTACCTTGAAAAACTATGCTAAGCCAATTTTTAACTGTAATGAACTGCCAGCTGATGTAGAGCATACGAATGCTTTTTTCAGACGATTCTTAATTATCCCATTCAATGTAACCATTCCACCTGAGGAGCAAGACAAGGAATTATCTAAGAAGATTATAGAAAATGAATTGTCAGGAGTGTTCAATTGGGTAATTGAAGGATTATACCGTCTTCTCGAACAAAAGGGATTTACTGAAAGTGACGAGGTAAAAGAACAGGTCGAGAACTACCGAATCGAGTCAGATTCAGTGTTGTCTTTTATAGATCAGAGAGGTTACAAACCCAGCACAACTTTATATACACGGCTCACAGAATTGTATCAAGCATACAAAAGGTATTGTGAGCAGGATGGCTATATAGCTTGTGGGAATAAGAAATTTAGCTCTCGTTTAAAGAATGCAGGATTTACTACGAAACGAAAGGAATATGGTCGAGTATTTTACCTCGTTCAAGAAAAATAAAATATGTTTCAAGCAGCAGTACTGACAGTATCGACAGATGATCTTTGTTTAATAGCTCTAAAGACATATTCCTGTTGATACTGTCAAACCTGCTGCTCCATAAAAACCTTTCATGAAGACTTTTCGATACCAATTAGACCCCAGCTCAGACAAGTACAGCTGCCCTTCCTGTCAAAAGAAAAGGTTTGTGCGGTATATTGATCAATCAACCGGAGAGTTTATCTCAGATATATATGGTCGCTGTGATCGTGAAGTTGCCTGCTCTTACCATTACTCTCCTTATAATGATCACCGCTTTAAAGGCAGAAATACTGTGAGCATTCCTAAGCGTATAGTAAAACCCAAATACATACCACATGAACTTTATAAGAGAAGCTTAGGCAACTACCGTAATAATAACTTCGTGCAGTATCTTTCCTCAAAATTAGATGCATCCAGCGTCAAAAGAACGATTAATAAGTATCATCTTGGTACCTCTACCAAGTTAAAAGGAGGCTGTATTTTTTATCAGCTTGACCTACAAGGAAATATCAGAAGGGGCAAAATTATCGTTTATAATGTTAAAACTGGTCGAAGAGGGAGAATACATTCAGTACACAGTATGTTGGGCATTGAAAAGAAGCATTATCCTGAATGGAGGTTCTTCGGGGAGCACCTACTAATTGATAAAACGAAACCAGTAGCCATAGTTGAAGCAGAGAAAACGGCTGTTATCGCAAGTGCTCATTTCCCTGAATTTATTTGGCTGGCAACAGGTATGAAGGCAACCTTAAAGGCAAGTTATGCATCGTCTCTCAGAGGCAGGCATGTCACATTATTTCCAGACTTGGGTGCATTCGAAGATTGGGCAGAGAAGATGAATGAATTAGCAACAATATGTACAATTTCAATTTCGGATTTATTAGAAAGAAAGGCAGGAGAAAAAGAGAAAGCTGAAGGCTTCGACTTAGCAGATTATTTGATTTGACTCAGTAATTCAAAAATGAGCGTTTTTTGTAAATGCATACCCTGCTGGCAAAAAAGATAGGGTCTTAGAAGCGAAATTTGAAGAGATGTATTTTTCGATTTGAACCTTAATCAGGTTGTTTATAAGACTCTGCAGTCAACCGTTTCTCATTACAACTACTCTTCTCACTTTTTATACTCAAGGACCATACAGTATAAAATTTAGGATTCACACCTTTCGAAGTTCAGAGATTCTGTTATCTTAATCACCAAAAATTATATACTTAATGTTTAAGTAACGATAACTGATTGTAGCATATGAATAAAGCCGAACAGGAATTCCTCAAAGACCTCGATAAAAAACTCTGGAGTGCGGCCGATAAACTCCGCAATAACCTCGATGCCGCAGTATATAAACATGTGGTATTAGGGCTCATCTTTTTGAAGTATGTTTCCGATGCGTTTGAGGAGCGGAGGCAGGAACTTCGGGAGCAGTTTCGTGATCCCGATCAAGACTACTATATCCCGCAGGATGATATGTCCGATGACGAGTATAAAGAATTCATTGAGGAGGAGCTTGAAGTTCGTGATTACTATGTAGCCAAAAACGTGTTTTGGGTGCCACCATTGGCTCGCTGGGAAGTTCTGAAAGAAAACAATAAACTGGCTGCCGGATCGGAGATTGAGCTACCGGAAGGCGAAACCTACGAATTCAAAAATGTGGCTCGGCTCATTGATGATGCCAACCGTGCCATCGAGAAGGAGAATTCCAATCTGAAGGATATTCTGGATAAGACCTACTCCCAGAAACAGATTCCGCAGGAGAAGCTCGGCGAACTCATTGACCTGTTTTCCGATGCTAATTTTACTGCCAAAGAGTACAATGGCGAAAAGCTGGAAATGAACTCTAAGGATATTCTGGGACACGTGTACGAGTACTTCCTGGGAGAATTTGCGCTTGCTGAGGGAAAAAAAGGCGGACAGTATTACACCCCCAAAAGCATTGTGAAACTGATGGTGCAGATGCTACAGCCGTTCAAAGGGCGCGTGTATGACCCAGCGATGGGCTCAGGCGGATTCTTTGTACAGAGCGAAGAGTTTATTGAGGAGTATGGCGGCAAAATTGGTCAGATATCTGTGTACGGGCAGGAAAGTAATCCTACTACCTGGCGTCTGGCGGCGATGAATATGGCCATCCGTGGCATTGATTTTGATTTTGGCAAGCAACCGGCCGACAGTTTTACCAACGACCAGCACCCTGACCTCCGCGCCGATTACGTTATGGCAAATCCGCCATTTAATGTTAGTGACTGGTGGAACGAGAAGCTGGCCGATGATCCGCGCTGGGAATACGGCACACCACCACAGGGGAACGCCAACTTTGCGTGGCTGCAACACATGCTGTATCATTTGTCTCCAAATGGGAGTCTTGCCCTGCTACTGGCTAACGGTTCGATGAGCTCCAACACCAGCGGGGAGGGCGAAATCAGAAAGAATCTGCTGGAAAATGATCTTGTGGAGTGTATGGTCGCCCTCCCTGGACAACTCTTTACCAACACCCAAATTCCCGCCTGTATCTGGTTTTTGACCAAGAACAAAACCAACGGTACCAAAACACCGGACGGGGAAGGAAAAGGCGACCGCTCCGGCAAAGTGTTATTTATCGATGCTCGCGAAAAAGGGTACATGAAAGACCGTGTCCTGCGTGACTTCAAAGAAGAAGAGATTAAGGAGATCGCCCAAACCTACCACGACTGGCAGCAGGACGAGGAGTATGAAGACATTCCCGGCTACTGTAAGTCCGCGACGCTGGAGGAGGTTCAAAAAAATGATTACGTTCTCACCCCGGGCCGTTACGTTGGTGCTCCTGAAACGGAAGACGACGGTATTCCCTTCCCGGAAAAGATGGAGAAGCTGACCGCCCGACTGAAAATCCAGTTTGAAGAAAGCGAAACCCTGGAAACCAAGATCAAGGAAAATTTAGCGGGGTTGGGGTATGAGCTCTGAATTAGTTGAAGTTAATGTAGAAGACTTTATTAACGTAACTGACTATGTAGCTAATGGTAGTTTCTCATCTTTAAAAGAAAATGTTAATTACATAGAAAATGATGGTTATGCGATTTTAATTAGGCTGGTAGATTATAATAATGGATGGGGTGGAGATTTTCGTTTTGTAGATAAGACTTCTTATGAGTTTTTGGGTAAAAGTAGTGTAGTGCCTGGTGATGTAGTTATTTCAAACGTTGGGGCAAATGCAGGAACTGTTTTTAAAGTTCCAGATCTTGGAAAACCAATGACATTGGGACCAAATTCAGTGCTACTGAAGCCCAGAGTGGATTTACAGGAGGTAAAAGATTATCTGTATTATTTTTTCAGTTCTCCAGTTGGACAACATTTATTGAATTCCATAACCGCGGGAAGTGCTCAGCCTAAATTCAATAAAACTGACCTTAGATCAAGAAATATTCCAATACCTGCTGATGGAAACTATGAAAAAATCATCTCTCCACTTTTATCTTTGCTGTGTTCAAGTCACTAATGCAACAGAGGCTGCGTGGTGTTTTAGGGTTTGCTGTATGGGGGAAAGGTACCCAAATTTTCGAATAGGTCTATTATTGAGGTGTCGTTCAACGATTTTAATGCGCCG
>VEMX01000020.1 GCA_009711805.1 Balneolaceae bacterium | reverse complement strand
GTCGGCCTCGGTCAACGTGGCAGGTTTACCCGGACGGGGTGCGTCTGCCAGCCCCTCCAGTCCGTTACTGGCAAACCGTTTTCTCCATTTACCAATAACTGTTTCAGTAACACTGTTTTTTTCGCTGAAAGCCCGATAAGTTAAACCATTTTTCCAATCCAAAATAATTTGTGCACGCAAATTCAGACGACGCTCTATTTTGTGTGATCGTGCATAGGTAATGAGCTGGTCAAGGACTTGTTGAGAGATATCAGGAAAGGCTAATTTGGCCATGAGTTTTTGATGAAAAATACGAAACTCTAATCTTTATACCCTAATTATTTAGTGGTAATAACACTATGCGGAGTAGACAATCATATTCATATCATCACTGAAATAAATCCCGGGGTAGCACTGTCTTCATTGATGAAGGATGTGAAGGTGAGTAGCAGCATATTTATCAAAAAACAAGAACTGTTTGAGGGTTTCTATGGTTGGGGACGGGGATATGGTGCATTTACCTATTCAGTAGATGCCAAAGATGGATTAATTGAATATGTGAAGAATCAAGAGGAACATCATCGGAAGGTCTCATTCCGGGAAGAGTATATAGCTCTTTTGGAAGAGCACGAAGTAGAGTTTGATGAGCGGTATGTGTTTTGAGGCTTTTGTTTAACCCCTTTCGGGGTTTGCAAGTTAGGGGATAGATGTCCCCCGGTTTGCACCGGGGGTTATTCATAGTTGTACTGCTTCGCAGTGGGAGGGGGGATATTTATAATTTTCCATAGACTTGCTACATTTCAATGGACACGGAGTTAAGGTATCTTGTGGTTCATGTATTAAAATGTTTGTGTTTGGATAAGAACACCCCCAACGGGGTTGAACCATGAATAACCCCGGGTGCCAACCCGGGGAAGAGAAAAAGCAGCACGAACCCTGCAAGGGTTCAACATAGATCCCAGACCAAAGACATAAGACCCCAATGCAAAAAAAGTCTTAAATCATGTCTCATATCTCTCACCTCATTCCCCACATTTAACATTGAAAGCCCTATATTCACCACCTGATTTTTGCATGCATTAAGGAGCATATTATATAATGACCGTTTTACTATTCATCGCTGGGCTGGCTGCCTTGATTGGCGGAGCCGAGTTATTTCTAAAAGGAGTCGACCATTTTGGAGTAAAGTGGAGGATTTCACCACTTATCATGGGGCTCACCGTGGTGGCTTTTGCAACCGGCGCGCCCGAGCTGGCCATTAGTTTACAGGCCGCAGCTTCCGGCAGTGCCGATTTGGTACTGGGGAATATTATTGGGAGCAATATCGCCAACATTCTACTGATTCTGGGGATATGTGCCCTCATCAAACCACTGAATATTACCCTGCGGGTTGTCCGTATTGATGTGCCCATCGTCATAGGGGCCAGCTTGTTGCTGTATCTGTTAGCGTATGATGGAGAGCTCACTACCCTGGATGGGGTTTGGCTGATGCTGGGGCTTATTGCCTACTCCTTGTTTACTTTTATACAAATTCGGAAGGAAAGAGGAGAGGAGATAAACAAAGACTTGCATGAGGAGGTAGAAAAGTTAGCTTCCGGTTGGTGGTTCTACCTCAAGAACATTGGTTTTTTGATTTTAGGTCTCGCGTTTATTGTGAAAGGTTCAGACTGGATGGTAGAAAGTGCTGTGGAGATTGCTACGATATTGGGGATGTCGGAGTTGGTGATTGGACTTACCATTGTATCTATAGGGACCTCGCTGCCTGAGGTTGCCACCAGTGTAGCTACCATCCGCAAAGGCAATACAGATATGGCTGTAGCCAATGTACTGGGTAGCAACTTATACAACATATTTTTGACGATGGGGCTCACCCTGATTATCGCTCCCAATATACTCACGGTTTCTGATGCGGCTATTGCCCTTGATCTACCCTTCATGGTAGCCGTAAGTATAGCTTGTATTCCCATCTTTATTGCCGGACTGAATCTCACATTGATGGATGGGATTATCTTCTTGTTCTATTATGCATCTTATCTTACCTACTTGGCTCTGGATGTCCTGAGTTCTCCCCTGGAATCCATTATGGAGAATGTGATGATGTGGGGCATATTACCTGCAACCGTGGTGTATATGCTAATCCGTATTTATATAGGTCGGAAAGATATGTGAAAAGCGAAAAGGGTGTGCCTTTAATTCAAGTCGCCAACCCTTTCAACAAATAAGATCCCGGCATTGGCAGCGGGATGACAGCCCCTGCTTCTTTTTCTCATTTCTGTTTTCTCTTTTTTCCCTCTCCTTTCAATACTCAATAACTCAATCTCTGATCACCTGCCCAAGGCATGCCTGCGACGCTATAACCAATACATCATTAACAAACCCCGAGGTGATAGAAATATTGAATAAAAAAAGAGACGCATAGCATGCGTCCCTGAATCAATCTTATTAAGATGGTTAACTATTTTTGGCCAGGAATGTGCCCTTTATAATGGTCTGCATAATTCACCTCCAAAATATCAAGGCGCTTGAAATGGGTTTGGAGCCTGCCCCAGAATTCCATCCAGTTTTTGTTATCGGCAGGAGTCCACAGCACTTCAGATAACGCCACAGCACGTGGATAGGCCATGTACTCCACTTTATCCGTTGTGTGCATATACTCCGTCCAAACATTACCCTGAGCACCAAGCACATACTTCGCTTTTTCACCTGAGAGCTCATGAGGAACAGGTTCGTAATGGTATACATCCTCAAGGGGGGTGAAACCGCCAATGGCCAGTGGTTCAGTTTCAGGATTAGCCTGGTAGTGGTCGAAGTAGTTGGTTCCTCCGGGAGTCATAATCACATCATGGTTCATTTTGGCGGCTTCAATTCCACCTTCTTCACCTCTCCAGCTCATTACGGTAGCTTGTGGGGCAAGTCCTCCTTCCAGGATTTCATCCCATCCGATAATCTGGCGACCATGACTATTAAGGAATTTCTCAATTCTTGAGATGAAGTAACTCTGCAGTTCATGCTCATCTTTCAAGTCTTCCCGCTGGATCACAGATTGTGCTTGCTCACTTTCTTCCCACTGCTTTTTGGGCGCTTCGTCTCCTCCAATATGTATGTACTTGCTTGGGAAAAGCTCCATCACTTCCGTCAATACATCTTCCAAAAACCGGAAGGTTTCCTCTTTAGGACAAAAAATATCTTCAAACACGCCCCAGGTCGTTTGTACTTTATAGTCTTTACCGTCTATACATCCAAAGTCGGGGTAGGCGGCAAGTACCGCACTGGAGTGTCCCGGCATCTCAATTTCAGGCACTACGGTAACATGGCGTTTGCGGGCGTATTCAACCACTTCACGAATTTCTTCTTGTGTATAGTACCCTCCGTAACGGATGTTATCATACTCTCCGCTGGTATAATGGCCAATCAATGTTGAGTTTCTCCAGGCACTTACTTCGGTTAGCTTGGGATACTTCTTGATTTCAATACGCCATCCCTGGTCTTCTGTCAGGTGCCAGTGGAAACGGTTCATTTTATGCATGGCCAGCAGGTCGATATACTTCTTCACAAACTCCACAGGGAAGAAGTGCCGGGCTACGTCGAGGTGGAGCCCACGGTATTGAAAACGGGGATAATCCCGAATTTCAACGGCATCAACTGTCCACTTAACATCTTGTGGAACCAGCGAAGGATCGGAATGTTCAATTTCAACAGGTAGCAGCTGCCGCAGTGTTTGTACCCCATAAAAAATACCAGTGCTGGTGGGTGCTTTTATGGTGATGCCATCCGGGGCGACCGAAAGAGCATATGCTTCGTTATTTTCAAAATCGGTCGATTCATCCACAATTAGGTGGATACTGCTGTCCGGGGCATTAAAGCCGCCGGTTTCAACAGGTGTTTCAACCCAGGTGGCGGCGTAGATTAAATCAGACAGGTAATCTGCCAGTTCGGTGAGTGCTTTTTCCGAAGCACTGATTCTGATTTTCGTGTTCCGGTTTAGCTCAAAATGTCCTTCGCCAGCCTCCATAGAAACCGGTTTGGGAATTACGCGTTGCTGTGGAGCTTTCTGCATAGCAAAAGAAAGAGTGGTAAAGCAGGAAACTGCAAATAGACTGAGAATGAGTTTAATACAAGCTGTTTTCATTATTCGATAAGTGATCTAACTGAGTATTTTTTATGGAAGAGAGTATAGTAAATTTTTCCTAAAAACAAAGAAGCCGAAAAGCAATGAGACGGCAATGCTACAACAAGCCGATTATTTTTGAGATTGAAATTATAACTATTCGGTATGTTTTTATATAATAGCATACAGTATCTATAAGTACAATTAAATAAACTTTTTAAATATGTATAGAAAAGGGTTTCCGATTTGGTTACTGGCAGTTTTAGGGTGTTTAAATTTTGTTTTGGTGAACTGTTCCGGTGATGAAAGAGTAGTAGAGTCTACCGAAGTGGAACCGGTTCCAAGTTTTACGCCTCAAGAAATAACAAGCTTTGACCATGTGGGGGAGGTGTATTTTTCTTTTTTAGGGATTAATTCTTTTGCAACATCAGGCGGGGATTTTATTTTACCGGTTTGGGATCCGGCATTGCTTTTGAAGATCGATTCTGAAGGCAAAAAAGTGATTGCTCAAACCACCCAGGGCAGAGGTCCGGGTGAAATAACTGATATTGGTATTCCAAAGCAGGGAAATGGAGCGGTGTATGTATTCGATTTCAACCAACATAAGGGACTGATTTTTGATGAAGACAAGCTACAGCTGATTGATGAGTTTAATATAGATAATGTAAAAGGGTACTATGTCAGCCGAACTCATCCTCCCTTCAAAAATGGAGAGATTGTAGTTGAAGCCAGGAATACCGGGTGGCGAAGAAATGAAAAGTCCGGTACTATACTCATCAAATATAATCTCAAAACAGAGACTTATGGAGATTCAGTAAAATTAAATGCCCGGAGGTACATTCCGTTGGGGGATCTTATAGGCAGCGGGTACGGATCAGCAATTCAACTGCCTTTCGGAGATGACCAATATATCGAGTATAAAGATGAGAGCAAGACCATGCTTCTTTTTGATAGCAGTACAGATGTTATTGCCGAAGTGGATGAAAATTTTGATACCCTAAAAGCAATTAAGATAGATTTACCCATTGAGAGGTTGACTGAAGCAGAGAAAGATACGTTTAGGGTAAAAGAGGATTTTTCTACCAAAGACTGGAGGTCTGTAGAACCCGAGTTACCAAAATTTAAGGCCGTTGTATCTGCAGTAAAATACCACAACAATGAAATCTGGCTTAAGTCTAATTTAAGAGGAACAAATGATGTGTGGTTTATTGTCAATATGGAGGGTAAAATAACCAAGAAGGTGAGGCTACCCAAAGATTCTTATTTAACGCATATTTCAGAATGGCATCTCGGGGTTCGGTTGAATGATTATACGTTTGCCTTGTATGAATATCCAAAAGAGAGTAAGCATTAACTCCAATATATAGCCTAACCCCTACAACAATCAAAGCTGTAATCCTGAGTGTGAGAATATTTGTTCGGGGAAGAAGCTTTACCGCGTGCCCCGACATCCCCATGGAGAAAGATCACAAATGTGCAAAATAGTCAGGATGTGAAAAGGCAGAAGGCAAAAGTGAAAGGTGAAAGAGTTGTCCCTGCCCCCCATCCCTAATACTTAATTGATACTTAATTGAATAATTCTTAATTGAATTATCCACTCCGAAATGGTTTATCCATAAGGGATGCCCATGGCAGATGCGTCTTCTTATGATGTGGCAGGAAAGGGGAGTCGGGTAGTTCCTTTGGTACGGCTTCAAAAAATATGGATAACGCGTTTACCGGTTGGAGATTAGCTTAAAACAGTATTGAAAGGGAGTAACCTCGCAGCGTCCGTAGGTCTTGCGAGCGTTACGGGATTCTCGCTGGAAAGCCGAACGCTACGAGGACCTGCGGACGCGTAGGTTCTCTAAATGGTACTTCTAACCGGTAAACGGGTTATGGATAGATCCTAAGGGGATTCATCGCTTTTAAAACCTATTGGCAGAACATGGCCGGTAATCCAAAATCCAAAAACAATTACAGTTAGGGTGGATAATAGTTTTCTGCTTTCGTACACTTGGGTGCTTTCATCAATTATGTTAATATGCAAATATGAGAACATCGATAGATATACCTGACGAATTAATGAAGAAAGCCAAGATAAAAGCCGTTGAGGAAGGGATCAGCCTTAAGGATCTTTTTATACGGAGCCTGAAGAAAGAACTTGATCTTTTTACTTCATCCTCGGATACCCCTTGGAAAGATTTAAGGGGGAGGGGATCGGCATCGGATTTGGCCCCTACTGATTCAGGATTGGAAGATTACGAAGGATGATATTACTGGATACACACGTTTGGCTCTGGTGGCTGCTCGAAGACGGCCCACTAACAGATAATGAAAGAAATACCCTGGACGAGCATGCATCCAAAGGAGAAATTGCTATTTCAAGTGCTTCCATATGGGAGGTGGAAGTACTTGAACGCAAAGGGAAAATTGAACTGCTTCCGGATTTGAAAAGCTGGATAAAAGTGGCAACTCAACCTGAAGTCTGTAAAGTTATTCCTATTGATGAAGAGGTGATATTGGCTCAACGAAAGCTTTCGTCAAATTTCCCGGATGACCTGGCAGACAAGCTTATTGTGGCTACTGCTTTATTGAATGAATATCCGCTGGCTACAAAAGATGAGGTGTTACAAAACCTGGGGTACTGATTTGAAGGTGAGAAGTGAGATTTGAGATTGTAGATGAAAGAGATGTTCAAGCTACCCGCCTCATTTGACTTGTTAAGCCCAAAAATCTTCTGCCTTTTCACTTTTCTTCCCGGTTACGAAATACGAATGCTTACCCAAAATTCCAGGTAACACCACGGCCGATTTCTGGATCGGGGTAGTTCCAGTCTACCGCACCCTGGTCGCAGGCATACATACAGGTTCCGCATTCAATACAGTCTTCAACCTGGAAGTGCACTTGTTTATCTTCATCCATAGTATAACAGTTAGCCGGGCATACATAAGTCGTGCATTTATGAGGGCAAGTGGTGTTGCAAATATCGGTATCTACAATAATATGTGGTTTGATATCAGATTTAGCCTGATTTCGGTAGCTGACTAAACCTAAGCGCTCTGTAAGTTTGAGATTCTTCATAGTTATTTAGTGAGACGTGAATTTTTTTAAATCATGTTAGATAACATGGCAAAAGTTTTATTGGCTAAGTTTTCAACTTTTTCAGTTTCAGTTCTTTTCAGATATTTCAAATTGAACGAGGTTTCTATTTGTGTATCAAGTTCTACAAGAGACGATCTTGCTATTTCATAAAATCGTTTTCGTTCTTTCTTTGAAAAAGGAGAAGAACCTTCCGCAATATTCGAGGTACAGAAATTGATGCTCTTCTCATTTGGCTGCTTATCCCAAATGTTTCTGTTTTCGGGAAAATCTGTGTCAATCTGTAAATTTCAGTAACAAGTTCAATGCTACTCTTATAAACATTTAGGTCTTTATGGTTTAACTTGATCATGATCAAGTATATTAAAGTCGTTATTCACAATCAGATACAAAAGTTTGATAAACAGGAAAAGTCTTTAAGAAACTTTTCACTTTTCCCATCCTCCTACAACGATTTTCCGGCTTTAAATCCTAATTTTGCCAGCTCCCACAGCGATGAATGTCTTTTGATAGCTCCCTTCAACATATCCTTGGATTTGGGTGTGGGTTCATTTTTGATAGTGAAGAACTGTCGTCCAAAATCGCATACCAGGTTAGGTATTTTATGCTGCATGGTGTCGGTGTGCAGAAGGTGAACGGCATCCTGGAAACCGTTAATGTCTTTCATGACGTAGCTGTCATCGAGGGCAGCCCGGTATTCTTTCAGAGTAGCCGAAGTGAAGTCTTTTTTCTCTTTGGCTTTCACAATAGTCTCGGCTGCAAGTATCCCAGACCGCATGGCATAATCCATACCCTGGATGGCTTTCCCGGCGTTCATCAGCAGGTTGGCTGATTCTCCAACGAGCAGTATTCCATCTTTATACAATTCGCGGGGCATGGCTCGCTTGTCGCCGGATGAAACCACATGGGCCGAATATTCCACAATTTCCCCGCCTTTAATGGCATCGGCAATAACGGGGTGGGTTTTAAAGTGATTGAGCACATCATGTGGACTTTTCTTTTTCTCCCGCATGTCTTTGATACCCAGTACTAAGCCCAGCGAAATAGTATCGCGGTTGGTGTAGAGAAAGCCTCCGCCTTCCACACCATCGGTAGCCCAGCCCACAAACTCGTTCGACATACCACTTAGACCATTGAGCTGGAATTTGTGTTCAAGCACATCCTGGTCGAACCGGATAATCTCTTTAATTCCGGTAAGCATATGGTCGGCAGGTACATATTTATCCTGCAGGCCCACCTGGCGGGTGAGGAGGTTATTTACGCCCTCGGCAATAATCACCGATTCGGCATGAAACTCATCGTCTCCGGTTTTGATACCCACGGCTTTGTCATTTTCCATGAGCACTTCATCCACCTTAATATTGGTAGCAATGAAAGAATCCATGGCAAAGTTGCTGGCATCGATAGCTTCCTGGACTTTGCCGGCCAGCCAGTTGTCGAATTTTGAACGCAGAACTACTACCCCGGAATAGGGCGGCTGGTTAAAATGGGATGATTTAAAATCCAGCGAAAAACTTGATTGTTCGTCTATAAGAGTAAGCCGGCGGTGGTTGATAAACCGTTCCCAGCCACCATCTTTTTCTTCCCAGTAATTGGGTACAAGCTTGGCAAGATCATGCCCCCAAAGCACGCCTCCGGATACGTTTTTAGAACCGGCGAATTCACCCCGCTCAATGAGAAGAAACTTCATGTTGTTCCTGGCCAGGGTCATGGCGGCTGCTAATCCGGCTACCCCTCCTCCAATAACGATACAATCAAACTTATCATCCATAGAAATAGTATTTATATGTTGTCCTTCCCACATGTAATGGGAAAGGTCTCAACAATATAGATTTAGTTTAAGGCTTCAAATATCAGCCTTTAATTTTTTTGATTTCCTCAATAAAGGGAGGGAGTACTTTATATAAGTCTCCGACAATGCCGTAGTCCGCTACATCAAAAATAGGAGCGTCAGCATCTTTATTTACGGCTACAATTACTTTTGAGTTCGCCATACCAGCTACGTGTTGAATAGCCCCTGAAATACCTACCGCAATATATAATTGTGGTGAAACTACTTTTCCCGTTTGCCCAATCTGCAAGCTGGGATCGTACACTCCGGCTTCGGTTAATGCCCGGGAAGCTCCTATTCCAGCATTTAAAATTTCAGCTAATTCCGAAATCAGTTTTTGCCCTTCTTCATCTTTTACCCCCCGGCCTGCTGCTACAATAGCTTCTGCTTCGTTTAGGTCAATGGTATCTCCGCTTGCCGAAATAATTTCACGCAGGGTAGCTTTGAGCTCACCTTCATCCATGCTGAAGTCGATGTTTACTACTTCTGCTTCGGTTGGTGATTCGTTGAGATCGTAGGAGCCGGAACGAACAGAAACCAATATGGTGTCGCCCTTAGCTTCAGTATTGGCCATGATTTTGGCTGCCATTACAGGGCGTTTGGCCTGGATGCCGTCATCCGTAAATTTAAAGGCTGAAACATCGGGAAGTACAGCTGCTTGCTGGTTGGCAGCCAGGGCTCCCATAATATCTTTGGTGCCTTCAGTAGAAGCAAAAGCAAATACATAAGGGTTAGCCTGTTCCATTACTTTGGCAAGTGCTTTTAAAACAGGAGTGTTCATGTGGTTTTTAAAGATAGGATCTTCAACGGTATAAACTTTTGATGCTCCGTACTTTTGAACTTCATCTGTAAAAGAAGATGCTTCAGGGGCAACAATCACGGCTTCTACCGTGTGTCCGTTTTGGTCGGCGAGTTGTTTACAATGCGATAAAACTTCCAGGGAGGAGCGTTTAATTTTACCGTCTGAGATTGCAATGTGTGTAAGTAATGTGCTCATTTGTTTTGAGAATAATTTAAAATCTGTTGTGTAGTGAACTTCAAATGCTAAGTGTGGGCCTTAGATGGATAAACTCATCTGGCAGCTTCTATCTCACTCCATATTACAGGACGTTTGCTTCGGTATCGAGCAGTTGTGCTACTTCACGGGCGATTTCGTCCGCTTCACCTTCAAATTTTTTGCCTGCTTCCCGGGCGGGTTTTTCTTCATAAGAAACGACCTGGGTGTTGGCTTCAAGTGCTGAATCATCCATACTAAGATCGTCTATTTCAATTTGCTCAACCGGCTTTCGTTTAGATGCCATAATTCCTTTCAGGTTGGGAATGCGTGGCTCGTTCATATCATTAGAGCAGGTAACGGCGCAAGGAGTGGGCAGTTCAATCATTTCCTGTCCGGTATCTCCCTGTCTTTTCACAATCAGCTTTCCATCTTCGATTTCGAGCCCTACCGCATTAGTGGTATAGGGGAGGTTCAGAAGCTCTGCTACCATACTACCGGTCAGTCCGGAGTCGGTGTCCTGTGACTGTTTCCCCAGGGAGAGGATATCGAATTCCTTGTCGCTAAAAAATGCAGCTAAAATCCGTGCATAGCTGCCAGAATCAAACAATTCATCCCCGGAGGTTGTAATATGAGTAGCTTTATCCGCCCCCATAGCCAGTGCCTTTCGGATGGTTTCGGAAGCTTTGGCGGCTCCTACACTTACTACTTCTACTTCTCCGCCGTGCTTTTCTTTTAGTACCAGGGCTTCCTCTACAGCAGAGGCGTCGTAGGCATTCAGGATCATCCGGTCAGCATCCTGAATGAGCTTTCCTTCCTTGATTTGAATGGGTGCATTTACATCAGGCACCATCTTGATACAAACGTATATTTTCATTCTCTAAAAAATCTTCAGTTAATATTTAAATGGAAACGCTTTTTTAGGGGCGGGCAATATACAAAAGCCTGATTAAAGTGTTATACTTTCATCCATTTTTTAGGGGATTAATAGAGGGGAATGTATTGGGCAGGTAACGATATATGCAAAAAAGGGGAAGGAGTGGATGTAGCTCATCTGACAGAGGCCGGATACTTAGTTGAATCAAGATACTTCTTGTTCCGATGGAAGTACGAAGTGGGTGAGCACGAATAAGGCTGCAAAAAATAACGCAACCATTATAAAGTAGTTTCGGTTTAAGCTGTTTTTGCATTTTTCCAGGGCATCAGCTTTCCATACATGGTCAATGAATGTAACAGAAAGTTGCATCACCTTATCTGCTGGCGAAGTGAAATCGTTATTTTCTATTTCAGTGATGGTGGCATCAGTCATTGATGTCTCATCATCTCCACAGCCTATAAAAAGCTCATTCTGGTAAGTAAATACCGTTTGATTGTATTGGGTATTGTATTGAAATGCCGCGAAGATAAATACACCGGCCAGAACAACAGATATTGCAAGAGAGAAATAACCTACCATTTTGTTTTCAGGAATAAGATGGGCCAGTCCTTTTATAATCAGGTATAGCAATACTCCGCTTAAGAACGAGATGCCGGATATAAATACAAGTCCATTTTCGGGAGGGGTAATGTTGAAGAGGTATCCCCCAAACATACCGGTTACCAGGGTTACGGTGTCTATGGCTTTGTTGATTTTATTCATCACCCAGGTAGGTTAAATCAATTTCATCATCATCTTTGAGGGAGTGCACATTTACTTTAAGGGTGTCTGTTACTCCAACCTTCGCTTTCGTTCCCCAAACCAGGTAATGTGCCCCATAAAGCCGGCCTTCAGCAGGAGAGCTCAAGCCCGGTAGAGAAATCATGCATGGTTCCGAATTGCAGCTTTCATCATTAAAAAAGTATTCAATTTTGGCATGAATTCTACATTCAGGTATCTTCTCATTCCCTTTTTTTACATTTACCTTAACATCACGGAGAAATTTTTGATTGTTAAAAGTTTTGATAAATGCGTTCAGTATTTCCGTTTGTTTGTTAAAGCTTCCAACATCAATATTCGAATTGGGGATATTATGCAAATCCCGGCTTTCTTCATGAAAAGCATTTAGGTATTTATCCAGCAGTATGTAGTAACCGGTGGCGGAGGCTCCATATTCTTCCAGGGTAAGTTGTTCGAGTGTGGCTAAGTTGTTTTGGAATGAGGTAAAACTTGAAGTACTGCTTTCCGGGAGGTCGTCAAAGTTGTTGCCCAACAGATCTATTCGTTCGCTGGTTAATATTCCCAGTTCTTTCGATACATTTAGGTAGAACCATTGATTTTCTTTTCTTCCGGATGATGTATTGTCTTCTACTACCGGAATACTAAGCCTTGTATTTGCAGTAACCCGGTTTATATCTTCAAGTTCAGGATTTAGCCAGCCAACCAGTAAGCTTGCATTCATCTCCGGGAAAATCCCATGTGCTATTAATGCGTCAGATATAAGCTGGTTTTTCTGAATGGTGATTTCTTTGGTTGAGAGAGAACGGAGTGATGTATTATCAAAGCCGGAAAGGAATTTTGCCCCTTGCTCATTGGCTTCGAGTATAGAAACTGAAGTGTTATTAACCTGTGAAGAGGCCGATTGCCCAAATGCATTTATCGATAGAAAGAGAAACAAGAGAACCCAAAAAAACTTCATGACCGTATATTTAATCCCTGATTTTCAAACCCTGTATTGAATAAAGTATAATTCTATCAAAAAAACCAGCTATTACAGGGAGAAAAGGGTGTTAAAATGTTAATCAAAGATTATTTGGAACTTAAGATTTAGGACTTTCGGGCGATAAACGAAATAGCATAAAATGTGAATATCATAGGTGCCCCCATTGGTTAGGAAACAGCTTATATCATTTATTTTAGCAGGAAGTATTTTGTTTTTGCCCGCCGCTCTTGCTGTCGGTTTTTCCTTTATTGGAGAAGGACACCCACTTGAATCAAAAAGTATAACTCAAAATCAATTTTTAGCCCAATCCAAGAATCAGGTAGAGGTTGTGTTTTTTGGATATGTGGGATGTGCATCTATTTGTCCCTCTTCGCTGGTGAAAGTAAAAGAGGTGCTGGAAAAGGTAGAAAAAGAGAATAAAGAGTCAGCTGCTGGTGCTTTTTTTGTTGATATAGATACTGAGTCAAAAGGACCTTCTGCCAATGAATACAGCCATTTATTTTCACCAAAAATAAGAGGCATTAATATTGAAGCCCAGGAATTAGAGGCATTAACAAAGGATTTTGGGGTGCGTGTAAACGAGTCTTTTCAAAATCCGGGGGAGATATTTCATACCGATCACTTCTTTGTAGTTCACAGGAAGAACGGCAACTGGAAAATATACCGGGTACTGTCGAATGAGAGTGATCAGCAAACGATAAAGCAAGTAGTTAGTGAAGCATTGGCTCTGCAAGCCGATGTATAGGTTTTTGCAATAGATTTTGTAATAAATAAAGAGGTTAGCCCAAGGATGTATTATGAATACAGTTAATAAAAGTATGCTATCAACATGGTTTCCGGCTCATAATTCCGGACTATCTAAGGGGGTGAGCCAAAGATTAAATCGCTCTTTTGTAGAAACAGACAAATTTATGATCCGCTTATTGTTGATACACTGGGCAGTAGCATCAACCATAACCGCTTTTTCCTATGGTACCTATTTACTGGGGTTTATTGGGGGAGGTATTATTGTGGGAGCAGCATATCTGGTATATCAGATGAATCCAGGTTCTACTATAAGCAGGATCACCATGGGAGGGGCTTTTATGGCTTTTTCCATGATTTTTATTCAACAGCATATGGGAAGGATAGAAATGCACTTCCATATTTTTACGGCCATTGCCTTCCTGATTCGATATAAGGATATAAGCCCGGTCATAGCCGCAGTTGTAACCACAGCCGTGCATCATGCAGCTTTTAACCTGGCCCAAACGTATGAACTTACCCTGGCAGGAACTCCCCTTATGGTATTTGATTATGGATGCGGTTGGGGTATTGTAGCCATTCATGCCGCTTTTGTGATTATAGAAGGGGTGGTAATCAGCCATATTATAATTAATCTCACCAATGAATACCTCAATAATGCCGAGGTGTTTAACATCATGGGAGATTTGAACGAATCGGTTCACTATACCAGCGAAGCTGCCGATTTTATTTCTAGTTCGGGGCAAGACCTGGCCACGGATGCCCATCAGAATGCTGAGTCGGTAATGCAGTCAAATAAGTCGATTGACAAGATGAATGTTAAAATCTCTGAACTGAATGAGAAGACTTCGTATGTGAAAGAGAAAGTAGAGCATATTACCGACAATACTACTCAAATGAACGAGTCGATGGAAAAGCTGAAGGAATCGAGCAGCGATATTGCCAATATTACCAAAATGATTGACAGTATTGCCTCCCAGACAAACCTGCTTGCACTGAATGCGGCAGTAGAGGCGGCAAGAGCGGGAGAAGCAGGCTCTGGTTTTGCTGTTGTAACTGAAGAAGTTCGTGTACTTGCCCAGAAAACGGCAGATGCAGCTACCGAAATTGAAGGCATGATCCAGGAAAACATCCGCAAAGCTGATGAGGGAGCTCAAGTTTCGGAGCGTATTACGGAACAGATACTTGAGCTGGTAGACTGGATTGAAGAAGTATTGTCTTTAAGCGGGGAACAGGTAGGATACCTTGATGAGTTGAAAGCAAATATTGCCAGCATATCTCAAACAACCGATAACGCAGCAGAAACGGCTGAAAGAAATGCCTCTACTTCTGAAGAATTGCAAAGCAAGATTCATGTATTACGTACCGCTATTGAGGACATCAACAAACGGGTGGCAAATGGCCATAATGGTTCAACATCCCTCACCCAAAATAATGATATCAGCCATAGCCATAACCATTCCTCAAAAAGACGACCTGATAATGCATCTGCAAACCTGATTATGCCAGATGATGAAAAAGAAGATTATACTGCCTTACTCAAAATGGCTGCCAAGGGTAACGGGAATGGGAATGGAAATGGGCATAGTCCTGCAAACAGCAGTAATCAAGTGAATGGCAATGGGTATACCAACGGTAATGGGTATTCGAACGGAAACGGCTATACCAATGGAAATGGAAGCCATGATCAGTAGGTGACAATCGGATTTCTATAAACAAATAGACAGAGGTGCCGGTTTCCACTTTTGGATATCCCACGATAACATGATAGCTGACCCGGCTTGGGTTTGACAAGGAGGATTGGGTACAGATCGGTCATTGGTAACATTCAGAAAGTAGACGGCAGTTAAAACTGTTCAATATTCAACGCCTTTATGTGTTGCTGCAGACTGGGGAGTATTTCAGTTTCGAACCAGGGGTTTCTTTTAAGCCAGATATTATTTCGCGGGGATGGATGGGGCAATACAAAAAAACGGGGTAAATATTCTTTATAATTTCGCACAGTTTCAGTGAGGGTTCGCTTCATTTTTTCCTCCAGGTAGTATTTCTGAGCATAAGACCCCACCAAAAGTATAAGCTCAAGATGTTGGAGATAATCAAAGAGTTGATCGTGCCATGTGGGAGCGCATTCGGGACGAGGCGGCAAATCTCCGGATTTACCTTTTCCCGGATAACAGAATCCCATGGGAATAATCGCAATCTGTTTCTCATCATAAAAAACATGGGTATCTATCTTCATCCATTTACGAAGACGTTCACCGCTTTTGTCGTCCCAGGGAATTCCCGTTCGATGGACTATACTGCCCGGCGCTTGCCCGATAATGGCAATCTTGCTGTTGGGATGTACACTGAAAACTGGATTCACCCCATGTGAGAGTTCGGGTTCACAAATGGTGCATGCTTTAATTTCCTGGATTAGTTGTTCCATATCATCAATAAAAAAGAGCCGGACTTCTTAGGCAAAAGTCCGGCAGTTATTATTACTAGCCTGACAGCTTTATGAAGGCTTAGAGATTAGGCTTCAGCTGTCGGTGGATGGCGTTCGCAGTTATTACTTAGAGCTACTACAAGGAAAACAACGATTCCATTGGCTATGTAATAATAGAGGTCAATGCCGCTAAAATTGAATGCAAAGGGAGCAAGTGTAAAAGTGGTAGCCGCCATCAGGTCTATCATCAGGTGTGCGTCGAAGGGGATTACATTCAGAAAGCCATATCTGTAAATGGTAGATATGCTCACCAGAACAACGGCAGCACCTGTAATCACAGATAACCACAGAGCCAATGGACTCGAACTGCCCAAACCTAAAATAAAGGGTAGGAAAATGAGTGCTATTGCTGCTGAATAGTCAATGATTCCATGTACAGTAGGAGATATGATTCTTACATTCATAACGATGATTATTGGTTTTGAGCGTCAAAATATTCTTCGTTAATAACCTTTCCGTCATCATTCCAAATGCGGCGGATAATTTCGTGCCAGTAAATTTCACTTCCATCTTTCATGTCAAAATCGAAGGTGAACTCAGATGCAGAAATACTACCGTCTACAATGGAGTGATGATGGGTAATGCCATTAATATTCTCAATAGCTTCAAGAAACCCTTCCATTTTCTCTATCATCTGCTGCTTACCAGAAGTAGTTACTTTTCCATAATCGGAGGTTTGTGTTTCATCACAGAAGAAAGTATCAACGGCGTTTAATATTTCGCCCTTGCTTATCATTTCATCCATTTGTGCTACTTTTGTTTTTATATCCATTGCTAAGCGTTTTTGTTTAGTGATAAAATTGTTTGCGCTGCAAAGATGAAAAAAGGCAGACAGGATATTCCTACAAGAAAAGGACTAATGGTTGTACTTTTGCTCCTGAAAGGCCGAGGGAGTGGTATTGGTGTAACGCTTAAAGAAAGCTGAAAAATGATTGGCTTCTTCAAACCCTAGTTTAAAGGCCACTTCATTAACGGGTAAATCTTCAGCCAAAAGCTCTTTAGCAGTCATGATTATTTGTTGTCGGATAAGTTGTCCGATGGAGATTTGAAGTTTATCTCTCACCTTACGGGAAAATGCTTTTACAGAGAGATGCATTTTATTGGCATAGAAATCTATTTTTCTGTGTTCAGCATGAAATTCATCCAGTAGTTCAAACAAATTCTGAACAAAAGCATCGGTAGTTTCAAAGTCAGTGTTTTCCCTGAAGCCGGAAGGGGTTTGCCCTGTATGCTTTTTAAACACCCGACTGAAATAGGCGGGATCTTTATAGCCGAAATCATAAGCTATTCCCTTAAAGCTTCGATTGCTGAAGGCAATCTCTTTTTGGATTTCAGTAAAACGTTTACCCCTGAGCAGATCTTTAACGGTAATCCCTACTTTATCTGAAAAGAGGGCATGTGGATTTAGATGAGAATGCCCAATGATTTCTGTAAGCTGTCGGTTCGATAAATGGTTCCGGTATTCCTCATCAACAACATCCTTTATATCAAAAATAACGTGGTACTCCCGAGAATTGGCATTAAAGGGGTTTTGCCAAAACCAATGTTTGGATGATATATCCACAATGTCTTTATGTTCCAGTAAAACGGTGTCATCAAGATATTTTTGACACTCTTCACAATCCTGAAAATTAATATAACCCAGCGATACAAGATGCTTGAAAAGTACCCGTACATCTTTGTTATGAAAAATATCCTCTTCCCTAAATTCAATCTTTCGTACTACAAAATCATCTGAAAGAAATTTGATGTATTGTCCCTTCTCCAGAAATATGATTTTATCCGACCAGTCGAAATAATTCTGGAAATCGACCTGTATCCCCCCGCTGCCGTCAAGTACATGAAGCATGGTGTACTTATTGATGAAAAGTACCTCATTTAAGTCGGGATGTATTTTGGTAACCATGGATTGTTTATCCGCTCTGTCAGAATATCAACCAAGGTAGGAGAATTCATGGAAGAGAGTCAAGGCAGAGTACGTTTTCTATTTTCCCTTCAGCTCAAACTTGATGGTAAATTCAATATCTCTGTGGTAATACTCTTTTTGAAATAGTGGGTCAACAGGTGGGCCGGGCATGCTGAGCGGCGGGGGTGGAAGAGTATTAGATCCGCTCAAACCTGAGACAACTATCAAATCATGAAATCCTTCTGACAGATTGATGATCTTTCCAGTCTTTAGATTTTCATCAGCGATGAATCTATCTACCTTCGTTCGGGCTTTTTCTATGGCTTGATGATAAGCCTGCTCGAAAAGGGAATCTTCCTTAGAGTTGTGGTATCCCTGAATATTAAAATTTGTAGCCCCGGCTTTTACTAATAATTTTCTGAGCGCGTCCAATTTGTCTGTCTCATATAGATCGAAGTTAAGGCTTGAGGAGAATCTAATTCTTTTATTATCGCGGTAAGAGTGATCAGAAATATTACCCGAGTTTATGATCAATTGTTCTCTTTCATACCCGGTTTCTTGCAATAATTTTACTACATCTGCTAACTTTTTATAGCCTTTTTGTTCTGCTTCAACAGGATCACCAGAGTTTACCTGAACTTGAGCAGATATAGAAATATATTCGATGGGAATACGGACCTTTTGATCTACATTTAATTGGATAGATGGTGGATCCTGAGATTCATTGCAGGAAATTATGGTAAGTGCGAAGAATAGAAGAGTTAGTTTTTTCATAATCAAAGGGTTTAGTAAATATTAATTAAAATACGCTAAGGCTAACTGTTTATTTTAAAAGATTATTTATTTCGAATAGAGAAAAGAAGAGCCCATACAAGTAAACCCCATAGTGAGGCCCGCCAGAATATCGAATACATCTATACTAATCCTGCATAAATCTCCATCACCCAACATATACATTCACTTTACATTTTTTTTAATGCGTATTCATTTAAATTAGTCCCGATCTATAACACCAGATAAGAACAACTACTATGAGATATGCATTTGGTACCTATACCGCTGTAGTGTTTGCCGCACTACTTATGTTAAGCGGATGTGAAACGGTAAGCCTGGAAGATTACAAACGGGCAGAACAAACATTGGGACAAAATACCTGGGATAAGGTATATCGGACCGTGTCGGGGCAAAACTGGCTGTCGAATGGCCAGTTGATTTACAGAACCCAAACCCGGGAGGGTACTCGATACTTTAAAGTTGACTCCGAAAGTGGGAGTAAGTCTGCAGCATTCGATTATCAAAAACTCGCAGCCAGCCTTTCGGAGGCTACCGAAACGGAGATGCATCCCGATTCTCTGAACTTGTCGCAGATGGAGTGGAGTGAAGACAATACATTGCGTTATCGGGCTAATGGTCATATGGTAGAAACCAATTTGGATACCTACGAAACGCAGACCATCGAGACCAACACCCGGTGGAGTGAGGTAGTATCGCCGGATGGGCAGTGGGGAGCCTTCACCAGGGGCCACAACCTTTGGATCCGCAATATTGATACCGATGAGGAAGTGCAACTTACGTTTGACGGAGAAGAAGACTACGGATATGCCACTAACAATGCCGGGTGGGTACGCAGTAATACGCCGGTGGTATTATGGTCGCCCGATTCAGACAAAATAGCCACCTTCCAGCACGATGGTCGCGGGGTCGGCGAGATGTATCTCTATGATACCAAAGTAGGCCATTCCAATCTGGAGCAATGGAAATATCCGTTGCCCGGCGACAGCCTTATTTTTAGGATAGAGCGGGTGGTGATACACCTTGGTAACCGCCCCAGAATGGTACGACTTGATATGGAACCGGATGCCCACCGTTCCACCACCACCGATCATATTGCGGGGTGGGGAGGAACCTTCCTGGATGTAGAATGGAGCGATGATGGGGAAGAGCTGTCTTTTGTATCATCTTCCAGAGACCATAAGATCGCACAGCTGCGAACAGCTAATCCTAATACCGGAAGGGTGCAGGATGTATTGAGGGAAGAAACCGAAACCTATTTCGAGTCTGGTGATGGCGGCAGAAGCTGGCGGGCGCTGGAAGATTCTGACGAAGTCATCTGGTTCTCGGAGCGGGATGACTGGGGGCACCTGTATCTCTACGATCTGAATACCGGTGAACTCAAAAACCAAATTACATCGGGTGACTGGCGCGTGTTGAATGTGCAGCATATAGATGAAGAAAACCGGGTGATTTACTTCCTGGGATCGAACCGGGAGGAAGGTGACCCATACTTCGAGTATCTCTATAAAGTGAATATGGATGGAAGTGGGCTGCAACTGTTAACCCCGGAATCTATGAACCATCAGATTAGCTGGTCGGCTTCGAAGCAATATTTTACCGATACTTATTCCACTCCCACTACACCTCCTGTATCAGTGGTAAGAAATGTAGATGGAGAGGTAGTGGCCGAACTGGAAACGGCAGATATCACCGATTTGGAAGAAGGCGGCTGGGTAGCCCCGGAACCTTTTACAGTTAAGGCTCGGGACGGAGAAACCGATCTTTATGGGCTGATGTATAAACCTTCCAATTTTGATGCTTCGCAAAAGTATCCAGTGCTGAATTATCTATATCCCGGTCCACAATCGGGGAGTGTGGGCAGTCGCTCATTCAGGCCTTCACGCTCGGACAAACAGGCACTGGCTGAGTTGGGTTTCATAGTTGTTGAAGTAGATGCGATGGGGACTCCCGGCCGGAGTAAGTCGTTCCATGACGCCTATTATGGCAATATGGGCGATAACGGATTACCGGATCAGGTGACTACCATCAAACAGCTTGGCGAACGCCACAGGTGGATGGATCTGGATCGGGTAGGTATTTGGGGACATTCTGGCGGGGGATTTGCCTCAACGGGTGGTATTCTTCGGTACCCCGACTTTTACAAAGTAGCGGTATCGGGAGCCGGCAACCACGACAACCGTAATTATGAAGATGACTGGGGTGAAAAGTGGCACGGATTGCTGGTTGAGAATCAAAGTGAGGTAGATGGTACCTCAAATCTATTGGCACAGGGCGATAATTACGACAGCCAGGCTAACCACTTATTGGCAGATAGCCTGAAAGGAAAATTATTAATAGCTCACGGTATGATGGATAGCAATGTACCTCCAACCAATACCTTGCTGGTGGTAGAAGCTTTGATACGGGCCGACAAGGATTTCGATATGCTGGTGTTCCCGAATGCAGGACACGGCTTTGGAAATTCCCGGTATTTTATGAAGCGTCGCTGGGATTATTTTGTGAAGCATCTGAAAGGAGTTGAACCTCCTGCAGAGTTTGTATTTGGGGATAATATCCGGTAGCGGGAAGAATAAAAACGGATATTACAAGGCTGTTCGCTCTTCTTTTAACCGGAAGAAGTGAGCAGCCTTTTTATTTATAACTTGTATCCCAAAGCAATACCATTCACCAGCAAACAATGCGGGACAGGGTTGTATCGGAAAGAAGAGAGAGCCGGGGTTTCCTAAGAATTGAACGAGCCGTAAACGCCCCAAAGGCTGTATCAATACCTAAATTGAATTATTGCAGACTTTCATATTCAGACAGATGACTTTGATCTGTCTCTCTCAAAATATTATATGCTTCCAGGCGAACAGAGGTTTGGGCATCAGTGAAAAAGGAGGTTATTTCACTAGCCTTGGTATCAAAAAACAGATCGTAGATGTAGTTGCTGGTACTTCGTCTCTTTGAATCTTGTATGGCGGCTAATACACTTAACATTTCTTGCCGTGCATCTTCCGGTTCATCAACAAAAGTATCCAGGGCTTTACGGTGGTAGCGATAGTATGCACTTCTGAAAGACTCGTAGTTTGTGCTCAGAAGATCTGTGATCATGGTAGCACGGTTACGGCGGTTATTGGTGTTTCTGGACCATCCAATAGCCGAGGTGCTTTGTGCAAGGCTTAACACATTTTGAGCTTCATTAAAATAGGGGGTCCCGCCTAATTCGGAGAAACTGTCAAAATCGAAGCCCAGCATGATGAAACAGAAGAAATCAATAAAACCGGTTAAGGCTTCAAACTGGAGCTCATCATGAATGAGGCTGCGTCCCCTGGAATAATCAAATTGCCAGGTATCATCACTGTAAAGAAAATTCGTTGTTTGAGCTGTAGTGTTGTAGACCGGCCTTCTGCTGGTAAAAATAGCCTGCCCGCCAAAGACAGATCCTCCATTATGGCTGGTTAGGATAATGCGAAGCTGGCATTGAATGCGTTCGTGCTCCTCAAAGTCTACATCAGTCCATTCATATTCATTGATATAGTTCTGAATCTCATTTTTCAAATTGTCAAGATATTGAAGATTAGCCGTCTCCAGCTGGTCATAATTTAGGCTTACTTCACAATTAAACTCTTGGGCTTGTAACGGACTTGAAAGCATCAGAAAGAAAAAAATAAAAGCAAAAGTGTAAGTATTCACGCGCTTGTAGCTCTAATAAGAAAGTTAGTGAGGATAATATGCTAAGTATACGAAGCTTGAGATTAAAAATTTTCCTGCTTTTTGTACTCACACTTTCCATGTATGGGGTAGAACTGGACGCCCAACTAACTATTGGGGCCAGGGCTATGAGTATGGGGCAGGCGGGGACTGCTGTTCCTGAAGATCATTGGTCGGTGTTTATGAACCCGGCTTTGATGGATAATGAGCAGCTAAAAGTGGGTTTTTATGGTTTGCGAAACTACGGCTTTGCCGAACTTACCGATATGGCCGCCACCGCAAGTGTACCTGTAAAATGGGGGGTGGTAGCTGTTGGAATACATCGGTATGGAAATGAGCTGTATTCAGAAAACAGGGTCAGGGCCGCGTATAAAAATAGCTGGCGGCAGCTTCATATAGGCCTTGTGCTAAATTATAATCATATTTCGTTTGGGGGTGGATATGGTTCTGGCAATGCGATGGGAATGGATGCGGGTATTGCAGCTGAAATTACAAATGAGCTGATGCTGGGCGCACAAGCCACCAATCTAAACCAGGCTTCCTATACCGCTATCAACGAAGATTTGCCCCGAAGTATGTCGATTGGGATGTCATATCACCTGGAGGAGCGAGCCCTTTTTGTATTCGATGTAGTGAAAGATGTCAAGTTTCCCATTTCCTGGAGGGGCGGTGTGGATGTAGAGATCGCTGACCAGCTGTATGGAAGACTGGGGGTTACGGCAGAGCCTTTTACATACTCCTTCGGTTTTGGCTATCGGAAGAAGTTATGGGAGGTGAATATGGCCGTTCAGAAACATCAGCTGTTGGGATTTAGTCCCGGCTTGGATTTACTTCTGTTTTTTTGATGAAGGCAAGTGTGTTCATAGCGATTGTATGTTGCTTTTGGCTGATGAACCCCGTGTGGTCGGCAGCACGCCAGCAGGATACCACTCAGACTGGTGTTCAAAAGCAAATTGAAGCAGCCCTGGAAGAAACCGATACTGAAGAAACGCAGCAGAATGGAGAGCAGCTTATCCAGTTTTTGGAAGACCTGGCTGCTAATCCAATTAACATAAACCGGGTGGGATTACATGAATTGCTGAAAATTCCGGGCGTTAATCTTAAAATAGCCCGTTCAGTTATAAACTACCGGAAGACGAAACCATTCGAAAACCTCGGGGAGCTGATGGATTTAAAAGGGGTGGGGAAGGCCACCTATCAACGGATGCGCCCTTATCTGAAAGTGGGGGGAGGGAGTACCCGGTTTCGGGATATGTACCTGAGGCCCGGCTATTGGACGGCGGGTAACAACATCGATATTATGATGCGTTACCAGCAGGATGTTCAACAGAAAAAAGGATATGGATTGCCAGATTCGGCCGGGGGATATACCGGCGGTCCCGGAAAGTATTACCAACGCTTCCGAATGCAAAGCAATCACTATTCGCTAAACATCACCCAGGAAAAAGATCCCGGAGAACCCTTGAATACTGATTCAGGATTTGATTTTACCTCAGGGCACCTGGCTCTTCGGGATAACGGGAGGTTGAAAACACTGGTGTTCGGAGATTATAGTCTTGCTTTTGGACAGGGGCTGGTGTTATGGTCGGGAGGGGCTTTTGGAAAAGGCCGGGAAGTAATAGGAGCACCAGCTAAAAATCCACGGGGAGTCCGGGCTTATACTTCAGCTAGAGAAACAGATTTTTTTCGGGGAGTAGCTGCAACGTACGGTATGCAGCTTCAGTTGACGACTTTTTATTCCAGGCGTCCCGCAAGCGCATCGGTTATTTCAGGAGATACAACACGCTTCCCCGGGGGCAGTGGTTTTCATCGCACGTGGAATGAGCAAGCCAGGAAAAATAATATTATTCAAACCACGGCCGGGGGACACCTGCAGGCCGACTCTCCGCTGGGACTGATTGGCATCACCGCTTATTATAACCAATTCAATCGCTATATAAGTAAAGGCACATCGGTGGCAGATTTGTATGATTATGAAGGCAGGGATCACACTGTAATTGGCCTGGATTATCAGCTGCTGCTGGGTCCGGTTCTTATATTGGGCGAAATGGCCCGGAGTAAAAATGGAGGAATGGGAGGCATAGCAGGGGTCGAAGCTCCGGTTGGCAAAGAAACAGATGTTTCATTCTCGTACAGATATTACGGCAAAAATTTTCAATCTATATTTGGCGATGGATTTGGAGAGATTTCTTCCGCTCCTCAGAACGAGGAAGGGTTTTACGTAGGTATCAGGCATAATGTAGGCAAGGGGCTTAGCCTGAGCGGTTATGCAGATCAATATTATTTTCCTGCCCCCAGATTCGGAAGCCGGCAGTCTACACGAGGATTTGATGTGCTGGGCTTAGCTGAAGTTGAATTCAGCCCGGAGTTGGAGGTGTACGTCTTAGTAAGGAATGAGCAAAAGGAAGATGAGTACATTACGTTTAATTCCAGGGGAAATGAGTTGCTTCAACTGGGCAAAGAAAAGAGGATGAGTATACGCACACATCTTGAATATAAAATGAACCGGAATGTACGATTAAGATCAAGAATAGAATGGGTTCGCAGCCGGGAGGCCGGAGAGGCCTGGGAATCGGGGATATTGCTCTACCAGGATGTACGGCTTCAACTCTCATCCAAGCTGCGTTTTGATGGCCGGCTGACATTTTTTGACACCGAAAGTTTTGATACGCGGGTGTATCAGTTTGAGAGTGATTTGTTGTATGTGTTATCAAATGTAGCCTTGTTCAACCGGGGGCAGCGCAGTTATGCAGTTATAAAATATAAAGTGTCTGATTTCCTTGAATGTTGGCTGAAATATGCGGTGGTTACCTATGAAGATGCTTTTGTTGTGGGAAGTGGTTTGAATGAAATACAAGGAAATCGCAGAAACTCTGTGGGTGTTCAACTCCGGTTTCGGTTTTAGTAAGAGAAAGTTTTTTAAAACCGGTGTTTTGCCCAAAGTCTGCGTTATCGCTCGGTTGAAATCCTCGAGTATGGGGTATATGCAGCGGTTTCAATCTCCTTCTGGCCTTAACATTGAACAAAACCCCTGGTTTCTAAAAGCCTTCAAGGAGAAGATTTTTTCAAAAAATAAGCCAGCAGAAAAATGAAATAGTTTGCTAATGGTTTTTCACCTTAAATGCTTATTATTGCGATCAATGTGAATGTGAACGTTTAATTTGCACAGAAAATATAAGAGCAGGCAATGATATTTGAAGGATGGGCTGTTATTGGGGTAATTGTTTGCTGTTTGGTACTGTTGATTAGTACCACGCTTTCGGTTGATCTTGTCCTGTTTGGGGGATTATCGCTTCTTTTTATAGCAGGTATAGTACCGGTAGAGAATGCATTGTCAGGTTTTTCTAATGAAGGTATGCTTACCATAGCTGCTTTATATGTTGTGGCTGCGGGGCTGAAAGAAACAGGGGCAATACAGGTTATTGTACAGCGGGTGATGGGGAGAACCCGCACGGTAAAAAAAGCACAGCTGCGCATTATGGCACCAACCATGGTTATGAGTGCATTTCTCAACAACACCCCGGTTGTAGCCTCTTTTATCCCGGCCCTGGAGAGATGGAGCAAAAAAGTATCTATACCGGTTTCTAAGATTTTGATTCCCCTGAGTTATTCTGCCATATTGGGTGGTACCTGTACGCTCATAGGTACCAGCACCAACCTTATTATCAATGGCTTATTGATTGAAGAAGCTTCGATTCGGTCACTGGGAATATTTGAACCGGCGCTTATTGGTATTCCCTGTGCGATAGCTGGATTTATATACCTGGCTATTTTTGGAGATAAATTGCTTCCGGAGCGAGGATCCAGTATGGAAATTTTTGAAGATCCAAGAGAATACACAATAGAGATGATTGTGGGAAAGGGAAGCAACCTGGCCAATCAAACCATTGAAAATGCCGGACTGAGACAATTGCCTGGCTTGTACCTTGCAGAAATACAACGTAAAGAACGAACAATACCGGCTGTTGGTCCTTATGAAATGCTAAAAACAGGAGATCGCCTGATCTTTACCGGTATTATTGATTCCATTGTTGATTTGCAGAAAATGCCGGGATTAAACCCAGCTACCAAACAAGTATTTGAGTTAAATGCTCCCAGAAACGAACGCCAAATGATAGAGGCTGTAGTTTCAAGATCAAATCCCATTATTGGAGGAACGATCAAAGAACGAAAGTTTAGAGATCGATATGATGCGGTGGTGTTGGCGGTATCCCGCAATGGGGAAAGGGTGCACGAGAAAATTGGAGATATTGTGCTCAAGAGCGGTGATGTGCTTCTGCTGGAGTCTATGCCCAATTTCATTAAGAAGTACCGCAACTCAAATGATTTTTACCTGGTAAGCCCTATTGAAGATTCATCTCCGGTAAGCACAAAGAAAGCAGGTATTGCAGGCTTTACATTATTTGGCATGGTAGCCCTGGCCGCAACCGGAGTGTTAAGTATGTTTCAGGCGGCTATAGTAGCAGGTGCTGTGCTGTTAATTACACGGTGTTTCAGATATGCCACAGCCCTCGAAAGTATCGACTGGAGAGTGCTGTTGGCTATAGCCTCATCGCTGGGGCTGGGCGAGGCTTTAAAGATTACCGGAGTGGCCGAACATTTGGCTTCCGGTTTGTTGGGCATGGCGGGAGATAGCCCGGTGATGGCTTTATTCTTAACTTACATAGCCACCTGGCTGCTTACAGAGTTGATTACAAATAATGCAGCGGCTGTTTTGATATTTCCAATTGCCTTTTCACTGGCTACTTCCATGGGGCTTAACTTTGTGCCATTTGCCATTGTGATGATCATTGCCGCCTCCTCAAGTTTCTCGACTCCAATAGGCTATCAAACCAACCTGATGATATATGGACCGGGGGGATACAGATATACTGATTTCATAAAGATAGGCTTACCTTTAAATTTGATAGTAGCAGCGATAACGGTATCTTTAGTACCTCAATTTTGGGAATTTTAAAGAAGCAAATGCTCAAACAGATTATAGAGACCGCAGAACAGGCTGGCCAGGTGATACTCAAATTTTACACAACGGATGTGGAGGTAATTACCAAAGATGATGATTCCCCACTAACCAAGGCCGACCTTGCCGCACATCACATTATAGTTTCAGCCTTAAAACAAATAGATCCCGAAACTCCGGTTATTTCAGAAGAATCCGAAGTTCCTGATTATAAAGAACGCAAAGGGTGGGACCGTTTTTGGCTGGTAGATCCGCTGGATGGAACTAAGGAATTCATTAAGAAGAATGGAGAGTTTACCGTAAACATTGCACTGATCGAAAAAGGTAAGCCCACACTGGGGGTCGTGTATGCTCCGGATAAAGAAGTACTGTACTATGCCGAAGAAAGTTTAGGTTCCTTCAAAAAGGATGGGAACAGCAAGGCCGAACAAATTTATTCCAAAGCAGCCGACAAAAGTGAAGAACTCAGTATTGTCGAAAGCCGTTCGCATGGATCTGATGCCCTCGAGAATTACCTGAAGGATGAAGGTATTAAAGTTAAGGAACGCATTAAATCGGGGAGTTCTCTCAAAATCTGTAAGGTGGCTGACGGTACGGCCGATTTATATCCCCGGATGGGGCCAACCATGGAATGGGATGTGGCTGCCGGAGATGCCGTATATCGCTATTCGGCGAAAGAAGGAGTTTTTGAATCGGGGATTAAGTATAACAAGGAAGACTTGCTCAACCCTAATTTTGTAATAGGTCTTTAGGATAGATGAATATGAAAAAATGGAAACCAACGGTATTATGGTTTACCGGGCTGTCGGGTTCAGGCAAAAGCACTATTTCGGAACGTATGTTTAAAATGCTGGCAGAACGGGGATACGAAGTGGAACACCTGGATGGAGATGTGATCCGGGATATTTTCCCCAAAACAGGATTTTCAAAAGAAGAACGCAATTCGCATATAAAACGGGTAGGATATCTGGCAAGCCGGCTTCAGGTGCACAAGGTGTTTGTACTGGCTTCCTTTGTATCTCCCTACCGGGAAGCACGGGATTTTGTACGGAATATGTGTGAGGATTTTACCGAGATTTATGTTTCTACCCCCTATGAAGAATGTGAACGCCGGGATGTAAAAGGACTTTATGAAAAAGCCCGAAAAGGAGACATTAAAAACTTTACCGGTTTGGATGATCCCTATGAGCCCCCCGAAGCCCCGGAACTCGAAATTGATACTACCGGTATTAGCCTTGAAGAGGCCGTACAACAAGTAATTGACTATTTAGATAATCACAAAGCACTGGTTTAAGGCAAAGCTATGAGATCCTATAAACTAAATCATATACAGCAACTGGAATCAGAAGCAATCTTAATTATGCGGGAGGTGGCGGCTCAGTTCGAGAAGCCCGTTTTGTTATTCTCCGGAGGTAAGGATTCCATTTGTATGGCACATCTGGCCAAAAAAGCATTTTATCCGGGTAAAATACCATTTCCTTTTTTGCACGTAGATACCGGACATAATTTTGATGAAACCATTGAGTTTCGTGATAACCTGGCAAAGGAACTGGGTATAGAAATGATTGTATCTAAGGTGCAGGATTCAATTGATGCCGGAAAGGTGAAGGAAGAAAAAGGTCCGCGAGCCAGCCGGAATTCCCTGCAAATTACCACACTGCTGGATGCTATGGAAGAACATAAATTTGATGCCGCCTTTGGCGGCGCCCGGCGCGATGAGGAAAAAGCCCGGGCCAAAGAACGGTTTTTCTCGCACCGTGATGAGTTTGGGCAGTGGGATCCGAAAAATCAGCGTCCTGAACTCTGGAACCTGTTCAATGCCAATAAAGAATATGGTGAGCACTTCCGCGTGTTTCCACTCAGTAATTGGACGGAAATGGATGTATGGCAGTATATAGCTTCAGAAGAAATTGAAATTCCATCATTGTACTTTTCACATGAACGGGAAGTGTTTGAGCGGGATGGTACATTGTTGGCATCATCAAGCTTTATTCAGAATTTTGAGCATGAGGAAATTGTGGAGAAAACCATCCGCTTTAGAACCATTGGAGATGTAACCTGCACGGGAGCTGTGGTTTCGGAAGCTTCAACGCTGAAAGATATTATCCAGGAGGTAGCCTCGGCAAGGATTACAGAACGGGGCGGGCGTGCCGATGACAAACGTTCTGAAGCGGCCATGGAAGAACGTAAGAAACAGGGGTATTTTTAGAGTGATTAGTGGGTAGTTTTTTAGTGCTCAGTTTTTAGTTTTTAGTTGGGATGAATTTTGTAAGGATTGCTGTGAATATGGATCTTATTAGTGAGGATTAACAAAATTAAGGGAATAAGATGACAGAAAATGGCCCTGTTTATGAAAAGAGTTTTAAGTTTGCACTAAGTATAGTTGCCTTATATAAAAAGCTGGTTAAGCAAAAGGAATTTGTTATTTCGAAACAATTGCTCAGAAGTGGGACAAGTGTTGGAGCGAATATCCGGGAAGCTTCTGCGGCAGAATCCAAGAAGGATTTTATTCACAAAATGTCAATTTCATCAAAAGAAGCACGCGAATCTCTCTATTGGTTAGAATTGCTCAGAGAAAGCAAAATGGTGGATTTACAGTTTCAGGATGAAATCAAACAAAGTAAAGAACTTGTCCGGTTATTAACCTCAATAGTAAAAACCGCAAAACTCAACACCAAAAACTGAGCACTAAAAAACTAACCACAACATTCTCACAGACGATAAATTTCAGAAAACGATATAATGCAAAGCACAAATAAGAATAAAGCCGAAAACGCATATCTGAATATGGACCTATTGAGGTTCACCACGGCTGGCAGTGTAGATGATGGCAAAAGTACATTGATCGGAAGACTTTTATATGATTCAAAATCCATTTTTGATGATCAGATGGAAGCCATCGAAGAATCCAGCAAAAAGAAGGGAGATGATTATACCAATCTCGCCTTACTAACCGATGGGCTTTCTGCTGAAAGAGAGCAGGGTATCACTATTGATGTTGCCTACCGCTATTTTTCTACGCCAAGCCGAAAGTTTATCATTGCCGATACTCCCGGGCACATCCAGTATACCCGTAATATGGTTACTGGTGCTTCAACAGCTAACCTGGCGGTTATTTTGGTAGATGCAAGAGCTGGCGTCATTGAACAAACCTGCCGTCACTCGTTTATAGCTTCGTTGCTGGGCATCAAACATATTGTGCTTTGTGTGAATAAAATGGATCTGGTAGATTATTCCGAAGAGGTATACAAAGATGTGGTAAGCCAGTATAAAGAGTTCTCCTCCAAACTGAATGTGCCGGATATCCATTACATACCCATCAGTGCTTTGTATGGAGATAATGTAGTGGAGAAATCCGATAAGATGGATTGGTATGGAGGTTCCACGCTGCTATACACACTCGAAAATGTACAAGTAGGCAGTGATCATAATCATGTAGACTGCCGTTACCCCGTTCAGTGGGTGGTCCGGCCTCAATCCAATGAATTTCACGATTACAGGGGATATGCCGGAAGAGTAGAAGGTGGAGTATTCAAGCCGGGGGATAAAATCATAGCCCTGCCTTCAGGTTTTACCAGCAAAATTAAAAGTATCCATAACCATAACGAGGAAGTGGATGAGGCTTTTGCACCCATGTCGGTGTCGATGACTCTTGAGGATGATATTGATATAAGCCGGGGAGATATGCTTGCCAAACCGGATAATCAGCCTAAAGTAGGGCAGGATATAGATCTGATGGTATGCTGGCTAAATAAAGAGGAGCTTCACCCGAGAGGCAAATACACCATTCGTCATACTACCAAACAGGCCCGCTGTATAGTGAAGGAAGTGAAGTATAAAGTAGACATCAATACCCTCCATCGCGTTGAAGGTGACTTGAGTATTGGCCTCAATGATATTGGCCGTATCCGCATCAGAACTACCGAGCCGCTATTCTACGATAGCTATTCCCGAAACCGCTCAACGGGCAGTCTTATCATCGTGGATGAATTTACCAACAACACCGTTGGTGCCGGGATGATTATTTAGTTAGCGGGTGTTCAGCTGTTAAAACAAAAAGCCGAAAGTTTTTTTGGTGAAGTAGTAGATGGGCGATCAGCAAGGAAAGGATATATGTCTTTTCAGTATTCAGAGATCGCTTTAGTTGTTGTTGAATGATCCCGAAGTATCTGGCATGAGGCTTGAGAGAGAAGAAATTGTGCATGAGATGAGATTTTTTGTTATTTACGGCAAAGAAATTTCACACAATTAGATCTATGAGTAACAAAAGTTTCAAACCGTATATCTCTCCTGAAGATGATCTCCCTCAAATTACTATAAAAGCTGTTATCCTGGGCTTTTTACTGTCTGCTATATTAGCTGGGGCAAATGCCTATTTGGGACTTAAAGTAGGAATGACTGTCTCAGCATCTATTCCAGCTGCTGTTATTTCGATGGCCGTGCTGCGGTTGTTTAAAGAGTCGAATATACTGGAAAATAACATCGTGCAGACGGCTGCATCGGCGGGAGAGTCTTTAGCGGCGGGGGTTATATTTACATTGCCGGCGCTCATTTTACTTAAGTATTGGATGGATTTCCCCTTTATGCAAACAGCAGCTATAGCCATGTTTGGCGGGATATTGGGAGTCTTATTTACCATACCGTTACGCAGGGCTCTTATTGTTGAAAGCGATCTGCAATTCCCAGAGGGTGTGGCTACCGGTGAGGTGCTGAAAGCCGGTACTGAAGGAGGTGCAGGTATTAAAATGATTATACAGGCTGGTGTGGCTGCGGCTTTTTTTAAACTGAGTCAAACAGGATTAAAGATTTTTGCCGGCTCAGTAGGAGGTTCAGTAAAAGCTGGGAAATCTATTTTTGGATTTGGAACGGATTTGTCGGTTGCCCTGCTGGCAGTGGGATACATTGTCGGACTTAATATTGCTATTCTTATTTTTGCCGGCGGTTTGATTTCCTGGCTGTTTGGAATACCTATTTATATGGCTCTGGCCGATGCCGGTGAGATAGCTTCTATTGTGGGTTCCGCCGAAGGCTATGATGCAGCCCTCTCCATCTGGAGTGCAAAGATTCGTTACCTGGGGGTAGGCGCTATGGTTGTTGGCGGTGTATGGGCCTTGGTATCCTTAGCCAAGCCGCTGGTTGATGGGGTGAAATCATCTATGGCTGCCGTTAAAGAACTTAAAAGTAACGGAGCGGGATTGGTTCCCCGAACCGAGTTGGATACTCCGATCAACCTGGTAATGTGGGGGATCGCAGGGCTGGCCCTGCCTATCTTCTTTGTATTTATTTATGTGATTGATGTAGATCACCTGAGTGTTAGCAGTGGCGCTTATTGGGGAGCCATGATTTTTGGGGTGGTGTTTTCACTGTTTGCCGGTTTTTTGTTTTCCTCAGTAGCTGGTTATATGGCAGGTTTGGTTGGATCTTCCAATAATCCTATATCGGGTGTAACCATTGCAACTATACTTGCAGCGTCTCTGTGCTTGCTGGCCATACTGGGTTCGCAAGTTGATTTTACCACTGATATGAGTAAGGCTACTTCAGCGGCTGCCGCTGCTGTTATTATTGGAGCTATGGTAGCTTGTGCCGCTGCACTTGCAGGGGATAACTTACAAGATTTAAAGGCCGGACAACTGGTAGGTGCTACTCCCTATAAACAACAGATTATGCAGATTGTTGGTGTTGTGGCCGCTGCATTAGTAATTGCACCAATTTTAAGCCTGTTGTTTAATGCCTATGGATTGGGAGGGGTGTTCCCAAGAGAAGGGATGAATCCCGAAGAGATGCTTACAGCACCACAGGCCACGTTGATGCAGTCGGTGGCTGAAGGAGTGTTTGCCCAAAACCTGGAATGGGCCATGATTATCATAGGTGGGATTGTGGCAGTAGCAATTATCATATTAGACCAGATATTAAAAGCCAGGGGTACAGAATTCAGGGCTCCTGTATTAGCAGTTGCTGTTGGAATTTACCTGCCTTTGGAGTTATCGGTACCAATTTTTCTGGGAGGTATGATTGCCTGGGGAGCCTCAAGGGTAGTTAGGAAAAGAGCCGGGCTGAACGGCGAGGATGAAACTGAAGCAACAGAAGAAGCTGAACGGCGGGGACTTTTATTTTCATCTGGCTTAATTACGGGCGAAGCGTTAATCGGTATTATACTGGCGATTCCTTTCGCAATTACTGAAAGCACGGACTCCTTGCGTATTATGCCGGAAGGATATGGCTGGCTCACGGATACACTTGGCGTATTGGCAGCTATCTGCTTTATGGTTTGGTTGTATCGCGTAGCCATTAAAAAGAAAGTGTAGACTGAAGCTTGATTAACCTGCATGTTCAATAGGCATACACCTTGTATGCAGTTTATTTGTATAACATGCAGAGGGAATCAGAAATAACTTGTTTTGTTAACTGTAGCAGGTATTGCTATTTCTTAACAGCTTTAGTGGGTGGAATAGAATCGATGAGATCAAAAAGTATATCAGCTTGAATAATATCGTTGGTTCTGAGTTTTTCTATTCCGTCTTTGCCAATCAGGATCATAACAAATTCAGATTCAGGCACACCAAAACAATCCATAAGGTCAACTTTAGATGAATCAGGAATACGTGCACCAAAAGGCTTTTTAATATTGAGATCGGTAAGGTGGAATATTTTTATATCCCGCTGGTTAAAATCGGTCCGGTTATTATCAAAAACTTTATAAAGAGCCGAAAGGGTAAAATCATAATTATGGGGAGAGGAAACCAGGAGTACGTTATTTGTTCCCTTAAAGTCTTCCAGATCAAAAGAATTCATAATATATGATTGAATAAAGATCTATACCTTGTGCATGGACCTCAAATATACAAGGCTTCTACTACACCACAGGAATGTATAGGTCCCGGCATTTTTAGCTAACAGATGCATCAAACTCAAAAACGGAATAAAAAACCAAAAAAAAGTTTTTACTCGTTTAAAGGAGATAGCAGCTCAATGTGGAAACGGAATCTGTTGGTTTCCAGTGTCATTGTTTTGTAGAGCTCTTCTATTACTTCAAAAACAACCTCAGGTTGACCAATAATGGTTGTAGACATATAACCTACCTCAATCTTGACGTCATATTGTGCGAGGTGTTCAAGCAGCTCTTGTACTTTTTCTCTTGGATCTTCTGTCGACAAGGGGATATAAGAGAGCTGGGCAATAGTTTTCATATAAATCTTGTATGGTTTTTTAAGTTATTGTTGCCTTAAAGTTAAAGCAGTTGTAGCAAAGAGGCTAATAAGAAGTTTAAAATTAGTTGGAATATTCCGGATGAGTACTTGTTTCAGCTAAACGAGTACAAATAAAAAGTATATAGATCGCCATTTTGCATCCATTCGTGAATAATTCGGGTTAAGTGCCGTGACAAGGGATAAAAAGGGACAAGAAAACAGCCTGAAAGTATATAAAATAGTTGCTGTTGAACAAGGTGGAAGCCCGGAGTTTTATGTCTTGAAATTTTTAAAGAGAGAAGCGGGAGATACAGAACAAGTACGCTGGAATCATTTAGACAAATATACAGGCTTGATTATACTTTTTAACGCTGGCGGGGAAAAAGTGTTTAAGAAAAGATATGATCAAGGTGTTTTTTCCGGAATTCCGGAAACAATTAGTAAAGAAGCGTTCACAGCCATAAAAAATGGCTCGCAAGCATTAGGAGTGGATTGTCAAGAGATACCAACCTATATATATAAAGATTGGTATCTGGTTAGTGGTAACACAGTTGAATATCTTGATACCGAGTTTGTAGGAGTAGAATATGAAACCGTGTGCTCGCCTGTTCAGGGAGGGGGTGGAGGCGAAGGAGGGGCTTCTGGTGGAACCGGAGGCACAGCCCCAGCCGGCGACGGGAACTACCAGGATTGCCCTGATGATGTTGATGAGTGTTATTGGGATATTGAGGAGAAGCTATTTCAGGCTGAAGTTCCGAGTCCGGATCACCCAATTGAAGATATAGATGAGCACCTGGCGTGTTTTGATACAGGTCAACATGCTATAGTATCTCTTCATGCGGATCAGCCTGATCCTGGAACTGATGAACCCCATAATGGATTTGATGTAGGCCATTCTTTTTTTACAATCAAACAAAATTTGGGTGGGAAAACAATAAGGAGAACAATAGGATATTACCCTAATGAGCGTATGGTGAATCCAATTACTGACCCAATGTCCTCAGGTGTTCTTGGAATTGATGACGATGAAAATTTTAATGTTACCCTTGACGTGATGGTAATGCCGGATGAATTAAATGGTATATTGAATATTATCAGGAATGCCGGGGGGGGGGGGGGGGAACGACCTATCATCTGAGCCATCACAATTGTACACATCTTGCGGTGAATGTTGCGAATGCTGCCGGGGTAAATATACCATTAACAATTGGAGATTGGCCGGGAGGTGGAGGGGTTAATCCCGGTAATTTTGGAGAAGATTTGGTGGGGATAGGTGCTGAACGCATAGCTGGTAATCCAGCTAATGATACCGGAACGTGTAACTAAAAAATAGAACCGATATGTTGTATTTAGTACTTATGATTTTGGCCTGGGTAATTATACTGTCAACTATTGTAACCCTGGCTGTCAAAAAACAATGGAAATGGCTTGGTGGTACCATCCTGGTGATTATTTTAGTTCTAAATAGTTCGCCGGTACTACCTATATATCTGGGAATAGACGGGTTATTAACTCACTATTATTACACCACCGAAAATCACAATTTTGAGTTTACGGAAATAAGAGGGAAAAGAGACCTGGAAATAATGGATCGAAGTTTTAATGATTACCTGGAAGAAAACCCCGGTACCCAGGATACCACCATATACCGAACCTTCCGGTTTAACCCACTCAAAGTGTGGAAGTGGAGAGATTATCTCACCCACCCCCGGTGGGACTACCCATATATGGATTATGACAGACCGCCCCGGCAACCGGGAGAGGTATTTAACTGATAAAAAGGGTAGTATATTATTTTGGCCTTCTGCCCATTGTTGGGGTAGAAAGCCAATTTTATATCATTATCAAAATTACCCCACAACACTCCAATATTACCAATTTATAAAATCCGTATTGAGCACTTGCTCCTTACCAAAAAGAATGCCTATCTTTTCTGCCGTGAAAAAGTCACAGATACATATCTCCTTTCATTATCATCATATCGATGTCCATCACGCCCATCGTGGACATCATCGTGTGCAGTAAATATTAACTGACACCCGTACTCCCGACTTTTTTCATTAACCACTCTTTACTAATCCTTTTTACATACTGTTTATCATGAACCGAACGAAAGATTCTTCTACCTCTTTGCGTATTGCTATTCAAAAAAGCGGACGACTGACCGATAAAACCGTAAGCTTGTTACAAGGCATCGGCATCGATTTCGACAACTATAAACGCAACCTGATGGTTAAAACCCGCAATTTTGATGTAGAACTGTTGCTGCTCCGGGACGATGATATTCCCGAATATGTGCAGGACGGAGTTTGCGATTTGGGCTTTGTTGGCGCCAATGTAACCTACGAATCCCGCGCTGATGTAAAAGTACTCCGCGGGCTTAACTATGGAAAGTGCAGGCTGTCGCTGGCGGCTCCTAAAAATGGCAACATCAAAACACCCCAGGATTTTGACGGTAAAACAGTGGCTACGAGCTACCCCAACCTGACCCGTAGTTTCTTTGAAGAACAAGGGGTAAACATCAAAATTGTAGGTATTTCCGGTGCGGTTGAAATTGCTCCCCAACTGGAAGTTGCAGATGCTATTGTGGATTTGGTTTCAACAGGAGGAACGCTCCGGGCCAATGGACTGGAAGAACTGGATACCATCCTGGAATCCGAAACCCAGCTTATTCAAACCAACATGGAATTGTCGCCAGGCAAAAAACAGTTAATTGAGAAATTCCTGGTGCGGATTGATGGATATCAGCAGGCAAAGAAAAGTCGGTATATTATGCTAAATGCTCCGGAATCAGCAGTTGAGGATATCAAAGCCATTATCCCTTCCATGAGGAGTCCCACCGTTGTTCCCCTGGCCGAAGACGATATGGTTGCTATACACACCGTAATTCCTCTAAATGAGTTCTGGGTAGTGATGGAAGAACTGAAAGCAACAGGCGCATCCGATATTGTGATGTTACCCATAGAAAGTATGATACTTTAGATGACCCACCAATGAAAACCTTTGATAATTCAACTTTACCGGAAGAAGAAATAGCAGAACTGCTGAAGCGCCCCAAAATGGACTTTGTTTCTGTATTTAAACAGGTTCAGCCCATCCTGGAGGCGGTTAAGCAAGAGGGGGATAAAGCCCTGCAATCGTATACTGCCCGTTTTGATGGAGTGGAGCTGGAAGAGGTAGTCGCTGATCCGACAGAGATAGAAGTGGCTCTTAAAGCAGAGATCAAAAAAGCTATTGATACAGCTTTTGATAATATCTACCGGTTTCATAAAACACAATTTCCGATTCCCGTGGAGGTGGAAACCATGCCGGGGGTTCGGTGCATGAAAGTATCCCGGCCTATAGAAAGGGTGGGATTATATGTGCCCGGAGGTACTGCTATTTTGCCTTCCACTGCTATGATGTTGGCCATACCCGCTATGATAGCAGGATGCACAACTAAAGTATTGGCCACACCTCCCCGCAAAGATGGCACCGTTGCCCCGGAAATCATCTACATAGCCCAAAAGGCAGGCATCAACTGTATACTGAAAGCCGGGGGAGCTCAGGCCATTGCAGCTCTGGCCATGGGTACGGAATCGGTTCCCAAGGTAGACAAGATTTTTGGGCCGGGGAATCAATATGTGACGGCAGCTAAAATGATACTCCAAAACAGCGAGGCACAGATCAGTATCGACATGCCAGCGGGTCCCTCGGAAGTGCTGATTGTGGCTGATGGGCAAGCAAATCCCAAATATATAGCGGCAGATCTGCTCTCGCAGGCCGAACACGGAGTTGACAGTCAGGTGGTGCTGGTGGCTACCTCAGAGTTTGATATGGAAGCTCTGCAACAGGTATTGAAGGATCAGTTAGAGGCCCTTCCCCGCAAAGAAATTGCCAGGCAGGCTCTGGATAACAGCTATGCTCTTAGAGTGCAAAACATAGATGAAGGTATCGGTTTTTCTAACCGGTACGCTCCGGAACACCTGATTCTGAATGTTGAGAATGCGGAGTCATACAGTGATAAAATCATGAATGCAGGATCTGTTTTCCTTGGACAGTATACCCCCGAAAGTGCCGGGGATTATGCTTCCGGAACCAATCATACATTACCCACTTACGGATATGCCAAAATGTACAGCGGGGTAAACCTGGATGCTTTCCAAAAATCGATAACCATGCAGTCTATTAGTGAAGATGGGTTGAGGAAATTGGGGCCTGTAGTAGAACAATTGGCAGAACTGGAAGAACTGGATGCCCACAAAAATGCCGTAACTATCCGGTTAAACGATTTGAACAACTAAAAGAATAATGAATACAAAACGAACTATAGATGAACTGGTCCGGGATAACATCCGGGCGTTAAAACCCTACCGAAGTGCACGGGATGATTTCGATTCAGGGATACTACTTGATGCTAACGAGAATAGTTTTGGAGCTCCGTATCCAGACGAGCAAGAACTGAACCGCTATCCCATGCCGTATCAAGAGGAGCTTCGGTCGAAGGTTGCCGCATTCCGGGGAGTGCAGAGCGAACAGGTATTTGTAGGTGCGGGAAGCGATGAAGCGATTGACCTGTTATTCAGGATATTTTGCAAGCCAGGCAAAGACCGTATCCTCATTAATCCGCCTACCTATGGAATGTATAAAGTTTCTGCGGCTATAAATGATGTGGGATATGATGAGGTTTTGTTGACAGAAGATTTTCAGCTCCAGCCTGAGAGTATTTTGAATACAGTACAGCCAGACACCAAAATCATATTTATATGCTCGCCCAATAATCCAACATCCAATAACATACGGGCAGAGGATATTTGTACGGTAGCCCGGAGATTTAAAGGAATCGTAGTTGTAGATGAAGCTTATATTGATTTTAGCGAACAGCAAAGCATGGCTTCAAAAATAGACGAATATCCGAACCTTGTAGTGTTGCAGACAATGTCGAAATCGTTTGGGTTGGCAGGAATCAGGCTTGGAATGGCCATCGCAAATAAAGCAATTATCAGCTATATGTTGAAGGTGAAGGCTCCTTATAATGTAAATAAGCTGACATCCCAGACTGCTATAGCAGCTTTTTCGAAACTGAATATTGTATATCGGAATATTAATGCTATGCTGGCAGAAAGAAAAAAGTTGATTCGGAAGTTAAATTCCCTGACTTATATCCAGAAAGTGTATCCTTCTGATGCCAATTTTGTACTTTTTAAAATTGAAGGTGCACCGGATGTGTATGAGGCATTAGCCCAAAAGGGAGTTATAATCCGCTACCGGGGAAATGAACCTCTTTGCGAAAACTGTTTGAGAGTAAGTGTGGGTACTCCACCTGAAAATGAACGCTTTTTTAAAGCACTCGAACGGGTAATTTCAGAATTGTGAAGTATCAGGAATCAACATCATTAAACCGGGACCCAATTATGGGAATGTCTTTGCGATACATAAAAAGAAGTATAGCACAGCAGATAAATACAATGATGGCCATGACAAAGAGCACCCCTCCATCTTCCTGTACTTCAATTCCCAAAACGGTAAGGTGGCTTATAATGGCTCCACTCATGACTCCAAGTCCAATGAACGCGCCCAGCCAGGTTAATCCCGGTACAAAAAAAAGTATGGATGCAACTAATTCAGCAATACCGGAAGCATATCGTCCAAACGGTTCCATACCTACAGTTTCAAAGATATATATGCTTTCAGGAGCCCCGGTGAATTTAAAGAATAAAGTTTGTAGTAGAATAATGGCTGAAGTAATTCGAAGTACCCAGCTCAGGAGTTTGAATTTTGAGTTCATAAAAAGAAAAATTTGTTCACTGTTTAAATCTAATGGTTGAGCACCTGACTTAAAAAAGTATCACAAAAAATTTATAAACAGATCGCTATGATTATTTATATAACACAATCAGCCTTACAGGATGATGCCGGTTTTATATTTCGGGAAAAAACAATTACCTCACTCAAAAAGATTGTTGATGCGGGGCATTCCCTGAGTATAGAGGGAGAAGGCTTTGGCCGGGAACAAGCCCGATTACTTGAACAGGAAGGCATCGGCTATGATACCAATGAGAAACGCCCCGATTTTTATATAGATTCGGATGGCAATCAGTTAAAATTGTTGACAAAGGAGAAAGAGCAGGTGCTATCCGGAGGCTGGGAGGTGGTGGTTAGCTTCCTCACTACCCAGGCCAGAAGGGCAAGCCTGGAACGAACAACCAGCGAAACGGATATCAGTATTACTATAAACCTGGATGGTACCGGACAATCAGAAATACAAACCGGGCTCAATTTTTTCGACCATATGCTGGAACAAATTTCCCGTCACGGACTCATCGATATGGAATTGAAGTGTGATGGAGACCTGGAAGTAGATGAACATCACACCATCGAAGATGTTGCCATTGCTCTTGGGGAAGTAATTTCAAAAGCATTGGGAAATAAAAAGGGGATTGAACGCTATGGTTTTGTGTTACCTATGGATGAAGCGCAGAGTACGGTGGCTTTGGATTTATCGGGGCGTCCCTACCTGGTTTTTGAAGGAGAGTTTAAACGGGAATATGTGGGTGATATGCCTACCGAAATGGTAAAACACTTTTTTTATAGTCTGGCTATGAACCTGCAGGCAACGATTCATCTTAGCTTTGCTGGTGAAAATGATCACCATCAAATTGAGGCATGCTTTAAGGGATTTGCCCGGGCTTTAAAGGCGGCTATAGAACAAAACGGGCGCATCAAGAATCTTATACCAAGCTCAAAAGGGACGCTGTAGATAGTTATGATTGCAATCATCAAGTATAAAGCAGGGAATACCGCATCCGTTGCCAATGCATTAAAAAAGTTGAATACTGATTTTTTCTTTGCCGAAGAAGCCAGTGAGCTGGATAAAGCAGATGCCGTAATATTTCCGGGAGTAGGACATGCCCGGACTGCAATGAACTCTCTGAAGGAAAAGCAAATTGATCAATGGCTTAAAAATACCCGTAAACCTGTTTTGGGTATTTGTGTGGGTATGCAGCTGCTGTATGAATCATCCTCGGAAGGAGAGACGGTGGGCCTGGGAGTAATTCCAGGTACCCTCAAAAAATTTGATGAATCTCAGGCCAAGGTACCGCATATGGGCTGGAATACAATTCAGCAGAAAGGAAATCACCCCGTATTAAAAAACCTTGATCCCAATTACTACCTGTATTTTGTGCATAGTTTTTATGCCCCGGTTAGTGAACACACGCTGGCTGCTTGCGGCTATATCAACGATTTTTCTGCCGTGGTAGCCAAAGATAATTATGTGGGGATGCAGTTTCATCCAGAGAAATCCGGCGAAGTAGGTTCTATGATCTTGCAGAACTTCCTGGATATGGTGTATGGGTAGTTGAACTGACAGCTCTGGGATATGTTTAGATTCTTGCGGTTGTATATGTGAATGTATTAACGTTAATAATGATGTCATTCTGTATTTACCAAGGAATATTTGGCCGGAATCTTCATATATCCTTCCCTTTCCCTGAGAGAGACTGGATTTGAGTAAGGCCCGGCCCTCCATCGATGCGGCGATCTCCTGAAATGTGCTTGGGATACATACCAACGCTGACCACATCAGTTGCCACAGACAAGGAGACTGCCGCGGTCTGCTTCGCTGGGCTCACCCTCCCTCGCAGATGAAGGCTTTTATTAATTTTTCCCTTTAACCCGGATTATTCACCAAGAAATTTAATCGTACGCAAGGCGAAGTGGAAATGGGAACGGAAGGGTACTGTGGTACCCTGAGTACCCCAATTTTCACTTGAACGCAGCGTACGGGGAAATTTCGCC
>VEMX01000063.1 GCA_009711805.1 Balneolaceae bacterium | reverse complement strand
ATAGGTTCCGCTACGAAATTCCTTGACGGCTTTACGACGGATTTGTTCGCTAAAATAACGGTGTTTGTTTAGTTTTCGCTTGTTCATAACTTGGGGTTAAGCGGTCAAGCTATGCTAGAGATAGACACCCGGATTCTTTTCACTTCTGCCTTTTCACGTTTCACTTCCCCTCTCACTTCAATACGTAATAACTAATCACCTACCTACGGCACAATAACCTGCAATAATCCTAAAAACTATTCGCTACCTCCACCATACAGCTGCTTCGCCGCTTCCTCATATTTATCACCGGGCATCCAGTGAGGGGCTTCATCAGCATTGGCAATAATACGGGCAGTGTGGACATAGGCTTGGGTAAAACGTGTTAGGTAGTCGTAATCCATGTCGTCGGCTTCATCTGCCGGCTGGTGATAGTAGTTGGCCACGCCGGGATCGGAGAAAGCCCGAAATCCGGGAGAGAAAGTCGGAGCCGGGATTCCCTGTCGGGCAAAATTTACGTTATCGGAACGGTCGAAGAGGCCTTCGCCGGGAGAAGGGTCAGCAATAGGCTCGATACCAAAAGGCTTGGTTCCCTGTATGATAAGAGAATCAGCGCTGGTGCGTCCCAATCCTACCACCGTTACAATTGAAGTATCAGAATAACCGCCGGTATCTACATTCAAATTATAGACCACCTGGTTATGGGGAATCAATGGGTTCTCAGCATAATATCGGCTTCCCACCAATCCCATTTCCTCGGCTGTAACCGCCAGCAACAGAATGGAGCGTTTTGGTGCTTTTTTGGCAAAAGCACGGGCGGCGGCGATCACCGCTATGGTTCCCATTCCGTTATCTCTTGCACCATTATAAATGCTGTCGGCGGGGGTATCACTTCCATTATCTCCCCGTGGAGAGCGTACTCCAACGTGATCATAATGAGCAGTAAGCAATATGTACTCATCTTTTAATTCAGGGTCTGTACCTTCAATCATCCCGATTACATTTCGGGAGGTCTTCCCGTTATTCAGAGGAACCGTTTGAAAGTAACCATCTTCTGCACCGGGAACTCCTGTCACCCCGGCACTGCGAAATTGTTCGGCAATATAGCGGGCTGCTACTTCGGCTGAAGGCATTCCGGCCCGGCGACCTCTCAGTTCATCGGAAGCCAGAAAACGCAGATCTTTTTCCAGCTCTGTCCCACTTAACCGGGCTTCTGGTGTTGAATCTTCCATGGTAGAAGAATCGGGGGTACATGCCGTGAATACAAAAAGAAACAGAATGGCGGTTAGTTGTATTAATTTCATGAATCGAGGTGTTGTATTAAAATTAGTCAGCTAATCTCCTGCTGCACAGCAGATCATCCCTGATGTTTAAAACCTCTGAAAAGATAAGGTTGCCCGGCCAAGAATCAAGGAGAGAACAGCTGCTTATTTGTTAAAGTTTAAAATAGCCAAGTTTTTATCGGCATAGCCCAAAAGAGTTCAAATGAACGAAGTGGTTGGTATGTGAAAAATGAGAAGAAGCCAGAGATGAAAACCCAGAGTAAAACTGCATAAACGGGAGCAACTCTGGGGTAGATCTTTGTCCACCGGCCAAAGCCCTCTCCTTGGGAAGGAGAGGGTTGGGAGAGGTCGAAAAGTAAAAAGCAATGAGCATTATTTACTGTCTCCAAATCCCCGCCGTGAACCGAAGCTTGTTTGCCACCAATACCACCCCACTCGTACCGATTGAACCGTCAACTAAAGCTATTACCCTGAGCGTAAAATTATCTGACAGAGGAAAGAAGTAAGATCGCCTTAACCATGGGAAGGGCCTCAAATAAACAAATAATCACACAAAGTTTAGATTACACTCCCAAATTAACCGGTAGTGCAAGGTTTGAGAACCCTCCGTGGATTTCTCTGTGCAACCATATTTCCTGCCATCACTGAACCCACTCTGGTCTTGCTCCGCTGCGAACAAGGAGGGAGACATGGAATGGAACGAAGCTCGCCCCCTTTTTCTATACTTCGTGGGATAATAGTTCATACTGTAATGTTATAGTTATGGGATTATCCGGGAATATTCGCAACAACTACAACTTCTAATGGTCTTTGTGCTTTTTACAGCTTTCTGAATCAGGCTTTTGTAATGCCTGGTGGACTTTATCTTCGTTTTTATGCTTTCGCAAACGATTATAAATATCTATTTGATCGTCAGATAATATATCGGCTGTCTTGAGGTGTGTATAAAGGTGGGTATAGCGCAGTTCAGCAGTTGTTTGAGCTATATCCTGCAACAATTGTTTTAGTTTTTCCTCATTGACCTGTTGAGTTGCAAAAGCTTTGTTTAATGATTTTTCCCGGGTTATTAGTTGTGCTCCCAAAACAGAGGCATCCTGTTCCATCTCATCAAATAGCAATTCGATTTGCTTTTTTTGGTCATCGTTCAGCTTTATTTGGTCTTCCATATCAAGTACGTGCCGGGGACCTGGCATCCCATTTAATTCTGCTGCCTTGGCATATCCACGCCCTTTTCCTTGTAGCAACTCCTGTATATCCTGCTGACTAAGGCTCTTGATGGTTTCATATTGCTGTGAATTAACTTGCACCTCATGCTTTGCATGGTGGTGCTCATCCTGGCCAAAGCTGCTATAGAAGGGGGTCATTAAAAATATAAGTAAAGAACAGTATATTCGATTCATGGGTATGGTTTAATTAAGGAGATAATTGATTTCCCCATAGATACGGCCTTACCCAAATACTTCATATGATTCAGATCACAGAGGCTAAAGAATTTGGATGATTTCCCCATCCCGCTTTATGGAGCCCTCTTGCTCCAGTATCGAGAGCTTTCCGTATAGAGTTTCATGTGTTAACCCTACTTGTGCAGCCAAATTTTTAAGAGAGCCTGGAATAGAAAAACGATTATTGTTACTTCTGATAGAGATGAAATTGAGGATTCTATTTTCTGTATTCAATACATTTATAAATTCAAGTCGCTGCCTTAAAGAATGTATCTCTTTTGCTAACTGATGTGAAAATTGAAGGGCAATCTGAGGGATCTGCTCCAGTATTTCCAGAACTTCATTTTTGGAAAATTGTAATAAGCGGGAATCCTCTGTAGCTATAGCATCGCAATGATAGTGATTATTGAACAGTGAGGGTTCAGCCAAATATTGATGTTTTTTACAGACCGAAGTAACTACTTTTTTTCCTTCTTCTGTAATACGCTCCAATTTCATCCCCCCTCCGGCGATGTAGTAAAAAAAACGAATAGATTCTCCTGTCTTAAAAAGAGTTTGTTTAGCGTTTAGGGAAATAATAGCAGAATTGAGGTAATCACTAAAAGTTGTTTCCATTTTTATAATGAGTATGAGAGATTAGCAAAATCGGAACATTCTTATTTAAATTTATGAAGAATCACATACAATAGCCTGAATTTGGAGAGAGTATCAAATCAAACCTTATCGCGAAGGGTCTTAAATGAACAACATGGCCAGCAGGTGAAAAGTGAATGGTTCAATTAGGAATGTGTGTTCAGTAATAATTTTTCATTTTTCATCTCTGCCTTTTCACTTCAATAGCTCAATCCCTGTCCAAAGCACAAATACGGCACATTAACCAACTCCCAGGTGTTATTGGTTTTCGTTTCCTGCATTCAAGTTTAATAAGAGATTTGCGATGGGGTTGGCTATTTCCTGACGGTAATCTTCATCATAATCACAGTTTCCGAGTACCACTACTCCAGCTTTTTCATCCGGAATCATTATCAGAAACCCTCTGAAACCTTTATCCCCCCCAAAGTGACCTACCGCCTTGAATGTGTCCATGTCATACAACTGAAATCCCAAGCCGATAGCAGGATAAGCATCAAAAGATGGTTTGAGCATATCTCTATAACTGTCTGTTGAGGTTGAATCATCCACTTTTTTCATGAAATAAATCATCCATTGGGCAAGATCATTTGCTGAAGCATTTAATGTGCTGCCTGGGGCATGCTCCCGGGTATACGGGTACACTTCTCTTGTATAAATATTCCCAAGAAGTGTACTTTTTGAGTGCGGATAGGTTTTTAATGAGTCAGCTATGTTAAAATACCTGAAATCGCTGTCGAACATTCGGGCTGGATTTAGGATGTGCTGTTTTAAATAATCCTCGAATATCTGCCCAGATACCTTTTCAATGATATATCCCAATATATTATACCCCAAGTTGCTGTAATGATATGCGGATGAAGGCTCAGAGATTAAATGAAGCTTGATCCCTTCCACATACTCGCCCAGGGCGTTTTGATCCTGGTGATTGTTTTCCCAATTATAACTTCTGACATCAGGCAAACCTGATGTGTGATTCAGAAGTTGCCTGACCGTTATCTCTTCCACCTTTTGATCTTCATAGTCTAATTCAGTTAATAAATCGGTTATTTTATCATCAAAGGTTAACAAGTCTTCTTCAACCAGATGGATAATAGCCTGCGCCGTAAAAATTTTACTTATTGATGCTGTATGAAAGACAGACTGCCTTGACACGGTTTCAGTACTACCAAGCCGTTTTACCCCATATCCCCTGGCATATAACAGCGAATCGTTCTTCACTATTCCTACCGCTAAACCGGGAATATCATATCGATTCATGGTTACTGTGACTATGGAATCAACTTTAAAGTTGAAGCCAGTGGATCTAGCACTTATTTCCAGTTGCTGATCAAAACTACCCGACGAACACGAAAGGAAAAAACCCCCAATAAATAAGAACGCTAAACCCATTATTCTTTTCATATGCTGATCAATTTTATTCCTCTGATTTTTGCCCCTTGGCATGAAAATCGTAACGTTAACCCGGATTATTCACCAAGAAATTTAATCGTACGCAAGGCGAAGTGGAAATGGGAACGGAAGGGTACTGTGGTACCCTGAGTACCCCAATTTTCACTTGAACGCAGCGTACGGGGAAATTTCGCCGCCTAATCCGTACCTCAAAATTGGGCTATTACATAAAGCAATTCAACGGTAATATATTCAAGTATATAGATCGCCATTTTGCATCCATTCGTGAATAATTCGGGTTAAGCTGTATTTACAATCATTAACTTTAAAAAGCATCTAATGTTACGTAATGATTTCCTTTTTCATTCCAAAACTTGGTTATTCATCATAAATATTGAACAGTTCATATCACATCCCCCAATCCACTCAGAAACAAATACCCGGATAATCCGAAAGAGCTCGGGGGACTCGCATTAACATTACAAAAGAGCCTGAGATATATACATAACGCGTTTACCGGTTGGAGATTAGCTTAAAACAGTATTGAAAGGGAGTAACCTCGCAGCGTCCGTAGGTCCTGCGAGCGTTACGGGATTCTCCCTGGAAAGCCGAACGCTACGAGGACCTGCGGACGCTCGTAGGTTCTCTAAATAGTACTTCTAACCGGTAAACGCGTTATACATACAAAGTAGGTACTGTACCAAATCATCTTAAATATGAAAAACAAAAATACAACGGCCGGATATTTTCTGGTAACGATCATCGCCACAATCTTTACTGCACTTATTCACGAATTTGCTCACTGGATCGTCAGCGAATCTTTTGGCTATGACACCATCATGACGTTAAACCGGGTATCTACCACCTCTGGTGAACATCCTTCTGAGCTGCATCGATATCTTACAACTGCGGCCGGGCCACTCATTACCCTTATACAGGCCACACTCGCCTTCTGGTTGTTAAAATCCGACAAATGGAACAAATACATCTATCCCTTCCTGTTTTCAGCTTTCTATATGCGGTTGCTGGCAGGCATCATGAATGTCATCAACATAAACGATGAAGGACGTATCAGCGCTTTCCTCCAAATTGGAACATACACCTTACCGGCTATTGTGAGCGGATATCTCTTTTACCTGGTGTACAAAATTTCGAAGAAGCATCACCTGAATTGGAAATTTCAGCTGATTACTACTTTTATAGTGATGGTAGTCTCCTCAATAATGATTCTGTCGGACCAGTTTTTTGATATTCGTTTGTTGTGAGGGTTGGGGGTTTGTTTGTGTTGAGGATGTCAACTATGATATTGATTGAAGGTGCTGGAAACTTTAATCAGAGAAATATCAGAAAAACATAAAACCTTCATTCTTTCTTCATCTTCATTGCTGTTATTCCCACAACTTTCTGTAAAGTGAGCCTGGTACACCCAAAAATGGCAGGAGATTTTTTAAACAATTTCACTTAATAAACTGCCTCTTTTTTTGTACATTTGGCTCCCTTCTCGAAAGAGAATTGAGAAAAAGACCTGACTGCAAACGCAAAGCAAAAATTACGCGTTATTCTCTATCAGCAGACTAAATCAGGTGAAATCATTACTAACACAAAAATGGGAGTACTAATGTCAAAAGGTGTTCATACCGGATTTGATGAGCAGCAATATCCTTACATTAATAAGGGACTTGCCGGAATCATTGCCTTCTCTACAACAAAAAGCTCAATCGACGGTCAAAAGGGCGAACTTATATATTCCGGATATAATATTGATACATTGGCAGAACATGCTACATTTGAAGAAGTTTGTTTTCTTCTTTGGAATGACCGCCTGCCAAATGCTCAGGAACTGGAAGATTTAAAGAATTCATTAATTGAACATCGCACACTCCCCGGGCCTGTCCTCGAATATATAAAGTCTACTGATAAGGGTGCGGAACCAATGGCGGTATTGAGAACAGCGGTTTCTATGCTGGCTGATTCTGATGAAACAAAAGGGAAATTTGATGAATCCCTGTTTATGGATCAGGCCATTGCCATTACTGCAAAAATTCCAACGATAATTGCAGCCTTCGATCGTTCGAGAAAAGGAAAAAATATTGTAGAACCACTGAACGAAGGCAGCACTGCATTCAACTTTTTGTATATGTTGAATGGCGAAAAACCGGGTGAACAAGCTGAAAAAACTATGAATCTCTGCCTGGTATTACATGCAGAACATGGCATGAATGCTTCTACCTTTACCTGCCGAACTATCTGTGCTACTGAATCAGATATTTATTCCGGAGTTACAGGAGCCATAGGGGCACTGAAAGGCCCGCTGCACGGAGGTGCCAACACAGCGGTAATGAATACCCTGCTGGATATGGAAAAGGAACATGGCACTGATGCTGATCCTGTTGAACTGACTAGACAACGGCTCGAGAGCAAGGAAAAAATTATGGGCTTTGGGCACCGGGTTTACAAAGTATTTGATCCACGTGCTTACCATCTGCAAAAGATGTCGAAGGCTCTCTCTGAAGAAACCGGCCATGAGCGACTGTATGAATGGTCGATGGCTATACTGAATACCATGAAGGAGGAAAAGGATATTGATCCGAATGTGGATTTCTTCTCCGCTACCGTATATTATTCCATTGGTATTGAGCCGGATTTATTTACTTGTATTTTCACCATGAGCCGTGTTTCCGGATGGACCGGCCACTACATGGAACAAGCAGCCAACAACCGACTAATCCGTCCACGCGCATTATATGTTGGAGAAAAGAACCTGGATTGGGTTCCGGTTGAAGACCGATAATTATGAGTACCGAAGAAATTAGCTCTTCATCACCCCGATTGGTATTTATCAATCGGGCTTTTTTTGTGAATTTCTTTTGTGTCTATTTCCTTCTTTAAATTTGAAAAAAAATCAGCCCACTCCCATAAACCACAAATAAAATATGATATGAAAGTCCCTCATTCCCCGCGGGGGTGTCTACGGCACGCGAGGAGCCTAAGTTTAAATAGGTACTTACCAGAAAAGTGTGTCTGTTGGAAAGCGAAGAATTTCATCTAAATACGAAGTTTATACACTTGTAACAATATTTCTCACTCAATTCCTTAAAACATTGGATTAAAAGAATATAGTTAGAAATAAAGAAGGTAAAGAAATCATTTTATTCATCATATTGCCGAAGTGAGAATCACGAATCGCTCACTCAAAATCGATTACTAAAAATTCCATGGACACTGTTACCTCTTCGAATACAATTCCATAGTTTACTTCCAGCTGTTTAGCTAAGCCTTCAAAACCGCTTTCAGCGGTTAATTCGAAGTAGTATTTTTCAGTATCAACTTTTACTTCATTTTCAGTTATTATTCTCCGGCCGGTTTTTTCAGTAATCAAATCAGCTAGCCCTATTAAAGTGCCATAGTATTCCCAATTATAATTATCAATTATGAGCTTTGACTCTGTATCTTCACCAACAGGATTACCTTCATTCATACTATTCAAGAATGATGCATCACTTATCAACATCCGGTGTGATTGTTGCTGACGTATTTTTGATTCAATGGTATAGCTGAAGGTTTCTTCTAATTTATAGCTTACTTTAGCACGAATGTTCTCTAGGGTAGTAGCTTCATTCCAGGTGATCTTCAGACTATATGTAGCTCTGGGATTCGGATTATTTTCTATATCCAATGGTTGAGTGTACAGCTCTGACAATATGCTGGGAAGCGAACCCGATCTTTGCCAAAGATTAGGCCCGTTACTCATTCCCCTTGAATTATCATTTTTTCTCTTTAATACTGCTTCAAAATCATCCTCAACCAGAATAAACAAAGTTGAATCAGTCTCAACTTGAGTATTATACAATTCCGACCTGTTCTCCTCTTTTACATTTTCTTGGCAAGAAAATAGAAAGAATAACATCAAAAATATAAAATGTAACCTTGACATAAATTTATTGATAGATTCACTTTTTAATTCTATACATACTAATCATTAGAGTCTAAATAAAAAAAACACACGGATAGCAGGAAGTAAAGTATAAATTCCGTTGAACTCATCACTTTCTTCAGCTTTAGACGCTAATCTAACATTTGGTCCACTATCTGGCTCTGAAGTACCGTTTCGGTTACACATTGCACTTTCTCCTGTACAGCAAGCGTAATACCCACTTCCACATGACACACTAGTTTCAGTGGTAATCGGTATAATAAACCAAATATACTCGGTTTTTGAATAGGCGCAACTGCTAGCACCTACTCCACCTGTCTTACAGTCTGCGTAAATTGGATCTGTAAATAATGCCACAATGACCAAACTTAAAATGAAAACAATAAATTTAGAGAGTCTCATAATAACTTATTTAATTTTCTGTACACCTTAAGATTAAAAGATATACTTATTGATTAGGATTTATTTTATATGTCACTAAAACAGGGTTCTGATATTCGATTCCATATGCTAATGATTTTTCGTATTGATTATTTATATCCAAATTATCAATTGAAACCTTTTCGTTAAGCATATCCACAGTATATATGCTTATAAATGTTGAATCTAAATAATTTACTGGAGGAGGAAAAAATACATTTTTATCATTAAAATCTATTCTGCTTGCAACGAAATAGTCATTGCTGGTTTTATCATACATATATAAAAATGCATCATCATTATATATAAAATTGAAGCTGAAAAAATCTTTTGTTTCTTTTATTTGATGAACCCCAATGATATGCTTATCAGTTTTGCTAAAGTAATATCTCAGTTTTTCACTACCCGAAGAAAATTCCATATCATCAGGATCTGGCACAACATAATCCCCAAAATCTAAAACATGATTGATTTTAATTGTGTCTTCGTATATAGAATATAGAGTATCAGCATTGAATTGATTGAAAGTTAACCCACCTGAAGTTCTAGTAAGCGCATTTGGATTCATTATTGAAATATTCACACCTAATTCAAGTTCAAAAGGTAATCCAGTACGTATGAGATTAAAATCAGTATCTGTTACTAATAATCTATAAAAATATTTCTCATCTTCTTGATTTTTAGCTTGGCTGTTTTTGTAAAACACGTAGTTACCATTCTCTAAATAGGAATAATTATAAGCATAAAATGGTATCTTCTTTTCTGTTATCAGTGAGTCATTTTTTAAGTCATATCGGATAATCTTTTGAGTTTCACCCTCCAAAAATTCAATCCAATTCCCGTCTGAGATATAAAAATCATTAATTCTTTGGTATTCACCAGGCCCTCGACCTAAATATTTTATGTTCTTTATAAATTTACCCTCCCCATTAAATACACAGATAACACTCGGATTATTTCTATCTAATATGTACCAAAATCCTGTTGTTGTATCTCTCTCTAATTTAGCTATATCTGTCACATAAGAATTATCAGTTGCTTCTAAAGGAATAAACTTCAGGTCACTTAACTGGTTAGAACTTAAAACCACAGTGTTTTCAGGACTTACAGGATGTATTAAGTATCCATCTTGCGATTTTACGATTTTTTTATTCACACCAGATTCTTGACAACTACATGCAAACAAAATTATAAATACAAATAATGATACTCGATTGCCTAAAAACAGTGAGGTAGTAGTGTATTTAACACTCAATTCTATATCTTGTTTCAGAAACATCCTCATATTTATACTATGCTTGTACAAATGTAGGTCGATTAAATACACAGCCTGCTCCATTTTTTGTACAACATGCATACATATCTTCACCACATGAAACACTGTGAGTAGTCTCCACAGTCCATAATCCAAAGAATCTAGGACTACTAAATGTGTAAGAACATTCGCTGGCCCCTCTGCCCCCACTCTCGCATTGTGAAAAGATTGGTTTTGCTAAGCCCACTAAACTAATAATGCAGGTCATAAGTAGAATTTTTGTAAGCTTTTTCATGGTTCTATTTTTCATTTGATTTTGATTAACATTTAAAATGTGTAAAACAAATTATTTATCATCAAGTGCAGAACCTACATAATATAGTATGTATAATTAATATTGTTTAAGTGTGTACTGTTTACGAGTTCTATTTATTGCACACCATTTATACAAGCCCCTATAACCATTTATATTGAGTTTATCACATATAGATTGACGGTGGTTACTTACTGTACCAGAACTTAAGTACAACTTTTCTCCGATTTCTCGGCTTGTGCACCCCCGATATACATACTCTAATATTTCGCATTCTCTCGGCGTCAACTTATTTAGTGCGTTTAAATACTCAATTGAAACTATTACCCTTTCCATAATCAATTTTTATTTACTTTCACTATTACGGGATGTTTTTTAGGTGTTAAAATCCTCTATCTAATTTGCCGAACTATAACATAGCTAGAATCATTGTAACGATATTATGTTGGCTAGCACCATTATTATAACTCCCTACAGTTATTGCATGAGTTAATTTAGATCAATCCCCACAATCAGGCTTATAACTGATTAAATGAATAGAATTCACATAGAAGTAAAATACATTACATATGAAGTTTTAACTTGCTATTGCTATTACAAAAATAGCCCTAAGCCCAATATTTAACTTTTATATAATGAGTCACTTGATAAAGAATTGTTACAATTCTCTTAAAGAAAACTGGAATTGCTACAAATAAATGCACTAAGGTCAAAAAGGATGGATCACAGGTTGGTAAAACAGACTGCGATGATGAAGGCCGTGATTACTGCGAAGAAACCGGCCATGAGCGACTGTATGAATGGTCGATGGCTATACTGAATACCATGAAGGAGGAAAAGGATATTGATCCGAATGTGGATTTCTTCTCCGCTACCGTATATTATTCCATTGGTATTGAGCCGGATTTATTTACTTGTATTTTCACCATGAGCCGTGTTTCCGGATGGACCGGCCACTACATGGAACAAGCAGCCAACAACCGACTAATCCGTCCACGCGCATTATATGTTGGAGAAAAGAACCTGGATTGGGTTCCGGTTGAAGACCGATAATTATGAGTACCGAAGAAATTAGCTCTTCATCAGCCCGATTGGTGTTTCATCAATCGGGCTTTTTTGTGGATTTCTTCTTTCTATCTGGGAAGGGTTTAACTCATTCCTAAACACAACAAAATAAACTGTGGATAAATCCTAAGAAGACTCTTCTGCCATTGGCATCCCCATGGGAGCTATGCTCTGAGTGACTTGTTGGTTGAAAGGCAGAATTCACCCTGGTGATATCTTTTCAACTGCTTACTCAAAATGAAAGACTCCCTTTCGCGAGGAGCCGAAGCCAATGGCTAAGGCCTGGTACCATGCCGACGCGGCGATCTCCCTACATAGGTTTGGGATATGTATCAACGCTCCCCATGTTGGTTACCTAAACAAGATGGCTGCCGCAGGAAACCAGATTTTGGGAATGCGAATGAAATGGAATACGGGTAGATCCTAAGAAGACTCTTCTGTCATTGGCATCCCCACGGGAGCTGCGCTCTGAGTGACTCGCTGGTTAGAAGATAGAATTTACCCTGGCGATATTGTTTCTCCTGGTTTTGTAGTTCCGGCTGCGTAACCCGTTTCCGGAAACTCTGGCTTCGAGTTCTTTGACTCGAGCCTGCTCCCCACCTCTTGCCCCACTTTACTTAGCTTTCCAGTTGTAAAAGGTGACATTGCTAATCCCATCCTCCCGACAAATACCTTGTGCATTTAGTCCTTACTCTTCTTTCTTGAGGACAAGAATAAAATCTATTCTTATTGACAATTAAATTATATATATATATATATATATATATAATAAGGATATGAGTAAAAATAATAAATATATATTGGCACTTGCATTAACAATAGCAGCGATATGCATATTGGTATTCAGTCGTCCATCTTCCCAATATTCTCTACATGGTGAAAAAATTAATACAAATTTTGAAAAAAATAATTTACCAGAGTTTTTAAAAAATAGGGGAAGCAGTGATGACCTAGTGGCTTTATTTTTTGTTAAGACAACTTCTTGTTCTCCATGTATTAATAATACAATCGACTATATTTCATTACTTACTGACACTGAAATACCTCATTATTTAATATTTGTTAACGCTGATTCTGGAAATGTGGAAAGGCATATGAACTTAATTAAATATGATTCAGAATATCATTTATTTAAGGAATCTGGTTTACCTCTTGTACTACGTGAAAGAAATAATGAGTTAATATTTTTGGATATGGATAAAAATAAAATTGTCTATAAAGTTAAACTAATAAGTAATATGGTTACAAGATTAGACTATAAGAAAGAAATTATAGAAGAGGTTCAATTACAATAACACTACTACTCCAACCTTTGAGAAAGTAGTAATAACAAATCAAAAAAAGAGGTATAGACATGAAAACACGAAGTAACTTAGCACTATTTTTAGCAGCTTTATTTTTTATAATAAGTACAGCTTTTACATATTCCAATAATCTTGTAAGAGATCCTTATGACTGTAATCTCTGCGATGCTGTAGAAAAATGCACTAAGGTCAATAGGGATGGATCACAGGTTGGTAAAACAGATTGCGATGATGACAACCATAATAATTGTAATCTATCTGGTTATTATTGCTGGAGTGAGCCAGAATAAGTCTAAGATTAATTTTTATAGAGATGCGAATCAGCATCTCTATATTCTACTATAACAAATAGATTTTATTATTATGGATAGAAAAATCATTTTTCTGTTTTTTTTACTTTTTTCCTCCGTTAATATAGTTGCTCAACCATCTCCTGCAGTTGAAACAGAATTTGTTTTAGGAGATTACAGCACTTTGGGAAACCATAGTGGAGATTCCTTAGAATACATATTTGGCGACATTCGAAGTTTTACGACAGATTCAAAGGGTAATATTTATGTAGCAGATGCATCCACTCAGGATATTCGTAAGTATAATCCCAAAGGTAAATTCATATCCAGGATAGGACGAAGAGGACGTGGGCCTGGCGAATTTCTTGAATTAAGTTATATATTTATGTCTGAAAACAAGTTATATGCTGCCGACCCAATGCAATTTCGTATATCTGTTTTTAACTTGGAGGGAGAACTTTTAAAAACAATAATTACTCCAAAAAGATCTCAGGTTTTAAATTTTTTTCGAAAAGTTGAACCATATCAATCAAAGAATTTCATTGTTTTCTACAAACAATGGGGAGCCGGGAAATGGGCTAAATTCAATAAGGATGAAATTTTCCATGTTTGGAATTCCGATTTCAGCCAGGAGTTGGAATCTTTTGGGTCATTTGAGGCATTTGGATATAAAGACAATTTTGCCCGCCTTATGGCCCAATCAAGATTGGGTTCATATGTACGAGAAAATAACACCTTCATTGTAGCCCCTTATATTTATCAAGGTGAGTTATTAGCATTTTCCTGGGAGAATAATGAGTGGCAGTTAGAAAAAGTAAAGGGTAACAAACTATTCTTGAACAATCCGGCATATGAAGCCTTAACTACAGATGACGGGAGAGATGATACTTCCTACATTACAAGTACCTATGATGGTTCCTATTATGGAAAAATCAACTATAAGGATGCAGGACTTTTTACCCATGATGGTTACCTCATACACTTCCTGTTGAAAAAAATAAAAACTGGCAAAACTTCTTATGGCTGGGAATTGGGAATAGAATTTTTCAATTCAGAATTTGAACATATGGGATATACTGCCCTGCGTAAATTTGGATATGGAGAACTTGGCAGACCCCCAATGATTGCGCATAGAGATGACAATGGGTACTATTATATGCGATTAAGGAAAAACGGAGCCGAAGTAATAGAAAAATTCAGATTGACATTACTTGAATAATGAATCTGAGGACATTTCTTAACTAAAGGTACCAGTGGGAGATGCGGCATCTCCTTAAATATGATACGGAGTGTTAATAGGAAGATCGCGAATCAGGTTTGTCCATGATGACAGGTGTGGAGTTGCTATAAAAAATGGGCAGTAAGTTAAGCCAGATCATGCAGCCTATCCCTCGCAGAGGGGGCTTTTATATTTTTTACTAGTACCAATGGTGAGGTAGAAGGAAAATCTCCAGGCTCGATACGATCGGCAAGGGGTTGCAACCCCTTATCCAGGCTGCTCCAGGAAGAAGAAGTGGTTGATTTTGAGATATCTGGTTGTTGTATGAGCAGGTGTATCAACTTCAGTATCCATCATTAAAGAACTCACCCATCAGACCCATCCCCCCCTCCGCGAAACTCTGCGCCTTACTCTGCGAAAATCTGCGTGAAACCACTCTACCCGAACCAATCCCCCGACCTTTTTCCAGTTTCCTTTTCTCGCAGAGGCCCGCAGATGAAACGCTGAGTTACGCTGATGTTGTAGATCTGGCCAGAATCCTAAAAAGAGCCTCACTCCCCCAAGGATGTCTTCAGCAGGCAAGGAGCCCGGGACTTTAAATCAGGCCCGTGACCACACCAACGCGGCGATCTCGTAAATATGGTTAGGATCTACCTCAACGCTGATTACATCAATTGCCATAGACAAGGAGACTGCCACGGGCTGGTTCGCGGGGCTCACCCATCCCTCGGCCTTGGTTATGTAGCTCCAGCTGCGTGACCTGCTTATGGAAGCTCTGGCTTCCAGTGTTGTAGCATCCAAGGTAATAGGCTCATATAGCCATGGGAAGCTGGAACTTCTCCCATGGGGGATGACTACGTCACGGGACCAAAAAATCAAAAAAATATGAGCAAATCATGAGAAGACTCTTCGCTGAGTGACTCTGTTGATTACAAGATATTGGGATCTTTCGATTGCAGATTAGCTGTTGGTAACTCGTATATTGCTCATACGTGCTTTAGTAGCTTGAGGCAGAGCCTCGCAAGAACGTTCCAGAGCGGAGCGCCGAAACAGGGAAAAAGCGTTAGATAGTGGAGCTACGGAACGAGGGTAAACCAAAGGCACCCATGCCGGGCACATACATCAATTGCCTTCAGATCGGAAATTCATTAATTTTACCCTATGACAATTGAACAGAAAAAAATATCCCTTATCAACTGGATAACGAACCTCGAGGACGAGAGTATAATTGATCAGATTGAGGATTTTCGTCAGTCCTCATTGGATAAGCTTCCGAAAGAAATTGCTGAGCTTCTGGAAATTTCGGATTCTGATAATACTGATGATTGCATCGAGCACACCAATTCTCGTACTATCCTTAACGAGCAATGAAGAAAGTAATCTGGACTCCAACAGCCCGGAAATCACTTCAGGAAACAACAAATTTCATAAAGGAGCTTTGGAACGAACAGGTAGCTGATGAATTTCTAAATCAATTGGATTACCGTATTGAACAGATACAACGAAATCCTAATCTGGCTCCCACCTTTAAGAATAGTGAGTTTCGTCAATTGCTTGTTCATAAATCTGTCTCCCTATTCTACAAAAACTACCCCGAACACCTTAAACTATTATTGGTTTGGGATAACAGGCAAGATCCGGTTCAACTATTAAAGAAAATAACGGGACTCAACAAGGAATAAGATTGATGGCTGGCACACTTCGGCTGATGGCTATATGTATATGCTTCAAACGTACGAGTAGCTTAAGACATTGCCCCGGTAGAATACTCTGAGTTGGAAAAACCTGGTTAGATATACCACATCATATTGTGGGCAGATCCCCAGAAGACTCTTCTGCCATTGGCATCCCCATGGGAGCTGCGCTCTGAGTGACTCGTTGGTTAGGTTAAAAAGTAGAATTCATACCATTTGCACTCTTCTTTGTGAAGGAGGTTGGCATCACTACTTAACCACCAAATTTACGATTCGACCAGGGACAAAAATCTCCTTAACAAGATTACCATCTGCCATATATTTGGCCACTTTTTCTTCTTCCTTGGCCATAGCAAGTACATAGTCTTTGTCTTTGGCTTTTTCTGCGGGCACCGAAATATTGGCCCGAACCTTTCCATTGATCTGAACGGGATAGGTGATAGCATCTTCTTTTAGGTATTCTTCATTGAACTCCGGCCAGCCCTTGTAGGCCAGGGTTTCTTCGTGGCCGAGTAAACGCCACAGCTCTTCTGTAATATGCGGTGCAAAAGGATTCAGTATCTTCACAAATTTTTTAGCCACCGATTCCGGAACTACATCCCAGCCATTGGCTTCGTTCACAAAAATCATCAGTGCGGATATGGCTGTATTAAACCGCAACCCTTCAATATCTTCTGTTACTTTTTTGATGGCTTCATGCAACGGCTTCAAGTGTTTTTTCTGAGCTTCCACATCTTTTACCTTGGAATGAATCTTTCCGGTATCTTCGTCAACCAGCAATCGCCATACACGATTCAGGAACCGGTTCACCCCTTCTACCCCTTTGGTACTCCAGGGTTTTACCTGTTCCAGCGGTCCCATAAACATCTCGTACAGCCTTAGTGAATCAGCACCATATTCATCAATGATATGATCGGGATTAATCACATTGCCCCGGCTCTTCGACATTTTGTGGGCCCGGGCCTCTACTTTGGTATCAGTACCCTTCAACACAAAATCATCACCCTTTTTTTCCACCTGCTCGTCAGAAAGTTTCTCTCCTTCCGCATTGGTATATTCCATCTCGCCCAGGATCATCCCCTGGTTTACCAGCTTTTGAAACGGCTCGTTGGTTGATACCAAGCCGAGATCATACAATACTTTGTGCCAGAACCGTGCATACAACAAGTGTAACACTGCATGTTCGGCTCCCCCTATATACAGATCTACCGGCATCCAGTAGTTTTCATAATCGGGATCTACCGGACCTCCATCAAAATCGGGGCTGATATATCTAAGGTAGTACCAGCAGGAACCTGCCCACTGCGGCATGGTATTGGTTTCCCGGATGGCTTTTTTCCCGGTTTCGGGATCGGTGGTTTCCACCCAGTCTTTGGCATTGGCCAATGGTGGTTCACCGGTGCCTGTAGGTTCATATTTATCCACTTCCGGAAGGCGAACCGGGAGCTCAGACTCCGGCAGCGGCTTAGGCTCTCCATCCACATGTATAATCGGGAACGGTTCGCCCCAATAACGTTGGCGGGAAAACAGCCAGTCGCGCAGTTTATAATTTACTGATTTGGTTCCAACTCCTTTCTCTTCCAGCCATTCAATGGTTTTCTTCTTGGCTTCAACAATATTTAATCCGTTGAGAAAACCGCTGTTAATGGCCGGTCCCTCACCGGTATAGGCCTTGCCTTCAAAATCTTCATCAGGTTGTACCGTGCGTATGATGGGCAAATCAAATTTTTCGGCAAATTCCCAATCTCGTTCATCCTGTCCGGGTACAGCCATAATGGCTCCGGTTCCATAACTTGCCAGCACATAATCGGCAATCCAAACGGGGATTTTTTCCCCATTGGCGGGATTAATTGCATAGGCCCCGGTAAACACCCCGGTTTTTTCTTTAGAAAGTTCCTGTCGATCCAGGTCGGATTTCTTGGCGGCTTCATCTTTATAAGCTTCAACGGCTTCCTTCTGCTCATCTGTTGAAATGCTATCTACCAGGTGATGCTCGGGGGCCAGTACCATATAGGTAGCTCCAAAAATAGTATCGGGGCGGGTCGTAAAAACTTTTATCTGTTCGTCATAGCCTGACACTTCAAAATTGATTTCAGCCCCTATGGACTTACCAATCCAGTTTCGTTGCATCTCCTTCAGCGACTCTGACCAGTCCAACTCTTCCAGTTCTTCCAGCAGCTGTTCGGCATATTCGGTGATCTTCAACATCCACTGCCGCATGGGTTTCTGAACCACCGGAAAGCCACCCACTTCACTTTTACCGTCCACCACTTCCTCATTCGCCAGCACCGTTCCCAATTCGGGACACCAGTTCACAGCCACTTCATCTTCGTAGGCCAATCCCTTTTCGTACAGCTTTAGAAAAATCCACTGTGTCCATTTGTAGTAATCCGGGTCGGTAGTATTCACCTCGCGATCCCAATCGTAACTGAAACCAATAGCCTGCAATTGCTCACGAAATTTATTAATGTTTTTCTCTGTGGTTGTCCGGGGATGGGTGCCCGTTTTTACCGCATACTGCTCGGCAGGCAAGCCAAAAGCATCCCACCCGATAGGATGCAACACATTAAAACCATTCATCCGCTTATATCTTGCAATGATATCAGTGGCGGTATATCCCTCCGGGTGCCCCACATGTAGTCCTGCTCCACTTGGATAAGGGAACATGTCCAGTACGTAATACTTGGGTTTTGAAGTATCGGTAGGAGTTTCAAACGTTTTGTTTTCGAGCCAGTACTTTTGCCATTTGGTCTCGATATCGCCCGGTTTGTATGAGTGCATCTAAATGATTCGTTTAAATATTTTTTTCTTCGGCCTAAGATAAGAATCTCTGTCCCTTTTTTGGGAAATTAGTTTTGATAGTTTTTTTCAGCTATAATCTTTATTTACAACCGTAAATAACACTTATATATATTTTCAGCATCATCAAGTATTGTTGAATAAATCCAGGTTAACAAACTCATGAAATTTCAAAAAACCAGCTTCGTCATAGCTATTATCGTTTTGTTCTCTTTTGTAACTGAGGCGGGATTCACCCAGGACACCTCACCTATTAAGCACCTTATTACACAGTACCGTGCCGATCAGGGGGCTTTAAGCCGGAAGTATGCAGTCAATATTTCTGAGCAACATTTTCAGCGTTTTCAAGACTTCTACCAAAACTGGCAGCAGAAATTAGATGACATTGATTTCGGAAACTTAACCCAGGCTCAAAAAGTCGACTATATTCTCTTTAAAAATGAAATTGACCGATCTCTCTACTTTTTAAATGAACGGGAGAACGACATTGAGGCCATCAGTAAATACCTACCTGCTCCAGATGCTATTATAGCTTTCATAAACAGACGCCGGGTAGGCACTTCAGTCAATGGACAAGATATAGCAACTGATTTTGCAGAGTGGTCGGCTGAAATAACGACAAAGCAACAGCAGCTTGAAGAAGATGGCTACCTGACTAAATGGGAAGCACGCGACCTTTCAAGAGCACTCAGGAGATACCGTTCAGCCATAGAAGAAGCCTATGGATTCTATTTCGGCTACGACCCGGATTTCACCTGGTGGGTTGAAGAACCTTTCAAAAAGCTGAAAGCAGACTTTGAAAAGTACGAGAAGTTCGCAGCAGAGCACTTTGATGAAGATGCTCATGAAGACGATGGCAGTGGTATTGTTGGCAACCCCATTGGCGAAGAAGAAATTAACCGCCGGCTTCGCTTTGAAATGATATCTTACTCTCCCCAGGAACTCATTGACATAGCCAATAAACAGTTTACCTGGACAGAGCAAGAAATGCTGAAGGCCTCCCGTGAACTCGGCTATGGAGATGACTGGAAAGCCGCTCTTGAAGCGGTTAAAACCACTTATGTGGCCGAAGGTGAACAGCCGGCACTGGTTAAAGATTTAGCGGAAGAAGCGGTCGGTTTCCTGGAAGAACGGAACCTGGTAACCATTCCTGAACTTGCAAAAGAAACCTGGCGCATGGTAATGCTGAGCCCGGAATACCAGAAGATAGCCCCTTTCTTTCTGGGAGGAGAAACAGTCCGCATTGCCTATCCTACCAACACTATGACGCATGATGAAAAGATGATGAGCATGCGTGGCAACAACCCGCATTTTTCAAAGGCTGTTGTACATCACGAGCTGATTCCCGGCCACCATCTCCAGCAGTTTATGAACCAGCGGTATGCCACCCACCGGCGGATGTTTTCCACTCCATTCTGGACTGAGGGATGGGCCTTATATTGGGAAATGGTACTTTGGAATAAAGGCTTCCCCAATAACCCCGAAGACAAAATCGGGATGCTCTATTGGAGGATGCACCGTTGTGCCCGTATTGTATTCTCCCTGAATTATCATTTAGGAAACTGGTCGCCTCAACAGTCTATCGACTACCTGGTAGACAAGGTGGGACATGAGTACGCCAATGCGGAAGCTGAAGTGCGGCGTTCGTTTGAGGGTAATTATGGTCCACTGTATCAAATCGCTTATATGACTGGTGCTATGCAATTCTATTCGTTGCGGCTGCAACTGGTGGAATCTGGCGAGATGGATGAAAAAGAGTTCCATGACGCCATACTCCACAATAACAGTATACCGGTAGCTATGGTAAAAACATTACTTACCGGAGAAGAACTATCTGAAAACTACACCCCGAATTGGGATTTTGGAGATTATATTGACGGAATATGATAATAGTTGAAGGGTGAGGCAGCCGGAAGCTTACGCCCTTTCAGGGCTAACTTTAGAGTAAGTGGATCCAATACATAGAGCTTTGCCCCATGTTGCTGCTATAGCCCCTACAGGGCTTGTTTGATGGTGGAAATAGCGGTTTTCCAGGAGTATTTAAAACCAAGCTCCAACGGGGCGAAAGCACTCACAGAGGGTACCCCCTGTGAGAAAGGAACAACCATCATCCAAAAGCCCTGAAGGGGCCTAAGCCAATACGGACCAGCTAAGCGGCCGCTAACCCATCGAATTTGCCAGCTCTACAAATCCGGTGGTAATTAATGATATCTCAGCCTCGAAATGTTATCAAGTGGCCATAATCGTCCGGTCAAGAATAGGAACATAGAAGCTCTTTCAACACCCCCACCCCATCCGGCTGCCACCAAAGTGGCGGGCGTTGGGCCTGGCTGAGTGGGGTTGTCTCTATCCCCTCTACCTGTTGGCCGGTAGTGTATATGGATTGAACCACATCCCCGAACTTTGCTTTGAGCTCACGGACAGTGTCCTCATCACCCTGCACCCAGTTCACTAAGAAATCCTGGTCGGGCAAGTCGGTGCTTTCCTGGATCAAAAAATGATCCAGCCAGGCTTGTGAGCGTTCAATGGCTTTGTTATAGGCAAATTGGTAGGCCAGCGCCGGGCCGGGTTCTTGATGCTGGGGATTCTTCAGCCAAAATGATTCTACATAATCCGTAAACTCACACTTGATGGAATCGAGGCTGTAGGGAGACACCACCACCGCTACCGACCGACACCCCTTTCCGCCATACCTGAATATGGCCTCTGTGAGGTCTTTCATAGTCAGAGCATCCTGATTATCGACATAAGCCATGGAAAACTTGGCCGTGCGGATCAGGTACCTGGCTTCATCAGAAGCCGCCCCCAACCGGTTTATTTCCTTCTTCACAACCGCAACCGATGCGGATGATCCCGCAAACACAACCTCATCCGCTTCCAGGCCTTCACAATCGTTTAAATCTGTTGAATAGTTGATGCTGTTATCCAAACCGACCTGGTTCAGTTCGGTAAGAAAAGTTTTCAGCAAGTAAGGATCTTTGCGGGATAGCTTTCCGGTATAATCGGCACCGGACAAGATCACCCCGAGAGCCGTTTGAAATCCAACCAGCGGAAGGTTACCCGCATGCAGGCACAAAATTGTTTTACCAACTGCATTATCGGTATCACTCAGTCCCGCCCTTTGTGCCCAGGCTGTAATCTGCCCGGACTCAATGTTTTCCTTTAACACCAACAGCTGGTGTTTTATATCTTCAAAACTGAACAAGCCTTCGTTTATCGTCTGGTCTATAGCTTCCTTAAGAGCGTAGTTATCCGGTTGCAACCAGTTTCGGGCCGCCTGTTCTACCTTGTTGATATGGTCGGTAATCTTACTGTTCATTTGATTTCTATGTATTCAAATAGAGTTCTCAGCATGCCTCTAATCCCGTTCAATCAAAAAATTGCAGCCTCTTAAATCCTGCGGATTCCACCGCCCCAGTACTTGGAATGCACCATCTTCGCGTCGAATGCCTTTATCCCCCGTCAACAAAAACGAGCACGAATGGATGTTGGCCAAATCTATGATACCGATGAGTCCTTCTTCGCCCGGCGGCATTTGTTCCATGGGGTTGTCCGGATTTCGGATACTCACTTGCATCCAGGGAACGGTATGAAACCATTCATCCCCCAAACTATACGCCTGACTCAGTAATTCCGTCATCCCATATTCGGAATGAATGCTGGCTTTACTCAGCCCAAACCCTTCGGCCAGCTGCCGGTGTAAATCCTGCCGGCTCATTTCGCGCCGGTGGGTTTTCATCCCCCCCGTTTCCATAAGAAGGGAATCATCCGGCAAACTGGTTTTTTGTTGCTCCAATAGATCCAACAGACCGAAGGCCGCCCCAAAAAGCATCATTCTTTTGTCCGATTGCTGAATGGCGGTTAGTTCTTTTTTATCAAGGGGTGTATCCAGTGCTAAAAATTTACTTTGCCCAGAAGCATCGTTATCAATAAGAGTGTTGAGCATCCAAATTAAAGAGGAATTGGGATTTTCGCTGTATGTCGGGGCATAAGCCCATATCACAAAGTCATCCAGCTCATAAAAATGCCGCATCCCCTTCAATATTGACTGCTTGTACAATTCAGGATCTGGCACATAATGGCAGCTTCGCCTCATGCCTGATGTTCCACTACTCTTGAATATCAGGCTTGATTCCTTTGAACCTTGCTCTTCATCAGGATTAGTAATAATAGTCGTTTCTTTAAATGCTTGTATGGGAAGAAGAGGCATAGCATCGGGACTTGTGGCACCCGTAACCCCCAAAGCATTGCAAAACCGTTGGTAGACTGGGTTTTTATCCTTTTGATAGTTAAAAACTTTTGCCGCTTTTTCGCTAAAGGAAGAGCCAGAACTAAAAATGAGATCAGCAAAATTCATGGTTATCTGTCCCAAGCCAGCTTATACAGTTTCTTGTCACCCAAAATATAGATAGTATCGTTTTCCAGGTGTGAGTCTATCAGCCGTTCGCTGGTATGCAGTGCCATTTGGCGGGGAGTCGGGGAGCCGTCATCAAAAAGAATAGAATCTGTATAAAACAGTATTAATGTTTTGCCCGCTTTTAGAAAGGCCCCAGCTTGGCCCGCTTCTATAAAATGGCTGTACATCCCGCTTTCATTCAGTACATGAATCCCCTCTTTCCGTTTATCTAATAGATAAAATTCACGCTCATACAGCTGGATGTCATCAACCTGATCTATTTGAGCGGGCACTGAAAATTCATCTACATAATTCCCATCCAGATCGTACCACTTAATCGTATTGGAACTCTGATCCAGGAAATATACCTCTCCCAAATCATTCACAACCAGCTGGGTTGGAGAATAGGAAGCATTATTGAAACCCGAAGCTGCTTTCAAGCTTCCCAAAAACTGTCCGCGCCGGTCAAATAGTTGCACCCGGTGGTTTCGGAAGTCGGATACATACACTTTTAAGCCGTTTGTAGCATGTATGTCAACAGGAGTGTCAAACTGGTAATCACCCCGACCCTGACCGCCTGTGGTTTCCAACAATTCTCCTTGTTTATTGAGCTGAAGCAAGCGGTTCTTTCCCTGTTCAACAATATAAATCACATCCTGATGCACATACAATGAAGTAGGATTATCCAGACCGGTATAAAGCAATTCGAGCTGTTGGGCAACTATGATATGAGGCTTCAGCATGAAAAGCCCGGCGACAATAATTCCCAAAATTAAAGACGGTACTACCCTCTGTTTATCTTCAATCCTTGGTATTCCTTGCCGGATGTTCAATATGCACTCTTCTTACTCTAAATGTTTAAGACCTTTCACTCCAATATCGCTGCGGTAGTAGGCTTTGTCAAAATCTATTTTTTTAAGCTGCTCGTATGTTTTTTTAATTGATTCTCCGAGCGTATCGGCGGATCCCACTACATTAAGCACCCGCCCCCCATTTGTATAACAGGTGTTATTCTCCCGGCGTGTACCTGCATGAAAAACAATAACCCCTTCTACATCTTCCAGCCCGTGAATCTCCTTTCCTTTTTTATACTCTGTGGGATACCCTCCCGACACGAGCACAACACATGTGCGAAACTGGTTGTCAAACTGTATATCGGTATCTCCAAGCTTATTTTCAGTACAAGCTGCTATCACTTTCAGCAGGTCCGATTTCATTCTCGGGATAATCACCTGGCATTCCGGATCTCCAAAACGACAGTTATACTCTACCACTTTGGGACCTTCTTTGGTAATCATTAGTCCACAATACAAAAACCCACAATATGGATTATCCTCCTCTCTCATCCCTTGCACGGTGGGGGCTATAATCTCTTTTTCCACTCGTTCAAGTACTTCATCGGTAACCACAGGGGCCGGGGAATATGCCCCCATTCCTCCTGTATTGAGTCCCGTATCTCCCTCTCCGATACGCTTATGATCCTGGGCATTCCCGATAACCTGGTACGAATCTCCGTCACAGATAGCAAATACCGACGCTTCTTCCCCAACCATAAACTCTTCTATGACGAGCCGACTGGCCGCCTCCTTGAGGGATGAACTGGTTTGGAGCTCGTCCAGAACTTCCATTGCTTCTTCTTCAGACTCAGGAATGAACACTCCCTTTCCACCTGCCAAACCATCCGCTTTCAGTACTACCGGGTAATTATCCTGTTCTGTGATATACTTTTTGGCTTCATCAAAATTATCCTGATCAAATACTTTATAGGATGCCGTGGGAATAGAGTGACGATCCATAAACTCTTTGGCAAACTCTTTACTCCCTTCCAGCATCGCCGCCTGTTGTTTCGGACCAAATACCCGGTGTCCCTTTGCTCCCAAAAAATTAGCGATACCATCAACCAGAGGTTGTTCAGGACCTACTACCGTAAGATCAATTGCATTCTTCTGCACAAATTGCCATACGGCTTCAAAATCAGACACATCCAAATCAGTGTTACGGCCTAATTCAGCAGTACCGGGATTTCCGGGAGCTACATAAAGTTCATTAAGAAGTGGGGACCGGGCTATACCCCATGCCAGCGCATGTTCACGTCCACCGCTGCCGATAAGTAATACGTTATAGGACATTCCTTATGATAGATTTTCAGCTATAGTTATAATTTCAGTAAAACTTTCTGCTTTTAAGCTAGCTCCTCCAATAAGACCGCCATCTACATCATCCTGGCTCAACAATTCTTCAGCATTGTGAGGCTTCATGCTTCCACCATACAATATCCGCAGCGAAGCTGCTATTTCATCCGTATACATTTCTGCCAATATTGTTCGAATGTGTGCATGCATTTCCTGGGCCTGTCCTGGTGTAGCCGTCTCGCCGGTTCCAATAGCCCAAATAGGCTCATAGGCTATAACCGCATCCAGTACTTCTGAATGACCAACCTCATTAAGGGCCGCTTTCACCTGTTCTTCTACTACGCTATGATGCTTTTCATTTTTACGCTGATCAAGACTTTCTCCCACACAAATAACCGGAGCCAGGCGATGTTCCAGTGCTTTTCGGGCTTTTCGGTTTACAATTTCATCTGTTTCCCCAAAATACTGCCGGCGTTCGGAATGTCCCACAATCACATAGTTGCATCCACTTTCAGCAATCATACGGGCACTAACTTCACCGGTGTATGCGCCTTCGTCTTCAAAGTGGAGGTTCTGGGCTCCTACCTGTATATCCGTTTCGTGCAGATAATTTACCGACATAGATAAAGACACAAAAGGAGGGCAAACCAGCACATCCACTACATCAGCTAACTCTTGTTTTTGTTTTTTTAAATTTTCCAGTAGTTCTGCGGCATCAGCCGGACCGCAATTCATTTTCCAGTTACCGGCTATCAGAAATTGTCTTGTCATCAGATCTGCTTCAGTTTATGCTTTCGTTATTCTTATTCTTCAGGGTACGATTTAAGGCTTGTATGACCTCCGAGAACTCCCGGTTATCATATTTACGCACTAGCACACCATTCTGATCTACCAGAAAACGGGTGGGCACTTGGGTTACGTTAAACTTTTCGATAATTGACTGTACATCAAACGAGCCGATTTTTGCAACAGGCCAGGCTTTTCTACGCTCTTCAAAAAAGGCATCTACCGTAACCTGGCTTTGATCTAAGGGAATGGTAAGGAGCTTGAGACCATAGTTCTTATAGATCTCGTAAATAACCATGGTTCGGTCATAGTCAGCCATATATTGTTGGTTGGCCAGAGGAGATATCTCCAGTATATAGGCATTACCTTTCATTGTTTCAGCAGTAATGGTATCCCCATTCAGTGTTACTAAAGAAAACGGGGGTACATTTACTCCGGGAGCAAGGTAGTTTAGGTCGTAGCGGATGTTATTTGCCCACTGTTTAGATATGGGTTTTGTGTAGGTTTTTTCATATTCCTGAAGCATTTTCTTAGCCGATTGCACCCGGGAACTGTCAAAGTACATCTCAATTTTATTTCGAAGCACTAATTCCTTCACTCTTTCATTGTCTGATATTTGAATCAGGGAATCCAGGTATGTTGATGCCGCATCCAATCCTTTTTCATCGGCCAGGTAAATCTTTCCATACCGGGCAGCTACTCCTACTACATAGTCAGCCGGGAGGCCGGCATCAATACGTTCCATCATCACTTCATTCTTCCATCCGTTGAGCAACTGGGCTACTTTTTCTATAGCAAGTGAAGCGGCAAGGGTTTCTTTATTTTTTTCGGCTACTTCCCAAAACAGATCCGGCCACTTGTTTATTTCAGCCTGAAATACAGAGTCTGAGAGTACCCCTTTGTTACCTGCAGCCAGCACCCGTTGGAAGGCACGGTTTGTACGTTCAAACACCTTCATGGCTTCATATTCTTTTGATTGCATGCTCACAGTTTTAGCAACACCAGGAAGTTCAGCCTTTATATTCAGAGTATCATCTTCCGCCAATATTACATTAAGCTGCCCGATTGAATTACCATTTCGGTTTATTACAAGCGCATAATATGATTTGGTTTCGAAGGAGGCTGTTCCTTCAAATTCACCGGATTTTTCGGTTTCAGCAAAAAATAATGTATCAGAAACGGTGCCCTCTGAATCTATTCTTGGAATCAGCAGTTCGATTCCTGAGTAATCACCACTTGAGTCGACAGAATCGGCTACAGTAATTTTCCCCTTGATGAACATACTCTTTGTCTCTTTCTCCTTCTTTGAGGAACATGAAACAATTGCTACAGCTAACAGAACAAATACTACCTTGAAATGGAATTTCATAAAAAATATTTTAGACTAAATTAATCAGTTGTCTAATTTTTCAGTGATTAAATCTTTCACCAATTTTGGATTTGCCTTCCCTTTTGAGGCCTTCATGGCTTGACCAATAAAAAAGCCTATGAGCTGTTTTTTACCATCCTTATAACGTTGAACCTCATCCGGGTTATTTGAAATAATTTCATCCACAATAGGCTCCAGAAATCCACTATCTGACACCTGAATCAGGTTCATTTCTTTCGCATATTCCTCTGCCGACTTGTCTCCATCCAACATCTTATTAAAGATTTTTTGAAGAGCTGAGGAATTAATCTTGTCATCCTCCTTTAACTTTACGAGCTCTGAAAGTCGATCGGCTCCTATAGTAAACTCACGGATATCAATACTTTGTTCATTCAAAACACGCAATACTTCACTGAGCACAATATTGGAAGCAGCTTTCGGATTTCCAAGGTATTCTGTCACTTCTTCATAATAATCGGCCAGGTATTTACTATCCGTTAAGGTAACTGCATCCACTTCCGACATCTCGTATTCTTCAACAAAACGTTTTTGACGGACATCAGCAAGTTCTGGTAACTCCTCCTTAATTTCCTCCAGCATTTCATCGGTAACAATGATTGGAGGTAAATCTGGCTCGGGGAAATACCGGTAGTCATGGGCTTCCTCTTTAGAGCGCATAGATCGCGTTTCCATTTTGCTGGTATCCCACAACCGGGTTTGCTGAACCACCTCACCGCCATCTTCAATTAAGTCGATTTGACGATAAATCTCATAATGAATTGCCCGCTCTACATTCCTGAAGGAGTTCATATTCTTTAACTCGGTTCGGGTACCAAATTTTTCCCGTCCTCTTGGACGTACCGAGACATTGGCATCACACCGTAAACTTCCTTCCTCCATATTCCCATCACAGATTTCCAGGTACTGCACGATCTGCTTAATCTTAGAAAGGTAGGCATAGGCCTCTTGGGGAGTCCTGATGTCGGGTTCCGAAACAATCTCAATCAAAGGTGTTCCGGCTCGGTTTAGATCAACCAGAGTATTGTACGGGTCCTGATCGTGAATGGATTTCCCGGCATCTTCTTCCATATGAATACGGGTAAGGCCAATGGTCTTATCATATTCCTCCAGTTCAATATTGATTGCACCATCGTAGCATATAGGAGTATCATATTGAGAGATTTGATACCCTTTAGGCAAATCCGGATAGAAATAATTTTTACGGGCAAAAATAGATTTACGTGCTACGCTACATCCAGTGGCCAACCCCATTTTAATGATATAGCGAACCAGGTTTTCATTTATCACAGGTAAGGTACCGGGATGTCCCAAACATAAAGGAGTAACCTGGGTATTGGGTGCCCCCCCATATTCTATAGTAACGGGAGCAAAAGCTTTACTTTTTGTCAATAACTGTGCGTGTACCTCGAGGCCTATAACCGCCTCGTACTTCTCATGGGCAATTGTGCGCATTCAAATGGTTTTAATCATTGTTTTAAGAAACGGAAAGATATTAAAGTTGGAAGACAGTTTTGAATGTTTATTCAAAGAATGTAAAAAAGCTTTATGCCTGCTCTTTCATTCATTTTTTATGGATTTTTTTTGTACACATGGTTTCATATCCTCAATTGTACCACGGTTGTGTAATGCAATGTAAGGCTCCCTGTCCCCAGACCAAATCGGTACAATCAATCCCTATAATTTTTCTTCCCCCAAAGTATCTTTCCAGTAATTTTTTAGCTTCCTGATCATATGGATGATTATAAAATGGCAGCAGTACTACCCCGTTGGCTACATAAAAATTGGCGTAGCTGGCGGGTACGTGTGCAGAACCGTCAACAGTAGTGCCTTCTATTTTTGTATGGGGAAGCGGCAGCGTCTCTATGTTCAGCGAAGTACCATCGTATAATTCTATGGAGTGAAGAATCTCAAGATTCTGCTGTAGCATATTGTAATTCACATCCCCGGGATCATCGCTAACCATAGCCAAGACTGTATCTTTGTTTATAAAACGGCAGACATCATCAATATGACCATCTGTATCATCCCCGGCCAAACCACCTTTAAGCCATAGCACCTGCTCAGCTCCAAGATACGTTTTTAGCTTTTCCTCAATGGCTGCTCTATCCATATCGGGGTTCCGGTTTGGGTTCAATAATACCGATTCAGTGGTTAACAGTAACCCCTCCCCATTCACTTCAATGGCGCCTCCTTCCAGTACCATATCCGGCTTTAGGCATTTTATCCCATATTTGGCTGCTATATACCCGGGGAGTTTGTTGTCATCTTCCCAGGGAGGATATTTCTCTCCCCAGGCGTTGTACGTCCAGTTTGTTATTACATAACGGTTATTTTGTTTTACAAAAATGGGTCCGCAATCCCTTGCCCACACATCATTTATTTTCTGCTGGTGAATGGTGAGTTGATCCAGGTCTATAGCCCTTAATGACAACTTTTGCATTACCCTGTTTCGCGCTTTCAGGCTCTCCACAAATAAGTGAATAGGTTCGTAAAAATGAAGTTCCTCTATAATACGGCAGTATACTTCTTCTACCCTTTCGAGACGGTCTCCCGGCCAGGTTTCTCTGTTCGAAGGCCAATGCAGCTGAGTGGCCCAATGCTTGCTCCACTCGGCCGGCATCATGTATAATGGTGTGTCTTTCAAATTCTTACTCCTGATGGATACTCTTCTTTAATCATCAACTCTTTTGGTAAGGGGAGCATATAAATCGATCCGGCGATCCCGAAAGAAAGGCCACTCCTGCCGTTGTTTTTCGATGTTTCCCAAATTACATGCGGTCACCAGTACCTCTTCTTTATTTCCTGCCTGGGCTATCATCTCACCAAAAGGTCCTGCCACAAAGGAACCTCCCCAAAACCGGCTGCCATACTCTTTGCCTACCCGGTTTACCGAAGCTACATAACACCCATTGGCTATAGCATGACTGCATTGAATGGTCTCCCAGGCTGTTTTAAATTTTTTCTTATCTGTCTTTCCCTCAGTGGCAAGTGTTCCTATAGCCGTAGGATAAAAAAGTATCTCTGCTCCCTTCATCGCTGTTATGCGTGCGGCTTCCGGGTACCATTGATCCCAGCATATTAACGTGCCTATGCTTGCGTACCGAGTCTCAAATACTTTAAAACCGGTATCTTCATCTCCGGGGGTAAAGTAATATTTTTCGTAAAAACCTGGATCATCGGGTATATGAGTTTTGCGATAGCATCCCATCTTTGTGCCATCTGCATCTATAACAACTAATGAATTGTGGTACACTCCACTGGCTCTGCGTTCAAAAAAAGGAGCTATTATCACCACTTCCAATTCCTCCGCAAGGTTTTGCATACTTGAGACCAGTACCCCATCCAATGGTTCGGCCCAATCAAAGTATTCATTATTATATTCGGTACAAAAATAAGGGGTATTAAAAAGCTCTTGCAGACATACAATCTGAGCCCCTTTTTCTGAAGCTTTCCGAATCAATCCCATATGCCCATACAAATTATCTTTTGGGTTACTGGAATTGGGCCGCTGTACAAGACCTATTTTTACTATTTGTTCTGCCATGTTTACCGGCTTTTAATTGTAGATCGCTTAATGGAATCCCAAGATAAAACTCTGGGGGTTAAAAGTTCTATATGATTCTTTTTTCACCAATAATTGATCAGCTTGCTCGCCGAAATTCCTCTGTGTCCATCCTCCTTTAACCCGAATCATTCACGAATGGATGCAAAATGGCGATCTATATACTTGAATATATTATCGTTGAATTACTTGGTGAATAATCCGGGTTAAGAAATGATTTTGGTAAGAGCCCTCCCGTCAGACTCTTATTTCCCCTTTCACCCCTTTTCAAATCTTCTAGTCAAACCCAGCATTTTGGACTGTTGTTCAATTTATGCTTAAAAAATTGTTGTTCGCACAAATTCACAGGCTTTTTTATTTTTATAATTTGTTACTTTTGCCATTACTTTTTAGGCAAACTACATTTAAGATATAAGTATTAAAAGCGCTTCCGAAAAAACCCAAAAAGCTTTAAAAAGCCTTTTAACCTTTGAATATGAGGTTAAAATTCAGTTTTCAAATGCTTACCTTTTGAGTCTCAAAATATAACCTAACTAAACTAATGAGCGTAGATTACAAGGTGCACCCAAAAAGCAAGTTCGGACTCGACTATATCGGTCTCGACAAAAAAGAAAATGTATTCTGGAATCTTAAACCTGCGGAGCTATACGAACAAGCAATTACACGCGGAGAGGCAGTTTTAACAAAAGATCATGCACTCCGGGTTTTGACTGGTAAATATACCGGCCGTTCTCCTCAAGACAAATTTATTGTAGATCAGCCATCCATACACGATGACATCGACTGGGGTGATATCAACCAGCCTATTTCGGAAGAAGTTTTTGATAATCTGTTCGAAAAAACCGTTGATTACCTTGAAGACAAAGATCTTTTTGTAAAGGATCTCTTCTGCGGAGCTGACGAAACTCACCGCCTGAATGTTCGGGTGGTTAGTGAAGCGGCGTATCATGCTCTTTTCGCTCACAATATGTTTATTCGTCCTTCGGATGATCAGCTTGCTACTCATGAACCTGACTTCACGGTTCTGGCGGCTCCAAACCTGCAAGTCGATCCTGAAATTGACGGTACACGAACCAGTACCTATATCCTTTGTAATTTTGATAAAAAAATTATCCTTATTGGAGGTACCCTGTACTCTGGTGAGGTTAAGAAAGGTATCTTTTCAGTCATGAACTATCTGCTCCCCAAAAAAGGAGTAATGGCCATGCACTGTTCTGCTAACCACGATGAAAATGGCAAAACAGCAGTTTTCTTCGGACTGTCCGGAACGGGTAAAACCACACTTTCTGCCGATCCGGAAAAAACCTTAATTGGAGATGATGAGCACGGCTGGAGTGACGATGGCGTCTTTAACCTCGAAGGGGGATGCTACGCCAAAACCATTAACCTTTCTCCTGAGCAAGAACCGTTAATCTATGCTACTACTCAAATGCCGGGTACTATATTGGAGAATGTGGTATTGGATGACAACCGTGAACCAGACTTTGACGATGTAAGTCTTACCCAAAATACACGCTGTTCCTATCCACTGGATTATATCCCGAATGCCAGCCCGAATGGGAAAGGCGGACACCCTGAGAATATTATATTTTTAACTTGTGATGCCTTTGGAGTGCTCCCCCCCATTTCCAAATTGAGCCCGGAACAAGCCATGTATCATTTCATTAGTGGATACACCGCTAAAGTTGCCGGAACCGAACGAGGAGTAACAGAACCTCAGGCTACTTTTTCTGCCTGCTTTGGTGCTCCTTTTATGCCTCTGCATCCTACTGACTATGCAGAACTTCTTGCTGATAAAATCCGCAAGCATAATGCCAGTGTATGGTTGGTAAATACCGGATGGACTGGCGGTGAATTTGGTGAAGGTCACCGTATGAAACTCTCTTATACCCGAAAAATGCTAAGTGAAGCTTTAGCAGGTAATCTTGACAATGCAGAGTACATTACAGATTCTGTCTTTGGGGTTCAGGTGCCTACAGCTGTAGATGGGATCCCATCTGAAGTATTGATTCCTAAGAATACCTGGCAAAACAAAGAAGCCTATGATGAGAAAGCTCAAAAGCTGGCTGCAATGTTCGCCAAAAACTTTAAGAAGTTTGAAAAGGAGGCCAGTGAAGAAATATTAGCGGCCACACCTAAAATTTAAGATTAGGATCATACATACTATATTACCAAGCCCGGCTTAGAAATGAGCCGGGCTTTTCTATTGAATTAATAACACTTTGAGTATTTTATTTGCACCATGAAAAAATTATTACCTGGCCTTGGCGCTTTCTTTGTTATCATAGGTATGGGCTGTACTCCTCCAGCTCCTACCCCAATCGAAGTTGATATCCCTGAACACTATGTGGTTCATAAAACGGCCGCTGCCCTCACAATAGATGGCAAACCGGATGAGCCTCAGTGGGATGATGCCTCATGGACCCATTCTTTTATTGATATTGAAGGTGAATCTAAACCTGCACCATACTTTGACACGCGGGTTAAGATGCTTTGGGATGAGGAGTACCTTTACTTTTATTCTGAAATGGAAGAAGAACACATATGGGGAGACATCACCGAGCGGGATGCCGTTATATTCTACAACAATGACCTCGAAATTTTTCTAAAGCCTAATCCCAATCAACCTCACTATGTTGAATTTGAAGTGAATGCGTTGGGTACACTCTGGGAACTTATTCTTATGCACCCCTACCGCTTAGGAGGACCTGTAAGCAATTACTGGGATGTAAATGGAACTCAAGTGGGGTTAGCCTTCAATGGAACCCTCAACGATCCTACAGATATCGATTCATTGTGGTCGATAGAAATGGCCATTCCCCTTGATGCTCTTGCCGACCTGAGCCCTGGAAAAACTGTTGAAGAGGGAACCACATGGCGGTTAAATTTTTCTCGCGTCCAATGGAAACATCAGCTCAATGAGGGTACCTATCAGCGAAAGACAGATCGTACTTCGGGAGAGTATCTCCCTGCTTTAAATTGGGTATGGACCTCCCAGCATGCTGTTAATATGCACCAGCCCGAGTACTGGGGATATCTTCAGTTCACCGAACAACCGCCCTCAATACCTCAAGCTTTTGAAAACGATCCCTGGGAAGTGGAGTATCAGTTACTATTTTATGTGTATCGGAAGCAGTTGGCCTGGAAAAAAAATCATGGAACTTTTTCGGATCAGTTGGCACCCTTTGGCGGTCCTTTGTTTTCGGTTAATGGAAATAAGTATGAGATAACGCTGAATTCTGGCATCTCAACTTTTGAGTTATCGATTCATGATCCATCAAAAGGCACTATCACTTTAAACAATCATGGATATCTATCCATCAAATAAAGCTGTCTTATGAGAATACTTTTATCCATCGTGTTGACCGTATTGGTGCTGTCCTCTTGCCAAAAAAAGAACCATCGCGTCTCCTCAAATGAGTTTGTATTTGCTGCATGGACAGGAACAAATATTGCCGATGGGGAAGCGGAATGGCAAGAGACGTTAAGTAAACTTTCGAAAGCGGGAATAACGGATTTATATGTGCAAGCCGGACGCCCCAAGCTTGAAGAGATTGCCTCATATGCCGACAGTTTTGACATGGACATCCATGCATGGATCTGGACGTTAAATCGTCCCGGGGATTCAACGGCAGCTCAACATCCCGATTGGTACTCAGTAAACCGAAATGGGGATAACTCTTATGACTATCGTGCTTATGTAAATTATTACCAGTGGCTGAGTCCATTTTCTGAGGGTGCCCGAAACCATATTAAGTCTAATATAGACAGTATTGCCCAAACCAAAGGTATAGAGTCGGTACACCTGGATTACGTTCGGTATGTGGATGTGATTCTTGGAGCCGACCTGCAGCCTAAATATGACATCGTGCAAGACCAGCAGTTTCCTGAGTATGATTATGGTTACCACCCTAATGCCAGGGAAGGTTTTAAAGAACTCTTTGGAGTGGACCCTGTGGAAATGGACCACCCGGAACTCAGTACCGAATGGTTGCAGTATCGTTTAAATGCGGTTACTTCGTTGGTAAATGAGTTGGCTGATATAGCTCATTCCCATGACAAAAAAATAACTGCTGCTGTATTCCCTTTTCCGGAGATGTCGAGACAAATGGTCCGCCAGGACTGGGCCAGCTGGAACCTGGACATCGCTCTGCCTATGCTGTATCAAAACTTCTACCGCCAAAACCTGGAATGGATCAAATTTGCCACTGAACAAGGTGTCCGCGAGGCACATGGCCGTTTTGATATTATCTCTGGTTTATTTGTGCCCTCCCTCACTCCCGGAGGACTTGAAATTGCTATCCGAAGAGCTAAAGCCGGAGGAGCCGTTGGGGTTTCTCTTTTCAATGCAGCAGCACTCAATCCAGAACATCTGCGTGTTATCGAGACCCTCAATAACGAATGGAATACCTTTGCTGATGGGGAAGGTGAAGGGGCTCAAGCAAACTAAATGGCCGGCATGTGAAAAGGCTGAAGGCAAAAGTGAAAGGTGAAAAGTTGCCACTGAACACGCATTCCTAATTGAATAATTCTTAATTGAATTTTTACCTTCTGCCTTTTCACTTCAATAGCCAATACACTGCCCAGGGCGAACCAACCCCCACATGTTAATTAGAGGGGTACAATCCTATACCTCTTCGGCCAGAGCATTTAGTTTCTCCAGGTTTTCCTGAACTCTGAGAGCGTTTATAACCTCTTCTATATCTCCCTTCATAACATTATCCAGATTATACAGGGTTAAATTGATACGATGATCGGTAAGCCTTCCCTGCGGGAAATTATAGGTGCGTATCTTAGCCGAACGGTCTCCTGTAGATACCTGGCTTTTACGTTCTGCTGCCCGTTCTTTTTGTTTTTTCTCCAATTCAATATCATACATCTTGGCACGCAGCATCGTCATTGCTTTCTCTTTATTCTGATGCTGTGAGCGTTCTTCCTGACATTCCACTACAATACCCGAGGGCTCATGGGTAATGCGGATGGCAGAATCAGTTTTGTTAACATGCTGACCTCCAGCTCCGCTCGCCCGGAAAGTATCAATTCTTAAATCTGCCGTATTGATATCAATATCCACTTCTTCCACTTCAGGAAGTACTGCTACCGTAGCGGCTGAAGTATGCACCCTACCCTGACTTTCTGTTTCCGGTACACGCTGAACACGATGAACCCCACTTTCAAATTTCATCTTACCAAATACCTCACTTCCTTCCAGAGAAAACACAATTTCTTTGTACCCCCCCTTTTCCGATTCGTTTATACTCATCAGGCTCATCTCCCATCCTTGCTTATCCGAATAGCGGCGATACATGTCGTATAAATCTCCTGCAAAAATAGCGGCTTCATCCCCCCCGGTTCCTGCCCTGACTTCCACAATAGCGTTCTTGGAATCCTCAGGATCTTTGGGAATAAGCTTCATTTTAATTTCCTCTTCCAACTCCACCAGCTGATCCTTGATCTCACTGTTCTCTATTTTTGCCATCTCAGTGATTTCGGCATCTTCATCCATCTCAATAAGTTCATTATTGCCTTTCTGGCGGTTCTGCAGGTCTTTCCAGGTATCATAATCTTTCACCAAGCCTTCCAACTCACTGCGCTCTTTGGTAAGCTCAGTATACTTTTTAGGGTCATCAAATACAGCCGGGTCACTCATTGCTGCATTTACTTCCTGGAATCTTGATTTTATTTGCTCAAGCTTTGCTTCTATATCCATTTCTATATTTACTCACTACTTCTTTATCATTTCGAAATTAAGGAATTCACCGAAGGATTGATATTTATTTTATAAAGAAGCTATGGGCCGCTAGTTTGGTTTACACTTTGTAGCAACAAATACTCTTTTTTACCGATGGCCCTAATTGAACCATTCATAAATAAAAATATTCTTACCTTTAAAAGAAAAATTACAAATGTCTTCTAATTCACTTCCTGCCAACTATAAAATTGGTTTCCTTGGCGCTGGTCAGCTTGCACGTATGAGTTCTCTACAAGCATTCCGTTTTGGGATACAGGTAGCCGTATTCTCGGATCGTGATGAAAATGAACCCGTACAGTTTATGACTCCCTTTTCATTTTCTGGTTCTTTTGATTCTGTGGATGATATGGCAGCCTTCGCCAAGCAATGTGATGTAGTTACCCTGGAAAACGAATTTATTAGCTCGGAGATACTCAAGGAAGTACAGGAACAGAGCGGTACTCCTATTTACCCTTCCCCTGATAGTTTCGCACTTATCGAGAACAAGCTGATTGAAAAACAAACTTTTGAAAAAGCTGGTATTCCTGTCACCCCATATCAGCTTATAGAGGATGCAAAAGACCTGGAAGCTTTTGGTAAAAAACATGGCTGGCCTTATGTCCTTAAGTCATCCAAAGGCGGATACGATGGATATGGTAATGAAACCGTTCGGGATCTGGAAAAAGCAAAAAAGGCTTATCAGAGTCTTGGAGGAAATACCGGCCGTGATATTATCGCAGAGGCTTTTGTAGACTTTACGAACGAACTGGCTGTACAGGTAGCCCGAAATGAAACCGGTACCGTTGTATATCCTTGCTGCGAAACCGTTCAGAAAGATCATATCTGTGTAGCGGTACTTTCACCCGCACCGGTTAACTCAAGGTATCAAATTCGAGCCCAGGAACTGGCTCTTTCTGCAGCTGAGGCTATTGACGGAAAAGGAATTTTTGCTTTTGAATTCTTCCTCACCGAAAATGGTGATGTTATACTCAACGAATCGGCTCCGCGGCCTCATAACTCCGGACACTATACAATAGAAGGGTGCATCACTTCGCAATTCGAAAATCATGTACGGGCTGTCATGGGATTGTCTCTTGGATCTTCCCGCCTCAATAAACCGGCTGTTGCCATGATTAACTTATTGGGCACCCACAAGCGTCCGGCAGAAGTAACACATATTAAAAAAGCGCTGGCTGCCGAAAACGGACATCTCCATATTTATGGGAAAATGGAGTCTAAAGTTGGTCGAAAAATGGCTCACTTTACCCTGTTGGGTGAGGATTTGGAGGCCACTTATAACAAGGCGAAAACCTTAAGCCGAAACATTGAAATCTAAGATTATAAGATCATTGGGAGTTGTGCCTTCCGGTTCAACTTCTTCTTGTCATGTTGAACTTGTTTCAGCATCTTTACCACAACCTTAAAAAGACTATAAGAATAATGAGCAAACCAATAATCGGTTTAGTTATGGGTAGCGACAGCGACTGGCCCACCATGAAACAAGCCGCTGATATACTGGATTACTTGAGTATTCCCTACGAAAAAAAGGTAGTCTCGGCACACCGTACCCCGGATTTAATGGCCGAATATGGAAAAACAGCTCGCGAAAAAGGTCTTAAAGCTATTATAGCCGGAGCTGGAGGAGCGGCTCATCTTCCCGGCATGCTGGCCAGCCATACTACCCTCCCCGTTATTGGAGTACCTGTTAAAACAACGGCCCTTGGCGGAGTTGACAGCCTCTATTCTATTGTTCAGATGCCCAACGGTATTCCCGTAGCTACAGTAGCTATTGGGAAAGCAAAAAATGCCGGACTGCTTGCAGCACGTATGATTGGTATGAATGATGCTTCTGTGGCTGACAAGCTCAAAAATTACCACGAAGAGATGGCTGAGGAATCGTTAAAAAAAACTGAGAACTTAATATAACTTATTGACCTGGTTCTTTTCACTTATTTCGTTTCTACTCCTTTTATCAACAACCACAAAGGCAGAAACAATTCTGCAGCAAAGGTAAACTGGCTAATCAGAATAAAACCTGGAAATAGTAGTTGCATGAAAGAGTCAAACAGATATGCAAGACCTGCGATAACTACCGGAATGCTGAGCCACCGGGGTAAGAATACAGAACGATAAATTAGTACTCCCAATGGCAATAGCCATAACCCCCAAAAGATCTGAGCTATATAAATCCCCTGCCGGCTCATATCCAGGTATAACATTACCTGAGCCTGAAGCTGAACTGGAGTAAACACTCCGAATTCTGGCCCGCTTAGCAATTGTATCACAGCAAGATTATGGACTTCATTCAAGAAAGATATGGGAGGTCCCAACAGCGCCAGTACTAACATAAGCAGTGCATAATCTTTGCTTACTGCTTTGAACAGGCGGTAAAGTGTTGATGCCAGAAAAACCACCATAATCTGGCTCAACAAGTGGCTGATTATGCCACTGCGAAATAGCATTTCATTATCCATTATTTTCCGTGCTGTGACAGAGGCGTTTTCAGGCTCCAGTAACATGGCAGGAACTATAACGAAGCTGAAGATACTCAGGGGAAATAAGACAAGATATAGCACCCCGGCAAGTCTGGCTGTTCTATTGGCAGAGTATACAGTGTTAGAGTCAGTCATAATTTACCCTTTTAAGGAGTATCAAACCGAAATGGTCCAACTTTTTAAATAATTAGTTGAATTAATCCGTCATATGCAAGAACTCTAAGTCCCCCAAATAAACCTCTCAAAATAATCTTCGGGATTTCTTTTTATAAGGAGCAAAATAGCTTACTTTTAAGCTGTATTTATACTGAATGAAAAAAATACAAACCGGATTTAATGTTGTAGTGTTTGTAACTGCTTAATCTGGATTTAATTTTAAAATAGATAAGAATATTATGAACATTTATGTAGGAAATCTCAGCTATGATGTTTCCGACGATCAATTAAAAGAAGTATTTGAAGCATTTGGAGAAGTTAGTTCCTGTAAAATAATAACCGACAGGCAGTCAGGTCGTTCCAAAGGATTTGGTTTTGTTGAAATGGACAACACTGCTGAGGCTGAGGCTGCTATCGAAAACCTGAACGGATCCGAAATAGATGGCCGCTCAGTAAAAGTAAATGAGGCTCGTCCCCGCAACGACAATTAATACCTCCGTTTTTTTGTAAAGCCTTTCCTTAACCGGGAGGGCTTTTTTTAGTTCCAGCATCCGTGGGGGATTAGGGATTGAGTTATTGAAGTGAAAAGGCAGCGGTGAAAAATGAAAAATTATTACTGAACACATTCCTAATTAAACTATTCACTTTTCACATGCTGGCCATATTGTTTATTTGAGCCTCTTCCCCATGGAGACCTCTGGGGCATACAATCCCACCCCCATCGTCTCACCTAAGCTCTTTAGCACATTATATATAAGAAAGTTTTTCTGCTATGAATATGATATAATGGTAACAAAATTCGATTGTCTCGTAGACAAAAAAAATCTTAACCAAAAAGTGGAGTATTAGAATGTTAATGAGTACAACCAATCATATTGAAGGCCGGGAAGTAAAACAATATGCAGGTATTGTTACCGGCGAGGCTATTTTGGGAGCCAACATCTTCCGTGACTTCTTTGCCGGTATTCGCGACATTGTAGGAGGTCGTTCAGGTGCTTATGAAAAAGAGTTGCAACAAGCACGTCAAATTGCCTTTGAAGAAATGGAACACAAGGCGCAAAGTGTAGGAGCTTCAGCCATTATAGGCATTGATATTGATTACGAAACCATTGGAGCCAACGGTAGTATGTTGATGGTTTCGGTTAGCGGCACAGCGGTTATTGCTGAATAAGTATGTTGATCATATATAAAAAGGGCGCATTGAATGCGCCCTTACTATTTTCAACCAATTTTGATAAGACCGAACCTATCCAAACACATCTTTCATTTTAGAAAAGAAGCTTTTCTCGGAACGGTCGGCATTTGATACATCAAAATTATCGGAATCTTTAAAAGATTCGATTTTCTTACGTTCTGCATCAGAGAGATTTTGGGGCATATATACATTTAACCGAATCAATTGATCCCCTGGGCCTGTGTTGTTCAAACCCTGGATTCCCCGATCTCTCATTCTTAGCATTTTACCGGGTTGGGTACCAGCCTCTATTTTAAGCTTTGCTTTTCCTTTCAGAGTTGGCACTTCTACTTCTGTTCCCAAAATAGCCTCAGGCAAGCTGAGCATGAGATTGTAGTAAATGTTATTGCCGTCTCTCTCAAAATGTTCGTGCTCTTTCTCTTCAATCAATACAATTAAAGAACCAGCTGAACCTCCTCTTTTACCGGCATTACCCTGTCCTCTAAGTGTAATATAATTTCCATTCGACACTCCGGAAGGAATATTGATCTTAACCGTTTCTTCGCCTTTCACACGGCCTTCGCCATGGCATTTTTTACATTTGTTTTTGATGATCCGTCCATCACCATGACATTTGGGGCATGGTTGCACATTCACCATCTGTCCAAGCATGGTACGCGAAACCTGGCGAACTTCCCCCATTCCATTACATGTAGAACAAGTTTCAAAGTCAGATCTTGTTTCGGCACCGGTACCATCACATTCTTTACATTTGATCTGCTTTTTTATTTTGAGCTTTTTTTCTGCTCCAAAAGCAATTTCTTCGAGTGTAAGCGGCATCCTTATTTTCATATCAGAACCAGGCTGTCCCGGTTCTTGGCGGGACCGGGCGCGTCGGCCGCCGCCCCCAAAGCTGGCTTCGCCAAAAAATCCACTTCCAAAAATATCGCTGAATCGGCTGAAGATGTCTTCGAATCCCATGTCATCGAAGTTCACTCCCGGACCGCCTGCTCCGCCATGCCCATTTACACCTGCATGGCCAAACTGGTCGTACCGGGCCTTCTTCTGGGGATCTTTAAGTACTTCATAAGCTTCGGATGCTTCCTTGAATTTTTTCTCGGCTTTTTTATCCCCTTTATTTCTATCGGGATGATACTCCATAGCCATCTTTCGATAGGCCTTTTTTATCTCCGATTCGGAGGCATCTTTGCTTACGCCTAATATTTCATAATAATCTCTTTGAGTGCTCATAGTATCTTATTCGCTTACAATCACTTTAGCGTGACGGATTGTTCTGTTTCCAATTCTGTAGCCGCTTTCCAGTACCTGAAGTACCATATCACTTTCTGTCTCATCATCAGATGCTGGTTGTTTCATCATAGCATCGTGCAGATTCACATCAAAGGGAACCCCGGCTTCATCTATCCGTTCTACTCCATGCTTTTCAAGCACATTTTGAAATTTCTTAGAAACCATTTTTACACCTTCCAGAAAACTGTCTTCCACTTTCGATTCTTCAGCAGCCTGTAACGAGCGTACCAAGTCATCATAAATAGGCATAAAATCTTCCAATGCTCCGGCTTTGGCTTCTTCGAACAACTGTATGCGTTCTCTGCGAACCCTTTTCCTTACATTCTCAAGCTCTGCTGCTTTTCTAAGAAGTGAATCCTTCGAGGATGCCAGCTCCTGCTCAAGCTCAGCTATGCGGGCTTCATCTTCATTTGTTTCTGTTGGTTTGGTCTCTTCTTGATCTTTCAATACTGTTTCTTCTGCCACTTCGTTTTTTGAGGCCATTTCCTCGCTATTTTCAGTTTCTTTTTTTGGGGTTTTGTCTGTACTCATTTTCATTAAAATAATTTTGTTCGTTCCATCAATCCTTGAGCAAATATAATGCCAGCCTCTTGTTGCTGATTGATTGGTGACAAAGTTTCTATAATCAATGGTTCAATGAATTCAGAGCTGCTAAGTAGCTGTAATAGGGGGCATCTATTCTATCCCAGATTCTAAATACACATCTAAACCACCTGTCAGATATACTCTATATTAAAAAAGTATACGTACATAAAAAAAGCCGCCCAATACTGAGCGGCTCTTCATTCACTTTCTTGTTTACTTACATGCCTCCTGCCTGACTTGCACAATTTCCTGCACAAATCTGAACACTTGGCTGATTCAATACATCAACTTCTGGTAATTTGGCATTAAAGCCTGCTTCAATTGTTTCAAGAATATCATTTACAATTAATGCATATCCCCTTCGATTGGGATGAATACCGTCTGTTGAGACAATCCCTCCGGGAGAAAAATCAGGCTTTAAAAATACCCCATCCACATGAGTTCCGGGAGCAGCCGGATCCATTAAGTCCAGAAAGATATTTCCAGGATCATTCGTATCGTAAAGCTCCAGCCGAGTCTCATTGGCTGAAACTGCACTGGCTATGGATGCATTAAACTGAGCACGATGTGTTTCAATCTCTACTTGTTCGGAAGGTATCAATACCAGATGATCTTCTGCCGGCTGTTGTGTTCCCACTCCATTCGCAAAAGCAGTGGCAGCCGAGAAAACAATAATATCGGAAGATTCTGTCTGTCGCAGATTAGGCAATCCAAAAGCAGAAAGGTCAGTCAGGGTTTCATCTTCCATCACAAATGCATTGGCCCCCAGGGCAAAAGAAATTTGGCGACGCTGAGCTTCTTCTTCCGTAATGGCACCGCCCAGTTTAGCCTGGTTCACTCCATTGTTATAATCGGCATAAGCTGCATTCAGGGCATCAACCTGGCTTTGTTCTGTTAAGGGAATGGCGTTATATGGTATAGCCTGGAAGAATGGTGTCCCCAATATTGGAGGGATCGTTATAACCACTCCTTTTGCCTGAAATGAAGACATGAGTGCATTTATAGTTGCATTAAACTGAAAATCAAAATCTCCAGGGGATGTGAGCAGGGATTCGTTAGATGCTCCACCGGCGGCATATCCCAAGACATCATTACTTCCAATCCACAGCGTAAAGAATGTAGGCTGGGCTGAAAGAGCATCTTGCAGGATGGTAGAACCATTTGCACCATCCGGGCTTGGGTTACTTGCAAAACGTGCATAAAATGGATTATAGGCTGGGTTTTGGGAAGATTGCGGTCCTCCTGTAGCCGGGGTTAATAACTGTCCCAGCAGTATACCGGGCACTCCAAAATTGTCAAGATCAGGGGTATTTCCGTTATAAGCTGAAATAGGATCTCCCCCTACTATAGGTGAGGGACCAGGAATACTGGTATCCAGTTTAAATCTTCCGAGAATAGGTCCACCCTGAGATTGCTCAACAGCGGTGTTAAATCCATGCTCAGAATTTATATCTGGCTGGTTAAATGCTTCGGGGGCTCCAACAACTTCCAATTGACTTGCCAGCATGGCACCCAGCGAATTTTGTTGACCGGCATTGTATAATGCCCCGTCCATATATCCGGCAGTAAGGGAATTGCCAATGGTTACAAAGTTTGAAAAATCTGCATCACCTGCGTGATAATTTTCTGTGTTATCTCCCGGAAGGGGATTATTAGCCAGCCGATCGTCAATCAATGATTGTTCCTGACCATCACAAGAGAATACTGTAAAAGCCAGTGCAAAAAGTAGTATGAATAAATGATTTATACGTTTCATAATAAATAAGCTCTTTTGGATATTAGTTCAGGAATTCGTCAAATGTGATAGAGAAGTAATAGATAGCGCCCATTTTGGGGTTACCGAATGAGGTTGTATATCGCTCATTAAGCACATTACTTCCACCAAACTTCAGGATGGTATTATAAGCGGGGAGCTTGTAGCTGAACTGGGCATCCAATGTTCCATAGGCTGGCACAACAGCTGCGCCAAACGATGACTCCCAAAAGAAAGCATCTTGCCAGCGATAGGTGAAATTGAAGCCCAGATTATCTATTACCTCCCGATTTTCAAATCGTATGTTATATCTCCATTCAGGCGTATTATAACTTGCTCTAAAGCCCTGATCTATCAAATCATCCTGATCTATCAGTTCATTAAAGGAAACGTTACCTGCCAGGTGATATCCTTTGGGCAGTGTATAATCTAAGCTTACACCAAACCCATGAGCATTAACGGTTCCATCAGCATTTATATCGAAACCATATTCCTGGGTTAAAACCCCTCCATTAATAATCTGATCTTTGCCTGCATTACTATTGGCATCAAAATCTCCGGGATCTTCTTTAAGTCCATTTGGCACTCCCTGAACAAACTGGATTTCAGCTATAAAGTCGGTGTATGCACTGTAATAGTAATACACATCCACTAATAGTTTATCAATTATAAACGCTTTATACCCTACTTCATAGGTTTCTATTTTTTCTGTTTTAAACTCGTCGAATTCTACCGCCTCAAGCTTTGATCTTGCTTCTGCCGGGGAATCTCCTGCATTTGCGGCCTCTCTTGCTTCCTGAACACTTTCGGCCGTATACACCGTGTTGGTTTTAAAACGATAGCGGTCAACCAGTGCCTCGTTACTACCGATGAGCAACCGGCTTACTACATCCAGGTTGATAAACTGGTCCTGCGTGGTTGGCATTCGGAAACCGGTCTGATACGAAGCTCTAAAATTGTGGCGGTCGGCCAACGTAAAAGTAGTTGATATACGAGGAGACAGCTGCCCTTCGAAATATTCATTTTTATCGTAACGGATTGATCCCTGAAAGCTCAGCTGATCATCCAAAAATGATTTTGAAGCCTGTACATATGCCCCCCATTCGTTAATATTGAATTCTTCTTTTGCGACTTCATCTTTATAAGCAAAAAGTGTACCCTCTGAGTTCAGATCATACATTCTGTAGTTAGCCCCGGCAATCAATTCCAGCTCGTCTGAGTCTATTAAATTGGAGAAATTGTACATTCCTTCTGTATGGTATAAATCAGATTTATCAAGGAAAAGTGCTCCTCCATCTGCGATGGAACGCCCTCGTAGCGAATCTACCATATTATTAAAGGTTGTGGTCCCCGGTAAAAACTGCTGTTGATTCTGACTCGCTGTTAATCCTGCCTGCTGATGAGCTTGCTCCACAGTAGCTCCCTGGGTACGTGCCCCTACAAAAGTTTGGAAATAGGGTAGTATGTATGCCTGTTGGTTAACCCGTGTGGCAACAGTATTAGCTGCATAAGAATCTCCGGCATCTTCCTGGGTAGTGTATGCACGGAGAAAGAAGTTCGGGTTTCGAAGCTCAAATTTAGCCGTCCAAATATTGAAATCATCGAGTACAAAACGGTCGTTAGCAGTGTAAACAGTGCTACCATATCCAATATTGTATTGACCCAATAGTTCGTAATCATCATTTACCCTGTAATGCAAAGCTGCACCCAATTTTAAACTCTCGGTCGTATTATCCACAAATTCAGACTCTCTGAGACCGGGAGCTGAAAAGTTCCCTTCCGGTCCATCGGGAATAAGTGAACGCAGCTGTTCGATTTGCCCTCCGCTTTCACCTCCTCCGGCTATTACACCATCGGCTATGGCACCAAGGTTTAGCACCCCATCACCATATACATTCACTCCATCAAACACGCGGCGGTCGCCCCGGGGATAATTACCCCGTTCTACAATCCCGCTTTGATCGCGGTAATCCTGAGCTACAAAATCCTGGGCTTTCAGGTAAGACGCTGTCACTTTATAGGCAAATTTGTTGTTTACGGCATTTGCGTATCTAAAATTGTAGGATTGATACAGCGATTCATCTTCCACCTGGCTATCCATATGATTCATTCCAAACTTGGTACTAAAAGAAAGACCTTCATAGTCAAATGGACTTTTACTATTCATGAGCAAGATCCCATTAAGTGCATTGGGCCCATATAGTGCAGAAGCAGAGCCCGGAATTAATTCCACACTTTCGAGATCCAGCTCAGAAATACCTACAATGTTACCCACAGCAAAGTTTAAGCCAGGTGCCTGATTGTCAATCCCGTCAATAAGCTGTACAAAACGGTTGTTGCCATTGGCACCAAATCCCCGGGTATTGATTGACTTAAAAGTCATGCTCTGGGTGCTAAAATCTACTCCTTGTAAATGGGATATCTCATCATAAAAAGATGGGGAAGCTGAATTTTGAATATCCAAAACATCCATTTTCTCGATGGAAACGGGTGATTTCAATATACTCTCTTCAACGCGGGAAGCAGAAACAACCACATCACCTCCGGCAATGGTTTCCTCTTCAAGAGAAATTTCTAAATCTTCAACCACCGACTCTGTGATTTCTACTCTTTTTGATTTGAAACCTACAATTGAAACGATGATGGTTATAGGAGGATCTTGTGCAACCGTTAAGCTGAACGTACCATCCGGATTTGTTGCTGTACCTATCACTTTTCCCTCTACCCGGATATTAACTCCGGCTAATGGCTCTCCTTCCACATCTGTAACAATACCTGATATTTGTATTTCATCCTGAATGAAAGGGGGATGTGCATTAGAAAAATTCATTGACAAAAACACCAACATAAAAAATATAGTGACTGCACTACATATCTTTTTATTCATAATAATGTTCCTCTTAGTTTATATTTTCTCTTTGGTTACCTAAAACTCAATTATTCCACATAATCTCTTCCTGCCCAAGAGGATATCCGGATTATTCACCAATCAATAAAACTCTGTTTTACCGATTTTGCAAATATGCTATCTTCTTTTTGTAAGCTCAGTTTTATTTAACTAGGAGCCTGTCGGACTTTCTGAGGTTAAATTATTAGTTTAGGTTGAACTTCCAATGAACCAAAAATACTTTAATGTCTGTTAATTTTCGCTTGGTGGATCGTGAGACTGCCTATTTGCTTCCTCC